>NZ_SZWM01000569.1:0-527 GCF_005280805.1 Citrobacter sp. TBCS-14
TTTCGGGTTTTTCCGTTTTATCAACTAATCCACCCACGGCCTCTATTCCGCCGTAAGCAAAAATGGCGAATACCACAAATGACAGCATGGACAGACCGGACTGATATCCCGGATTAGGCGAGGAAATGAAATTAATATCCTGAGCAAAGTGGCCACCNNCAGAACTAAATTAAGACACATTACGGCAATTCCGCCTACTGCCGTAATACGCGCAATCTTATTAATACCCCGGGATGCCACACAGGTCACCAGAATCATCCAGCCAACGGCGAGCAGTCCGACGACCTGCGTAGGCTCAAGCCCCGCGATACGCCAGTGCTGGGTCATGTCTGCGCCAAATAAGAAGGTTGAAAAAGGTACCCAGACTTTCGCGGCAGTACTGACCATCCAGATAACATAGGAGGAGAACCACATAAAGGTGCCGATAAAGGCATAGCGAGGTCCAACGCTATTATTCATCCACGAATAGATTCCACCCTCTTCTTTCCGATAGGCGGAACCCATTTCCGCCATCATTAAAGCAAATG
>NZ_SZWM01000568.1:0-478 GCF_005280805.1 Citrobacter sp. TBCS-14
GGCGAAACAGCGCATAGTGCTGGAATACGAATCCCACTTTACGGTCGCGAGCATGCAAACGGCTGACGTCGGTGCCATGAAAACGGATATGCCCGCTGGACTGATGTTCCAGCCCGGCAATAATTCGCAGCAGCGTGGTTTTGCCCGAGCCGGATGGCCCCAGCAGCGCGACCATCTGACCTGAAGGAATATCCAGTGAGATATCGTTCAGCACCTGGGTGCGACCAAAAGACTTCTTAATATTGGCAATCTCAATGCTCATGATTTTCCTCCTGCTGCGCGCGTTTTTCCTGGTTCTCCAGACGCCATTGCAACATGCTCTTCAAAAACAGGGTAACAATCGCCANTAATCGCCATCAGCGTTAACAGCGCCGCGGCGGTAAAGGAGCCGACCGTGTTGTAGTCCTGCTCCAGTAATTCAATTTGTAGCGGTAGCGATAGGGTTTCGCCGCGAATCGAGCCGGAAACCACCGACACC
>NZ_SZWM01000567.1:0-175 GCF_005280805.1 Citrobacter sp. TBCS-14
TTCATGTCTCAGACCCCTTTACGTTAGGTATTGAACTGGAAATGCAGGTAATCAATCCTCCGGGCTACGATCTGAGTCAGGACGCGTCCAGGTTGATTGACGCCGTGAAGTCAGAACTCACTGTCGGCGAGGTGAAGCACGATATCACCGAAAGTATGCTGGAGATGGCAACCGG
>NZ_SZWM01000567.1:348-559 GCF_005280805.1 Citrobacter sp. TBCS-14
GGAGAACTTCGGCTACCTTATTCAGCAGGCAACGGTTTTCGGTCAGCATGTTCATATCGGTTGTGCCAACGGTGACGATGCGATTTACCTGCTGCACGGCCTGTCGCGATTTGTCCCCCACTTTATTGCGCTCTCTGCGGCCTCCCCCTATATGCAGGCTGCCGATACACGCTTTGCCTGCGCACGGCTGAACATTTTCTCCGGATTTCCC
>NZ_SZWM01000566.1:0-477 GCF_005280805.1 Citrobacter sp. TBCS-14
ATGCGCTCGATTTGGGTTATACCGTCAGCGTTATTACCGATGGCTGCCGTGGCGTCAATATTCACCCCCAGGACAGTGCAAACGCCTTTATGGACATGGCGGCGGCGGGCGCAACGCTGTATACGTTGGACGACTGGCTGGAAACCCAGCGCTAATTGATGCCGACAGGATCTCCCCTGTCGGCACGTTATCTCAGGCCAGCGTTGAAATCTCTTCCAGCGAAACTTTGCGTGTTTCGATGCCAAAGCAAAAAAGAATCNGCGAAACTTTGCGTGTTTCGATGCCAAAGCAAAAAAGAATCAGCGCGCACAGCACCAGCATTATGCCTAGCACGATAAAGACCGTAATCGAGCCGTAGCGGGTCAACAAGATAGCGACGCCATAGGGCGTAAATACTGCGACAATTCTTCCCACGGCATTCACAAAGCCCGATCCCCGCAATCTAAGGTGTGTGGGCCACAGTTCGGGGACATATAC
>NZ_SZWM01000560.1:0-188 GCF_005280805.1 Citrobacter sp. TBCS-14
ACCGGACAGAGGTCGACATCATCATACACCTCAACGCAGCGACTGGCGCTCAGAGGCGAAAAATTCACAGCAGGAACTATGCCTGGGTAAGGATTACCGGCACGCTTTTATACGCCGGAGTCAAACTTTGTGTGTCCACCGCGTCCAGCGACAGCAGGACATTCGCTTCAGGCAGATACGCGCCAATT
>NZ_SZWM01000560.1:268-599 GCF_005280805.1 Citrobacter sp. TBCS-14
CGTTGACCACATCTCCCTGGCTCAGACCGCGAGCCGCCGCTTCCTCGGCGCTTAAAAACACCACATCCCGACGACCGGTAATGCCGCGATAGCGATCGTTCATACCATAAATCGTGGTGTTGTACTGATCGTGGCTGCGTAGCGTCGCCAGTATCAGCGTATCGGCAGGCTGATTTTCCCGCTCTACCGCCCGCTGATGGCTGACGATAAAGTTGGCTTTGCCATTCTCCGTTCGCCATTCACGGCGCGATGCAGGGGTATCCATACGAAACCCGCCCGGCTCGGCAATACGGGCGTTGTAATCGTGGAACGCCGGGATCACGGCTTCAAT
>NZ_SZWM01000559.1:0-496 GCF_005280805.1 Citrobacter sp. TBCS-14
AAGGTCCATTGACTGAATACAGCGGCAGCGGTTTTGCCGTGCTGAAATGGGGCATTAGCCTCAAGCAACTGGTCGTTCTGCAAATGTTCGTCGGTGTGTTCCTGCCGTGGGGACAGATGGAAACCTTCACCGCGGGTGGGCTGCTGCTGGCGCTGGTGATTGCCGTCGTCAAACTGGTCCTCGGCGTGCTGGTCATCGCCCTGTTTGAAAACAGCATGGCGCGTCTGCGTTTTTGCGCCACTTCACGCGTGACCTGGGCCGGTTTTGNGTTCGTCTCCTTGCTGGTGGCGTGATTTAAGAGAGTTTGAGCATGTCTGAAGAAAAATTAGGTCAACAATATCTCGCTGCGCTGCATCAGGCCTTTCCGGGCGTGGTGCTGGATGAAGCCTGGCAGACCAAAGATCAGCTGACGATCACCGTCAAGGTGAACTACCTGCCGGAAGTGGTGGAGTTCCTGTACTACAAACAGGGCGGCTGGTTGTCCGTGTTGTTTGGT
>NZ_SZWM01000292.1:0-180 GCF_005280805.1 Citrobacter sp. TBCS-14
ATCTATATACAAAATGGTATTAGTGAAAAGGGTGTTAATTGTGGGTGAAAATAATGAAAAACTGAAATGCAAAATAGCGCACAACGTTGGCAAAAATTCGCATTTCATTTTTTACGCATTCTGCGCTGGAATAAGTTGAGCCCAACAGACAGCGGAGGCGGAGAAGATGAACGGGGTTAA
>NZ_SZWM01000292.1:341-539 GCF_005280805.1 Citrobacter sp. TBCS-14
TACTGGAATGAAGTGTGCAAAATGAGCAGAAATACTACTGAATCTCAATTCTGATCTGTAACATACATCGAAACAGGTCTGGATTGGGAACAAGCATGCTGCGTGATAATTTTAACGATCTCTATTATCTCATTGTCGTTGCCCGTGAACGCAGTTTTACCCGCGCCGCAGCGAAGTTAGGGGTCTCGCAGTCAGCAT
>NZ_SZWM01000458.1:0-155 GCF_005280805.1 Citrobacter sp. TBCS-14
TGAGGTTTTTAACAGGGAGAGGTCCGCGTGCATTCAATCACTACTGCGCTGGAAAGTTTGATGCGTCATTTGTCGCAAGAGATACCAGCCGCACCTGGAATTCGTATTTACGATATACCTTTCCCTCTGAATGATGCGTTTGACGCTTTAGGATG
>NZ_SZWM01000458.1:368-1029 GCF_005280805.1 Citrobacter sp. TBCS-14
GCTGCCACGACTGGAATGGCGACGCTGTGCCGGGGTTGCGACCTTACGACTACACCTGTATAGCGACGTGTCGTTGCGTGAAGATGCCGCGCAGGCCGCTGCGTTTATTTCAGCGCTTGCGCAGGTAAAACCGCTTCCCGCACTGCGCCTGAATTTAACCGGTGAACAACACTGGCCAGATAAAGCAGGCTGGACGCGCCTTATTGAGCTTGCCACCCAAACTATTGCCGGAGAAGAACTCGACAAAGTGGTGCTGGCGCGTGCGACCGATTTACAGTTTTCTCAGCCAGTTAATGCCGCGGCGGTTATGGCCTCCAGCCNNNNCTCCAGCCGTCGTTTAAATCTCAACTGTTACCACTTCTATATGGCGTTTTCCGCCGAATCTGCTTTTCTTGGCTCTTCCCCTGAACGTCTGTATCGGCGGCGTGACATGGCACTGCGCACTGAGGCGCTGGCCGGAACCGTTGCCAATCACCCTGACGATCATCGCGCCTGGCAGTTGGGTGAATGGCTGATGAAGGACGATAAAAATCAGCGTGAGAACATGTTGGTAGTGGAAGATATTTGCCAACGGCTGCAGAACTGTACGCAAACCCTCGATGTCCTGCCGCCGCAGGTACTCAGGCTGCGCAAAGTACAGCATCTGCGCCGCTGTATCTGG
>NZ_SZWM01000459.1:0-192 GCF_005280805.1 Citrobacter sp. TBCS-14
GACGGCAACTTTATGCCGTTTGACATGCAGCCCAGCCAGTTAGCCGTTAACTTCACCGGAACGCGTTCGACGTTAGCGGGCGTGGTGCGTACGCAGCAGGGGCAGATTAACCTGAGCGGCGATGCCGACTGGAGTCAGATAGACAACTGGCGGGCGCGGGTCGCGGCTAAAGGCAGTAGGGTTCGTATTACC
>NZ_SZWM01000459.1:269-534 GCF_005280805.1 Citrobacter sp. TBCS-14
GGAAAGTGCGGTAGGGGTGTCCAGCGACATGGTCATGCTCAACGACAACCTGCAGCCAGAGAAGCCGCAAAGCGCCGGTATTCCGATCAACAGCAACCTGAACATTCATGTAGGCAACAACGTACGTATTGATGCTTTTGGTCTGAAAGCGCGTCTGACGGGCGATCTGAAAGTGGCGCAGGATAAGCAGGGGCTGGGGCTGAACGGACAAATTAATATCCCGAGCGGTCGCTTCCATGCCTATGGTCAGGATCTGATTGTGCGT
>NZ_SZWM01000460.1:0-535 GCF_005280805.1 Citrobacter sp. TBCS-14
AAACCCCGCCGGGGCGAGGTTTTTTTCAGGGTTTGCGGCTGGTAACCGCAGAACACACTGTGTTACGTCAACGCAAGAAGTATACGCGATCGGGAACGAACGCGCAATTTAAGGCACGGATTTTGACGTTTCTGAGTATGGATCGCTTTGCGGATTNCACCGTACGCAATGTGTTATGCGGGGGCCGCAGAGTAAACCGGCGCAAAAAAGTCCTGGCTGAAACGGGTGGTGCCGTCAGCGCCTTAACCCCCGTGTGAGCACACTGTGTTATGTCAACAAAGGTGCTGGCAACAGGCAGCGGCGAGGTACGCCAGCACCGTGCTCCTTGTACCAAAAGGAGAGCGTATGAGCCTCGTGGATATCGCTATTCTTATCCTCAAACTCATTGTTGCAGCACTGCAACTCCTTGATGCCGTTCTGAAATACGTTAAGTAATTCAGATTCAAGTCGCACCTAAGGGGGGCGGGTAACACTCCGCTCCCCTTTCACCTTCTCCCTGGTGCTTGTGTCGTGCCAATGTGTTACGTTTTTATGA
>NZ_SZWM01001243.1:0-557 GCF_005280805.1 Citrobacter sp. TBCS-14
TCATCAGACAATGGAAGGTGGATGGCGTCCAACCGTGCGCCCACCCCGTCTGGGCGGTAACGCCAGAATGGGCGTCTTTGCCACGCGTTCGACCTTTCGTCCTAACCCTGTCGGTATGTCGCTGGTTGAGTTAAAAGAAATTGTCTGCCACAAAGAGAGCGTCATTCTGAAACTGGGTAGTCTGGACCTGGTCGACGGAACGCCGGTGGTCGACATCAAACCTTATCTGCCATTTGCAGAAGCACTGCCTGACGCCACTGCCAGCTACGCGCAGNGAAATGGCGGTAAGTTTCACTACAGAGGTTGAACAACAGCTCCTGACGCTGGAAAAATGTTATCCATTGCTGAAAACATTTATCGGCGAAGTACTGGCACAGGATCCACGTCCTGCGTATCGTAAGGGTGAAGAGACAGGCAAAACATATGCCGTCTGGCTACACGATTTCAACGTGCGCTGGCGCGTAACGGAAGAAGGTTTTGAAGTCTTTGCGCTTGAACCCCGCTAATTTCATGCCCTTCTCTTTTGACATCCCTTTCTCGCTGGTAAACTAAACCAC
>NZ_SZWM01000454.1:0-173 GCF_005280805.1 Citrobacter sp. TBCS-14
TGATACAGCGGTACGCAGGTTGCTGGCCCCATCAGATAGTCGATTTCCGTCCACGGCATCCCGAGATACAGCGATTCAAAAATAGGTTTACTGCGATAAGAGACTTTATCAATGCGCACCACAGTCATGTTGCGCCCGCCAGAGTAGTGCCCGGTAAATTCACCAAATGGCCC
>NZ_SZWM01000454.1:249-527 GCF_005280805.1 Citrobacter sp. TBCS-14
GGGTACGGGCTTTCTCGTAGCGCCCCCGCCATTTCGTATTCAGATTGATCGTACTTCAGCGGCGTTGCCCCCATCAGAGTGATGATCGGATCGTTGCCAAGGGTGATCGCAATCGGTAGATCCTCGCCGCGCTCTTCAGCCTTATGCAGGTGCAGCGCAATATCGTGCATCGGCACCGGTTGCAGGCCCAGCTTACGCTTGCCTTTTACTTCCATACGGTAAATACCGACGTTCTGCTTGCCGAAATTGTCGACATCCAGCGGATCGCGCGAAACCAC
>NZ_SZWM01001239.1:0-538 GCF_005280805.1 Citrobacter sp. TBCS-14
GTAACTTATGGTACTTCCATCAACGTTATTCCAATGATTTCAGATGATAATAAACTCGTTGAGATGAATATTGACATTACAGATGGAAATACTGTGGAAGATGATCAAGGTGATACTGCAACGGTAGATCAGTTACCGGTTGTGGGAAATACTGCTATCAGCACCATGGCTCGGGTGACTGCCGGTCAGAATCTTTTAATTGGTGGCTATACACGCGATCAGTTGTCTGATGGTGTTACTAAAATCCCATTGCTTGGCGATATNACAATTCCTCGAAGGCGGTAAGACTCTTTTTGATTCAGCCCAGGATACTAGAAGATGATTTTAGCCACAAAGATGCGCTTGATGGTTACATTAATGATGGATGGGATGCCATTAAAAATTATCAGAATAAGACGCAAAAAATTAATCAAGATGCTTTTATAACACCAACTCATCAGGGGTAGAATATGGCATTAGAATCTTTGCCAATGGCCAGTGCCCGAAGTGCGGGAGGGATTGGCGATTTAAGCAACGTCCTTGTTAAGATGCAGGATGA
>NZ_SZWM01000456.1:0-275 GCF_005280805.1 Citrobacter sp. TBCS-14
GCGCAGGTACAGCGCTTGTACGATGTAACCAATCGCCGATTTCGGCGTGGTCGGATTCGCCAGATCGTGTTTAATCAGCGGGTTATTGAGATCTAACTGACCGCTGGCCGCATCGGTGCAGTAGCCTTTTTCGGTGACCGTCAGCGAAACAATTGCCGTCTGCGGGCGCGCCATCGCCTGTAAAATACCGTCACAGCCGTCAAGATCCGGGTGCAGCGCTTCTTTCATTGAGCCGATCACTTTCAGCACGGTGTTGTCCGCGCCTTTTTCCGCCA
>NZ_SZWM01000456.1:289-494 GCF_005280805.1 Citrobacter sp. TBCS-14
GCGGTCGTTACCCGGCATCAGGTTAACTTCACAGATCCCCCAGTCGCTGTCGGTGGTTTCCAGCAAATGATGGGTGTACAGCGCCTGATGCGCGCGGTGAAAAGCGCCGCATCCCAGGTGAACAATGCGGGATTGCAGGCGCGAGCGGTCCCATGCAGGGCGCGCAACCGGCAGGTCGCTATTGGCAATTGTCGTTGTCATCGTG
>NZ_SZWM01000457.1:0-199146 GCF_005280805.1 Citrobacter sp. TBCS-14
CTGTTGATATCGAAAACACCGGCATTGACATTGTTGTAAGCGTCGGTGTAACTGGTCAGGTTCAGTGTATCAACTTGCAGTGCATCGCCCGTGCTGTTGCCGACATCCAGAACACCGTTGTTGGTAACGTTAATGGTATTGGCATACAGCGCGGCACTACCTACACTCCAGCCAGCAGCAACATCATCAGCAATCGTTACGGTACTGTTGTCAATAGACAGCGTATCCGTCGCAACATGCCCATCTTCGTTGATGTTCAGTGCTGAAGCACCGGTCAGAGAGATGGTGTCAGAAATCAGCGTAGAATCACCCACGTTCACAACGGAACCGCTGTTGATGCTCAGAGTATCAATCAGAGACGTTTTAGTGGTATCCCACTGTGAAGCGCCGTTCAGCGTGACGTTAAACAGACCGCTCTGGTAGACAGAGTTGCCAACCACATGACCATTTTCGTCATAAGAGGTCGTGTCACTATCGACACCGTAGGTTGAATCAGGCCACAGGCTGTTGGCGGTGATGTCGATCAGCGTAGCGGTAGCTTCAGTGCCCGCAGAGTAGCTGTCATAAACACCATCACCATCGGAATCCACCTGGTGTACGGACATTGCCGCACCAACCCACTTGCTGCCGTTGTTCAGGGTCAGATCCAGACGGTCAGTACCATCCCAACCGTTGGTATCCAGGTCGGCATCAGTATCACGGTAAGTATCTGCGCCGTTCGGGAAGAAGTTCTCATCAAAGTTGCTAGAGAACAGCACGTCACCCATCAGCGTAGAATTATTAAACGTGGCAGTGGTCTGCATCGCGTTATCTGCATTTGGATTTGCAATAACCGCTAATGCTACATCATTAGCGTTCCAACCGTTACCATTGTAGTCGCTCGCATTGCTGGTGTTGCCAAACCAGCCGGATGTTCCTTCATCAGACCATGAACCCGAGGTCAGGGTGGAATCGGTAACCGCGATGGTGTTGTTAAACACTTCGCTGCTGTTTACGCCGGTGCTGACGGTGTTATCGTCAATGTCCTGCCACTCATAACCCTGAGTCAGGGTAATACCCGCTACGTGAGAGTTGGCGGAGATAGACAGATCAACTTCTTGATCCAGAGTGATAGCCGTACCCAGGTTGTAAACATCTACAACGTGTGAATCAACTGCGTCATTATAGCTACCGTTGTAGGTATAATGTTCGTAATTGTCATCGATAGTTGAGTTGATAACGCTCATCGCCAGACGATCGTAGTAATAATCGGTACCACTACGGTTAGTACAATCCGTCGTCATACATTCGGACGTTACCATACCGTGAATAGTGCTGTTTTTAATCGTCAGACTATTGGTATTACTGTTAGTCGAAAGACCATCATCCAGATAGTAAGTCGAAATGACACCATTAACGGTGGAGTTATTAATTACTGGGTAAATATCACCGTTATAAATACTATCCGTGTCGTAGTTATTCCAGCCAACATATCCATCATAGTAAACACCATCGCTGTAGGAAGCATCATTGTAATGATTGAACGTGGTATAGGTAGTTCCAGAGATATCAGTTGAAGCATTCGCCTGAGAAGTGATTGCCAATGTGCAGGCTAATGCTAATTGTGAGACTACGAGTTTCTTTTTCCAAGTGTGCATTTGTCATCCCTCCTCAGGGACGTAATATAGTTGATCCATCAATTATTAATGCATAGTAAACATATTATGTTTCGCCGAAAGATTATGCGGCGTCATAGATAAAAGGTTCAATTATTCTTTACTTTAAGTCCGAATGCGGACAATAAACGAAATACAAACAAAAAAAGCATAAACCCTTTACTTTCAGTAAATTATGGGAGAATTAATAAAATAAACCATACAATACAATGATAATTAAAAACAAAACCACAAGGACAGCAAATAAACACAAGCACAATGAAAGGTATTTAATCAACGATTAAACAATATCAAACCCACAGCAAAACCTATTGATATTAAAAATGATAAATTCAATAAAGTATAAATAACACATATTAAATTTTTAAAAATACGGTACGCGGGTTTCACTCGCATAAGGCCAACTTTCGTAAAACACCCACACACAGGTTGAGGTATACTACGGCCTTCGATTCCACAAACATCAGGCATACCATGACAGACCTAATCCAACGCCCTCGCCGCCTGCGCAAATCCCCTGCGCTGCGCGCCATGTTTGAAGAGACAACACTCAGCTTAAATGACCTGGTGTTGCCGATCTTTGTTGAAGAAGAACTCGACGATTACAAAGCCATCGAGGCCATGCCCGGCGTGATGCGCATTCCAGAGAAACATCTGGCACGCGAAATCGAACGCATTGCCAACGCCGGTATCCGCTCGGTGATGACCTTTGGTATTTCCCACCATACCGATGACACCGGCAGCGATGCCTGGAAAGAAGACGGACTGGTGGCGCGCATGTCACGCATTTGCAAGCAAACCGTGCCGGAGATGATCGTCATGTCCGACACTTGCTTCTGCGAATATACTTCGCACGGTCACTGCGGCGTATTGTGTGACCACGGCGTAGATAACGATTTAACCCTCGCGAACCTCGGTAAACAGGCAGTGGTTGCCGCCGCGGCGGGCGCCGACTTTATCGCACCGTCCGCCGCCATGGACGGTCAGGTGCAGGCTATTCGCCAGGCGCTGGACGCCGCGGGCTTCACTGATACCGCGATCATGTCCTACTCCACCAAGTTCGCCTCCTCCTTCTACGGTCCATTCCGCGAAGCCGCGGGCACCGCGCTGAAAGGCGATCGTAAAACCTACCAGATGAACCCGATGAACCGTCGTGAAGCCATTCGCGAATCACTGCTGGACGAAGCCCAGGGTGCAGACTGCCTGATGGTGAAACCGGCCGGTGCATACCTAGATATTCTGCGTGATATTCGCGAACGTACCGAATTGCCGATTGGCGCCTACCAGGTCAGCGGCGAATACGCGATGATCAAATTCGCGGCCCTGGCAGGGGCAATAGATGAAGAGAAAGTCGTGCTGGAAAGTTTAGGCTCGATCAAACGCGCAGGCGCGGATCTGATCTTCAGTTACTTTGCCCTGGATCTGGCTGAGAAAAAAATTCTGCGTTAATGACGCGATGTTGCCGGATGGCGGCTTCGCCCTGTCCGGCCTGCACGCCGGGGCCCGGTGGGCAAAGCGCCATCGGGCACGTTAGCTCGCACGATAGTAAGGTTTGTCTCCGAGAATCGTCGCCCGGTGCATAATGCGCCGCTGCGGCAGGTAGTCTGCATTGGCATAATGCTGCGTCACGCGGTTATCCCAAATCGCCACATCGTCAGGCTGCCAGCGCCAGCGTACCTGAAACTCCGGTTTGGTGATGTGGGCAAACAGAAATCCGAGCAGCGCCTCACTCTCTTTTTCCGTCACATCGACAATTCGTGTCGTGAACCCTTCATTCACAAACAGCGCCTGTTTGCCGCTCACCGGATGCGTTCGCACTACCGGATGCAGCAACGGTGGGTGCTTTGTCACCGCCTCCAGCCAACGCTGATGCTCTTCTTCGGTATTACGGTATTTGAACTCCTGAAACGATTTACGGAAATCATGTTCGGCCCGCAGGCCGCTCAGCAGTTGGCGGAAAGGTTCTGAAAGCGCTTCAAAAGCGGCAATGCCGCTGGTCCACAGCGTATCGCCACCTGTTGATGGCAGCTCTTTTGCCGCCAGAATCGCCCCGGCAGGTGGCGTCTCAATAAAGGTTACATCGGTGTGCCAGTTGTCGTTATCCGGCGGATTGTCGTTGTGAGTATCGAGGACGATGATCTCCTCAACGCCCTGCGCATGCGGGTAAACCGGATGGATATGCAAGTCGCCAAAACGCAACGCCAGCGCCCGCTGCTGCTGTGGTGTGATCGCCTGCTCGCGCAGGAACACCACCTGATGACGAAGTACCGCGTGGTACAACTGTTCAAACTGGTTATCGCTCAGCGGTCGCGTCAAATCCGCCCCGGTGACCTGCGCACCTATATAGGGCCCCAGCGGGATAATGCTCAGACGTTCACTCATTGTACTTCTCCATGCCAGGGCGTCAGACGGCGCTGAAGCGCACGCAAACCCAATTCTAAAATAAAGGCGATCACGGCAATCACCATAATTCCCGCCAGCACCACATCCGTTGCCAAAAACTCACCGGCTGACTGCACCATAAACCCCAGACCTCGCGTCGCGGCAATCAGCTCCGCCGCCACTAATGTCGACCACCCCACACCCAGTCCAATCCGCAGCCCGGTAAGAATTTCCGGCAAAGCACCCGGTAAAATCACAAACCACAATACCTGTGCGCGGCTGGCCCCCAGCGACTGAGCGGCCCGCACCCGCACCTGCTGCACACTTTTGACGCCCGCCAGCGCAGACATCGCCACAGGGGCAAAAATCGCCAGATAGATCAGCAGGATCTTCGAGGTTTCGCCGATGCCAAACCAAATAACCATCAGTGGCAAATAGGCCAGCGGCGGTACCGGACGATACAGTTCGATGATCGGATCGACGATCCCGCGCACCGTCGGACTCAGCCCCATCGCGATCCCCACCGGCACGCCGAGCAGCACCGCGGCCAGCAGAGCAATGACAATACGCGTCAGGCTGGCGGCCAGATGCTGCCACAGCGTGGCATCCATAAAGCCCTGCGGTCCGGCAATGACGATAAGTTTTTGCAGCACCTGCCCCGGCGGCGGTAAAAACAGCGGGCTGATGAATTGCAGTGCCGCCACTGCCCACCACACCACCAGAAGCACGCCCAATGTGCCAACACTTAACGTCATCTGACGTGAAAGCGGCCAGCGCCAGCGCAACGCACGCGGACGGGGTTTGTCGTTAATCACCACGGTCATGAGAACGCCTCCCGTTGCGCGAAAACGCGGCCTAGCACGTATTCACGCATGGCAATAAACTGCGGATCGGATTTAATGCTGCGACTCGGCTCCCCGGCCACAAAGCGGCGGGCGAAATTTAGCGGTAAGCGTTCCAGCACCCGGCCCGGTCCCGGAGACAACAGCACCAGTTCGGTCGCCATAAACACCGCCTCTTCGATATCGTGGGTAATCAGCAGCACCTGTTTGCCGGTCTCCTGCCACAGCGTCAACAGCAGGGTTTGCATCTGCTCGCGGGTAAAAGCATCCAGCGCGCCAAAAGGTTCATCCAACAGCAACAGTTGCGGATTTGCCGCCAGCGCCCGGGCAATGCCGACGCGCTGACGCTGACCACCGGAAAGCTGCCAGATAAAGCGCTTTTCCGCGCCTTCCAGCCCAACCTTCTTCAGCATTTCCTGCGCAATGCGTTGACGCTGTAACTTCTCTACACCGGCCAGTTGCAGGCCAAATCCGACGTTATCCTGCACGTTACGCCACGGCAGCAAGCCTTCGTTCTGGAACACCACGCCGCGCTCGGCCCCCGGGCCTGTCACTTTTTTACCCGCCAGCACGATGCTGCCGTGCTGATACGGCACAAACCCGGCAATCAGATTCAGCAGCGTGGTTTTGCCGCAGCCGGAAGGCCCGAGCACCACCAGCAGTTCACCGCCGTCGAGCGTCAGGTTGATGTCGTCCAGCACCGGCTTTCCGTCATAGCGGGCGGCAAGATGAGAGATTTGCAGCATCAGCGCCCCCTTATTGCACGAAGCGATCGGTAACGTACTGGCTGTAATCCGTCGCCACAGCGGGCACTTTGCCCTGATCTTTGAGGAACTGCGCGGTGTCGATAATCGCTTTGTTCACCGGTCCGGTCAGCTCGGCGGTTTGCTGCTGCGGTGTCAGGTAGGTGTTACCTTTTACCAGTCCCGGAATATCTGCTTCCGGCACGCCGCTTAAGCGCGACAGCTTGCTGATGTTGTCCGGCTGCTTTAGCCATTCATCGGGATCAGTAATATAGGGCTGTTGGGCATCAATCGCGCTTTTGGCAAAGGCCTTCACCACCTCAGGATGCTGCTCGGCAAAATCTTTGCGCACGACCCACACGTCCAGCGTCGGCGCGCCCCACTCACCTACTTTTTCCGAGTCGGTTAACACCTTGCCGTCTTTTTCCAGCGCGTTCACCGCCGGTGCCCAGACGTAGGCGCCGTCAATATCCCCGCGCTGCCAGGCGGCAATAATCGCTGGCGGCTGCAGGTTCACAATCTCCACCTGACCGGGCTTGATGCCCCAGTGTTTTAACGCGGCCAGCAGGCTGTAATGGGTGGTGGAGATAAACGGCACGGCAATACGTTTACCGATCAAATCCTCAGGTTTGTTGATGCTTTTCTTCACCACCAGCGCCTCGGAGTTACCGAGTTTGGACGCCAGCAGGAACACCTCAATCGGTACCTGTTGGCTGGCCGCAACCGCCAACGGGCTGGAGCCAAGATTGCCAATCTGTACGTCGCCAGACGCCAGCGCCCGGACGATGCTCGCCCCGCTGTCGAACTTACGCCAGTCAACGGTGGCCCCGCTCTCTTTAGCAAACGTGTTGTCCGCCTGCGCCACTTTGGCCGGTTCAGCGGAGGTCTGATACGCGACGGTGACGTTCACCGCCTGCGCCTGAAATGCAACCACTGCCAGTACGGCAAGGAGTGTATTACGCGATGATATAGCCATGATTGTCTGCTCCCCTGTCTTGTTATGTGGGGCAGTATTTCGTTACGGCACACTTTGATAAAGGAATTAAAAATTCTGGCTAAGAACAAAGCGTTTTTAGAAAAAAAGCGGCAATAGTTAGCTATTTCGCTCATGACAGATGGAATTCGTAGGCCTGATAAGCGCAGCGCCATCAGGCACTGTTGCCGGATGGCGGCGCAAGCGCCTTATCCGGCCTACAACACCTGCAAATTATTGCGATTTTGTTACATTCGTTACATAACAGCATCCCGGTGATTGCCAGCGTAATGCGGGCAGGCATCATAGACGCCATTGTCAGACAAGAGAGCAAGAAAATGATCCATGTTGTGCTGGTGGATGACCATGTGGTGGTGCGTTCCGGCTTTGCGCAATTACTCAGTCTTGAAGATGACCTTAACGTCATCGGTCAATACAGCAGCGCGGCAGATGCCTGGCCTGCGTTACTGCGCGATGACGTCAGCGTGGCGGTGATGGACATCGCTATGCCGGATGAAAATGGTCTGAGCCTGTTAAAACGGTTGCGGGCGCAGAAACCCAACTTTCGCGCCATAATTCTCAGCATTTATGACGCGCCGACGTTTGTGCAAAGCGCGCTGGATGCCGGTGCCAGCGGCTATCTGACCAAACGCTGCGGGCCTGAGGAACTGGTACAGGCGGTACGTTCAGTGGGCATGGGTGGGCATTACCTGTGCGCTGACGCATTGCGGGCGCTACGCGGCGGCGAACAACCCGCCCAGGTGCTGGAAGTGCTCACCCCACGCGAGCGCGAAGTGTTTGATCTGCTGGTCAAAGGCGACAGCGTGAAAGAGATCGCCTTCAAGCTCGACCTCAGCCACAAAACGGTCCACGTCCACCGCGCCAACGTGCTGGGTAAACTGCAATGCCACAGCACTATTGACCTGGTGCATTTTGCGCTCGACCATCAGCTACTGACGGGGCACTGATGTCGCGCTCGGCTCGCCATTGGGTGATCTCCCTGTTTATCCTGCTGGCCTGGGGTTCGGGCTGGCTGATGCTGTGGACGCTGGGATTTTACCTGACCCAAAACGGTCAGCAGGCAGCGCTATTTCTGCCACACGGCGTCTATCTCGCACTCTTGATCCTGCTGTCACGCCGCTACTGGCCCGCGCTGGTACTACCACCGGTGCTAATGCTGTTCTGGCTACACAGCGAACAATTATTAAATGGTTATATTCTGCTGGCCGCACCGTTAATTAGCCTGATCCCGGCCAGTATCGGCCAGTCTTACTGGCACCGCTTCCCACTCTACTGGCAGCGCTTAACGCTGCTACTGGCCGCCGTCACCGTCACCGCATTGCTCAATACCGCCCTCCTGTCGCCCTTTATCGAAAGCCCGGCGATGTTAATTGGCCTGGCGTCGTTTACCGGCGGCGTGCTGTTGACGCCATTTGTTTATTTGATTTACGAATTTCTGCGCCAGCAGCACCGCTATCATTTGCTTGGACTGGACACCCGTAATCCGCCGCTGCGCACCTCGCTTATCATTTGGTGCAGTCTGTTTTTTATTATCGGCATCGGCACTCAGATGGTGCTGTCACCAGACATTGAGCGCCTGCTGCTGATCGTAGTGTTTCTGCCCAACGTGGTGATGGCATGGAAGTTTGGCTGGCAGGGCGGCGTATTATCCGGGTTGCTTGGCAGCATGATGATCACCATCGCCCGGCAAATCGGTGTGGGGTTCAGCAATTTACTGGAACTGGAAATTTTTCTCGCTACCCAGGCGTTGTTGGGTATTGGCCTGGGTATCGCTATCAGCCGCCAGCAGCATCTGGCGCAGAACCTGCACCACTATCGCCAGCGTCTGGAAGCCGAGCTGACGGCACGACGGGCGTTAACTGAGCAACTGATCCGCAGCGAAGAAAATACGCGCAAGAGTCTGGCGCGGGAGCTGCACGACGAAATTGGGCAAAACATTACCGCCATTCAAATCCACTCTCAGCTGGTCAAGCGAGCACAGGATCCACAGCAAACGCTGGACGCAGCGAATCAGATCAATGACCTTGCCCGGCGCATTCATCACTCCACCCGCCAGTTGCTGCGCCAGCTGCGTCCTCCCGCGCTCGATGAACTGTCCTTTCAAGACGCGCTCCATCATCTGGTGAATGAGTTTGCCTTTGCCGAACGGGGCATCCGCTGCCGGTTTGACTATCGGCTGAAAAATACGCCAGACAATGAAACGGTCCGCTTTACGCTGTACCGCCTGTTGCAGGAGTTACTCAATAACGTTTGTAAACATGCCAACGCCAGCGAGGTGTCGATTACGCTCCGCCAGCAGGAGCACAGCCTGGTTCTGCACGTTGAGGACAACGGCGTGGGCATTCTGCCAGAAAAAATCCCCGGTTTCGGTATTCAGGGAATGCGTGAACGGGTAAGCGCACTGGGTGGCGAGCTAACGCTTGAGTCGCACAACGGTACGCGGGTAATTGTTAACCTGCCCACAAATTTGCAACAAACCCATCATTAACCAGGAAAAAGTCTTAGTCACTCTGGACTTTCTCTCATCCCCTTTTGCTTTCACTTTCCTATAGTCAGCACAAATGGAGACCGCCATGCACGCACGCGCATCACGCGAAACAGATCAACGCTACCGGGCGCTACGTCCCCGGCTACTGATGTGCATGGTCATTGGCTACGCCGCATTCTACCTGACGCGCAAAAGCGTCAACTACGTGCTCCCGGCGCTGCAAACGGATCTGGGGCTGGATAAAAGTGATATTGGCCTGCTGGGTTCGCTGTTTTATCTGACCTACGGCCTGTCAAAGTTCACCGCCGGATTATGGCATGACAGCCACGGGCAGCGGGCATTTATGGGCATCGGCCTGTTTGCCACCGGCGTCTTAAACGTGGTGTTCGCCTTTGGCGAATCACTGACGCTGCTGCTGGTGGTGTGGACGCTCAACGGGTTTTTCCAGGGCTGGGGCTGGCCCCCCTGCGCCCGCCTGCTGACTCACTGGTATTCGCGTAACGAACGCGGTTTCTGGTGGGGCTGCTGGAATATGTCTATCAACATCGGCGGAGCCATCATTCCGCTGATTAGCGCCTTCGCCGCCCACTGGTGGGGCTGGCAGGCAGCGATGCTGACACCGGGGATAATCAGCATGGCATTAGGGATCTGGCTCACCCTGCAACTGAAAGGCACGCCCCAGGAAGAGGGATTACCGACGGTTGGAGAATGGCGGCAGGACCCGCTGGAACTGCGCCAGCAGCAGCAAAGCCCGCCGATGGGGCTGTGGCAAATGTTACGCACCACCATGCTGAAGAATCCGATGATCTGGCTGCTGGGCGTGTCATATGTGCTGGTCTATGTGATCCGCATCGCGCTTAACGACTGGGGCAACATCTGGCTGACCGAAAGCCACGGCGTGAATCTGCTCAGCGCCAACGCCACGGTGATGCTGTTTGAAGTCGGTGGCTTGCTCGGCGCGCTATTTGCCGGATGGGGATCAGATGTGCTGTTCAGCGGTCAGCGCGCGCCGATGATCTTGCTGTTCACGCTCGGGCTGATGGTCTCTGTCGCCGCCCTATGGCTGGCACCGGTTCACCACTATGCGCTGCTGGCGGCCTGTTTCTTTAGCGTGGGGTTCTTTGTTTTTGGCCCACAGATGTTGATTGGCCTGGCCGCTGTCGAATGCGGACACAAAGCAGCCGCAGGTTCGATCACCGGTTTTCTCGGGCTGTTTGCCTATCTCGGGGCCGCGCTGGCGGGTTGGCCGCTGTCGCTGGTCATTGAACGTTATGGCTGGTCGGGAATGTTCAGTTTGCTCTCGGTTGCCGCTGTCGTTATGGGTTTATTGCTGATGCCGCTGCTTATTGCAGGCATTACCCCTTCTCTCAGTCAAAGGATAAAACAATGAAATTGACGCTTACCTCTACCCTGATTGCTTCCACCCTCGCGCTGGCGGCGTTAAGCAGCGTTGCCCAGGCTGAAGGTCGTCTGGTGGTCTACTGCAGCGCCACCAACGAAATGTGCGAAACCGAAACCAAAGCCTTCGGTGAAAAATATGATGTGAAGACCTCATTTATTCGCAACGGCTCCGGCAGTACGCTGGCGAAAGTGGATGCCGAGAAGAAAAACCCGCAGGCGGATGTCTGGTACGGCGGAACGTTGGATCCGCAGTCTCAGGCCGGAGAGATGGGTCTGCTGCAGCCATATAAATCACCGAAACTTGACGAGATCATGGAGAAATTCCGCGATCCGGCGAAAGTGAAAGGTAACCTCTCCTCCGCCGTTTACGTCGGTATTCTGGGCTTTGGCGTCAATACCCAGCGCCTGAAAGAGAAAAACCTACCAGTGCCAAAATGCTGGAAAGATCTGACTAAACCGGAATACAAAGGCGAAATCCAGATTGCCGACCCACAAAGCTCCGGCACCGCCTACACCGCGCTGGCAACCTTCGCCCAACTGTGGGGGGAAGATCAGGCCTTTGATTACCTGAAGCAACTCAATGCCAACGTTTCTCAGTACACCAAGTCTGGTATTGCCCCGGCACGTAACGCTGCCCGTGGCGAAACGGCGATCGGCATTGGCTTCCTGCACGACTACTCGCTGGAAAAAGAACAAGGCGCCCCGCTGGAGCTGATTTCGCCGTGCGAAGGCACCGGCTATGAAATTGGCGGCGTCAGCATCCTGAAAGGCGCGCGTAACCTCGACAACGCCAAACTGTTCGTTGACTGGGTACTGTCAAAAGATGCCCAGGAACTGGCATGGAAGAAAGGCAAATCCTATCAGATCCTGACCAACACCACCGCCGAGACGTCACCGAACTCCCTGAAGCTCGACGACCTGAAGCTTATCAATTACGACATGGATAAATATGGTTCTACCGATGTTCGTAAAGCGTTGATCAATAAGTGGGTTAGCGAAGTGAAGATGGGCAAATAAAACATGATGACCTTCTTCGGATAAGGTTACGTAGGCCGGATAAGGCAACGCCGCATCCGGCAATGATCGTCACCCTGAATGCCGGATGGCGCACAAGCTTATCCGGCCTACATCAGGATTGAACACCGGAACCGCTATGTCACAGACACTTGCACTCCATCCCGTGAAAAAACGGGATGCGATATTCCTTTGGGTTTTACTCGGCTGGCTGGCGTTTGCCCTGCTGCCAAGCTGGAGCCTGGACTATGGACTGCTGGAGTCCACGCGCGAGGAAATACTCGCCGCCTACAGCTGGTCACATTTCAATATTAGCTGGTTGTGGTATCTGCTACCGAGCCTGCTGCTGGTACGTCCGTTCCAGGAAGCCAAACGCGAGCAGCGCAGCCGCCACACTCTCGACGCGAGCTGGTCGCTATTCTGTATGGCCTTTATTGTCGCCAGCGCCACCCTTGAAGGACGCGGCCTAGGCTATGCCACCATCGTACTGTTTGTCGCGCTGGGCGCGATTATGACGCTGGCGCTCACCCGCCTAGAATGGCTGGGTGGCGACCGTTTCGTTATCGGATCGCTCACCGCCATTGTCGCGCTGATCGGGATTTTTATCGTCTGGCCGAGCATCGCGATTTTCATTCCCATGTTCACCAACGACGCCGGAGAGTTTGCCCCGCTGGCGTTTATGAATGTGCTGTCGCAGGCGCATATCATTCAGGTGATCCTCAACTCCATTATGCTGTCGATCGCCGTCGGCGTCGGCTGTACCTTCTTCGGTCTGGTGCTGGCGATTTACACCACTCGTATTGCCAGACGTAGCGCCATTATTGGCCGCATTTTCTCGATCCTGCCGATCGTGACGCCGCCGTTTGTCGTCGGCCTTGGCGTCACCTTAATGATGGGCCGTTCCGGCTACATTACCGAATTAATGGTGGACTGGTTTGGCTTAACCAACACCAACTGGCTGTACGGGTTTACCGGCATCTGGCTGGCGCAGGTGCTGGCCTTCACCCCGATGGCGTTTATGATCCTCGATGGGGCGATCAAAACCATTCATCCGTCGCTGGAAGAAGCGTCGTACACCCTGCGCGCCAGCCGCTGGCAGACCTTTAACGGCGTGTTTGTCCCGCTGCTAAAACCGGCGCTGGCAAACGCCTTTTTGATTGTCATTGTGCAGTCGCTGGCTGACTTCAGTAACCCGCTGGTACTCGGCGGTAACTTTGACGTGCTGGCGACACAAATCTACTTCTACATCACCGGTTCACAGCTCGATTACCAGGCCGCCAGCACGCTCGGTGCGTTCCTGCTGCTGTTCTCCCTGCTGGTGTTCTGCGTGCAGTACATGTGGATCGGCAAACGCTCGTACGTCACCGTTTCCGGTAAATCATACCGTGGCGACGTGCAACCGCTGCCGGTAACGCTGGTGTGGAGCGTAGTCGCGCTGCTGGCGGTATGGATCGCCTTTAACGCCCTGCTGTATGGCAGCATTTTCTACGGCAGCTTCACCGTTAACTGGGGCGTGGACTACACCCTGACGTTGGCGAACTTTACCAAGTTGTTTGGTCAGGGGATGAGCGACGGCGCGTGGCCTTCGCTACTCGACACCCTGCTGTACGCCGGGATCGCCGCGCCGATCACCGCCATCTTCGGGCTGCTGATCGCCTGGATTGTGGTGCGCCAGCAGTTTAAAGGCAAAAAAACTATCGAGTTCACCACCATGCTGTGCTTTGCCGTTCCCGGCACCGTGGCGGGTGTCTCGTATATTCTGGCCTTTAACAGCGCCCCGGTGTACCTCACCGGGACGGCGGCCATCGTCATTATCTCAATGGTGATGCGTAACGTGCCGGTCGGCATTCGTGCAGGCATTGCGGGCTTAGGGCAAATCGATAAATCGCTGGATGAAGCCTCGCTCAGCCTGCGTGCCGGTTCGCTACGGACCATCACGCACATCCTGCTGCCGCTGCTACGCCCGGCTATCCTCTCCGCGCTGATCTACAGCTTTGTGCGCGCCATTACTACCGTCAGCGCCATTGTGTTCCTCGTCACGCCAGATACCCGCGTCGCAACGGCCTACATTCTGAACCGCGTGGAAGACGGTGAATACGGCGTGGCCATTGCCTACGGTTCGATCCTGATCGTGGTGATGCTGGCAATTATTTTCATCTTTGACTGGCTGATCGGTGAATCACGTACCTCCCGTTCAAAAGCCAAAAACCCGGCGTAATGGAGCGCACTATGACTCAGAAAAATTTCGTTGAACTGCGCAACGTCACCAAACGTTTTGGCAGCAACACGGTTATCGACAACATCAATCTCACCATCCCACAAGGGCAAATGGTGACGCTGCTTGGCCCTTCCGGCTGCGGCAAAACCACCATTTTGCGCCTGGTTGCCGGACTGGAAAAACCGAGCGAAGGGCAGATTTATATTGATGGCGAAGACGTTACTCATCGTTCCATCCAGCAGCGCGATATCTGCATGGTGTTTCAGTCTTACGCCCTGTTCCCACATATGTCGCTGGGTGAAAACGTCGGCTACGGCCTGAAGATGCTCGGTGTATCGCGCAGCGAACTGAAAGCGCGGGTGAAAGAGGCGCTGGCGATGGTGGATCTGGAAGGATTCGAAGACCGCTATGTCGATCAGATCTCCGGCGGGCAGCAGCAGCGCGTGGCGCTGGCCCGGGCGCTGATCCTCAAACCGAAGGTGCTGTTATTTGATGAACCGCTGAGTAACCTCGACGCCAACCTGCGACGCAGCATGCGTGACAAGATCCGCGAACTGCAAAAGCAGTTTGATATTACCTCGCTGTACGTGACCCACGATCAGAGCGAAGCCTTCGCGGTGTCCGACACCGTACTGGTGATGAACAAGGGACATATCATGCAGATCGGCTCACCGCAGGATCTGTACCGCCAGCCCGCCTCGCGCTTTATGGCGAGCTTTATGGGCGATGCCAACCTGTTCCCGGCCGCGTTCAGCGAGGCGTTTGTCGATATTTACGGTTATCGCCTGCCAAGGCCGCTGCATTTCACCACCCAGGGAGAAGGTACGGTTGGCGTGCGTCCGGAGGCAATTACGCTCAGCGATCGCGGCGAGGAGAGCCAGCGCTGTGTGATCCAGCACGTCGCCTATATGGGGCCGCAGTATGAGGTCACGGTAGAGTGGCACGGGCAGGAAATTCTATTGCAGGTCAACGCCACGCGCTTACAGCCAAACGCTGGCGAGCAGTATTACCTCGAAATCCACCCGTACGGCATGTTTGTCCTGGCGGATGCGGCATAATTTGTGCCGGGCTACGATCAAACAACGGACCAGATAAAATTAATTTGATTATAGAGAAGGAAAAATATTTATAAAATATTTATTAAGTGAATGCATATGAACTTAATTATTTCAAGCCTGAATCATCCTGAATTGGATTCAGGCTTTTTTATTGCTTATGCGATCAGCCGCACAACTTTCACAGAGGAAATAGTATGTCATCATGCTTTCAACGGATGAGAGAGATTCAAAAATGTATTTTCACCAGGAAGAAAATCAGCACACCCAATATATAAGCGAGCACGAATTATGGGTATTGGGCCGTGTCAGTGGAATATACAACAAAACAACGCATAAAAAAGAAGAAATGTTAGAGCCATTGTGGAGGAGGTACGATCGAAGTATCGAGGGCATTTTAATTTTTTATTCAAAGATGGAAGCATCAATTTACTCTGTTTACTTAGAGAAAAAATTTAATGAAAAGTGGAGCGCATATGCACTGAATGATTTTAACATTGGGGAAATGGTAAAAAAGAATAAAGCCATCAAAAATAGCGATGATTATTATCTGCTGTTGAGTGCGGGGTTTTGGGCTGATAAACAATGCAATGTTATATATCATGGTTATCATTTATCTCAAGTTACAACCCCCGTCAAATATACTTTTAGCAGTTTCAGTAAAAATGAAAGACTCCTTACCCTAAAAATACCTGAAAAAGTTACAGATAGATTTCATCAAATGTGGAAGAAAAGATTCCATGATTTTCTAAGTCATACTCAATCGCAATGTAATTATCATAATGACTATTTAAAAGAACAAAGTCTAATCGCTTATAATAATATGCAACTCAAAGAATCAAATAAAATCGAAGATTGTGTTTATATGGCAACATGGAAAAATGACTGGTTTTTTTGCAATCCGGAAAGTTTAACTTTATTAAAATGAGAATTGTATGGGAGTTGCCTATTTTTTAAGGGTCGGTGATAAAACAACCTGCGGTGGCACTATTTTAACAGGTTGTACTAATCATATACTCGACGGACAGCCAACGGCACGACATGGCGATAGCTATATATGTGGTAAAGATAAAAAACTCTACCACATAGCAGGAGGGCAACCAGGTTATTTTATACATGGTGTTCAGGCTGCCGGAACAGCACATAGCGTTGGCATATGCCCTTGCAAATGCCGATTTATTAACTCAATTTCAAATGTCAGTTATTTCTATGAGAGTGAAGTTCTCTCCACACCTAAACCAGTCACAAACAGAGTGGTCTCTGTAACGCCGCAGAACGTACCAAAACCGCTCACGATGGCACATGGGCCATATTGTCCGACTGAAGCTGAAGAGGATAAACCGCCTCGTGAGCCTGTAGATGCGGGATTTTGTGTATTGCCCTATGAGGCTAAACCATCAACATATGAACCGTATATTTTTGTTAATCCCCCCGATGGTACGAGAGAGCTATATCACAAACTGAATCCTGATATGAAAAAACAACCTGGTTCAATTCTGATTGTTGTTGATCCTGAAAAACAAGATCAGCAACAGATTGAAGCATTACAAAAAGCACGAGATCGAATTGATAAAGCTCTGGCCCCACTTACCTTGCAGGATGCAAAGTTATTGCATGATAACAGAGGAGCCGTAGATGCATTTTCATATCAACTTTTCGGTAATTATTTAGGAAATGCTGGAGATAGTTTTGGATATATTAGTGAGATAGGTAAAAGTTATTACGAAGAAATAAAACAAATATTAATTGAAATTCAGGAGTTATATAAAGATACGTATACCCATAACAAAGGAATCATATCGGGGGAGGAATTTTTTGGTCAACGAGCAAGACTGTTTGAAAAATTAAATGTTATCTTAAATAAATTCTCCAAAACCCATCTTAATCTGGAAGAATATAATAGTATTAAAAAAGTTTTAGGTTTATCAACAAGCTCAATTATGCATAAATGGGATAAAACTGGAGTGGATAATATAGAGGGCTATGCTACATATATTGAAAATTCGGCAAAATTAGTTAAACTGATGAAAACTGTTGGTTTTATTGGCATAGGTTTAGATTTTGCCGGATATACATCAAACGTTTATGACGCTTGTTCAAAAGGTCGTAAAAGTGCTTGTAAAAAAGCGGCGATAACAGAGTATAGTAAGTTTGGATTAAAACAGGGGAGTAGTATACTGGCAGGCGCTGCTGCCGGGCGTGTTGCGACTGCACTTTGTACGTGGGTATTAGGGATTTCTACTATAGAAGCTGGTGGTGTCGGTGCTACTCTGTGTTTTGTTACAGGGGTTGGTGTTACTATTGCGTCAGGTAAGATTGCAGAAAAATATGGCGAGGACGCTGGTGAAAAATTAGGCAATTTTATTGGAGATCATATTATCTATGAAAACATTTTTCATTCAAAATGAAGATAACATAAAACTTATCATTAGCTTTGCTTTAATGTTTAATGGATTATTAATAATGATCTTTTATTTTTACAACAAGATAGCATATGAAAAAATTGTTGACATCTATGAAAAGGAAATAGGACCATTGCCTGTTACAGCAATAATATGTAAAAATGCAAGTCTATTTACCACACCAGGATTATATCTCACTAAAGTCGCATTTATTATGGAAACTTTGATTTTCAAATATAATAAAATTTCTAATTATGGTATGAGCATAGAGGGTTATAATTTAATCAGAGGCTTGCCTTGCAGATTAACACTAGGGTTTAAAATTGAAGCAATGCTGTGGATTTTATGTATTCCTGTATTGCTAAGTATGTTTATTGCATTTTGAATAAAGGGACTCCACTGGAGTCCCTTCTTTAATTTTATTTCAATGCACCATATATCTGATCAACAATCCAGCCGTATCGCCACATCATTCACTGTAGACCCGATTAGGCGCTTATCAGGCCTATAGTGAACGATGTAGGCCCGATAAACTCTCAGCTTTGCGCTTTTAGCGCAGCAATATCCGCAGGCGTGGTGCGACAGCACCCGCCAATCAACCGGGCGCCCGCCGCACGCCACTGGGGTAAATAATCCGCCAGCGTTTTACACGCTTCACCGTGAGTGTGCCAGGTTTTGCTCTGCGCATCGTAATGCTCGCCGGAGTTGGGATAGACCACCAGCGGCAGCGCCGTTAAGCCGTGTAAATGCTGCAACGCTTCAGTAGTGTTTTCCAGCGCAATGCAGTTGATACCAATAGCCAGCACCTGCGGGTAGTTTGCCAGTAACGCCACCACTTCGCGCAGCGGCGTGCCGTCGCTCAGGTGTTCGCTGTCACGTAGGGTAAACGAGAACCACGCACGCGCACGCGGGTATTCCGCCAGCAGTTCAGCCAGCGCCTTAATCTCAGTAAAATTCGGCAGCGTTTCGCAGGCTAACAGGTCAGCTCCGGCGTCCAGCAGCGCTTCAACGCGCGGTCGGTGAAACCCCTGAAACTCGTCTTTGCTGCGCACGTAATCGCCACGGTATTCCGAGCCATCCGCCAGATACGCGCCATACGGTCCCACAGACCCGGCCACCAGCAATGTACCCGCCTGCGGGTTTTCCGCCAAATACGCCTCGCGCGCTTTACGCGCCAGCTCTACGCTTTTGCCAATCAGTGCCTTCGACTGCGCCTCATCCAGACCTCGGGCGGCAAAACCTGCCGGCGTGGCCTGATAGCTGGCGGTGATCGCACATTGAGCACCCGCCCGGTAGTAATCTAGATGGACTTCGCGGATAAGCTGCGGGTTTTCTACCAGCACTTTCGCTGACCACAGGCTATCGGCCAGGTTACAGCCGCGCGCCTCCAGTTCCGTCGCCATCGCACCATCCAGCAACAGGAAATCCTGTTTCTCAAGAAGGGTACGTAACGGATTATTCTGCGACATGGTGTGGCTCCTGTTTTACTTTACGGGGTTGAGTAAGGAAATAAGCACCATAGCACAACGCCACAAACGGTAACCCGCACCACAACGCAATTCTCTGCGCGGGATCGAAGGCCAGGCCGACACAGGCCACCAGGCACAGCACAAACCCCAATACGGGAACCAGCGGATACCACGGCGCACGATAATGCAATTCACTCACAGCCTTTCCTTGCTGTAAGTGACGGCGGCGAAAAACAAAATGCGAAGCGCAGATGCTCAGCCACACCGCCACCACCGCAAACCCGGAGATCGCCGACAGCGCCACAAATACCGTATCCGGGGCGATCACGCTGGAAAACAGCGCCAACACGCCGCCGAGCATGCTGACCGATATGGCTGTCAGCGGCACGCCGTTTTTGGTTACCCGCGCAAAACAGGCGGGCAGCGTACGTTCATTCGACAGCGACCACAGCATGCGCCCGGAAGCATACAGTCCTGAATTCGCAGCCGAAAGAATGGCCGTCAGGATCACGACGTTAAAAATATCCGCCGCATATGGAATCCCCACCTTCTCAAACACCAGCACAAACGGGCTTTTCTCCACTCCCGCCTGCTGCATCGGGATCAATGCCGCCAGCACAAACACGGTGCCAATAAAGAAAATAATCAGTCGTGCGATAGTGGTACGAATCGCCACCGGAATCACCTTGCGTGGGTTTTCCGTTTCGCCCGCCGCGATGCCGATAAGCTCGGTTCCCGAGAAAGCAAAGTTCACCGCCACCATGGTCATCAGGATCGGTAGGCCGCCATGTGGAAACCAGCCTTCTGCGGTGAGATTGCTCAACCCCGGCGCGGGTGAACCATCCTGCATCGGGATAAAGCCAAAAATGGCCGCCCCGCCGAGGATAATAAAGGCGATGATGGTGATGACTTTTACCAGCGAGAACCAGAATTCCCCTTCGGCAAAAAAGCGCGTAGAAATGACGTTCAGGCCAAAGATAACAACGCAGAAAACCACGCACCAGATCCACACCGGCACCTGTGGGAACCAATACTGCATGCAGAAACCGGCGGCGGTAAAGCTGGAGCCAAGCGCCACGGTCCAGGTCAGCCAGTAGAGCCAGGCTACGGTGTAACCCGTCGCCGGGCCGAGATAGCGCGCGGCATAAACGTGAAACGCGCCGGTTTCCGGCATCGCCACCGACAGTTCACCCAGACATTGCATCACCAGCCAGACCACCAGCGCGCCAATCAAATAGGCCAGCAGCGTCCCCGCCGCCCCGGTGGTGGAGATGATGTACCCGGTATTAAAGAATAACCCTGTGCCAATCACGCCACCTAAAGAGAGCATAATCAGGTGACGCGTTTTCATTGTGCGCTTCAGTGGCGCATTTTGTTGTGTTGTTTGCATATGACCTTCTAAACGTATGGACATCTAAACATCCAAAGAAGGTTTGTTATACCGCGTTTGTAAACACAATGCAAAGTTAGCCCTGCACCAGACGCAGATGCCCGCGCCGGGCGCTCAACACAGGACGAGGATTAACAATAAGATACAAAAAAGGTCGCCAGGCCATAACGCCTCCGCTATCAGGGTTTATTCAACTCTGGCAACGGAGACGTCCAATGACGTTCCCCCGAAAGTAGGAACCGCGCGTCACACCTCATACGTCCGGATGAGCGCACGGTCAGGAGTCGCTGGCTTGAACCTGTATCTGTGATTTACGGCTCATCAGCACAAACACCGCCAGCCCGGCTAGTAAAATACCCGGTGCGGAGGCCGCCATCACGCCTACCGTTCCAGTGCCCAGCGCCAGCATTTTCCCCGCCAACAGTGGACCACTCATCGCCCCTAGGCGCCCAACGGCCACCGCGGTGCCTACGCCGGTGGCGCGGATGGGGGTGCTGTAAAACAGAGGAGCCAGCGCATACAGCACGCTTTGGCCGCCGGTGGCAAACATCCCTGCGACAAATCCGGCCAGCAGCATACCGCTCAATGACGACACCGTACCGAGCGCCAGCAGTGAAGCCAGCATCCCGGTGTAAATCAGTAGCGACATCACCACCGGGCGCAGTTTATCCATCAATGCACCGAGGATTAACGTCCCGCTGGCCGCGCCGATTTGCAGGGCAAACATCACGCCCGCCGCCTGTGAGGGACGAAAGCCCTGTTCAACCAGTAGCATCGGCAGCCAGTTGATCAGCATATACACCACCAACAGGGTGAAGAAATAACACAGCCACAGCAGCAACGTGGCGGTCGCGGTGGCAGGGGCAAACAGCGCACGCAACGGTGCGGCGGCGGCCTGCGTTTGCTGGGCATACACGTGTGATTCCGGTAGCCAACGCATCAGCAACGGCACCAGCAGCAGCGGGATCACCCCACCAACCCAGAACACAGTTTGCCAGGCGGAGGCCACACCGCTAAAACCCAGCGCCGCCGCCAGCGCTGCGCCAATCGGCACCCCGCAGTACATCAGGCTCACCGCGGTGCCGCGAAAGCGCGGGCCTGCGGCTTCGGAGGTCAGCGCGATCAGGTTCGGCAACGCCGCCCCCAACCCGACACCGGTCATCAGGCGGGCAAACACCAGCGACGAGAAATCCCAGGATATCGCCGTCGCCAGCGAAAACAGGCCAAACAGCGCCACGGAGCCAATAAGGATCCGCTTGCGCCCATAGCGGTCAGCCAGCATACCGCCCACCAGCGCGCCGGGCAGTAATCCCAGAATACCGGCGCTGAAGATCCAGCCCATCTGCATTTTATCTAACGCAAAAGCCTGGGCGATGCCGACGGCAGCGATACCGGCGGCCTGTAAATCCAGCCCTTCCATCAGGGCGACTAAAAAACACAGCCCGACGGTCAGCGTCAGACGGGAGGAGGATGCGGGGGTACGGGTTGTCATGAGGTGTACCTCTGAGGTCACGATGCAGGTGAAGCGCGGCTGATACGTTGCCAGCCGCGTCATTATTTTTATTTGCTGTTGCGCAGATCCAGCGCCACGTCGACGATCATATCTTCCTGGCCGCCCACCATTCGGCGTTTGCCCAGTTCAACCAGTATATCCACCGCGCTCAGGCCATAGCGCGCCGCCGCCACTTCGCAATGACGCAGGAAGCTGGAATAGACCCCGGCATAACCCAGCGCCAGCGTTTCGCGATCCACCCGCACCGGGCGGTCCTGCAGCGGACGGACTAAATCGTCGGCGGCATCCATCAGCGCGTAAAGGTCGGTGCCGTGCTGCCAGCCGAGCTTATCCGCAGCGGCGATAAGCACCTCCAACGGCGCGTTGCCCGCCCCTGCGCCCATGCCCGCCAGACTGGCATCAATACGGTCACAACCCTCTTCCACTGCGGCCAGGGAGTTCGCCACACCGAGGCTCAGGTTGTGGTGGGCATGCATCCCGGTTTCCGTTTCCGGCTTCAGCACCGCTTTCAGGGCGCGGAATCGATCGCGAATGTCCGTCATGTTCATTGCCCCGCCGGAATCGACCACATAGATACAGGTTGCACCGTAGTTTTCCATCAGCTTCGCCTGCTGCGCCAGTTTCTCCGGCGTGGTCATGTGGCTCATCATCAGAAAACCGACGGTGTCCATGCCCAGCTCGCGCGCATACTGAATATGCTGGGCCGACACGTCCGCTTCGGTGCAGTGGGTCGCCACGCGCACCACCCGCGCACCGGCCTGGTATGCGTTTTTCAGGTCATGAATCGTGCCGATACCCGGCAGCAACAGCGTGGCGATTTTGGCGTGCTCCACCACGTCCGCCGCCGCTTCAATCCATTCCAGATCGCTGTGCGCGCCAAAGCCGTAGTTAAAGCTGGAGCCCTGTAACCCGTCGCCGTGCGCCACCTCAATGGAATCGACACGCGCATCGTCCAGTGCTTTAGCGATTTGGCGGACGTTTTCCAGCGAATATTGATGACGAATAGCGTGCATGCCGTCACGCAAGGTCACGTCAGAGATATAGAGTTTTTTACCGTTCATGCTGCTTCTCCTGCCTGACGCGCGAGTGACTGTGCCATCTTTTCAGCGGTCGCCAGCGCGCTGGAGGTCATAATATCGAGATTGCCCGCGTAGGCTGGCAGGTAGTGCGCCGCACCTTCCACTTCCAGATACACCGCAGTTTTCAGGCCAGAGAACTGGCCAATACCTGGCAGATTCACCGGTTTATCCTGTGGGATGACCTCAAACTGCACGCGCTGTTTCAGGCGGTAGCCCGGCACGTACGCGTGTACCGCCGCTGCCATTTGGTTAATCGACGCCTCAATTTCTGCCTGAGAAGCCTCTTCGCTCAGCACATACACCGTGTCGCGCATCATCAGCGGCGGCTCAGCTGGGTTGAGCACAATAATCGCTTTGCCTTTCTCGGCACCGCCCACCACTTCAATCGCCTTCGAGGTGGTTTCGGTAAATTCATCAATATTGGCGCGCGTGCCCGGCCCCGCGGACTTACTGGCAATAGAGGCGATAATCTCGGCGTAATACACCCGCGCCACGCGGGACACCGCCGCCACTATCGGGATGGTCGCCTGGCCGCCGCAGGTCACCATATTGACGTTCAGCCGATCCACGTTGGCCTCGAGATTCACTACCGGCACGCAGTACGGGCCAATCGCCGCCGGCGTCAGGTCGATCAGGCGGATCCCCGGCTTAACCGCGCGTAAGGCGGCGTCATTTTTCACGTGCGCACCCGCGCTGGTGGCGTCAAACACGATGTCGATATCGGCAAATTCCGGCATTGCCATCAGCCCCGTTACCCCTTCATGGGTGGTGGCGACGCCCATGCGTCTGGCGCGCGCCAGACCGTCGGATCCCGGGTCGATACCGACCATCACCGCCATCTCAAGCTGCTTGCCGTGACGCAGAATTTTAATCATCAAATCGGTGCCGATATTACCGGAGCCGATAATGGCAACTTTACGCTTACTCATGACTGACTTCCTTTTGTAACCGCCGCAGAGAACGTGGCGGCGACTGAACCAATACCCTCGATATGGGCCTCAAAACGATCGCCCGCATTTACCGCGGCCATCGGGCCTAACGCCCCAGTGAGAATGATGTCTCCGGCACGTAGCGGCTCGCCAAGGCTGGCCATTTTGCGCGCCAGCCAGACGGCAGCGTTGATCGGATGCCCCAGACATTCGCTACCGCGCCCGCTGGAAACCTCCTCGTTATTACGCGTCATTTTCATCGTGCAGTTTTTCAGATCTAACCCCGCCGGGCGCTGCGCCGGGCCGCCAACCACGTACACGCCGCAGGAGGCGTTATCCGCCACGGTATCAACAAATTGAATCGACCAGTCGCGAATACGGCTGCCGACCACTTCCAGTGCGGGCAGCACCCACTCGATGGCGTTAACCAGCTCATCAAACGTGGTGTCGGTCGCAGGCAGGTCGCGGTTCAGCACCAGCGCAATCTCCGCTTCAATCCGCGGTTGCAGCACGCGCTCAAACGGGATGGTGTCGTTATCGCCGTAACACATGTCGGCAAACAGCGTGCCGAAGTCGGGCTGACTGACCCCCAGTTGCTGCTGGACTTTCGGGTGCGTCAGCCCCACCTTACGCCCAACCACGCGACGCCCCTGCGCCACGTCGTGCTGCACGTTGATGTGCTGAATGGCGTAGGCCGCCTCGGCGTTGTCCACACCAATCAATTCGCGCAGCGGGGCAATCGCGACACCCTGCTCCTGTGCCTGGCGTAAATCAGCGGCTAACTGTTCAAGATTACGATTCGTCATTTCCGTTCCTTAAGGTCGCGCGAGGAAGTTCAGCACCAGCTGATTAAAGGCGTCCGCATGTTCCCACTGCGCCCAGTGCCCGCAGTCGCGGTAAATGTGCAGCTCTGAACCCGCAATTCCGGCGAGCAGGCGCAGCCCGGCGTCCATCGGCACGAAGCGATCGTTGCGTCCCCAGACAATCAGAGTCTGGGCTTTGATCTCCGCCAGACGCGGACTAAAGTCCGGGAACTGTTTTGGATTGGCTTCCAGGCTCTGGACAAAGTTTTCCAGGTGATCGCGACGCGACAGCATGTTATTGAGTCGTGCCTCAAACAGCGCGTCGGTCAGGTCGCTGGTGTCGAACACAAAGATGTCCATCATCAACTTCAGATTCTCGATGGTCGGCTCGCGATACAGCTGGTTCAGGCGCTTGATGCCTTCAGTTGGCATCGGCGTAAACAGGCTCATACCGCCCGTCCCACCGCCCATCAGCACCAGCTTGCCCACGCGCTCCGGCCAGCTCAGGGTGAACGCCACGGCGCTGTGGCCGCCCATCGAGTTGCCCAGTAAGTGGACTTGCTGAAGATCCAGCTGATCGACCACACTTTTCAGGATGCGGGCGTTCAGATCTGATCGCGACCCGCGGTTAACGATCCCATCGCTTTTCCCCCAGCCCGGGCAATCCAACAGGATCACCCGGTAACCGGCCTCAACCAGCGGATCGATATTGCGGCTGAAGTTGGCCCAGCCCGTGGCGCCCGGGCCGGATCCGTGCAGCAGCACAACGGTCTCTTCGCCCTGCCCACAGTCATTGACATGTACGCGTAGGGTTTCGCCAGCTTCCTGCACCTCAAGAAAACGGCTGCTGGCGGCTTCGGTTTGCGGTTGGTAAGTCATGATGTTCTCCTGCATGTTCAGTTCTGTTTCAGTTCTATTTCAGTTCTGTGTGGCGGCGCTCAACGAGCCAAATCCGGCGATCCACTCCGGGATCGGACGGTAGTAACGGCCTTCACTGCGCCAGTGACCAAAAGCAGAAATAGCGGCGAAGGCGGCAACCCAGGTTTTCACTTCGTGCGTCGATTTGCCCGCCATCGCGGACAGCTCTTCGTTGCTGACGCCGTCCAGTTCCGCCAGACGCCCCTGCTCAAGCAGAGTCATAAAGCGGTTATCCCAGACGGGGTTGAGCGGGTGCAGCGTGTTCTGATCTTCAACAAACTTTTCGGCGGCGCTGATCACCCGCTGCTGGCGTAGCTGGCGTTCGTTTTCTGGCAACTGCTTACCGCTGCCAAGCAGACGGTCGCGCATGTGGGCGTCGGCCTTCGCCAGCTCGGGCACCGGCGGCTGGTGCGACAGCCCACCGGAGCCTATAAACAGCACGCGTTTATTCAGCGAGCTGGTGAACCGACCAATCGCCTCGCCGAGCAGGCGAGTGCGCTGGAAGCCCGGCAGCGGCGTAGCGACGCCGTTAATAAACACCGGCAACACCGGGGCCTTATCCAGCCCGCCGAGCAAAAACTCCAGCGGCTGAGCAAAGCCGTGATCGACCTGCATGTTGTACGACACGGCAAGATCGATGCCGCTTTTCATCACCGCGTGGGCGCAGGCTTCCGCGAGATCCGCCGGCACCGGCAGTTCTCCCGCCGCGCTGCCAAAATCACCGATCGCCGTGGCACCAATGCCTAAGCAAAACGGCGGCATCACATCGTAGAAAAAACCGTTGTAGTGATCGGGGGCAAACAGCACCACCAGTTCGGGATCGAACGCCGCAATGCGCGCACGGGCGCTGGCGATCACCCCGTTGACCTCGTCGAGCACGGCCTGTGCCGGGTCGACATAGCCCACCAGCGGCGAGTGGGAAAGACAGTGAAGATAAGCGTGCATATCAGGCGACCTTTTCGACAGGAACCGCGACATGAGTGCGGGTGAGCGTCATCACCGACGCCAGTTTATTCAGGGTGCTGCCCAGGGTTTGCGGAATGGCAACCGCAGCAACGAAGCGATCCGGACGCATCACCACCAGCGCGGCGTTATGTTGGGCAAACCACGCGCGCAGGCGATTTTGCGTATCACCAATACGGATAACCCCGTCGTGGTTATCCTGTGAGGTATTGATCTGCGTGTCCGGCACCACCTGGATAAACCGCGTGCCGAGCGCGCGCCACAGCTGGATTTGCTCGTCACTCATACCCCACAGCGGATTACAGCCCCAGCCAATCACCGCAAAATTCGGCCCGATGACGTTGTCGAGCAGCGTCACGTCACCCGTTTCCAGCGTCACCTTTGGCTGAATAAACATCTTGCCGACCGGGGAGGCTTTCGCGTCGCCTTCACGCACCAGCGCCCCGACGTGATATTGCGGCATCGGCTTGAAGCGCATTTCGAGGAAGTAGCGTTTGACCGGCGGAATGTAGTTCAGCAGCCAGGAAATGCCGTCACGCACCGCGCCATGCCAGCGTTTCGGCGGTGCCAGCACGTTACCCGCAGTCACAGACAAATCAATCATGGCTTTGGCGTGATCGCGGCGTTCCTGCTGGTAGGTGTCCAGCAGCGCATCACCGGCTTTTCCCTCAATGACCAGCGCCAGTTTCCACGCCAGGTTGAAGGCATCGCGCATGCCGCTGTTGTACCCCTGCCCCTGCCAGACCGGCATAATGTGCGCGGCATCGCCCGCCAGCAGCACGCGGTCAATACGAAAACGTTCGGCCAGACGGGCGTTATGGGTATACACGCGCTGGCGGATCAGCTCAACGTTGTCCGGGTTCGGCAGCACTTTGCTCAGCAACTGGCGCATATTCTGCGGCTCGCTAAGCTGCGCTTCGGTTTCCCCCGGCATCACCATAAATTCAAAGCGGCGCACCGCGTGCGGCAGTGCGGCGGAGACATACGGACGCACCGGATCGCAGCACAGATACACGTGTGGGGTGCTGAGCGGATCATTGGCGATATCCACCACAATCCACTGATTTGGCGCGGTTTTACCTTCGAATGGCACATTCAGCGAGCGCCTGACGACGCTGCCGCCGCCATCGCAGGCCACCAGCCACTGGGCCTGCACCGTTTCACGCTGACCGTCCGGTGCCTTCAGGTTCAGCGTCACTTCGCCATCCTTCTGACTGAACGCCTCCAGCTCGCGAGAGAACAGGCAACGCACGTTGGGAAACCGCGACAGCCCTTCCAGCATCACCGCGTCTACCTGCGGCTGAATAAACGCATTACGGCGCGACCAGCCAAACTCGTCGGTCATCGGCTGGATATCAGCAAAGCAGCGGCCCTTGGGGGTAAGAAAGCGCATCGCATGCCATGGCGTGGTGTGCGGCAGCACGTTATCGACCAGACCGACGGACTGCAGGGTGCGCAGCGCTTCATCGTCAATGCCGATGGCGCGCGGATAGTCGATCAGCGCATCGAGCTTCTCCACCACCAGCACCTCAATGCCCATCTGGCCGAGATAGTTCGCCATCATCAGCCCCACCGGACCGGCTCCGGCAATCGCCACCTGCACGGTGTGTTGCACAGCGGGTTGGATATCCGGGTTTATCGTTGTCATTTCAGAACCTCACTACGCGGACAAAACGTCATGGCAGCCTCTGGAGAGACGCACCTGGCTTTGTTAAAAATATGTGAATAATTTTTTATTGTGCGGTCAGTATAGGAGGGTGTTTTTGCGCTACAATCAAAACATACCTGGATGTGCACTTAGTGCACTACGTTGTTTTATCTGTAGATTTGTCAACGAATATGAAAAGTGACGAGAGTACCGAATACAAAACCGTGCGCGGATTAACCCGCGGGTTAATGTTATTAAATATGTTAAACCGGCTCGACGGTGGGGCCAGCGTTGGTCTGCTGGCAGAGCTGAGCGGCCTGCACCGCACCACGGTCAGACGACTGCTGGAAACGTTGCAGGATGAGGGTTACGTCCGGCGCAGCCTGTCCGATGACAGCTTTCGCTTAACCATCAAAGTTCGCCAGCTCAGCGAGGGATTTCGTGACGAGCAGTGGATTTCCGCGCTGGCCGCGCCGCTGCTGGGGGATTTACTGCGCGAGGTCATCTGGCCGACCGACGTTTCCACGCTCGACGTCGATGCCATGGTGGTGCGTGAAACCACCCACCGCTTCAGCCGCCTGTCATTTCACCGGGCGATGGTCGGGCGTCGTCTACCGTTGCTGAAAACCGCCTCCGGCCTGACCTGGCTGGCGTTTTGTCCGGAGAATGAACGTCAGGAGCTGATCGAAATACTGGCATCGCGACCGGGAGAAGAATTCCAGCTGGCGCGCGAACCGCTGAAGCTGGATGCCATCCTGACCCGCGCGCGCAAAGACGGTTTTGGACAGAACTATCGCGGCTGGGATCAGGAGGAGAAAATCGCCTCTATCGCCGTGCCAATCCGCAGCGAACAGCGTGTGATCGGCTGCCTGAACCTAGTGTATATGGCCAGTGCGATGACCATCGAACAGGCCGCGGAAAAACACCTTCCGGCCTTACAAAAAGTGGCGAAGCAGATCGAAGACGGCGTGGCGTCACAGGAGATTTTGGTTGCCGGGAGGTGAGATGGATCACATTTCCCCTCCCCCTCTGATTAAGAGCCACGTTCACTGCGTAATGTGTCGTCGTTATCTGCCAGCAGAGACGTTCGCGATTTACCGTTTCTGATTTTTCCATCAATACCAGGTTGAGGTTTACCAAACAGATAGCCTTGTGCGAAATCGCAGCCCAGAGCCTGAAGACTTTCCAGTTGTTCCTGCGTTTCAACCCCTTCTGCAACCGCCTTCATATTGAGAGATTTCGCCATACCGGTGATAAGTTTGATGATGTTAAGGGCGTCTTCCTGTGTAGATATCGAATGCACAAAGGACTTGTCTATTTTGATTTTATCGAAGGCAAGCCTGCTCAGCCGCGAAAGCGAAGAGTATCCCGTACCAAAATCATCAATTGAGATTTTCACGCCCAGGGCTCTGAGCCTGTTAAGCGTATTCATCGGCGTATTGCTGTCAGTAAAGAGAGAGGATTCCGTTACTTCCAGTTCAAGACGGTCAGCCGGAAGTCCTGTTTCTTTCAGAATAGACAACACTATTCCGGCAAAGGCTTTGCTGCTTAGCTGGACAGGCGAGACATTGACTGAAATTTTAGCTGGAACCGCCCAGGAAGCCGCTTCCCTGCAGGCCATTTCAAGCACCGATTTCCCCATCTCATTAATCATTCCTGTTTTTTCAGCAACAGGAATAAAGCTATCCGGCGACAGCAGGCCTTTAAGAGGATGTATCCAGCGGATAAGGGCTTCATAGCTGTAAATTTCCCTACTGAAAGAATCTACAATCGGCTGGTAATAAACCACGAATTCTTTATTCGCTATTGCCATTGCCATATCATGCTCAAGAGTTCTGCTTTCTTGCAGCTTGTCTAACATGCGTTGCCGGAAGACTTTTATCTTACCAGACCCTTCTTTTTTGGCTTCATATAGGGCGAGATCGGCAAATTTATAAAGATAGTCGGATCGGCGTTCAGTTTCGGAAATAACAATGCCAACGCAGGTGGTAATGTTGATAATTGTGTTATAAATCGTGTAGGGCTGGTTGATAAATTCACATATTTTTTGCGCGCGAGAAACAGCATGACTCTCAGTCAGACCCGTCGAGAGAAACGCAAACTCATCCCCACCTAAGCGATAAAGTGTATCTGAAGTCAGGCTCATCGAAACCAGGCGATGGGATATCTGACGTAACAATGAATCACCGACATCATGACCATACGTATCATTGACCTCTTTGAATCGGTCTAAATCAAACAACATCACTGTCACAGAACTATTATTCTTTTCTGCCGTCTCGATGGTTTTATTTAAATCTTCCCAAAAAAGCTGGCGGTTATTCATCTCGGTAAGAGAATCATGGTAGACGTCATATTCCAGTTTTGTATTCTGGATTTGCAGTTTTTCTTTAGATTTCTGCAATTCTTCAGCAAGACGCTTAACCTGAAGATGCGCCTGCAAAATATTTCTGTTCTGATAGAATATCAGCACGCCCAGTATCGCACTCAGTATGATCAGCAGTACTGAGATCGCTGAATAAATATAGTACAGCGCTTGAATTTTTAGGTTTGTACTATTAATCGAGTTAACATCTTTATTTAGCGCACCGGATGAAAGACGGCCTAGCGGCGCATCCAGCGCATGCATTTTTTTCAAGTATGTCTGGAGCTCTGAACGATTCATTTTCTCAAGATGAACATCCAGATAGTTAAGTGTGTTTTCCAGTTGTAAAGCCAGTTCACCATGCGCTTCATTATTTTGTATATAATGTCCCAACTCACCTTCTTTCATTAAATCATTCTGGCTGAGCATGATGTCGAGGCGCAGACGTACATCATCGAGGTTCATAGAATCATCGATAGTGTAAAGACCAAGCCATGACTCAAAACGGTAGTATTCTGATACCAGTTGTGCAGCGGACCATGAATCGGTGTAGTGAGTCAGTTTCTGTAACTCTTGTTGCCGTTCATGCACGAGGTAAGAGATATACCCGGTAGATATAAAAAGAGAAAATATGATGCCCGCCAGTATTCTGTTCATGATGTTCTTCTGAACTCCTACTCAATATTCATTCTGCTGACCTGCCATGCTGAGCGTGCATAAAAAACCTGATTATTCAGTTCAGGCATGCTGTCATAGGGGTACACAATGAATAAGGGACCTTTATCACGGACGCGAATGTATTTTTCGTTGATTTTTACAGCCAGGATAACATTATATTTTTTGAAATCACTGAGTGGGATAACCGTGGTGTAGTCATTGAGCGCGGTGACCTTAACCACAGAACCTTTCGCGCCAACATAATCCATGAGCTTTTGCAGTGGAATACCCGTAAAGGTAGTGCGTCCATTATACCAGGGCGAGGTGGTCTGGAAACTGACCATGCCCAGCTTCTCAAGGCTGGCAATATCAAAAACGGCTTTCCCGTCTTCATTTGTATTTTCTATATTACCGGACAGCGTTAAAAGGGCTTTACCGGCAGGTTTAGAAAGTTCAACCGCCCAGAGCTGTGTGGAGACGACAAAGCTTAACAACATAACAATTAATCGCATTTTAACCTCGCCTGCCGACCGGATGTAAACGAATTATAATTTAGTTATAATGCTATTTACATATGCTGCCTGGATATTATTGGTGCAATAAACCCATTCATATTTTAAATCATCAAAATCAACAGGTTAACCATCACTCCATTTTTATACTAATTAATAGCTCAGACAATGTCCGCCTGCCACCATGCAGGCCAAAAAAAACCGAAACCCCGCTCATAAAATGAGCAGAATTTCGGCACACGTTCAGCCTGGAGCGCTTTAGACTTTAAGCAGCTTTACCGTTTCTTCGATGTCTATCTCATCTTCCGAGAAGATCAGCGTCGTACCCTGGAAAGTAGTGATGGCCAGCTTTTTCAGCGAACGCATTTCGCCAGGCTTGACGTCTGACTTCGGCTTGATGCTGTTCATCAGCGCGCCCACGGACAGCACCGCATTTTCTTTATCAATGCGGGTTTCAACCGGCACTTCTTCGCTATACACCACCCAGGACTTGATCGCCGTGAGTTTCAGGCGCTCACCCGCGATATAGATGTATTTGCTGTCGGGCACCACTTTCACCGCATAGGCTGACAGGCCTTTGTTGTTAGTGGTCGGCTCGAAGGTCACCGCCGCGTCTTTCTTGATCAGCTCAGGATTAGCAACCTTAATCACATGAAAATAGCGGTTATCGCCGTTTTCATCTTTGATAAATCCAAAGCCTTTATCTTTAAACCACGTTGTGATTGTTCCGTTCATTGCTGTTTCCGCCTGATTAAAACGTCATACTCGTAAATTTGCGCGCAGTGTAAAACATCGGCCACGTCTTTGGCTACTCGTTGCCCCAGCGGTTGAGGAACTCGGCGATATCATCGATACGCTGTGCGTCGATCCCGGCCACGGTTGCCATCTCTTGCTGCGCGTCTTCGCCGATCTCTTCGTTGTTCATCAAACGGACGATCAACTGTTGGAAGTAGTGCGCCAGCGCGTCGCGTTCCGCGTCGCTAACCGGCTTTGCGGCCTCGGTCGCGTACTCGTCGGCGATATCATAATATTTTAGCGGAATGTCGTTGTTCATCAGGTGCTCCGGGGTGAATGCGTGTGCCAGCAGTTGTCTGCCGCGTCTGAGGTGAATGATAGCATTCTTATTTCACCGTTAGCGATCTGTTTTATTGACTGCAATATGTTTCATATGTCCGCAATATTTTCTGGAGCCACTTCGCATTTAATAAATATCATTACGTTTAAATGACCCCATTTTTATTCAGCACGGTATAATAGCCGCAGGTTAAATAAAGTAGTAACGAAGGAAATATAAGATCATTTTAAATCTAATCGCCTGAATAATTCGAGTTGCAGGACGGCGGCAAGGGAGTAAATTCCCAGCAGCATAGATAACTATGTGACTGGGGTGAACGAGCATAGCCAACGCACCTGTAATTTGAATTATGCCGGGGATTCGCGGCATGAAGGTGCAGCAACACCCTCACACCGCTAACCACAAAGTTACTCTTAGCAACAAACATCCCCTTATATCGACTTAAAATCCCTTTATGCCAAGGAAGTGAAATAATACTATACCAAAACCTAGAATTCCCCCACCCACACATCCCACCCTTAAACCACTTAAAACCTCGGACCATCTAAAATCAATCTCCCCATAAGCTAAGCACTTAATCATAAGCAAGATTAAATAAGACAACTCAGCAATTGCAGCTCCTGAAACCATAGAAGCAATTATGACGAAGAGACTGAAAGTAAATAGCTTCATTCGCGGCCTCCTTTCTTAAACTTGTCATTAATAACTTGTTGTAATTCAGTCCCAGTCATTTCTGATGTAATAGAATCTCCCATATTACCTGCAGCACCCGGAATCATACTCGGTACCATTTATTTAGATAGACCTAACTGCCCTTTAACTTCAGTATATTTTAGTAGAGTAGGATCGAATTTAGGATTCCACCCACTGGTTATCCATTTACCAATTGTATTTGCAACAGGCTTCACCACATAATTGCCAACCCCATATCCAAACCCGGCTCCCGCTCCATTTGTTATCACCCCTGTAAGAGGATCATCTCCGTTTATCGCGTTGGTTAATGCTCCACCTGCCGCATTCCAGGCTATTGTCCCTTTCCAGCCCTGCCCCACGGTTATTACATTTATCCAGCCTGCTGCCACCGAGTTGACTGGGTTTATTTCACCGCTGTCAGCATACGGCATCCCAGCATTTGCCCCCGCGCCCAGTCCCCACATCGCCTGAGCACTGCCAGGAAGCAGAGCCACTGTACCTGTTGCCAGCGCCAGCCCTACCGCATCACGCTCATTTTTCGCTTTCTGACAGGCGGCTCCGCCAGGGTTATCCGAACAACTCGCCATATCTATCCCATGCTGACGTATCCATGCTGCCTGAGCATCCTCACTCCCGCCCATCAGGTTATTCTCAACAACAACTTAGAATCCTTTTAATTTCAATAACCGAGCTATCCACATCCCACCACCAACAAAGCTTCCGACACTGAGACTAATCTTGCAGAGTAGCAATATATTTTCCATAGTGAAATTAATTGGTATCCCTTTGAAAAAGAAGAACAACAACTCCCCTGCTACGTATAAAGTAATTGATGTCAAAAAAATGGACACAATACTTAATACGATAAAAAGAGGCAGGTGCAGAAACTTATTTTGCTTTCTCATTTTTTGCGATCCTCCTGAGAGGATTTCTGCTCTATATACTTCCCGCTGAGTTCAGATCCCACGCTACCACCGATATCGCCAGCCATACCTGGAAAATAGCTAGGTGTCATTTCTTTTGAAAGTCCAAGTTCTGCCTTCACTTCAGTAAACTGTCTCAGATCAGCATTAAACTTAGGATCCCAACCTCCTTTCCACCTGTTTGCCCCAGCATTAACTCCCCATGAGAGCCCTTTACCAATGCCATAGCCGATACCAGAACCAGCACCATTGATAAGCGCACCAGACAGAGGGTCTTTGTTGTCTATCCAGTTACCCAGCGCACCACCCGCCGCATTCCAGCCTACCGTTCCCACCACACAATTTCCCATACTGAACACATTCACCCAGCCAGCCACTACCGCACTGGAAGGGTCAACCGAACCATCCGCCAGGTAGCCAATTCCTGCATTTGCCCCCGCGCCCAGTCCCCACATCGCCAGGGCACTGCCAGGAAACAGAGCCACTGTACCTGTTGCCAGCGCCAGCCCTACCGCATCACGCTCATCTATCGCTTCCTGACAGGCGGCTCCACCAGGATTATCGAACAACTCGCCATATCTATCCCATGCTGACGTATCCATGCTGCCTGCGCATCCTCACTCCCACCCATCAGGTTATTCTCCGCAACAACTCTTTCCGACGTGAGTTGCTGCGATGACCCCGATTTTCTCCTGCACTTTCAGTGACTTACAAACAACCTCCCCTACTGTACATCTGACGCAGCAACATTTTTTCCAGATACGCCTTTCCACCTAGACACACTATCGCATGGAAAAGAACCCTCCGGGTAAATAGTTAGATTCCACGTAACACGCAGAAATTAACCGATCAATTCTTCTTTCGTCTGTTCTAAAATTTTTAAAAAATCGTCAACAGGAAATTTCATAACTACAGTTTCAGCCAAAATTCGGCTATCAGAAAAAAACTCTATTTCAATTGAATCAACCCCTTTATCTTTGTTCAACTGACATAGAATTTGCCCTTTATAAGATATTTCCGCTGTCAGTTCCTCATAACGAGAGTCACTAAAAAAATCCACTTCAAATCCGTCATTCATGCGCCTTACCTTCTTGGATCTAAGAAACCAGAAAACGAGCCATCAGAGTTATAGCGAATACCTTGACCACTTGGTAGACGATATTCCACGCCACCACGAGATAACTCTGTTCTGACAGTACCTGGATTACTCAATACATCACTAACAAACTTACTCGCAGATTCATTTTTTTGAGCCACATTTCCTTTTAAAGGTTCAAACGTTCCCCCCTCTCTGCCAGCATGCTTTTCCCAGGCTCTTGCTGCAGCAGACATACCTTGCCCGTTAATTGGTTTATTTGCTGATGAAATAAGACTATCTTTCGCAGTGAGGCTGGCTTTACCATTTTTAGCAACTCCACCGCCGCCTTTCAGTAACTCTCCGTCAGCATCCTCAATCCCGATTTTCAGCATCGGGTTGATATCAAAGATATCAACTTTGTCTTTCTTACTCAGTGAGTTATTCTCAACCGCATTCTTCCCGGCCTGCGCGCCCGCTGCCGCAGACGACGTACTGTCTCCCGCCAGAGCGCCCGCCATTCCCGCGGACAGACTCGCCAGCATGCCGATGGTCTGCTTTTCCGCTTCGCTCAGCTCACTGACCCGCTTATCCGGGTACATCACCTCCATTATCGCTTTCGCCGCCAGCTCGCCCGTGACAGCCCCTGCCGCTCCCGCCGCCGCGCTGTTTCCCTGCATCGCCGCTGCCGCGCCACCCAGTATCGCATGCGCTATCAGCGCCGCATCATCGCTTAATCCTGAATCATGACCAATAATATTCGCCAGGTACGGGGCCGATGCCCCCGCCAGCGCCGCGCCGGCATCTCCACCCGCCAGCCCCTGAAGCGCTGCCGTCGCCGCCTGAATACCACGCTGAAAATCACTCCCTGTACCATATTCCGCCTGTGCATCACGCCAGGTCTGCGTCTCTTTCAGCTCTTCCGCCGTTTTATCCGGGTAAACCTTCCGCGCTTCCTCCAGCGCATTCAGCTCCCCCTGCGTCCGTGCGATATCTGCCGCCTGGCTGCCCATCTCCCCGATGAGGCTCACTTCCTGCAGCCGCTTCTGCTCTTTCTCTTTGTCAAAAATCGGGCTGATGCTGTCGTTCGCATGCTCCGTGTCACGGCTCAGACCCGCCACATCCTGCTGCTGATTCGCCGTGTCGCGAGCCGTTATCGTCCCTTCCGCTACCGCCGCCTGCGTCGTCCCGTCCGCATGACCGCTGTTGCCCCCGACCGTAACCATCCCGACCGGCATGTTGCCTTTGAACCCGCCGCCCGTGTCTCCACCGCCAGCGCTCACGCTGGCTCCCGCATGGCTGACCGTAAAGTCCGCTTCGTTATGAATATCCCTGAAACCCAGCGTCCCGGTGTCCAGACTGTTTTTATCCGCCGTCGCCGTCGAAGCGATTACCGCGCCGTCCAGCTGCGTGTGCCCGCCCACCGTCACGTCAAATCCACCGTCGCCGGCAAACAGCCCCGTCTGCTCCTGCACCGAGGCATAGTCGCTCTTCATCTGGTCCTGGCTGGCGCTGATATAGCCTGAGCCGGACATGCTGCCGTAGGTAAAGCTGCCCCCGGCCGCCGCGCTGCTCTGCTTCGACCGGTAGTCATTGCTGTCCTGGGCGCTGCTCATCCACAGGTCGCCACCGATGTCAGCCACCACGCTGTCACCGCTGACCTGCGCCCCGTTCAGGATGGCGTCACGCCCGCTGACCAGCGAAACCGTACCGCCGCTGTCCAGCGTGGTCTCCGTCCACGCCGTGCCGTTGCCCTTTTCACTGCCTTTTGCGCCGTTGACGTTGGCGAAGACGCTGATGCCGTAACTGTCTGCGTTGACGCCGATACCGACGCCCACCCCGCCCCCGCTGCTGCTGTTTGTACCGGTCGTCTGCTGGGTGTTTGCCGCACCGCTCAGCACAATATCGTTCGCCGCCACCAGCGTGGTGTCCCCGCCCGCCTTTATCTGGCTGCCGCCGATCAGGATGTTGCCGCTGTTGCCGCTTTGGCCGCTGCCCGTCGCGGCGATAATCAGGTTATTCCCGGCATTCAGGGTACTGCCCGTCACGGTATCAGTCTGAACATGTTGTTCAGATTTGGCGCTCTGCGACGTCAGCGAGACGCTGATACCCAGCCCGCTGTCCGCTTTGTCGCTGGCCCGGGCAACCGCTGCCGCCTGCACCGCCTGCGCGCCAGAAAGCACCGCTTTGGTGGCCTGCAGCGCCGCCAGACGGTCATCGCTCTCCCCCTTCGCATCCTGTGAGGTTTGCACCGCGCTGTTTACTGCGCTGCCTGCTGCACCTGACAGCGCCACCGTCAAGCCGCTGCTCTTCTGCTCAAACGTCTCATCGCGGGTACGTTTGTCATGGCCGGGCTCAATCACCACGCTGTCGCCGAGCACGGCAATATCTTTCTGTGCGATGATATCCGCGCCGCCGATGTGCACCTGCTGACCGGCGGTAATGCTGACGTTGCCGCCGGTTGACCCGACCGTGCTGAAGCTCTCGCTCTGGGTGGTGCCCTGCTCGCGCAAATCATGCGTGGTTTTACTGCTGCCGATGGAAAAACCGATGCCGCCTGTTCCCATCACGCCGCTTTTTTTCGTTTCTTTAAATCGCCATGCGGTGTCGGTATTGGTTGCGGCAATAATATCGACGTTGTTTCCGGCACCGAGCGCCACATCGCCATCACCGACGACGGCTGAGCCCTGTACCAGAATGTTGTTCCCGGCAGCTACAGTCACATTGTCACCGCTCAGCAACGTGCCTTTTTCACGCGTGGCGCTGTCCTCCTCAATCGTGTGGGTGGTCTTTTTATTGAGGAATCCTTTTTTGGTTTTGGTGGTTTCTTCGTAGTGGTAGTCACTTTCCGTCGCCGTAATGAGATTCACATCCCGGCCCGCCGCTACGCCGATATCCCCCTGAGCAATCACATCGGTTGCTTGCGCATTCACATCGCGCCCGGCGATAATGACCGTGTCGCCACCGCTGGCAACTTCCGTTCCCTGCTGGCGCACGGACTCATTGATGATGGTTTTTTTCTTCGCGCGGTAACTGTCGCCTTCGGCCGTGGCCTCGGCCAGCAAATTGACATCGCGTCCGGCCTGCAGACCCACATCATTTTCCGCCGCCAGGCCCGCCGCGTGGGCGTTAATATCCTGACCCGCGATCAGGACCAGGTTATCGCCCGCAGAAATAGTGGTGCGATCCAGCCCGGAACGGTGCGATTCACTGCCCCCGTCGCGGCTGTTCTCGTGCGTGGTGGCCGCATTCAGATTGAGATCGTTACCCGCAGTCAGCACCGCACTACCGCCAGCGTTCACGTCGCTTGCCGTCAGGTTGAGATTATTCCCAGCATTGATGCCAAGGTCCCCTCCTGCGCTGATGCTGCTTCCCTGCCAGCCCTGTGATGAACGACTGGTCTCGTCAGTCCAGCGTCCGGCATGGCTCTGCGCATCGTTAATGTGATTCGCATTCACCGCAATATCTCCCGCGGCATTCATCTGCAGTGAATCGCCCGCCGAAAGCGTTGCGCCCGTGACGGTGATATTCTTGCCTGCCGAGAGCGACAGCCCATCCTGTGCGGTAATCGACGCCGTCGTGCCCAGCAGCGTGTCTTTAAAACTCACATTGCCGTATTTATCCCACGCATTGATGTCAATCTGCTCCACCTGCGTCAGGTTATTAATGCTGCCGTCGAGACTTGCCAGTTGAACCGTTTTTCCGCTAATAGCGGCGCTGATGTTATTGATATCACCAATAGCGCTCAGGTCGAGGTTGCCCCCGGCCTGCATCAGGCCATTGTTGAGATTGTTAATGCTATTCTGGCTATCGAGGGTCAGGGTGTTATTCGCCAGCAGAGTACTGCCGGTGTTAGTGATAGTACCGCCTGCCAGCTGGACGTTATTTCCAGAGATGACACTCCCGTTATTGACGGTGATATCCTTCGGCGACAGATAGAGCTTCGGTATCATCACCATTTCGCCGTTGACGGTCGCCGCTTCCCACCACAGCATGCTCTGCTCAAGAGAGGCAATTTGCTCCGCCGTCAGGGCCACGCCAAATTTCAGCCCCAGCGACTGCTGTGCGCTGGCGGCGCTGTCCATCAGATAACGCATCTGATCGAGATCGGAACCTATACCGTTGATATAACGGCTTCCTGTCTGATTCAGCATCGCATTACTGACGTAACGGGTATCGAACGCCGCGTCACCGAGAAAACGGTAATCGTATTCCGGATTCAGGTTGAGACGGTCCAGCATATACGCCGATCCGAGGAACTGATTTTGATCGGTATACGCACGGTTGGTTTCACGTGGGGCATCGCCAGGCGTAATCCCCAGCAGTACGTTCAACTCGGCAAACAGAGCCGGATCCAACTGACCCAGGCCGTTAAGCTTAGGATTAATGTTGATCAGGTACGGGCTCTGCGGATCGTCAGAGACGACAAAGTAGCCGTTTTGACCAAAAGGCAATGGATACGCGCTGGTATCCACCGCTTCCCCCTGATTAATCTGGCTGTTCTTATCGGTAGAGACGGTGTCCAGCGTTGCATCCGCGACATTCCCGGCATCCAGCGTGCCACCGTTAATCTGCTGCAGGGCATCTTGCAGTTGATCGTTCCACTGCGGCGAATTAACGCTAACCGCTTCACTATCTGTCAGTGTCTGCTTTTGCACCCCGGCGTCAATGGTCTGGTTGCTGAGAGTATTCAGCGCAGGGGTAACGAGGGTATTTATCGCCCCACCCGCACTCGGGGTGGTTGTGGTATTGCTGATATCCTGCGAAAAATTAGCCAGAATTGTTCCGCCAGACTGAATAACAGCGCGGTATGCCGTTCCTCCAGAGGTTTCCTCCCGGTCATTACCCTGAGCGATATAGTGAATCGGGCCGCTATTATATCTATCCGCGTCTACCGAAGCGGCAGGGGTCTCCCAGGTAAAACCTGATTGCTCAGCAACATACGTCCGATAACGGGTGATTGTACCGTCAGTCCAGGACTGATTTTGCAGGATTGAACCGGAAAGGGACATATCCCCACCCGCAAGCAGCGTGCTGGCATTATTTTCCAGATGATCTGCCTGGATTACCATCCCGCGCGCGGCGCTGATGCGCCCGGCACCGCCGTTTGCGGAGACTGAAAGGGTAGAACGTGAAATAGCGATCTCTTTCGCAGGGCTGTTTTTCATCGCCAGGGGTATTGCGACATCGCTACAGTTTGGGCCTGCGCCGTGCCCTGGGCTACCGCCTCCGCTGCAGGATCGACTAACAACATAGCCGTAGTCAGTTCCCAGAATAAGTTCTGACAGAGGAATGTCGGCATATCCCTCATTCAGCCATGCATACTGTTGTGTCAGATCTTCAGTGTTACCATTACTTACCACCAGCCCGTCCCTCTGGTTCAGAAGATGTCCGGTTTTAATCGTGATATCGCCGCTCTGCGTCTCGATGGTGCCGGAGGTGTTGATGACCTCGCGGTTGGCATTTCCCGCAGCATCTTTCTGCATCCACAGGCTGTTGCCCGCAAGAATATCGCCGCGCTGATTGGTGATAGAGTCGGCATACAGCGCCATGTTATTTGCCGCATACAGCAGCGCCGTGTTGATGATCGCCCCTGGTGTATTGAGCGTGAGCGTTCCGCGCGTGCCGGTAAAACCGTCTACGGTAATAGTGTCGCGACTGGTGACCATGATGTCACCCCCACCCTGTACCGTTCCGGCGGCATTAAGCGCCACGTTGCTGCCGCTGAGGCTGCTCGTACCGCTGCCGGTGGTAATTTGCCCATTGTTGCTCAACTGCCCGCCCGCGGTCAGGTTTACCACCTGCCCCTGCATGACATTGCGGTTGTCGATGGCACCCTCGCTGTTAACAGTGAGCGTGTTGCCCGCAGCAAGCGTACTGTTGGCGGTGAACGCATTCACCAGTTTCAGCGTCAGATTACCCAGCGCAACCACCTGCCCGAAGGCGTCCAGAGATTGGCTATTGAGAGTCAAATCGCCACCGCTGAACAGTTTGCCAGCCGTATTCTGGCTCACCCGATCGGCATTAACGGTCAGTTGGGACGTTCCTAACACCGTACCGTTATTGGTCAACTGCTGGTAATTGAGCGTCAGTTGTCCCGCCTGCGTCGTCCCCTGGTTAGTGAACTGACTGCCCGTCAGCGTTGCGCTGTCGGCAAGCCAGTTCCCGTTGTTGGTGGCCGTTGCCGCATTCAGAATGAGATTTGTCGCCTGTAGCCAGCCCGCGCCGGAATACTGCGGCGTGGTGAGTCTCAACTCGGCGCCGGAAAGCAGCTGCCCCTCGTTCAGCGCTCGGGTTGTGGCGTTAAGACGCGTGTTGCCGCCGCCCTGAATCACGCCGTAGTTAAACAGTATGGGCGTGGCAATCGTCAGTCCCTGACGGCTGACAATTTCACCACCCGCCAGGTTCGTCAGGTCACCGCTCAGCGCCAGCGTGGCGTCATTATCCCCCTGCAGGCGTCCGCCATTGGTTAACGCGCCGGACGTTATATTTAGCGTCGTCCCCTGAATGCTGCCCGCGTTAGCCACCGATGCCGCATTGAGATCCAATGCGCCGCCGGTGAGCATGCTGCCCGACGCCTGTTGGCTGACCGCGCCATTCATGGCTAACGTCAGGCCATTGACCCCGCTGATTGCCCCGGCGTTATCCAGCGTTGTTCCGTTTAACATCAAATAACTCGCCGCCCATTGCCCGTTATTCGTCAGGGATAGCGCCTGTAGCGTGGCATTGCCGAGGGCGGTGACTTTGCTGCCCTCGGCAGAAGTGAGATTTTTGACGAGCATAAGCTGTAGCGCGTCTGCGCTTTGGATTGCTCCGCTATTAATCAGCGACTGCGCATTGAGCAGAATCGACTGCCCCTGCCACGTTCCTGCGTTGGTCACATCACCGGACGTCACTTTCAGCATTCCCTGGGTTAGCAGCGACCCGCCCGCCGCATTCATCAGTTCCTGCTGCGGGGCTGCCACCGTCAGGCTTTGCAGACCAATCAATACGCCCTGGTTATGAATACGATCCTGGCTTAGCGTCAGGGTATTTCCCTGTACCACCCCAGTATTTGTAAGCTGCTGACCATCAAGCGTAATGTCACTTTCACTGAGGATGTTTCCGGCATTATTCAACTGCTGTGCAGCTAACGACATGGCTCCCTGACTCATCAAGTCGCCCGGCAGGGCAAATCTGTTACTGATGTCAGCCGTCAGCGCACCAAGGCTGACCAACGAACCCGCGTGCTGCCAGTTATCAGACGTCACCGCGACCTGTTGTCCCTGTAACGTACCTTGCGTAATCATCGTACCGACATCAACGGTCAGCGCGCCGCCGCTCAGCGTCAGAGACGTCGTGCCCGTGCTAGGCGTATCGCCGCGTAAAGCCAGTCCGTTCGCCCCCTGCCACAAGCCATTGTTGCGCAGCGTCGTTGCCGCAAGCATGAGCGAATCCCCCACGATACGCCCGGCGCTGATCAGGTCGTTTGCGGTGAGCGAGAGTCCGCCGCCGCTTTGAATTTGTCCGACGTTGGTCAGTTGCCCGGTCAGTATCCCTTCCAGGCCACCTAACCCGTTGAGCACACCGCTGTTATTCAGCGCATCGGCTGCCAATGTAAGGGTATTCCCCTGCATCACCCCGGCGTGCTCTACCGTACCCGCGTTCACCGTCAGCGCATTACCGGTTAGCCATTGCCCCGTCGTCTCCGTCGTCAGAGCACCCGCAGAAATCAATGCGCTGTCATTACCCTGAACCAGACCACCGTTCTGAACAGTGTTTCCGTCGAGAGTGATAGTATTCGCCACCAGCATGCCGCTATTTTCCAGCGTTTGCGCCGTAAGTTGCGCACTCTGGTGCGCGAGCAGACGCCCAGAATTATTTATCGCGTCGCGCAGTTGCAGCTCAAGCGTGTCGGCCTGAATGTCGCCAGCGTTAATCAACTGAAGACCATCAAGGCGCAGATCGCCATCGGTAGCAATAATCCCGTCGTTAGTCAGGTACGGAATGTCCAGCGCCAGAGCGGTAAGGCTGTAGATCGTACCGCCGCTCAGGTTTTGCAGATTATCGGTACGCAGATTCAACGCCGCGTTACCCTGCAGCAGGCCGCTGTTAGCAATATGCTGGCTGTCGAGACTGAGGTTGTCTGCCAACAGCGTGCCGTTTTGAGTGATTGTTTGCGCCACGTTCAGGTTCATCTGCGTGGCACTCGATTTTCCGTCATGGGTGAGGGTGTTTGCCGTCACGGTCAGGTCATTCTTCGCCGCGTGGGTGCCGTTCAGATTTACCATCTCGGCTTGCAGGGCGATATTCTTCCCACTTTGCACCTGAGCATCCGTGGCTGTAGAGATACGCTGGCCTTTAATCGTCAGCGTATCTGCCGCATTGAGCTGACCACTAAGATCAACATCACGCGTGGCGGCAATATCCAGCGATTTCCCCTGCATCACACCGCTGTTGGTCACGCTGCCACCCTGAATACGGGAAGCATCCCCCGCACTCCATTGGCCGCTGTTACTCAGCGAATCCGCCTTCACACTCAGCTGTTTTCCGGCAGTGACCGTTCCCTGCGTGGCAACATGATTGCGCCCGGTCAGCGAAACATTTCCAGCGGCATCTATTTGCGCCGCACGCTGCTGGGCTATATCGCCGGCCGTCAGCACAATATCCTGACCCGCAGTAAGCGCGCCGCCATTCTGCACCAGCGTTCCTTGCGCAGTAAGCTGCAGGTTTTTATCACTGACCAGGGCGCTATCAGTCAGGGCGATAGCACCCTGACTGGTGATGGATAAATTATCCCCCGCTTTATGATCGCCAGAAAGCGCAACCTCTTGCCCTTTCATGGAAACAGCCCCACTGGCCAGGCTGGACTTAACGGTTAATTTTCCATTTGCATCAAGCGTGATATCACCCTGACGGGCGTTCAGATTCCCGAGGTTGACCCCCAAACCTTTCTCGCTGGAAACCAGACGGATCCGGTTGGCATACATTCCGCCTAGCGCACCGGTATCTACCGCGATTTTCGGTACATCCCCTTCGCCTTGCAGTTGACTCACCTGCCCCTTCGCCGTTATGCGGTTAGCTCCGGCTATCACACTGAGATTTTTTGCATGCAGTGCCGCGTTGATTTCCGTGGCGCGGGCAATAATCGACACCGCATCGCTCTGGCTACCATCCAGCCCTTTGCCTTCGATGGTAATGCTGCCTTTGCTTACATCCAGCGACTGCAGATTACCGTTAGCATCTAACACCGGTTTACCGGTAGTCAGGGTGGCGTTAGGCGTGTTGATAAATCCGCACCCGTTACAGGTAATGCCATAAGGGTTGGCGACCATGACGTTGGCGGCTTTCCCCGCTACTTCGGTATAGCCCTGGAGCTGTGAACGGCTATTCCCGGTAACTTCGTTGATGATCCCTGTCGCTTCTTTTCCTGAACGCAGGTTCGGGTTGTTCTGGATAATGCCGCCAAGCTGGGTCTGATTTAATTGCCCGGTGGCGTTGTTAAGAATCAGCCCCTCTTTTCCCACGTTGTAGTCGTTATATTTGTTGTGTGAAATCCCGGACGCGTTCGGCGTAGCGATGTTCACTACCGGAACACCGTTGGCCGCCTTATCCATTTGCGTATTGCCGACAGGAGTGATGGTGGCGGCAATGGCCGGAAACAGCGGCTGCGTGGCCAACAGGGCGCTCAATACCCCACTAAGTACACGCTGAGAGAAACGAATCTGATCCTTTGTCATTATCCTGCTTCCTTAAAATGCCACGGCCACGCGGTAATAAATATTGAGATGATCCGGTGCCAGCCAGTCCGGGTACTTCACCGGCGTTCCAACGGTAAACTGACTGGAGAAACAGCGCCCTGAACTGGTTAATCCCAGCGCAGCGCCCCACAACGTGCCGGAGGCTGAACTATCAAAGCCATCCTGTTTCAGCCAGCCGCCGTCGAATGCCGCCATCGCGCCAATCTGCCCAAATACCGGCAGCGTAAAGAGCGAATAATTCACTTCGTTGCGCCAGTAGCCGCCGTTGTCCCCGGAAATGTATTGTTCTTTAAAGCCACGTACTGACGTTTCACCGCCCAGCGTCAGGCGCTCGCTGCCATAAAGGCGGTCCGGTGACCACTGAAAATAGACGCTGCTCAGCCACCACAGATTCTCTGTCAATGGGCGTTGAAAGCTGCCGCTAGCGCTCCATTTGCGAAATTCGGCCTTCGGGACATCACCCTGTTTATTATTGTCATTCTCTGCGCCAAACCATGGCACACCCTGGGTAAACGTGGGGTTAAGCGTGGCAACGCCGGAGGCGATTTTTTGCGTATGGTTGATACCCAGCGAAATACTGGAAAGCTTGCGGCTACTGGTTTCCAGCAGGACATCATTCAATTTGTTACGGTTAATTCGATGCGTCAGGCCCAGCGCTGCCGCGGTTTTGATATCACCATTGCGAAACAGCCCCCAGGTGCCGGTCAGACGATGGGTTTCGCTGTCGCCAGTTGAACGCCAGGCATAGCCATTGTTATCAATGGTGCTGAGGTAATTACTCCAGCTGTAGTTGTAATCAAATAGCCCGTAGCCGTAAGGAATACTCACGCCCGCGGCAACGTTCTGCGCATCTTTACTGCTGGAAAAATCGCTGCTGCGCCCACCGCTGATAAACCATTTATCCGCCAGGCCGAACGGGTTATTGGCAAATAATGCCCCGCTCAGTTGCCCCGTTCCGGTACTCTTTTGCCCGCTGTTATCAAAACTGACTGAGCCAGTAAGCGGCGATTCAGGCGCAGCCGTCAGGTTTACTATCGAGAAGCCTTGTTGGCTGCCAGGTAAAATTTCTATTTCAACCGGCGTCTGGCGAACCCGGTTCAATTGCTCCATACCCTGTTCAATATCGCGCAGATTGAGAATCTTTCCTTCCAGCCCAGGAAAGGTCATTTTCAGCGTGCGTGACGGGACACCTTCGAGACGAATCTCCTGCAATTTTCCCTCAAGTACCGTAATGCGCAGCACACCGGAGGAGAGATCCTGCTCGGTTAAAAAAGCACGGCTGGTGATAAAACCGCGGCTGATGTACCAGTCAGAAATCGCGTTCGTCAGCGTCGTCAGGCGAGCGATGTCCAGACACTGATTTACCCACGATGCGGTTAGTTTTCTGGCGGCTTTGGGTGATAACTGGCTTGCGCCCTCAATATCGATACGAGAGGTCGTAAAACAGGCCCCAGAGGGCGTGGCAGGAAGCGTTGCCTTTTCCGATTCAGGGAGGACAACGCTACGGCCTAACTCTTCGCGCTGACGCTGGTTCTCATCAAGTAATTGCTGCTGCTGTTGCTGAACTGAACTGCGATCGGCAGGTGATAAAGGCGCAGCGTGCCCCGTCATGGTCAATGACAGAGCCCACCCTGACAGTAAAAAAGTAATCCCGACGTCCCTGATCTTCACCCGCAGCCCCACTTTCCATAACCCATCATGGCTGTTAAAAAATGAGCAAACTAGGTTAAAAGGCACAAAATGTAAATAAATGACACAGTGATATTCAGTTTGTAACCGTTTTCCTATTGCTTTTTAGGAAAAGTGCCAGGCTTAAATATCAAGTTTTCACCTGGAGGGCTTTATTTTCCCAGCGATTGGCCCAATCCCATCGCTAGTCGCCCATTTGCCCACATTCATCTTATGGACAACACTCCAGGATGACACCACTGACCCAACACGTGGAGCAAACACCATGAACATCACGCAAATCCGTAATGCCACACTGCACATCACCTTTGGCGGCAAGACCTTCCTCGTTGATCCAATGCTGGCCCCGAAAGGTGCGTATCCGGGTTTTGCCGGAACGGCGCGCGCAGAGATCCGCAATCCGACCGTGGAGCTGCCCGTTGACATCGACACCCTGCTTAACGTCGATGCGCTGATCGTCACCCATCTGCATGAAGATCACTGGGACGAGGTTGCCGCGCGCGTTGTGCCGAAAGACAAGCCGATCTACGTACAAAATGATCAGGATGCGCAGGTGCTGCGAGGACAGGGGTTCACCCAACTGAGCGTATTGACAGAAAATACCGCGCTGGGGGACATCACCCTGCGTAAAACCGGCGGCCAGCACGGGTCGGATCGCGCCTACGCCGTGCCGCAAATGGCAGAACGCCTGGGTGACGCCTGCGGAGTTATCTTCCAGCATACAGCAGAAAAAACGCTGTATCTGGTTGGCGATACTATCTGGCGCGATGAGGTAGAGGCCAATATGCAGACCTTCCAGCCTGATGTCGTGGTACTGAACGCCGGTTTTGCCCACGTCATCGGCTTTGGGCCGATCATTATGGGCGCGGAAGATGTGCTAAAAACCCACTTTGTGCTGCCTGAAGCGCAGATTGTGGCGACCCATATGGAAGCCATTAACCACTGCCTGCTGACGCGCGCGGCGCTGAAAGAATATGCGTTCGACAACCAGATTGCGCAATTCGTCAACGTGCCGGAAGATGGGGAAACCCTGACCTTTTAATGCCAACAGAGGAATCGTATGCGCCCGCTTACCGTCGCCATTGTCGCCGTGGAAGATTTCAGCCCGTTTCATTTTTCGGTGCCGTGCATAATTTTCAGTGACAAAATGGCGGCGAAAAAGCGCTTTGAGGTGCAGATATGCGCCGAAAATCCCGGCATCGTCTCTTCGCAGGATGGCTTCTCCGTCACCGCCTCTCACGGTTATGAGGCGGTGACGGCAGCCGATATTGTGGTGGTCCCCTACTGGGGCACTACCGGGCATCGCCCGCCGCAGGGTCTGCTCAATGCCCTCAATTGCGCGCGGCAAAACGGCGCACAGATTGTCGGGCTGTGTCTGGGCGCGTTTGTCCTCGGCTACGCGGGCCTGTTAGACGGAAAGCGGGCCGCGACGCACTGGGAATTTGAGCAAGATTTTCAGACGCGCTTCCCGGCGGCGCGTCTGGATATCAACGCCCTGTACGTTGATGACGACGGTATTATTACCTCGGCAGGTACCGCCGCCGCACTGGATTGCTGCTTGTACGTCATTCGCCAGCACTTTGGCAGCACGGTAGCGAACCAGATTGCCCGACGGATGATTGTGCCACCGCACCGCGAAGGGGGACAGGCGCAGTTTATTGAGCAGCCGGTGGCGAAAAATACCCAGGATCAGCGCATTAACACCCTGCTCGATTATTTACGCCAGCACCTCCATGAGCAGCATAACCTCGACACGCTGGCGCAGCGGGTGATGATGAGCCGTCGCACCCTAACCCGCCATTTTATGAAGGCCACCGGGTCAAGCGTGGCTGAATGGCTTATTACCGAGCGCCTGCGACGCAGCCAGGAGCTGCTGGAGTCCAGTTCGTTGCCCGTCGAACGTATTGCTGAACAGGTCGGTTTTCTCTCTCCGGTCACCTGGCGCCAGCATTTTAAAGCCCACTTCGGCGTCAGCCCGGCTGAATGGCGCAAGACCTTCCGCGGCGCAGCGTAAACAGGCTCAGCCTCTTTTTTGCGCCAGCCACACCGTATGCCCGGTGCACTGTGGGTCTTCCATGATCACGTCAATGACCTCAAAGCCGTGCGCGGACAACAATGCACGGTATTCGTCGGGCGCCAGGCTTGCATGAAACAGCGGCTCTCCTTCAAATTGCCCCATTGCGATGCCGTTTCCGGTACCGCTGGTGAACATCAGCGCGCTGCCGGGATGACTGAGCTGGTCAAAGATCGGAAACATCCTGTGTTGGTCCTGCTGGGGTAAATGGAAAAAGCTGTCCCACGCAATCAGGCCATCAAAGGTGCCATCAAGCGCGAGCTCACGCATATCCTGCTCCAGCCAGCACTGGTCGGGAAAAGATTGCCGGGCGCGCGCCAGCATCGCCGCGGAACCATCCACTCCAGTTAGGTGAAAGCCTTGCCGGATAAAATACCCGGCAATCGGCTGACCATTCCCACAGCCGATATCCACAATACTGCCCTTCCCGCCCATTACCGCGATGAACTTATCCAGCCACGGTTTCTCAAACAGCGTGCGTGAACGCTGGCTGGCAAAGGCATCAGCATGGCGTAGGTAGATAGACAGAATGTTCTGGGCCGCAGAGTCGCTCACGATTTCCTCACTGTTTTACTCGTTCTGCCATCATGTTAAGCATAAAGACGCCATGCCCGCTATCACGCGTCACTGGCCCTGGAATGCGCCTCGCAGAACCCAACCACAAATACGCCAAAACCCTACGTGCTGTGGCATGATAGCGCGTAGATAACGTAATGAAGGGTGAAGAATGTGAAACCGGTAACGCTATACGATGTGGCAGACCATGCAGGTGTCTCTTACCAGACCGTCTCGCGCGTCGTGAATCAGGCCAGCCACGTTTCCGCCAAAACCCGTCAGAAAGTTGAGGCCGCGATGGCGGAGCTCAATTACATCCCCAACCGCGTTGCCCAGCAGTTGGCCGGTAAACAAACGCCATTGATTGGTGTGGCGACGGCGAACCTTGCCCTGCACGCGCCCTCGCAAATCGTTGCGGCTATAAAATCCCGCGCCGACCAGTCCGGGGCCAGCGTGGTGATCGCCATGGTCGAGCGTAGCGGCGTAGACGCCTGCAAAGCAGCGGTGCATAACCTGCTCTCCCAGCGGGTGACCGGGCTTATCATCAACTATCCGCTGGATGAAGACGACGCAATTGCCGTCGCCGCCGCCTGCGGTACGGTACCGGTGCTGTTTCTGGACGTCTCTGACCAGTCGCCGGTTAACAGCGTGATTTTCTCTCATGATGACGGCGCACGCCTCGGCGTTGAGCACCTGGTCCAGCACGGGCATCAGCGTATCGCCCTGCTGGCCGGACCGCACAGCTCAGTCTCGGCGCGGTTACGGCATGCGGGCTGGCATAAGTATCTGGCGCACTATCAGCAGCAACCCGTCGCGGAACTGGAAGGCGACTGGAGCGCAATGTCCGGCTTTACACAAACCATGCAGATGCTGAACGACGGCGTCATCCCGACCGCCATGCTGGTTGCCAACGATCAAATGGCGCTGGGCGCGATGCGGGCCATCAGCGAGTCCGGCCTGCGGGTGGCGACCGATATCTCGGTGATTGGCTACGACGATACCGAAGACAGCTCCTGTTATATCCCGCCACTCACGACCATCAAGCAGGATTTTCCGACGCTCGGGCAAACCAGCGTCGATAAACTGCTGCAGCTTTCACAGGGGGGTGAGAGCCTCGGCAATCAACTCCTGCCGGTGACGCTGGTCGAGCGTAAAACGGTGCTGCCCCCGAACAGACAACAGGCAACGCCGCAGGCGCTGGCGGAGTCGCTGATGCAGCTGGCACGTCAGGTTTCTCGGCTGTAACGTCTCCACAGCGAGCGCTCACATCTGCTGTTACTGAGCTGAATTACTGTGAGTCAGCTCACTGATTACCCACCCCATCCTTTACAGGATAATCTCAATCCTCGTATGTTCAGTTAAATTGTGAGCGGATAACAAATTTACACAGGATACTGCCATGACCCTGAACACGGATTCACTCGCCGCCGTACTGGCACGTCGCGACTGGGAAAACCCCGGCGTCACTCAGCTTAATCGTCTTGAAGCGCACCCGCCGTTTTGCAGCTGGCGTTCTGCGCAGGACGCCCGTAACAACCACCATTCGGCACAGTTACAGTCGCTGAACGGTGAGTGGAAGTTTGCCTGGTTTGCCTCACCTGAAGCGGTGCCGGAAAGCTGGCTTGCGGGCGATTTGCCGCAGGCCGATAGCGTAACCGTACCGTCTAACTGGCAAATGGACGGTTACGACGCGCCGATCTACTCCAACATTACCTACCCGTTCCCGGTCAATCCGCCGCACGTTCCAACGGAGAATCCGACAGGATGTTACTCGCTCACATTCAAAGTGGATGCCGCGTGGCGACAGACGGGACAGACGCGCATTATTTTTGACGGCGTGAACTCAGCGTTTCATCTGTGGTGCAATGGCCGCTGGGTCGGCTACGGGCAGGACAGCCGCCTGCCGTCCGAGTTTGATCTCAGTGATTTCCTGAGCGACGGCGAAAACCGTCTGGCGGTGATGGTGCTGCGCTGGAGCGACGGCAGCTATCTGGAAGATCAGGACATGTGGCGCATGAGCGGTATCTTCCGCGACGTCTCGCTGCTGCATAAGCCGGACACGCAGATCCGCGACCTGCGTATCCACACCCGTTTTAACGATGATTTCAGCCGCGCGGTGCTGGAAGCCGACGTCAGAATGGCGGGCGAGCTGCGCGATGATTTACGCGTGACGCTGCAACTGTGGCAAGGCGATACGCTGACCGGTGAAGCCACTTCGCCTTTTGGTAGTGAGATTATTGATGAGCGCGGCGCGTATGCCGATCGCACCACTCTGCGCCTGAACGTTGAACGTCCGGCGCTGTGGAGCGCTGAAACCCCGAATCTGTACCGCGCGGTAGTGCTGCTACATACCGCCGACGGCACGTTGATTGAAGCCGAAGCCTGCGACGTTGGCTTCCGCCAGGTCAGCATTGAAAACGGTCTGCTGTTGCTCAATGGGCAGCCGCTGCTGATCCGCGGCGCCAACCGTCATGAACATCACCCACAAAACGGTCAGGTGATGGATGAAGAAACGATGGTGCAGGACATCGTCCTGATGAAGCAAAACAACTTTAACGCCGTGCGCTGCTCGCATTATCCAAACCATCCGTTGTGGTACACCCTGTGCGACCGCTACGGCCTGTACGTGGTGGATGAAGCCAATATCGAAACCCACGGCATGGTGCCGATGAACCGCCTGAGCGATGACCCCACCTGGCTACCGGCGATGAGCCAGCGCGTGACGCGCATGGTGCAGCGCGACCGCAACCATCCGAGCATTATTATCTGGTCACTGGGCAACGAATCCGGGCACGGCGCAAATCACGACGCTCTCTACCGCTGGCTGAAATCCGAAGACCCGTCCCGCCCGGTGCAGTATGAAGGCGGCGGGGCGGATACCGCTGCGACCGACATTATTTGCCCAATGTATGCCCGCGTTGACCAGGACCAACCCTTCCCGGCGGTACCGAAATGGTCTATCAAAAAATGGCTGTCGATGCCCGGCGAGCAGCGCCCGCTGATCCTCTGCGAATACGCCCACGCGATGGGGAACAGTCTCGGGGGTTACGCCAAATACTGGCAGGCATTCCGTCAGTATCCGCGTCTGCAGGGTGGGTTTGTCTGGGATTGGGTTGATCAGTCGCTGACAAAATATGACGACAACGGCAACCCGTGGTCAGCCTACGGCGGCGATTTTGGCGACACGCCGAATGACCGTCAGTTCTGCATGGACGGGCTGGTATTTGCCGATCGCACGCCGCATCCGTCGCTGTATGAAGCCAAACACGCGCAGCAGTTTTTCCAGTTTACGCTGTTGCCGGGCGACGAACGCCAGATTGAAGTGCGTAGCGAATACCTGTTCCGCCACAGCGATAACGAAATCCTGCACTGGTCTGTCGCCCAGGACGGCAATCTGCTGGCCACCGGCGAGGTCACGCTGGATATCGCCCCGCAGGGTTGTCAGCGGGTTAACCTGCCGGATCTCCCCATGCCGGACACCGCCGGTCAGCTGTGGCTGACCGTGCGCGTGGAACAACCTCAGGCCATCGCGTGGTCAGACGCCGGGCATATCAGCGCCTGGCAGCAATGGAAGCTGGAAGAGAAACTCAGCCTGACGCTCCCCCCACGCGCCAGCGCCATGCCACAGCTCACCGTCAGTGACGATACATTCGCGGTGACCGTCAGCGATAAACGTTGGGAATTCTGCCGTCAATCAGGATTGCTGACGCAATACTGGCTGGGCGGCGACGCGCAACTGTTAAGCCCGCTCATTGACCAGTTCACCCGCGCGCCGCTGGATAACGACATTGGCGTCAGCGAAGTGACGCGCATCGACCCTAACGCCTGGGTCGAACGCTGGAAAGCCGCCGGCCACTATCGCGCAGAGCCTCAGCGGGTGTTGTGCGAAGCCGAATCCCTGTCGGAAAGCGTGCTGATTACCACCGCGCACGCCTGGCAGTATCAGGGCGAAACGCTGTTTATCAGCCGCAAGTCCTACCGTATCGACGGCCATGGCAAGATGCACATCACGGTGGATGTCGATGTCGCCAACGGAACGCCGCACCCGGCACGTATCGGCCTCAGCTGCCAACTGGCGCAGGTTGCCGAACGCGTAAACTGGTTAGGTCTCGGCCCGCATGAGAACTACCCGGATCGCCTGAGCGCGGCCTGTTTTGACCGTTGGGATCTGTCGCTGGATGAGATGTACACCCCTTACGTCTTCCCGAGCGAAAACGGCCTGCGCTGCGGTACGCGCGAGCTGCGCTACGGGGCACATCAGTGGTGTGGTGACTTCCAGTTCAACATCAGCCGCTACAGCCAAAAACAGTTAATGGAAACCAGCCATCGCCATCTGCTGTCGCCGGAGGCGGGAACCTGGCTCAATATTGACGGCTTCCATATGGGCGTCGGCGGGGATGATTCGTGGAGCCCTTCCGTTTCCCCGGAGTTTCTGCTGAGCGCAGGGCGTTATCACTACCAGGTTATCTGGGGCTAAACATATTGCCGGATGGCGCGACACGTATCCGGCCTACAGAGCATATATTTCCAGCCTTTGGACGGGTACTACTGGTTTAAGTTATGCGGGAAAAAACCGCTTTTATACTGCTATGGTAAAACAGGATGGTAAGCCAGGTCGTAATATGAGCAGAAAGACAAAGATGGTAATGGCGCTATTTATCAGCGTATTACTTTCAGGATGTGGCAGCATTAATGCACGCTCGGAAGATGGGGATTCTAATACCTATTACGTCGGTACTCAGAGCGACATTGCGAAAATAAAAAATCCGGGCGGTTATGATTTTAACTATTTCGATTTAGCGCTGTTATTTGTCGATGTGCCGTTATCTTTTGTTGCCGATACGCTATATACGCCGTTTGATTATTATCACGGACCGTATAAGAAAACGCATTAAATCGTAGGCCCGGTAAGCATCGCGCTACCGGGCCGTTTAACGGGGATTATTCTTCGATTGCCTGGCGAATTTGCTGCAACGACGCGGGATCGTCGATGGTGGTCAGATCGCCGGGATCGCGGCCTTCACAGATCGCCTGGATCGTACGCCTTAGCATCTTGCCCGATCGCGTCTTCGGCAATTGTGACACAAACCAGACATGTGCCGGACGGCCAAAGTTACCAATCTGGCTGTCCACCAGCGCCATAATCGCCTTCTCTTCTGAATGCGCAATGTCGCGGTCTTCCAGACTGTCACTCTGTTTCGGGATAACAAACGCCACCGCCACCTGCCCTTTCAGCGCATCTTTCACGCCGACCACCGCCACTTCCGCGACGTTCGGATAGCTGGAAATACTCTCCTCTATCTCACGGGTGCCCAGCCGGTGTCCGGCCACGTTTATCACATCATCGGTACGGCCTAAGATGAAGTAATAGCCGTCTACGTCGCGGATCCCCCAGTCGAAGGTGGCGTAAACCTGGCGGGAGAACAGCGACCAGTAGGTGTTCACAAACCGTTCGTCATCGCCCCAGATGGTCTGAATACAGCCCGGTGGCAGCGGCCCTTCAATCACCAGCATACCCTTTTCGTTCGCTTCGCAGGGTTCACCGGTCACTTCGTTGAGCAACTGCACGTTGTAGCCATACATCGGCACACCGGGGCTGCCCAGACGCGACGGCCTGTCGTCCACGCCACGGGCAATTGCCATAATCGGCCAACCGGATTCAGTCTGCCAGTAGTTGTCGATCACCGGCACGCCCAGTGTTTGGGTTACCCAACTCGCAGTGGGTTCATCCAGCGGCTCGCCCGCCAGATACAGCACCTCCAGCGAGGAGAGATCGTGATTGCGGATCTGCGCGGTCGGGAACTTCTTCAGAACGCGAATGGCGGTCGGCGCAGAGAACATTCTGCTGACCTGATATTTTTCGACAATCTTCCACCACACACCGCAGTCCGGGTACGTCGGCAGCCCTTCGTACACCACCGTCGCCATCCCCGCCAGCAGCGGGGCATAAACGATGTAGGAGTGTCCGACCACCCAGCCGATATCCGAGGCACAGAAGAACACGCCGCCCGCTTTGCCGCCAAAAATGGTCTCCATCGACGTCGCCAGCGCCACCGCATAGCCGCCAACGTCACGTTGCACGCCCTTCGGCTTGCCGGTCGTGCCGGAAGTGTAAAGTATGCAGGAGGTTTCGTTCGACTCCAGCCACACCACCGGCACGCGCGCCCCGAGATGCTGCTGGCGCAGCGCGGCAAAATCGAGATCGCGCCCCTCGACCCGCGCCATTTTCGCCAACCCACGATCGACCAGTACCACGTGGTGCGGCTGATGCTGCGCCTGGTCAATAGCCTCATCGAGCAGCTTCTTATACGGCAGGATCTTGCCCCCGCGCGCCCCGGCATCCGCCGAGACGATGACCTTCGGTCGGGCATCGTCGATTCGCGCCGCCACGCTGTGCGAGGCGAAGCCACCGAACACCACCGAGTGGATCGCGCCAATGCGTGCACAGGCCAGCAGCGTAATGTGTGCCTCGGCGATCATCGGCATGTACACCAATACCCGATCGCCACGCTGCACGCCCAGCGACAGCAGCATAGCGGCCGTCACGTTGACTTCGTCATACAGCTGACGAAAGGTAAACGTGCGCTCTTCTTCGGTTTCCGAGGAAACAGCAATCAGCGCCAGCGCATCGGGCTGCTTCTCCAGCCAACGGTCAATGGCGTTATGGCACAGATTGGTCGTCCCACCGCAAAACCAGCGCGCAAACGGCGGATGGCTATGGTCCAGCACCTGAGTGAACGGCTGCTGCCAGTCAATACGCTGGGCCTGCTCGGCCCAGAATGACTCAGGTTGAGTGATAGATCGTTGATAAAACTCGCTAAAAGACATAATGCTCTCCTGTTGAACTTACGCCTAATGAGTCAGGTTTTAGATAATGAACAAATCCATGTACTCATTAACCGGCATCTGTTCCAGGCGAGTTCTGTCCAGGGAAACATCCAGAATGCGCTGTTGTTGGCGGGTCGGGAACTGGCGCGCCAGGTTGATTTTGAATTTCTCAACCAGCTTCGGCATGCCGTCAGTCCGACGACGCGCGTGGCCGATCGGGTATTCCACCACCTCTTCGTCAAAACGGGAGCCGTCGGTAAACTCCAGGGTGATAGCGTTGGCGATGGCGCGTTTTTCCGGGTTGTGATAATCGGCGGTAAAGGCCGGATCTTCGAAGCAGTTAATTTTCTCACGCAGCGCGTCGATGCGTTTATCCTGCGCCACACCGTCTTCATAATCAGCCGCCGTCAGGCGTCCGAACAGCAGCGGGACCGCCACCATGTACTGGATGCAGTGGTCGCGATCCGCCGGGTTATCCAGCGGGCCTTTTTTGTCGATGATGCGAATGCAGGCTTCGTGTGTACGAATCGTCACTTTTTCGATATCGGCAGCCGTCTTACCGGCAGCCAGCAGTTTTTCATGCAGCGTCATGGCGGCTTCTACTGCGGTCTGGGAGTGGAACTCAGCCGGGAAGGAGATTTTAAACAGCACGTTTTCCATCACGTAAGAGCCGTACGGACGCTGGAAGCGGAACGCTTCTCCTTTGAAGGAGACATCATAGAAGCCCCAGGTTTTCGCCGTCAGCGCAGACGGATACCCCATCTCGCCGGTTTTGGCCATCAGCGCCAGACGTACCGCCCGGGATGTGGCATCCCCCGCCGCCCAGGATTTACGCGTACCGGTATTCGGCGCATGACGATAGGTTCGCAGCGACTGTCCGTCGACCCACGCCAGCGAAACCGCGTTGAGGATCTCATCGCGGGTCAGTCCCAGCATCTCGGCGACTACGGCGGTCGAGGCCACTTTCACCAGCAGAACGTGGTCCAGGCCGACGCGGTTAAAGGAGTTTTCCAGCGCGATACAGCCCTGAATTTCATGGGCCTTGATCATACCGGTCAGCACGGTTTTCATAGTCAGCGGCGCTTTACCCGCTGCTACCGCATTGCGCGACAGCCAGTCAGCGGTGGCCAGAATCCCGCCAAGGTTATCGGAAGGATGGCCCCATTCCGCGGCAAGCCAGGTGTCGTTGAAGTCCAGCCAGCGGATCATCGCGCCAATGTTAAACGCTGCCTGCACCGGATCGAGCTGAAACTGGGTGCCCGGCACGCGAACACCGTTCGGCACCACCGTCCCCGGGACAATCGGCCCCAGCAGTTTTTTACAGGCCGGATATTCCAGCGCTTCCAGCCCGCAGCCGAGGGTGTCGAGCAGACAATAATGCGCGGTGTCATACGCCACCGTCGAGGTGATGGCGTAATTCATCACGTAATCAACGATATCAACGATTTCACGGTCAAATTCAGGGCGAACATTCGAAATATGAGCGGACATAGGGTACGTTTCCTGTTTTTTATCTTTAGAGGTTTTGCATTAGCAACGCTTTTCAATAGCGACAAATACGCGATCTTCCGGGCCGGTGTAGTTGGCGGAAGGCCGGATGATTTTATTATCCTGGCGCTGTTCAATGATGTGCGCCGCCCAGCCGGTGACGCGGGCGATGACAAACAGCGGGGTGAACATTTCGGTCGGGACGCCCATCATGTTGTAGGAAACCGCCGAGAACCAGTCGAGGTTCGGGAACATCTTTTTGGTATCCCACATTACCTCTTCCAGACGGTCGGCGATGTTGTACATTTTCAGCGAGCCGCCTTCCTGGGAAAGCTGCTTCGCCACGCGCTTGATCACCTGATGCCGCGGGTCAGCAAGGGTGTAGACCGGGTGACCAAAGCCAATCACCACCTCTTTGTTTTCTACACGTTTACGGATATCAGCTTCGGCTTCATCCGGGGTTTCGTAGCGCTGCTGAATTTCCAGCGACACTTCGTTCGCCCCGCCGTGTTTCGGACCGCGTAGCGCGCCAATGGCGCCGATAATCGCGGAATACATATCCGATCCGGTTCCCGCAATCACCCGTCCGGTGAAGGTCGAGGCATTGAATTCGTGTTCGGCATACAGCACCAGCGAGATGTGCATCGCTTTTTCCCAACTGGCCGACGGTTTTTCGCCGTGCAGCAGGTGCAGGAAATGACCGCCAATGGAATCGTCATCGGTTTCCGGTTGGATACGCTCACCGTTGTGGCTGTAGTGATACCAGTACAGCAGGATCGAGCTGAGCGAGGCCAACAGCTTATCGGCAATGTCGCGCGCACCGGAGACGGTATGCCCCTCTTTTTCCGGCAGCGTGCAGCCCAACGCAGAAACGCCGGTACGCATCACGTCCATCGGATGCGAAGCGGCAGGCAACGCTTCCAGAACGGTACGCACGTTTGCCGGGAGGCCACGCAGCGCTTTTAATTTAACCTTGTAGGCGTTGAGTTCATCGCGGGTGGGTAATTTTCCGTGGATCAGCAGGTGCGCCACTTCTTCAAATTCGCACTGTTGCGCGAGGTCGAGAATATCGTAGCCACGATAGTGTAAATCGTTACCGCTTTTACCAACGGTGCACAGGGCGGTATTGCCGGCGGTCACGCCGGACAGCGCGACCGATTTTTTCGGCTTAATAACATTCGTACTATTTTGCAGGATCGTTGTGTCGCTCATGTTGTCCTCGTTATTTTTATATATAGGGTATTGAGGGTATGCATCGCGTCGTACGTTGTAGGCCGGATAAACGTAGTGCCATCCGGCATTGCCTGATGGCGGCTGCGCCTTATCAGGCCTACGGCTTCGTGGCGTACAACGCGTCGAGTTTCTCTTCGAACTGGTAGTAGTTGATGCTTTCGTACAGCTCGTTGCGCGTCTGCATGATGTCGATAACGTTCTTCTGCGTGCCTTCCTGGCGCAGCACGTTGTACACCTGCTCGGCGGCGCGGTTCATGGCGCGAAATGCCGACAGCGGATACAGCGCCATTGCCACGTTCGCACTGCGCAACTCATCGGTAGTGAACAGCGGCGTTGCGCCAAATTCAGTAATGTTGGCAAGGATCGGTACCTGCACGGCATCGGCAAATTGGCGGTACATTGCCAGCTCCGTAATGGCTTCCGGGAACAGCATGTCAGCGCCCGCTTCGACATACGCCTGCGCACGATCGATAGCGGCGTCTAACCCTTCCACCGCCAGCGCATCGGTACGCGCCATGACAACAAAGTTCGGATCGGTACGCGCATCCACCGCCGCACGGATCCTGTCGACCATCTCTTCTTTCGATACGATCGCCTTGTTCGGACGATGCCCACAGCGCTTGGCGCCGATCTGATCTTCAATGTGCAGCGCAGCGGCCCCGGCTTTGATCATCGATTTCACAGTGCGTGCCACGTTAAACGCGGATGATCCGAACCCAATATCGGCATCCACCAGCAGCGGCAGCGGGCAGACATCGGTGATACGGCGGATATCGGTCAGTACATCATCGAGGGTAGAGATACCGAGATCCGGTAACCCTAACGACCCGGCAGCCACGCCGCCGCCAGAGAGATAAATCGCCTGATACCCAGCGCGCTGGGCCAGCAGAGCGTGGTTCGCATTAATGGTGCCAACAATTTGTAATGGATTTTCTTTAGTGAGCGCGGCGCGAAACGCCAGCCCCGGAGAGTGCAGAGACATATCCCATCCTCTTGTTATCAAGTTGTTATCGTTCGTTGATTAACCTAAAGCAAGGGGTATGCCAACGCCTTTATTGAGTACGTTATTTTTACTTACTTCTTTTAAAACAATTGATTACAATTTAACTCTGCATTTTTGTCGCACAAAAGCGTGTCAGCACGCGTTTCATGAAACCGGCCTGAACGTTTCATTGCAACATTTATGAAACACAACTAAACCCAATATTCGGTTCTTTAATTTTGGGGGTTAGCGATGGCTGAGACACATCTTCCACCACGCATGAATGACGACAAACCGGTTATCTGGACGGTCTCCGTCACGCGCCTGTTCGACCTGTTTCGCGACATCAGCCTGGAGTTTGATCACCTCGCAACCATTACCCCAATTCAGTTAGGTTTTGAAAAAGCGGTGGCCTATATCCGCAAGAAGCTCGCCAGCGAACGTTGCGATGCCATCATCGCCGCGGGTTCCAACGGCGCGTATCTGAAAAGCCGCCTGTCGATTCCGGTGATCCTGATAAAACCCAGCGGATTCGACGTGCTACAGGCGCTGGCGAAAGCCGGTAAGCTAACCTCGTCGATTGGCGTCGTCACCTATCAGGAAACACTGCCCGCATTAACCGCCTTTCAAAAGACGTTCAATTTGCGCCTGGAGCAGCGCAGCTATATCACCGAAGAGGATGCGCGCGGGCAGATCAACGAGCTGAAAGCCGGCGGAACGCAAGCGGTGGTTGGCGCGGGCTTGATTACCGATCTGGCGGAAGAAGCGGGGATGACCGGGATCTTTATCTATTCGGCGGCCACCGTACGTCAGGCCTTTAGCGATGCGCTGGATATGACCCGCCTGACGCTCCGACGCAACGGGCAATACGCCAGCGGCGATACGCTACGCACCCGCTATACGCTGGGTGATATGCGCGGTCATTCGCCGCAGATGGAGCAGGTTCGCCACACCATCATGCTGTACGCCCGCTCGCGCGCACCGGTGCTGATTCAGGGTGAAACCGGGACGGGGAAAGAGCTGGCGGCGCAGGCGATTCATCGGGAATATTTCACCCGTCAGGACTCTCGACGTGGCAAGCCCTCAGCGCCATTTGTCGCCGTTAACTGCGGGGCTATTACCGAATCATTGTTGGAAGCGGAGCTGTTTGGCTATGAAGATGGCGCGTTTACCGGCTCTCGTCGGGGCGGTCGCGCGGGCCTGTTTGAAATTGCCCACGGCGGGACGCTGTTTCTCGACGAGATCGGTGAAATGCCGCTGCCGTTACAGACCCGACTGCTGCGCGTGCTGGAAGAAAAAGAGGTCACTCGGGTGGGCGGGCATCAGCCGATCCCGGTCGATGTGCGGGTGATCAGCGCCACCCACTGTCATCTCGAGCAGGAGATGAAACAGGGCCAGTTTCGAACCGATCTGTTTTATCGCCTGAGCATTCTGCGCCTCACACTGCCGCCACTGCGCGAGCGCCTGCCCGATATCCTGCCGCTGGCAGAAGGGTTTTTAAAACAGTCACTGGCGGAACTCGACGCGCCGTTTTCTGATACGGTGCGTAAGGGACTCGGGCTGAGCCAGCAGACGCTGCTCAATTATGGCTGGCCGGGAAATATTCGCGAGCTGCGTAATATGATGGAGCGTCTGGCGCTGTTTTTGAGCGTGGAACCGCAACCTGAACTGAACATCCATTTTTTGCAGCAGTTGTTACCGGAGTTAGCCGTTACCTCCGAAGCTCCTCAGGTGGCGTCATCACTGACACCGCAGCAGGTGCTGGCGCAATGTAATGGCGATAAAACCGCAGCCGCGCGGTATTTAGGTATCAGTAGAACCACATTCTGGCGGCGATTAAAACAATAACCCGCCGGTACGATGACCAGCGGGTTGTTTGTCTTTCAGTTCAGCGCGTTATTTTTTCTTGTAAATATTAGCCGTGCCATGGATTTTATTGTCCGTTTGACCGGAGGTTAATACCAGGACGTCTGCGCCTTTCTCATCGGCTTTCTTAATCAGGTCTGCTTTAGCATCTGCGGCAGACATTTCATTGCTGGTAGAAATCGTGCCAATCTTGGTGTACTGAGACTCAACCTTATCAAAATCGACCTTCATCATCAGTTCCGCGGCATAGGCGTTGGAAACGACAAAAGCTAACGCACCAATTAATACCTTATATCCAGTTTTCATATAAAAGCTCCAATTTTTATGTTTTTACGCCATCATCGACCCCTGAACATCGATAGTGCGAGTCAAGGATGATTAATAAGTAGTTCAGCTTGTTCAAAAAATCCAGAGCTAACGGAAATATAAAGAGATTTTGCGAAACGGAGATAACCGACGATCCTACGCCGTTGCGTTCCCCGCCGCACCTGGCCGCGAATAATCGCCTGACATACCCGCTTGCAACAGCGCTATTGTTTCATAATACAGTGTGAGTAAATCCTCAGAAAAATGTACGCTGAAAACGTAGAGTAGCTGACGACGCAGAATAGTCTTAATCCAGACTGCGCATCACATACCCCTCTATTCTCACTGATGGAATCGTTGTTTATGGAACCTCTACACGCCGTCGTACTGACCGTCAGTTTGTTCGTGTTAACCTTTTTTAATCCCGGTGCAAATCTGTTCGTGGTGGTGCAAACCAGTCTGGCATCGGGACGCCGGGCGGGCGTGATGACCGGTCTGGGGGTGGCGCTAGGCGATGCGTTCTATTCTGGCCTCGGGTTGTTTGGCATGGCGACACTTATCACCCAGTGTGAAGGCGTATTCTCACTGATTAAAATTGTCGGCGGCGCGTATTTACTGTGGTTCGCGTGGAACAGCATTCGACATCAGGCGACACCACAAATGCCAACGTTACAGCAGCCGATTTCTGCACCCTGGTACGTCTTCTTCCGGCGCGGGCTGTTAACGGATTTATCCAATCCACAAACCGTGCTGTTTTTTATTAGTATTTTCTCGGTCACGCTGAGTGCAGACACGCCGACATGGGCAAGGATGATGGCGTGGGCGGGGATTGTGTTGTCTTCCGTTATCTGGCGTATTTTTCTCAGTCAGGCGTTTTCTTTACCTGCAGTTCGCCGCGCATATGGGCGGATCCACCGGATTGCCAGTCGGGTGATTGGTGCCATTATCGGAGCCTTCGCCCTGAGGCTGATTTACGAAGGCATCACCCATCGTTAACGCACCTGAAACACAGTTTCGCTTGACCATCGTGACGTAATTGTCCGTAATACCGCCTGGATTTTTAAACGTATTTTTGAGTGGCTGTGAGATGGAACAGGTTGCCCCCGCAAACGACACATTACTACTGACTGAATGGCAGGCGCTGCTGCGCCAGACGTCTCCTGACGTCCATACGATCCTGACTTCGTTAAGCGATGAGGAGATCCGCCATTTAGTGACCGTGTTTTATGACTACATGCTCTCCCATGCCGAGAGCGCATTGTTCCTGAATACTGAACAAGTCAGCACGCGGCTCAGCGGCAGCATGTTTAACTGGCTGCGCAGCGTGCTGGGTAGCGCGCAGGAAGACCTCTCACAGTTGCTGCTCAAACAACGCGAAATCGGCGTGGTGCATGCGCGTATCGGCCTGCCCATCGATCTGGTCAATCGCGGCGCGCGCAAGCTGAAAGATGAGTTGTATCGGGTGCTGAAAAAGAAAGCAGACTACCCGCCTCACCTGTTGAGTGACGCTATCTGCTTTAGCAGCCTGGCAATGGATACCGCACTGGAGGCGATGACCGTCTCCTATTCGCCAAGCTATCAAAACTCCCTGAACACGCAAGAACAGTATCGCCTGCAAACGATTTATGACGACGTCAACGTCGAGCGCGAGCGGCAAATCCGCTCGTTTACCGACTGGGAAAATCAGTTTATCTACAACATTGCCACCGGATTACCCGTTGGGGAACTGGTCTTTCTGGCAAACTCCGATTTTGGTATGTGGTTCTCCCATAAGGGAAAACATATATTCGGTAACAGCAATCTGCTTGCCGAAATGGAATCTGTGATTGCAGAAATTGATAACCGTCTGACCCAGACACTGTTGAATCTACAGCAACCTGCAGAAGCCGTACGGATGAGTTTATTACAGGATGTCCGCCAGCTGTCGGCAAAAATCCATTACCTTCTGGCCTCGATGTTTGAAGCGCTGGTCAAACAGGAAAACGGTAAAGACTCGCTGACCCAACTGCTTAACCGCCGCTTTATTCCAACCATTATGCGGCGCGAAATTTCGCTGGCATTACATGCGCGCAAGCCGTTCACCCTGGCCATGTTAGATATTGATTACTTCAAACAAATCAACGACAGCTATGGGCATAACGCCGGCGACATGGCGCTGAAAAGCGTGGCGGCGGTGATTTATGAGCATATCCGCAGCAGCGACTACGTTTTCCGCTACGGCGGTGAAGAGTTTATGATCCTGCTGGTCGAGTCAGAGGTTTCACAGGCCAGTATTATTCTGGAAACCCTGCGTAAAAAGATTGCCGACCTGCGCATGGCGGCCTCGGCGACGGAATCCTTCTCGATTACCGTCAGTATCGGTATCGCCGAATATGACTACCATCCGGACTACAAACAGTTGGTGGATAAAGCCGACCGCGCACTGTATCTGGCAAAAAGCCGTGGCCGTAACCGCGTCGAAACCTATCAGGAATAACTTTTCCCTTTCCGCAGAAATAAATACCCCCTTCAGGGTATTTATCTGACCCGTGTTAATACTCGTGCTGTTATTTTTAATAGGGCTTTTGCCTGACGCAAAAATAACAGCCGCCGAATAAGATGCAAATCAAATACATGATATCTTTATCGCGTTAGCATATCCCGGTGATGCGTCCTCCTGAATGCGGGAAGGAAACGATGAGGGATAATAAAATCATGAACGGGAATAAGAGAACACGCTGGCAGCGCCGTCCAGGCACCACCGGAGGAAAACTGCCATGGAATGACTGGCGGAATGCCAGCACCTGGCGAAGAGCCACCCAGTTTCTTCTGCTGGCGATTAATATCTATATTGGCGTGACCTTTTATTACTGGGTCCGCTATTTTGAGACCGGCGGCACCAGCGTGTATATTCCCAGACCGGGAGGGATTGAAGGGTGGCTGCCTATCGCCGGGCTGATGAACATCAGGTATACGCTGGAAACCGGATACCTTCCGCCGATCCACGCCGCCTCCATGCTGCTGCTCGTCGCGTTTATTCTGATAAGCCTGCTGTTAAAAAAATCATTCTGCTCGTGGCTCTGTCCGGTGGGGACGCTGTCAGAGTTGATTGGCAATCTGGGTAAAAAACTCGTTGGCCGCCATTTCACACTGCCGCGCTGGCTGGATCTGCCGCTGCTGAGCCTGAAATATCTGCTGCTGAGCTTCTTTCTGTATATTGCCCTGTCGATGCCCGCGCAGGGGATCCAGTACTTTTTGATGTCGGCCTACGGCATGATTATCGACGTCAAGATGCTCGATTTCTTCCGCCATATTGGCACAGCGACGCTGGTTTTCGTGGCGATTATCAGCATCATGAGCCTGTTTATTCGTAACGCCTGGTGTCGCTATTTATGCCCGTATGGTGCCCTGCTCGGCCTCTTCTCCCTGCTCTCTCCATTTAAAATCCGGCGTAATGCAGACAGCTGCATCGACTGCGGAAAATGCGCGAAGAACTGCCCGTCAAACATTCCGGTGGACAAGCTTATTCAGGTCCGCACCGTTGAATGTACCGGCTGCATGACCTGCGTTGAATCATGCCCGGTCGCCTCAACGTTGACGTTTTCACTGCAGAGACCGACCGGCAACGCTGCACCTAAACCGTGGTGGCAACGCGTCGCTTTACCTGGATGGGGAATGACGCTACTGCTGCTCGGTATTCTATTTGCCGTCATTGGCTATGCGATGTATGCCAACGTCTGGCAGACGCCGGTACCGGAGCATATGTATTTCCAACTGATACCGAAGGCCAGAATGATCGGGCATTAACGTTTACCGCCTTGCAGACCATCAAACACCCTGCCAATTCTGGCAGGGTTTCCGCCTTTTCGACCATTTTAAGATTAATGAACTTGTGCCATCGGCGTCCCGTTTATACAACCTTAAATAGCCTCTGGAATAATTCTATTTTTATTTCATGTTCGGCAATAAGGGACCTCAATAATGCGCGGGAATAAAACCATGACTAAAATGAAACTGGCACTGTTATTACCTCTTTTTCTGGCTGGCTGTTCAATGAGCGACGGGGAGTTAAGAAACGCCTACGCTCAGCATTATCAGCAGCCGACGGCTTATGTTGAGGTCTATAAGCAAAAAATAGCCAGTATGGACATTAATGCACTGGCGCAATATGCCGCCACAGAAGATAAGAAGAAAATGCGCGGACAGCCGCGGCTGAAAATAGACAACTTCATTACCATTGAGAACGTACAGGCGAAGGGAAATCGGGTGGTATACGATTACTCGTTGTCAGAAAGCTGGCAGGCGTTACCCGCCGATAAGCAGCGTGAGAAGCAAACTAATATGAACAGGGATTTGATTTATCGTACCTGCTCGCTGGAAACAGTGCGTCTGGCACAGGCGAAAGGGCTGGAAGAGGAGCATAACTACTACAGCCAGTACCCGGACAAGCTCGCCTTTACCCTGAGAACCAGCGCCCAGATTTGTATCCAGAACGGCTTTACGCAATAACCGGTCTGGTCATCAACGGGCCATCAATGCCTGATGGCGCTTCGCTTATCAGGCCTACATGAGTGTGCACCCCGTAGGCCGGATAAGGCGCCAGCGCCGCCATCCGGCTAAAAACCGATGGTTAACATCAGAATTTCCACGACACGCTGCCAACGATACTGCGCTCCGCACCGAAGTAGCAATACGAGAGCGAGTTACAGGCCGCCACGTAGCGTTTATCGGTCAGGTTGTTGACGTTCAGTTGCGCACTTAAACCCTTAATCCCAATATTCGTTAAGTCGTAGCCTACCGCCATATCCACCAACGTGTACGACGGCAGAGTATGGGTATTCAGGCGATCGCTGGTGATCCCGTTGACGTAGCGCACGCCAGATCCCAGCGTCAGGCCGTCCAGCGGACCACTTTTCACATCGTAGCTCAACCAGGTGCTGGCCTGATTACGCGGGGCGTACACCGCACGCTTACCCTGCTCCTCCGGACTGCTCTTCTTGTAGCGAATGTCGGTATAGGTGTATGCCGCCTGCAGGCGGAAGCTCTCCGTCAGTTGGCTGATCGCCTCCAGCTCGACCCCTTGCGATTCAATTTCGCCAATTGAGCGGTACGGGTCGGTCGGTTCTTCTTTGGTGGCGATATTGGTCTGATTGATACGGAATACCGATGCGCTAAACTGGCTGTTCAGCCCCTCCGGCTCATACTTCAACCCGGCTTCCCACTGCTTGCCTTTCATTGGCTCCAACAGGTTGCCGTTTTCGTCGGCAAAGCTGGTCGGTGTGAACGCGGTGGAGTAACTGATGTACGGCGCAAAACCGTTATCGAACAGATAGAGCAGCGCGGCACGAGTGCTGAAGTTGTTTTTATCCAGATCGCTGCGGGTATCGTTTATCTTATCAATGTTCGACACGCTGACCTGATCGTAACGGCCACCGAGCGTAATGCGCCAGCGATCCCATGACATCTGATCCTGCAAATAGTAGCCCGTCTGGCGCAGCTTGTGTTTTTCACGCGCGTACATGTTGATGTAATCCGGCTTCGCGCCGTACACCGGGTTAAAGGCGTCAATCGGCGGGAAAGCACCGTAATAGCCGGTGGTGTTGTTGCTGCGACTCTGATAGTCAATGCCCACCAGCAGGCGGTGGTTCACCTGCCAGGTATCCACGCTGCCGTCGAGTTGGTTATCCAGCGTAATGGCCGACATATTCTCATCGGAGCCGGAATAGCCGCGGTTGAGTTCAGTGTCATTCAGCCAGCCCGCCGCATACACCTGATTAAGTTCAACATCGGTATGCAGATAGCGCAGCTTTTGTCGTACCGACCAACCGTTGTCGAACATGTGCTCGATGTTGTAGCCCACCATGTTCTCGCGACGATCGTATTTGTCGTAGTCATCCTCACCTTCAAAGAAGGTATTGGAAATCTTTTGCCCGTCGTGCGGCACCACGGTGCCATCATATGGCAGACCCGAGTGGCTGCCACCTTCCGGATCGCGGTGCAGGTAGGCCATCAGGTCGAGACGCGTCTGGTCGGTGATACGCCAGGTCAGGCTGGGCATCAGCGCGTAGCGTTCTTCCTTCAGCGGACCAAACTGCGAGTCCGCATAGCGCGTCATCCCGCTCAGACGCGCCGCCACGCGATCGTTATCGTCCAGTGCGCCGGTGACGTCAAAGGCGGCGCCACGCTGGTTGTTATTGCCGGCAAACAGCTTCACTTCGCCCCCCGCATCAAACGACGGTTTACGTGAGGTCAGCGCCACAATGCCACCCGGTGAAGAACGGCCATACAGCACCGAAGCCGGACCGCGCACCACTTCAATATTGTCGAGGAACCACGGATCGACCACCAGTGAGCTGTGCGAGTTGGTATCGCCCATCATCTTCAGGCCATCGAGATAGACGTTATCGAGGCTGCCGTCGGAGAAACCGCGCAGCACAATATAGTCAAAGCGGTTAGAGGCACCAATCTGATTGCTGTACACCCCTGGCGTGTAGCTGACGGCCTGGCGCACGCTGGTGGCTCCCTGCTCTTCAAACTGTTCACGAGTAATGATGGACACCGACTGCGGGGTTTCAATATCCGGCGTGGCAAGCTTGGTGGCGCCGCTCTGCATTTGCGAGGTGACCACCACCGTATCGTTTTTTGTTGTTTCCTGCGCCAGCAGAGGAAAAGCCACGCTGCCGGTCACCCATCCCACCAGCAGCGCCAACCGAGTCTTCGCGAACATGAACATCTCCCAAGGCATTTCTAATTGTAAATGAGAATTATTGCGCTTTTTATACCAGAGATAGCTATGCCGGATGCCAGGTTACGTATGCGCAGCGCCAAAATGCGATTCAGACGCGCGCATAAAACGGAGAAATGGATTAGCAAGGTTTGAGGATATCGCCAGGCGAGAAACCGTAGCGGCGACGAAAGGCGGTCGAAAAGTTGGTGGCGTGCTGGTAGCCCGACATCCATGCCGCCTGCTGTACGCTGTACCCTTCTAATAAATACCCCCGCGCCCGTTCCAGACGGCAGTCGCGCAGGTAGTCAAATACGGAGCAGCCATACGCCGCACGAAACTTGCTGCGCAGGCTACTGGGGCTCATCGCCGCACGCTGGGCCAGTTCGCTGAGGGAGTAGTCATTTTCCGGCGTCTGTTCCAGCAAACGACGCACAATCTCGAGGCGTTGCTGTTCGCCGCTGGCAGCCTGGCGTCTGCTGCTCTCCACCTGACAGACGCTGAGACCGTGGCCGAACAGTTGCAAAATAAGCCCTTCCAGCATCAGCTGGCGGGATACATTACTGAGCGTGCTCTGCTGGGCGTACTGTAATCCACTGAGCAAAAAGCCCGGCACTTGCCAGATAAGCGTTGGCGTCTGGCATCTTTCCCATTCAACCATTAACGACTCCAGCAACCCCGTGCGCCACGCGCCGTCCGGATACAGTCCCAACGATAACGTTCGCAGCTTGCAGTCCGCAGGGTGACGGGCGCTCATGGTCTGATGTTCGCTGAGGCGAGAACTAAACGCCATGCCGGAACGCACCACATGCTGCTGCCCATTGAGAGTCAATGTCACACAACCTTCGAGCACCACCAGCATATACAGGGGAGTGCTGTGGCGGGAGGTAGTTTCGTAGGGTTGCAGCACCTGCACATCGGAGTGGGTAACACACATCCCGCAGGGCAGCGTCATTTCTTCGACTTTGCCCTGTAGCACGGGGCTGGCATGGGGGAAATCCAGCTGTTGCGAAAGCTGCGGAAAGCGGTAATCAATGCCGTAACGCTCACCAAAATCCATAAACTCACTGACGGAGAAGGTTCGTGCCAGCCGTGCGGCTGTATTTTGGCCGGTGGTGTTGTTCATACAGTTTTCTGCACAGGGAATGGGGTTCGCTATTTCGGGTTGGTGGCAACATTACCATTACCTACAGAATGCAACAATAATAATGAGAATTATTATCAATAATAATCTTAAAGATAAGGCTGAGAGATACCGCTAAGGTTGACCGCCCTACCGTCGGTATAGCCGAAGCGGTTATACCGACGTGCAGATTTACCGGTCAGTTACTTCATTAATACATCAACAAATTTGGCCAGCCATTCAGGATGTGCAGGCCATGCCGGTGCGGTGACCAGATTGCCGTCAACGTGAGCCTGGTCAATGCCGATATCCGCGTAATGCCCGCCACTCAGGCGAATTTCAGGCGCGCAGGCTGGATAGGCGCTACAGGTGCGGTTTTCTAACACGCCGGCCGCGGCTAACAGCTGTGGACCATGACAGACGGCGGCAATCGGTTTGCCCGCCGCGTTGAAGTCCTGAACCAGTTGAATAACATCCGGGTTCAGCCGGAGATACTCCGGGGCGCGTCCACCGGGGATCAGCAGCGCGTCATAATCGGCCGCCCGCGCGTCAGCAAAATTAGCATTCAGGGTAAAACGATGTCCGGGTTTTTCGCTGTAGGTCTGCGCCCCGTCAAAATCATGAATGGCGGTCTGAACATAGTCCCCTTCACGTTTATCCGGGCAGACGGCGTCCACGCGGTGACCTAACATTTTCAGCGCCTGAAAAGGCACCATCGTTTCATAATCTTCGACATAATCTCCGACCAGCATCAGTATTTTTTTCATCAATGTCCCCGCCCATAGCGATTAAGTGCAGAAATAACGGCCCTTTTTACTATAGTTCACGCGCTATACGTTTTCGGGATATCTTACGCGTCACGACGAACTCAGCCAGCTGATGCACGGCAAACTTACCCCTAAATATTTAACCATGACGCTATTTTCCATTCTGGTTAACACCAACGAATAGCTGGGGAATAATCATAAAAAAGCGCGGTTAAAGTATACTTTCATTATTCGAAAGAGATACTAACGAAAAATGAAAGCTGACAATATTTGGCGAAAAAAATGATAATTAAAAGCTACTCAGAGCAGAACCACGAATAAATCCATAATTAATATGAGTTAAGTAAAGATAATCGTTAAGTTCAGACTAACGACCATAGCTTAAAAGGTGAAAAAACAACCTGCAGATGCAGTTATAGCAACTACCAATCTTAAGGGCTATTTTGTTATTGACTAAAATCAATCTTCGTGATCAATAACTTAGTGCCATCTACCCCCGTCACATCGCGTTAAGTTGAATTCACATCACGAATAAATAAGGTATAATCGAGCCACGCATTTTATGCTTCGTAAGCACAAATCGTGTTCTGTCGACCTTACCGCTGGGCATTTTATGACGATTTATGCCGTATGTGTCGTCAACAAAACACGTTACAAGCACATAGCAAAATGATATAAAAAACGAATAACTCGCATTATAAGAAAAAAATAATTCACATACGTAACCGTTACTTCCCCGCTAATAGTAACAGCGCGGAATTAATCCATTACTTATTATTTTGCAGACCAGCCAGGTAACTGTTATTCACTTTATAAAAATGCAGAAATCCACTCTGCCCATATAAAAACATTTCTTATACGAAATTTATTTACCACACAGCCTTTTATCGTTGCTTAATTCTTGTTTTAAGGAAAAAAATAGTGAACGCATTTAACCGAAATTCTGCATGCCTTCTGGTCTCCGCAACCTTGCTGCTCAGCGGCTGCGCCAATACGGGAAGCTCTTTGTTGTCAGGGACAAAACCGGATCCCCGCCTGACAACCACTGAACAATCCAAGTTCTTTAGCGCATCCGGTGCACAGGGTTGTGGTGTTGGTGCAGTATCCGGTGCTGCTCTCGGTGCCCTGGTGGGGGCACTCGCAGGTGATACTAAGCAAGCGCTTGCAGGCGCTGCGATCGGGGGCGCTGCAGGATGTGCAGCCGGTATGACTGCAAACTACTATCTTGATGGTCTGAAAAAAGATTATGCCTCAACCTCCGATCGTCTGCAGGCCATGGATACGGACATCAGCAAAGACACTGCGGCAGTAGAAAAATCGACTCTCGCCATGAAACAAGTTATCAGCGAAAACCAGGCGACCTTAACCAAAATTAGCATTCAAAAAGATAAAGCAGGGTTTGATAAAGCGGGTGCTAAAACCCAGCTCGCGCAAATCGATGCCAACATCAGCAAGATGAAAGACACGATGAAAGGCATGAAGGAAAAAGACGCTGCCTACAAAGTTGCTCTGCAGGGACAAACAACCACAACCCCTGCCGATAAAAATAAACTGGCGACGTTGAATAAAGAATATTCTGGTTTAAACAGCAAGATCAATGACCTGGAAAAAGAAACAAACGAGCTGTACGAACAGCGTCAGGCTATCTCTCTGGGCTAACAACTTTAGGCCGATAACCTTATCGGCCTTTTTTAAGACGGCGTTACTGTGTAAGCCGTCGTTACTTGACTCTATTTATGGACTCTTCGATGAGAAAATACCTACTTCTCGCCTCTCTCGTCCTAACCGGTTGTGCCACATCACCGCAGGACTGCGACTTACATGCACAGGATCCGAGTTTTATAACCAAACTGAGCTGCGCCACCTCTGGTGGTTATCGCCAGCAGGTTGATCAGAAAGAACAGCAAGTTCGGCTCAGCCAATATGAAAATGAATCGGCGAAGCAGCAGCAGGCTTATACCCAAAACAGACAGCAAAACGTCAATAAAACGTTAGCAGATGAACAAGCAAGGTTGGACGCCGTTCGTTCAGACCTGTCGCAGACCCTCGCACAACTGAAATCAAGCAAACTGAAGAGCAGTGAAAGCCAGAAAGAAATACGACAACTTCAGGATCTACAGCGACAATCTCAGCACGCCAGCAGCGCCAGCGAAATTGCAGAAATTGAAAAGAAAGTCGCAGAAGCCAAGCAGAAAATCAAAATCCTTGAGGAAGCAAACACGCTTCGCTAAAGGTGCGATAAAAGTGGCACCTGTTACGTGGCCACTTTTTCTGCCCGCTGACGATAACAGCCCTGGCGTGCTGATATGCGATTGTTCGCATAACACGCAAATAATCCACAATAACAATGATTTTGGTTATGCAACGATTAACAACTGCTGCGCCTATTGATGAAGCGACTCTGAAAATTTATGAGGAGACGGTTGCTATCATACACCGTCACCTGCCTCCGTCTTTGGCACTACTCTATGCCACCGCTCGCCGTAGCTCAGATGGCTACCTCGAATGGTGGACTGAGCGCCAGGGGCTGGCAAAACCTTTTTCAGCACTGAGTGAGACGGAACAACTCTTCGTTCAGGGTAAACGTCAACAGTACCAGGATATCCTGAAGAGTTTAATCGACCAACTGGTTACCCGCGGTGAAGAACACTCAGCGCAGGCGTTGCAAACGCTGTTAACGCATTCACACGACCTCGACTGTTACAGCGTGGGCGGTGAACCCGTGTTAATCAACTGGGCCATTGTCAATAATGTGGCTCCGGTTCCCGTCGTGGTTGTTCCCTGGTGGCGACGCTTTCTTCCGTGGCTTTTACTTTTGCTGGTACTGTTGCTGATTGCCTTAGCCTGGTGGTGGTCTAAAAAGATCCCTGCCGAGCCACCTCTCCCCGCCCACCACGAGGCCGCCGTTGCCACGCCAGTCAGTACGGAATTAACCCAGGCTAACCCCAGTATTAACCTGGAAAAACGTAAAGATTTCGGGCGTATCAAAATTAACCTGACCTGGCAACAAGGTAATCACAAAGAGCCAATCGATCTCGATATCGCCGCCTTTATCCGTTTTAAAAACGGCAAGATAAGTGGTGCCGAAGCCCTGAGTAAATTCCTCGGGGATTATGACAAACCCCCTTATCTGTTACTGCAAAAAGATCTGCGCGAAGGTAACGACCAGGATGGTGAGTGGCTCTTCATTAACGGTAGCCACTGGCAGGAGATTGATGAAGTCCTGGTTTATAGCTTCATTTATGGCGGCGCTGATAACTGGCAAGGAACGAATGCCACTATCACTATCTATGTCCCCAATCAGCCACCGATTAAATCCACGCTAACGGATAGCAATCAGATCAATAACGTTGCGGCAATCGCCAGACTTAAAAACGTCGATGGCAATATCAAAGTTGAACGGCTTGACCGTTTCTATCCCGACCGGAAGTCGCTGGATAAGCACTATGGCTGGGGTTTTGAATGGACGCCTGGCGCAAGCAAAAATTAGCCTGCATCACAGTGGCTCTTGTTAAATCACAGCCTTAAAAGGTTTAGATAATGCGAAATTCGATTCAGGGACCACTGCTGCGTTCCGGGCATAACTCCTCATTTAAGGCGCTGGGTGAAACCGGCTACCCGGTTTTCAAGATGGCCTTCCAGTTACGCGAAGCTATCTATCGCCTTGATGCCGGACGCGATCTGGCCCGACATTTGGCGATTCCACAAAACGATCAGGGTGGAGACCGAACCGACTGGTACAGCAGCTTCCCTGGCGATGTTATTCCATGGAGCGGTGCAAGCGAGGCAGAGCGAGAATCAGCACGCCAACAGTTTACTGCGTTTCAAATGGCGGTGCAGTCACTCAGCGAACAGTTGCTTAACGCAGAGCAAAGTGGAACCGGCGGCGACCGCCGCGTCTTTGCCCAACTTCTGAAATCCGTGGTGAATTTCCCCGATTACGATTTTGTTTATCTCGTTAATGGGATCCTCGTGATCACCTTTTGGGGATTTGTTCACTCTGAAGGTGAACAGCGCAATCCGATGCATTGGCTGAGCCCGTCATCAGTACCTGCAACATCCCTCGCGGCCACAACGCCACTGGCGCAAGCTGACACTATCGTGACTCCGGCGATCGCGCCTGTTGTCGAAACCGTAGGTCGAACCCGACGCTGGAGTTGGCGTTGGCTACTATGGTTGCTGCTGGCGTTACTGTTGTTAGCGCTGTTATTAGGGTTGCTGCGCGGATGCGTACCTTCTCTTTCGCTCCCCGGCCTCCCCACTTTTTCCTCGGATAAAACTGCCGTCGTGACGGATCCTGTGGCCGAACGGCCATCGGTAAATACCTCAGGCGTAGTCACTCAGGTTTCCCGGGCAACGACAGATACCGTCGTCGGAACGCGTGCCGTCCCCGGCGTCACGGAAAGGGCTGCTGTAGGTGAGCATCAAACTCTGGAATCAACTCCATCAACCCGCCCGTCAGACATACCAACTACAGAGGTAGGCAGTGACGCCAAGCTCCCGCAGCCTGTCGCCAACGACACAGCCGTTGGCCAGCCATCAGCTCAGGTTCCTCCTGCCGTACCCGACGCGGTAGATGCCCAAACGCTGCCTGCTGTTGAACCCGTCACCACACCACCGGCTATTCCAGCACAGGGTGAACCGTTGACGCTCCCTGCCACCCTCCCCAATGGTCCGGCGCAGTTTCTCAACGGTGAATGGCGCGTGAACGGTGGTATTCAGGACAAACTTTCCGGGCGTCCTCTGCAGTTGCAATACAACTTTGCCCAAGGCAATGGCACTGTCAGCGTCCGCCAATCTAACGGCGTAACCTGCAGCGGCCCGGCCAGCGGCAATGTGCAACAGGGCGCCCTTAGCATTACCAATCCAGAGCAAATGAAATGTAGCGACGGTTCAAACTTTATTGTGCCGACAATCGAGTGCAAATCCCCGGCAGCTGGCCACGCCGATTGTCTTGGCAGCAATAATGGGGAAAAAACGTTCCCTATTCGCATGCTTCAACCTAATTCCTGAACAGGGACGAGATAACTATGTTACCTGAGATTGTATCTTTCGATCGTCAAATTACCCTGGTGGGCGACTCCGGGATCCAGTTTATGGATTTTGGTTTATCCCTTGGTCGCTTACCTGCTGGCGAGTTTGTCAAACTCGCGAACGGTGTCCTGACCCGTTTAATCTATAACGAACAGCGCGACTATTATTTCTATCAGCCGACCCCCGAGAATATTGAAAAGGCAAAAAGCCAGTATGATATTCCCGTGGAGCAAAGCCTTAAGTTGTTTGACGGTGTCTGGCTACCGCTTCCCCTGCTTCGTTTTAGCCCGCCCAATGTGTACCAGGAAGGGCCTCTGAACTGGGCGCGTTTTCGTCTAGTCAAACTGGCTGAGCCGGATATGGATGGGCATAGTCATCGCATGACATTGGCTATCGACACGCGCGTAATGGCTAAACAGCAAGCTGCCGCCGATCTTAGCCCAAACCAGGAAGATGTGAATGCAGGGGCGACCTTTGCCGTCGCAACGGCCACCTATGCCCTCAACTGGTACCTCACACAGGAGTGGATAACAGATTGGCTCAAGGAAGTGTTTAAAGAGGCAAGCAAAGGCCGGGACATTGATGAGCGTGAACAAGAGCTTGCGCAACAATATCCCCTGGCGCATTACCTCAACCTTCTTTCTTTGATGGCTATTCCGGTAGAAGGTCTGCAAAGCCAGACCGCTCCAGTCATTGAATTGCCGCAGTTCAGGGTGATTGCCAATCGGGAAACCAACGCCATCAAGCCTATTGCGGTCGATCTGATCCTGGACGTCGGCAATTCACGTACCTGCGGTATTCTTATTGAGGACCATGGCCAATCTGGTTCAGGCATGAGGCAAAACTATGTCCTCAAACTCCGCGATCTCAGCGCGCCGGAGCATGTATATATTGATCCCTTTGAAAGTAGGGTCGAATTTTCACAAGCCTTCTTTGGCAAAGATCACTGCTCAGTGCGCAGTGGTCGCCACGACGCATTTCAATGGCCGACTATTGCCCGTATTGGCGGCGAAGCCAGTCGCTTAGCTGCGCGTCGGAAAGGTAGCGAAGGATCAACCGGATTATCCAGCCCTAAACGTTATCTTTGGGATGAGAAATTTTATGGTCAGGGCTGGCGTTTTAATGGCAGCTACGTGCAGGACAGCAACCCCTTAGCGACTGCTGCGCCATTTGCCAACCTCATTGATGAAAGAGGCGAGGCGCTGCACACTATTGAAGATGAGATGGATCGCATCCCTGTCTTTACGCCGCGCTACTCACGTAGCTCGCTGATGACCTTCATGCTCGCCGAAGTGTTAACCCAGGCTATCAGCCAGATCAACAGCCCAGAGCAGCGGATCCGTCAGGGGCATGCGGGGATCCCACGCCAGCTACGTCATATTATTCTCACTGTGCCACCCGGTATGCCAATGGCTGAACGCTGCGTGCTTGATGAGCGGATGCGTCAGGCGGTTGGCCTGGTCTGGAAATCACTGCGCTGGCACAACGGAGAGAACGATCCGTATGAGGACGAGCAAGAGGAACACAGTCAGAGCAATATCAAGATCCCTCTGCCCAAAATCAGGGTTGAATGGGATGAAGCTTCCTGCGCTCAACTGGTGTATCTCTATACCGAGATTAATCAGAATTTTGCCGGTCATCCGGAAGAATTTTTCGATGCCATTGGCCGGCCTGACCGCACCGATCGTGAAAGCATAACCATTGCCTCTATCGATATTGGCGGCGGTACCACAGACCTGGTAATCACCGATTACCATCTCGACCGAAATGGCCTTTTCGGTGGCGGCGCCAACGCGCATATCATCCCCCACCAACGTTTCCGCGACAGCTTTAAGATCGCCGGCGATGACATTCTGCTGGATGTTATTCAGTCTTATGTCCTCCCTGCGTTTGAACAGACGCTACGGGAAGCGGGTGTGATGTCCGTTGAAACACTGATGTCTCAACTGTGTGGTTCCCAGAATATTAGCGCTGCTGAAGCTGTTCTTCGCCAGCAACTCAGCTTGCAACTGTTCGTCCCACTCGCGCTGCATATCCTGGGTGAATACGAGCAATACGATCCGCTGGATGAACAAACACACACCCTGATTAATCAGCGTGTCGGCGAGCTGCTACCGACTGGCTGTATTCGAGATGAAGTTGAGGGGTTTGTCCGCCGTGAAGTCCAAAAAGCCGGGGGGCCAACCGATTTCAAATTGGCGGATATTTTGCTTAATCTTCCGCTAACCAAACTGCATAGCGATCTCTGCTCCGGTAAATTCAACATCGATAAAGTGCTTACCGCATTATGTGAAGTACTGTCTTGTTATCATTGCGATCTACTGCTGCTGACCGGTCGCCCTTCTCAGCTACCGGGGATTCAGGCGATAATTCGCCGCAATCTTCCGCTCCCCCCAGGACGTATTTTACCGTTACATGGTTATCAGACCGGAACTTGGTATCCGTTCCATAAAAACGGTCATATTGACGATCCAAAAAGCACAGCTTCCGTCGGTGCTATGCTGACGCAGTTGTGCGCAAACCACAGTATCCCGAACTTCCATTTCCGAACCTCGGCGCTGAAACCCTACTCCACCATTCGTCATATCGGCACAATTGATATGGACAACCTGATCCGTGACGCCGATATCGTTTACCGCCACATAGAATCGGAGAATGGGCAGATCAAACTCCCGGCAATCACCGATGAAAACGGCGAGAAAACCACGCAAAGTATCATTATGCGCGGCGATCTGCGTCTGGGTTATCGCCAACTGGATGCCGAACGCTGGGCGGCGGCACCACTCTACACCCTCCGTTTTAGCGAAGAGGGGCGTAAGAAATTCTCCGCGGCAACCTCTACGGACAGCGGCTCTCCATACCTTAAAGTCAGATTGACTATCGACAAGGGAAACCGGGCGCGCCAGCTCGGTTTGATTAGCGATCGCCTGACGATCGCCGATGTCAGCAGCAACACCGATAAGTCCTTTAGCAAACGTGATTTAGACCTGGAACTCAATACCATGCCGGATACCGGGCTTATTGATAGCCGACACTGGCTCGATAGCGGGAGTGTTAAAAAATAATGAATAGCGAGCAAAAATCTCTCACCCAGGGTTGGGCAGCTATCGCTCAAGGTTGTCTTGACGCGCTCGGTTGGGTCGATAACGTACGCCCCGGATCACGTCGTCTGGACAACGAAGCCGACAAACTCAGTCTGGCTTTACTGCGCACACGTAATCTGGCAAATAGTCTGACTCAAGTTGCCAGAACGCCGATGACCGTTGGTTTTTTCGGTATTTCTCAAGCCGGAAAATCGTATCTCATTTCAGCGTTGGCGGCGGGCAGTAACGGTTCGCTGGAAGCAATGTACGGCGAGCAGCGCGTCGATTTTATCAAAGAGGTTAACCCGGTAGGCGGCGGTAAGGAGGCCACCGGGTTAGTCACCCGCTTTACCCGTCAGGCTCCGGCCGCCCCCGCCGGTTACCCGGTGCCGCTGCGCTTGTTCAGTGAAATTGACCTGGCTAAGATTCTGGCAAATGCCTGGTTCAACGATTTTAACCATGAACAATTGAGCTATCAGCTCGATCAAAGTCGGATTGAAGAGCGCCTGCGCCCTTTCCTTCAGCGTACCGTACAAAACCAAGGGTATAACGGCGTTAGCCAGGAAGATGTCGTTGCCCTGTGGGACTACCTTAACGCCTCGTTTAAAAAGTCGGTTGAGAAACTTGAACACGCTTATTGGCCGCAGGTACTGAAAATCGCCCCAGCATTAAGCCCAACTGAACGTGCGGAGCTTTTTTCCCTGCTGTGGGGAGAGCAACCAGCCCTCACTGAAACCTATCGTTCATTAGCCAACGTGCTGGCAAAGCTAAATCATGCCCGGATGGTGTTTGCCCCTCTGGAAACGCTTACCGACCACAGCAGTGGCAGCATCATGAATGTAGACAGCCTTAACCGGCTGGGTTCCAGTCAGGATCGTAACGTCGAGATCCGTTACTGGAAAGAAGATCAACAAATCGGCAGTGCCAGCTTATCTCAGGCTGAGCTGGCGGCATTAACCACCGAGCTTATTTTTCCCTTAGCGGAAGTCGAGGACAACAGCGTCGTGGAACAAGTCGATCTGCTCGACTTTCCTGGCTATCGCGGTCGTCTCAAGATTACTGCCCTCGAACAAGCCGGTAGAGACGGACTTAACGCGATTTCACAGCTACTGCTTCGCGGAAAAGTGGCCTACTTATTTGAGCGTTACACCGATAACCAAGAGATGAATGCCCTTGTGGTATGCGCCAGCTCAGCCAAACAGAGTGACGTTGCCGATGTTGGGCCAGTATTGAACCGATGGGTAGAAAAAACACAGGGTAAGAGCGCCGAAGAACGCGGGCTCAGCAAACCAGGACTCTTCTGGGCAATCACCATGTGTGATATGCGTATCAACAACAGTCTGCAACATACGGAAAATCAGTTAAAAGAAGGCTGGGAAGGCATGCTGCATATGACCCTGCTGGAGCGTTTTTCGCAATACGAATGGCTTCAACAGTGGGCGCCGAATCAGCCATTCAATAACTGCTTTCTGGTACGCAAACCTGGGCTCGATAACCCCTTCCTGAAACTGGAAGGTGAAGCTGGTCAGGAACGGCTCAACGAAGTGGAAATTGCCGATCGCTATCGTAGCGTGCTTGATACCATGGGCAATACTTTCGTCTGCGGTAAAAACGTGAATACCCACGTTGCTGAGCCAAGAACAGCCTGGCAAGCCATGCTCGAACTCAACGATGGCGGAATGTCGCGTTTGACGAAGGCGCTGCGAGGGGTCGCTCATCTTGACTTCAAACTAAAGCGTTTACAGCAACAACTTCTGCAGTGCCGTCTGGAAACCGGCGATCGGCACCTCGGCCGCTGGTACGAAAAAGATGGTGACGGGCAGATCGTGAAAAAACAGGCTATTGCTAAAGAATTATGGCAAGGGCTGTCTGCATGTTCCCACAGCATGGGGGAGATGATCGATCGATTGGATCTGCCCACCCGCGAACTCAATAACATCTACCTGAGTATTCGTGAGCACGATCAGGAGCCACTAACAGACGGCGAAAACCAAGCTTCAAACGCCTTCGCTGCGAATCCATTTGGCGGTAACCCGTTTGCCGATAATCCTTTTGCCAGCGATCCTTTCGCGACCCCCCCGGTTGAAGCGACAGCTGTCGAAGCCCCTTCCTCCTCATCGCCAGAACGAGTCGGTCAGGATGATGATTTCGCTCATCAGATCTTTAAAGCCTGGGTTGCACACCTGAGAGAACTGTCTCAACAGACATCACCGTGGCGTCAACTCGGCATGAGCACTGAACTGATTAATCAACTCAGTGAAGAACTGATCACCGCCGCCACGCGTTTGGATCTTGAAGGCTCATTGAAGCGTGCCCTTGCAGGACAAGAGCAGGCGGGGACTCGTCGTGAACATCTGATGGCACGCCAGGTTTTACGCGCCCATCTGACAATACGGGATTTTATCGCCTGGTTTGGCTATCTCACTTTACCGCCAGAAAAAGTTCCCAACAGCTATGTTGGTGAGAAAAACAAAGTGTTTTTACGCCAGGCACCGCTCGCTAACGATGAGTTGCCTCAGCTCTCCGCCGTCGCGCCACAGCCAGGCGTCTCCTATCTGGGAGACTGGCTTTCCGCATTAATGAGCGTCGTGCTGGACAACGCAGGTCATAGCGCCACGCGGGATATTTCCTTCGAACATAATCGACAACTTGGCCAGATTATCAGCCAATTGAAACAAGAGAACATGCCATGCTAGCCAAAATCATCGCCTGCCAACCCGCAGAGCCAGGCGCTGCACAATTGATGGTCCGCCTGCGCGGCGATAATGCACTACTCGCTAATTTGACCTTTATTCTTTGCAATAATGAGCAGAACTATCTGCAGCCCGATGGCAGCTGGAGTCCGGCACAGCATTGGTTTACCGTAAACGGCGGTTACCCACTGGCTAACGGCAGCGGTTTTCGTATTGGCTCAACCTTGCTTGACCCGCTGCTGGCAACCGCAAGCCAGGTGCAAATTCAGATCAAACTGGCATCTGGGGAAACACGTAACACTACGCTGCAGTTGGTGCGTGATGAACTCCTCTCCTCAGAAGCACGAGGTGAGACGGGGAGCTACAGCGGCAGCAGCTTGCTGGCTACCCCAGAAGCGCCCGCCGCGCCGGTCTCAGTGGCAGAAACCGTGGCTGAATCAGAACCGGAACCCGTTGCGCCGATAATGCATGCCGAGGAGAGGCCGCAGCAGAAATCGACCTCATCACGCCTTCCCTTAATTGGCGCAGCAGCGCTGGCCCTGGTGGTCATTGCTGGCGCACTTTGGTGGTTCTTAGGGCGGGATAAAGCGCCGGACGTTGTTCCTGCTGTTCAGGCGCAGCAAGAAACGCCTGCCGCCGCGCCGCAGACGCCTGCACATAACGGTTGCTCAGAGGAAAGCTTAAACACCCTTAACGAGCTTGATTTTGTTCAAAGCTGCGTACAGGAAAAACTCGACAGCGACAAACTACTGGCCATTATTCAGACGGCAAAAGAGGCGAAGAAATGTGGGGTTGCGCAACGCCTGTACGCGAACCGTGCACAAGGGGGAGACACCAAAATCGCACTCGCCTATGCCAGTGAATACGATCCTAAAGGCCACCAGCCAAGTGAATGCTTCAAAGAAGCGGATAAAGATACCGCGGCCTATTGGTACGAAACCGTATTGCAAACAGAACCTAACAACCAAACGGCCAAGCAACGCCTTGAGGAGTTAGGAAAATGACCTGGAATACCCTTAGCCGTCTGGCCCTGCCTTTATGTGGTCTGGTACTCAGCGGGCATGTTTTTGCCGCTGATGCCGAGAAACCGCTGCTTCAGGAAGGGAAAAAAACGTTGTATCAGCGTGTTCTCACCACACCAGGCTGTAAACTCGCGGAAACTGCAGGTGATGATAAAGGACAGATACAACCCGCCTTTAGCAGCCTGTACGTTTATAAAAAGGAAGATGCGAAGGGTCAAAGTTGGCTCAAAGTCGGACCTGACAGCTACGGTAAAACCATCGGCTGGTTACCAACGTCATGCACCGTCGACTGGAAAATGCAGCTAACGCTGGCATTCACCAACCCAGCGAACCGCGATCGCTTACTCTTTTTCAAAGAGAAAAAAAGTCTCGATGATATTCTCTCGGCCCCTGACCCGGTCTCATTGGTCGCCCCACTGCGTGCCAAATTGAAACGGGACGGCCATGCTGACGGCATTCAGGCGCAAGAACCTGAATATTTTGTCGATCTGCAAAAGCAGTTCTATCTGCTGCCTATCCTGAGCGGTGAAGAGGTCATGACCGAAGATGGCTTCTACACACGTCTGCTTAACGTCGCCTCTGTTAGCAAAGTCGACGCAGAACCAAAACAAGAAGATAGCGTCAACCAACTGAAAGGCTTTAACGCCTCGGTGGTCTTCGTCATTGACTCAACCATTTCAATGGGGCCTTACATCGAGCGCACCAAAGAAGCGGTTAATAAGATCTATGACAAGATCAAACAAGAACACCTTGATGGTCAGGTCAAGTTTGGTCTGGTCTCATATCGTTCGAACACCAAAGCCGTACCGGGACTTGAGTACCGTACAAAAATTTACGCTGATCCTAACCATGTCAAAGATGGCGCAGATTTCCTGAAAAAGGTAGCCGATCTTAAAGAGGCAAAGGTTTCCAGTTCCTTGTACGACGAGGATGCCTATTCCGGCGTACTGTCAGCCATTGATGATATTGACTGGAGCCCATTCGGCGCACGTTACATGGTTCTGATTACCGATGCAGGTGCCATTGACGGCAGCAATAAGCTTTCAGGTTCTGGCCTTGATGCCAGCCAGCTTCGTCTTGAGGCCGGTAACCGCGGTATCGCTATTTACACCTTGCACCTGAAAACATCGGGCGGTAAAGATAACCATGCCAAAGCGGAGAGCCAATATCGCGATCTCTCCAACTTTGATAGCACCCATTCCAATCTTTACCAGGCCGTCAATGCCGGTGATATCAAGACATTCGGCCAACAAGTTGACGCCCTTGCTTCCGCCATTACTGAGCAGGTTAAGTCGGCTTATATGGGGGATGCTGCAATTGGTAGCGCCCTGTATGCGAAGGAAGATGGAAAGAAACTGACGCCGGAACAAAAGCTACTTCAGGACACCGCGTTGATTGGGCATGCCATGCAATTAGCCTATCTCGGTAAACGCAACAGCACCCAAGCACCGTTAGTTTTCCAGGCCTGGATCAGCGATCGCGATCTGATTAAACAAAATATTCCCACCACCGATGTGCGTGTTCTTCTGACCAAGGGGCAGCTTAGCGATTTAAGCGATGCTATCGGCCAGATCCTAAAAGCGGCAAATGAGGGGATGATCTCGCCGACCAAGATGTTTGAACAACTGCGTACCGTTGCTGCAACGATGGGTACAGATCCAAATCAACTGAAGCAGCAGGATAATGCCCGCATTGGCGATCTTGGCGTACTCGGAGAATACCTGACCGACCTTCCTTACAAGAGCGATGTCCTGAACCTCGACGAAGAGACATGGAAAAGCTGGGATGGACTGTCGCAGGAGAAGTTTATCCGCACACTGTCGTCCAAACTACGCCATTACCAAAAATACAATGCCGACGTTGATCGCTGGGTCGAACTGGCGAAAGGAAGCGATCCGCGCGATCGTGTTTATCCTATCCCGTTGGAAATGATGCCCTGATGCTGCACATTGAAGAGCTGTGCGTTATTCGAGGTCAGGGAAGCCAGGCACATCGGGTTTATCTGCCGCAGCTCACGCTGCAGCCCGGTCAGGTGGTCGCGGTAACCGGGGAAAGTGGATGTGGAAAAAGTACCTTACTGGAATCCATTGGGTTACTGTTGCAGCCCAGCCATATTGGCCGCTTCGAGCTTACCGACAACGCGCAGAAATGTGATATTGCAACGCTACTGAACGGCGAACGACATAGCGAGCTAGCGGACATTCGTGCCCGCCAGCTCGGTTTTGTACTGCAAAATGGCGGTCTTCTTCCCTATCTGAGCGTTAAAGATAACATTCTCCTGCCCTGTCAGTTATTGGATATCGCACCTGATAAATCCATGCTGAACAGGGTGCTTGACGCACTAAAACTCTCGCCATTGTTAGCTAAATATCCAACCCAACTTTCATTTGGTGAAAGACAGAGAACGGCATTTGCTCGCGCCATATTACACCGCCCTGGGCTAGTACTTGCCGATGAACCAACTGCGGCACTCGACCCTCACAATGCACAGAATCTGTTTAGTCTGTTTATTGAATTAGTCCGCCAGGAAAGCATGATGGCGCTGGTTGTTTGCCATGACTGGCCGCTGGTGCAACATTTCGATTTACCCTGTTTAACCGCCCAGTCAGAACCTTTAACAGCATCGTCGACACATGAGCAGGGAGGAACCTACTTTGTCTTTTAACCGAGCCAGACTAGTAGGCCGCCTGGCCATGCAAGATCTGTGGCACGATCGCATCATCTCATTTTGCATCGTTTCTTCTCTTGTCGCCGTCATTGCGCCTTTACTCCTCCTTTTTGGCCTACGTTTTGGGATTGTGGACCAGTTACAAGAAGATCTCACCCGTGACCCTCGCAACCTTGAGATTCGTATGCTGAGTAGCGGTAGCTATGATCAGAACTGGATTACACAGCTGCAACAACGTCCCGATGTAGGCTTCGCTATCGGACAAACACGATCGCTGAACACACTCGCCGATTTGCAAACTGATATCTCTCACTTTATTGAAAATGCTGAAGTTATTCCCACATCCGTAGGTGATCCTTTACTGGGTAAGTTGGAGATTCATCAGGAAAATGACGTGATCGTTACCCAGGAAGCCGCGCGAAAGTTGGCAGCGAGGGTGGGCGATACCATCAATATACGAGTGAGTCGGTTGCTTGACGAACGCCGGGAATGGGGTCGTAAAAGCGTCACTATCGTGGGCATTTTACCTGCGACCTATTTCAACCGCGCCGCCATCTTTACTCAGCCTTCATTATTACTGGCTATTGAACATTTCCGCGATGGTTATGCGGTAACTGAACTCGGAAGCACAAGTGGTGCTCAACTCAATAGCAAACCGCCGCGCTATGCACGCGCCAGATTGTATGCCCATGATATTGACCAGGTGGCTAGCCTGGAACGCGATCTCAGGGCACAGCGTATCGAGACAACCAGTCGCCTGGCGGATATTGAAAATGTCAAAAGCATCAACCGGGTATTGGGCATTATTTTTAATACCATCGCTGCTACTGCACTGGTTGGCTGTATAACCTCGCTTGTCGGCTCATTTATCGCGAATGTCGATCGTAAGCGTAAGCATATTGCCGTACTCCGTCTGCTTGGTTTCACTCGCCCGGCAGTGGGTGGCTATGTCATTGTCCAGGGCTGTCTACTCAGCCTGATGGCTTATGTCGGCGGCTTTGGCCTTTATCTGTTAGCCAGCCAGGTATTTAACCAGGCGTTAGCCGGGGGACAAGCAACAGATCAGATGCTTTGCAAGATCACGCCATTACACGGCCTCGTGGCCCTGTTACTGACTCTTGTTGTAGCCATACTGGTCGCCAGCATCGGCGCTTATCGCGCCATCAATATTGAGCCTGCGCAAAGCCTGCGCGAGGTATAACCCTATTTATCATTTGCGGAGATCGTTCATGGCCCTTACCCCTTCCACATTATCTCGCTGGCTGGCGCTTGCCCTGCTTGTGAAGATGTCACCCGTGCTGGCAGAGCCGTGGGCGGATAAAACCTATAACCCTAAACCCGACAGCGAAGACATTATTTTACCAATGCCCTGCGAAGGTTCGATGGTATTCCGCCGGGTCGAGATCCCGGTATCAGGTCCTCTTGATGATATTCCTGTTACTTTAGGGGAAGATGGCGGGGAATGGGGCTTTGTCGAACACAGTTATCCAACCTTTATTGCCGGTAGCTTTACTGAATCAAAAAAAAGTAAGGGTCGTTACTATTTGATGGCCAAATATGAATTGACGGCGTTGCAATATCAAGCATTAACCAGCAGTAACTGCCCGACCCCATCACGCAAGCTGAGCATCGCGCAAACCAATATCAGTTGGTTTGATGCAGTAAACCTCGCCGATAAATATAACCAATGGCTACGCAGTAATGCTCTCGACAAGCTGCCGAAGGAAGAGAGTAATCCAGGATTTTTGCGTCTGCCCACAGAAGTCGAATGGGAATTTGCGGCACGTGGCGGCCTGAAAGTGAATAGTGCAGAGTTTCGCGACTCTCACTATCCGATGGATGATATGAAAAATTACGAGTGGTATTCCGGCTCACAGTCCTCGAATAGCAAAGTACAGCTGGTTGGCCTGTTAAACCCTAACCCCCTCGGCCTGTATGATATGTTGGGTAACGTTTCTGAGATGATGTTTACTCCATTTTATCTCAATAAGATCAACCGGCTGCACGGCCAGGCAGGTGGTTTTGTCGTGCGTGGAGGCAGCGTTATGTCAAATGAGTCTGATATCCGTAGCGCCACCCGTAAAGAAATTAACTACTACGATGATGCCCATCCTTTCACCAGCAAAACGACTGGCCTGCGACTGGTCATGGTGTCCCCGGTCGTTACATCGACAGACCGCGTGAAGTTGCTGGAGAAAAACTGGGCCGCACTCGGTGAAGAAAAGCCGGGAGTAAATAAGAAAAATGACGAATCAAAAGACACCGCGAAAGCACTGGGAAGCCTGGCATCCGGCGTTGAAGATACTGAGCTCAAAAAGAAACTTAAGGATCTGGAAAACCAGCTTCGCGCCAGCAATCAACAGCAGCAAGAAGAGCGTGCACAATCGATTCGTGCCAGCCTTAATTTAGGCTCCTTCCTGTGCACAAAGTTGCAGGATGATGGCCGCTTCCTGGACTTCCTGAACCATAACTATGAATTGCTGTGCAAGGACAAAGACAGTAGTGACAAAAACTGTGCAATCCGAAAAACCAAACTCGGTGAACAAACTGACCGCTTACAGCAATTAACCAGTTACTACGCTAGCAGTCTGGTTGACTCCGCCACGCTTTATGGCCAAGAGGGTCTAAAACAGGAAGTGACCGTTTTCGATCAAATGCTCACCCTGAATAAACGCCTCTCTGGGCTTAAGCCCTTCCTCGCCGCACATTGGCAGAATCAGCAAAAATACCTGGCAAACGGAAAAATTGATACCGCGGGTTGGCTGGAAACCTGCAAACAAATTAAAAGTGGTAACTAATTCACACCGGTGATTAAACACACATGTTTATTAAGGAATGAAGAACGTGAAATTAAGCTTAAAAATAGCGGCAATTACCTTATGCTATCTTGCCACCGCCCAGAATGTTTCTGCAGAATCTTATACTGCAGAAGATCAGGAACAATTAACACTTGAATGCTTATTAACCAATAATAAATTCGCCAGCGCTTTTATTGCCCAGGATGCTGCAGGATACGCGTTGGGAACCAACGCATCCCCTACGGCGGAACTCAATCTTGTGACTAATCAGCCTGGGGTCACAGCCTATTACAGCGCAGGAATGATCGCCGGAGGTTCTTTATACTGGATTCGAATCGTAAAAGGAGCATACGAATATATTGTCTATAACAAGGAACAACACGGTGACATGTCTGGCGTTGTCGTCACAAAAAATGGCAAAAAAGTATTCCACAAAGACTGTAAAGAACCGATTAAGGTAGGCACGCAAAGTGATAGCAGTATTTTCAGTCGGGTGTCACAAGAAGATACCGATGGCGATCGCATTATCGACTTAATCAACAAGTAACACGACCAATCCTACCTGCCAGGTGTTCTGTCCGACAACAGAAATGCAGCAACAGGGGCGCATCTTCACGACGCGCCCCTGTTATAACAAGTGCATGTTACAACGCTGTCCGTTGGTCCCCATCAGAGGGAACATCACTCCCAGGCACGTTCGGTTTTCGCGGCGTCGAACTGCGGCGGCGGCTTACGAAAGCGCCGGGTCAAGTACGCGAGATACACCAGCCCTAACCCTGCCCACACCAGCCCCAACGTCAGCGACGTCGCCTCCAGGTTTATCCACAGCACGGCAACCGTCGCGGCGCCGACCATGGGCAATACCAAATAGTGCAGTTTTTCCTGCCAGGTGTGCTTACGCCCTTCACGCCGCCAAAAGTGGTTGTACACCGACAGATTGACGAAGGTAAATGCCACCAGCGCACCAAAGTTAATCAGCGCCGTGGCGGTCACCAGGTCAAAAAACAACGCCGACAGCGCCACAATCCCGACCATAATGACGTTCAGCGCAGGCGTGCGCCATTTCGGATGCACGTAGCCGAAATATTTCTCCGGGAAGACGTTATCGCGCCCCATCACATACAGCAGACGAGAGACGCTGGCGTGCGACGCCAGGCCTGACGCCAGCGTATTCACAAAGGTCGTACACAGAAAAATAGACTGGAACAGCTTACCGCCGACGTATAGCGCAATCTCCGGCAGCGCCGCGTCAGGGTCTTTAAAACGGCTAATATCCGGGAAGAACAGCTGCATAAAGAACGAGGCCGAAATAAAGATCAGCCCACCGTACAGGGCGGTGAGGAAAATGGCTTTCGGGATGGTACGTGCAGCATCCGGTGTCTCTTCAGACAGCGTGGTCACCGCATCAAACCCGAGAAACGAGAAACAGACAATGGTCGCCCCGGTGATAATCGGGATCAGATGCGCATTCTGGCTGATAAACGGTTGCAGCGACCAGACGGTCCCTACCCCTTCGCCTTTATGCAGCCCTTGTACCACCAGGAAAATAAACACTGCAATAATCGCCACCTGCACCAGCACGAACAGCGCGTTGAAGTTCGCCACCAGGTTAACGCTTTTTAAGTTGGCCGCGGTGAGGATAACAACGAACATCACCACCCAAATCCAGGGGGCGACCTCCGGAAACAAGGCGGACAGGTAAATTTTGGCCAGCAGGACGTTAATCATCGGCAGGAAAAGGTAGTCAAGTAGCGACGACCAACCGACCATAAACCCGACATGCGGGTTAATCGCCTTTTGCGCGTAAGTATAGGCCGAACCGGCCTGCGGAAACTGGCGCACCAGCTTGCCGTAACTGATCGCGGTAAACAATACCCCCGCCAGCGCCAGCAGATAAGAGGCTGGAACATGGCCATCGCTGATGCCCGACACAATACCAAAGGTATCAAACACCGTCATTGGCGTGAGATAGGCCAGCCCCATCACCACAACTTGCCACAGCTTGAGGGATTTACGCAGCTGTGTTTTGCCCGTCAGAGCAGAAAGATTCTCGGCGGAATTAGTCGTCATGACGATCCTCCCCGACACGGGCCCAGGTCTGCGTTCGGAACGTCGGTACAGCAAACCTGGTGCGCGTCGGGGTGGATCCCATCAAGAAAGGTGTCAATACGGCGGCACGGCACAACTGCGGTCCGTACTGACTGCGGGAGCCTTGGATGCTCGCGCCGGGCTGATGTGTAAACATTGGCATCATCTCATTTCCTCGTCACAAACTCTGTCGGTTATCTGAAGACCCGTTGTCGCAATCCGCTCCATTACGCGACAGCCGGGAAATGGCAGTATTCCTGCAATATGTACGGGCTGGCTCCGCGCAGACCGCATGATGCGACATCTATTTTTTAATCACGCACGATTGCTGCAGGCCCGGACAACATAGTCCCCCGGGCAGCAGCAACATCATCAGGCGTTTTTCAACATCCACTCAATTTCGGTGTCAGTGATCAGACGTTCAAACTGGATAAGCTCATCGTTTTTACAGGCGTGATAAACATGGCTAAAACGCTCACCGAGTAATTCACGCAAAGGGTCGTTTTGCAAAAACTCCCACAGTGCATCGCTTTGGCGGATCGGGAACGGCAGGCCGTCCTGCTCCAGCCCGTTGCCTTCAACTTCTTCCTGTAACGGCAGCTCGTTATCCAGACCGTGGAGGATCCCGGCAAGAATGGTCGACATAACCAGATACGGATTGGCGTCCGCCCCGGCCACACGATACTCAACCCGGTGGCTGTCACGATCGCCACACGGAATGCGCAACGCCACCGTACGATTGTTATGCCCCCAGGAGGCTTGGGTCGGCACATACATACCCGGCTGGAAACGGCGATACGAGTTCATATTCGGTGCCAGTAACGCCATCGACGCGGGCATCAGATCGATCATCCCGGCCAGCACACGCTTTAATAACGCGGAATCTTCGCCGTCCGCCTCGGCCAGCACGTTCTCGCCTTTATTATTCAGGATACTGATGTGGATATGCATCCCGCTGCCGGCATGCTCTTCATAAGGTTTGGCCATAAAGGTGGCGTGCATCTTATGCTTCTCTGCTACCAGTCGCACCAGGCGTTTTAGCGCCAGCGCATCGTCGCAGGCGTCAAGAACGTTATCAGTGTGGTAGAGGTTGATTTCAAACTGTCCAGGAGAGGCCTCGGCCACCGCGCCGTCGGCCGGGATCAGCTGCAGTTTGGCGAGTTCATCAATATCATTCAGTACATCGGCAAAGTGGTTGAGGTTATCTACGGAGTAAACCTGGCTTTGGGTGTTGCGATCGCCAGTGCCCGGCGCACAGGGCGGCTGAAGATAGCCTTCGGAATCACGCTGACGATCGAGTAAATAGAACTCCAGCTCTACCGCTACGACGGGGAACAGGCCGCGCTGGCGAAGTTTCTGCCAGAGTCGGTTCAGCACGTTCCGCGGCTCAACGTCAAAGGGAGCGCCATCTTCATCCAGCATCGTCAGCATCATCTGCCCGATATAATCCGGATCGGCAGCCGATGGGGTTAACGTACCGGGCACCGGCACACACGTGCGATCCGGCTCCCCCAGCTCCTGCCCTAATCCTGCTTCTTCTACTACATTGCCCAGAATATCCATCGCAAACACGGATGCCGGGAAATAACAGCCCTTCTCCAGCTTATGCAAGCCCGATACCGGGATACGTTTACCGCGAAAGCTGCCGTTCAGGTCAGTTAACAGCACATCGACAAATTGCGTGTTGGGATAACGCTCCAGATACTGCTTCACTTCACGCGCAAACGCGCTACTTCGTCTCTCTTCAGAATGCTGCACAAAATTCTCAACTTCTACGATATTGGTTTCCATGATTCACCGCCGTTGCTATGGATGCTGATCTGCGTTTTGACTGTTAAATATAATGTCCACTCTTCGACTCTGGATGCAAAGTATTTGTTTGTCAAATGTTAAATTAAGTTTGCTAGAAGGTTATTCCGCTGCTAAGTTGAGAAAATATTGAACGAAATTGCACAACAAGGAACCGTTTGGCAATAATTTATTCCAAAACGTGAGGTCGATCATGGGCAATATATTTGACAAGCCAGTTATTGGTGTCGTGATGTGTAGGAACAGGCTTAAGGGTCATGAGACCCAGACTCTGCAAGAAAAGTACCTGAATGCGGTATTGAATGCCGGTGGATTACCGATTGCCCTGCCGCATGCACTGGCGGAGCCAGAGTTACTGAATGCTTTATTACCGAAACTGGACGGTATTTTTCTGCCAGGGAGCCCGAGCAATATGCAGCCGCACCTGTATGGTGAAAATGGCGATGAGCCTGACGCCGATCCTGGGCGTGATCTTCTGAGCATGGCGCTAATTACCGCCGGACTCGAAAGGCGCATTCCCATTTTCGCCATCTGCCGGGGCTTACAGGAATTAGTTGTCGCCACCGGCGGGACTCTGTATCGTCGCCTGTGCGATCACGCACAGTTCCTGGAGCATCGTGAAGACGCGGAACTCCCGGTGGAGCAGCAATATGCGCCATCTCATGAAGTCCAGGTTCAGCAGGGAGGATTGCTGTCTCAGTTAATACCAGGTTGCAACACGTTTTGGGTTAACTCCTTACATGGCCAGGGCGCAAAAACCCTTGGTCCGCAGCTACGTATAGAAGCACGATCGCAGGATGGACTGGTCGAAGCCGTTAGCGCTCACGACCATCCTTTCGCGCTCGGCGTGCAGTGGCACCCGGAATGGAACAGTAGCGAATACGCCCTGTCGCGTTTGTTGCTTGAAGGTTTTATCACCGCATGTCAGAACCATCTCGCTGAAAAACAGCGTCTCTGACCACTACTGTTAAGGAAATGCAATTATGAGCGATGACGGCCTGGCGCCGGGTAAACGTCTGTCAGAGATCCGCCAGCAATTGGGTCTTTCGCAGCGTCGTGCCGCCGAACTGTCTGGATTAACGCATAGCGCCATCAGCACCATAGAGCAGGATAAAGTCAGTCCTGCTATCAGTACGCTGCAAAAGCTATTGAAAGTCTATGGGCTGTCGCTCTCCGAGTTCTTCGCGGACCCGGAAAAACCTGACGAACCGCAGGTGGTTATCAATCAGGATGATCTGATTGAGATCGGCAGTCAGGGGGTATCCATGAAACTGATTCACAACGGCAATCCTAATCGTACGCTGGCGATGATTTTTGAAACCTATCAGCCAGGCACGACGACCGGGGAGAGAATTAAACACCAGGGTGAAGAGATTGGGACAATACTGGAAGGTGAAGTGATACTGACCATCAACGGTCAAACGTATCATCTTGTTGAAGGACAAAGTTATGCCATTAACACCGGCATACCCCACAGCTTCAGCAACACCTCGGCGGGGATCTGCCGCATTATCAGTGCCCACACGCCCACCACGTTCTAAAAGAGTTACGGCCTGAGTTTCTCAGGCCTTCTTAAATAACGCGTATTAACAGGGTTAATCCCTGGGGCATCGTGCAGCCTGATTTTGCCTGAAAAAGATCAGCAACGAACTTTATCTTATTGAAATAAAAGGAGTAGCTATGAACTTTCAGAATTTAAAATATTGGCGTGAGAAAGCCAGCCATTATTCACCGGAAACTCGTTTATTTATTAACGGTGAATATTGCGCTGCCGCCGATAACGAAACCTTTATTACGCTTGATCCGGCAGGACAGCGCCCGCTTGCCAAAGTCGCCCGCGGTAAACACGCGGATGTGGAGCGCGCCGTCACCGCCGCTCGCACGGTATTTGAACGCGGCGACTGGTCACAGGCATCGCCTGCTCATCGCAAAGCGGTACTGAACACGCTCGCGGATTTAATGGAGCAGCATCACGAGGAGCTGGCGCTACTGGAAACACTTGATACCGGTAAGCCTATTCGCCATAGCCTGCGTGATGATATTCCCGGTGCGGCACGCGCCATCCGCTGGTACGCCGAAGCTATTGATAAAGTGTATGGCGAAGTGGCCGCCACCTCGGTGAACGATCTGGCGCTGATCGTGCGCGAGCCGGTAGGAGTGATTGCCGCCATCGTGCCATGGAATTTCCCCCTGCTGCTGGCCTGCTGGAAACTCGGCCCGGCGCTGGCAGCGGGGAACAGCGTGATTCTGAAACCTTCGGAGAAATCACCGCTGACTGCTATTCGCCTTGCCGCGCTGGCAAAAAAAGCGGGCTTACCCGATGGCGTCCTCAACGTCATTAGCGGGTACGGCCATGAAGCAGGCCAGGCGCTGTCGCAACATCCGGATGTCGATGTACTTACGTTTACCGGTTCCACCCGCACCGGCAAGCAACTACTTAAAGACGCTGGCGACAGCAACATGAAACGCGTCTGGCTGGAAGCCGGCGGCAAAAGCGCCAACATCGTATTTGCTGACTGCCCGGATCTGGCGAAAGCCGCCGCCACCACGGCAGCAGGTATCTTCTATAACCAGGGCCAGGTGTGTATCGCCGGTACGCGTCTGCTGCTGGAGGAAAGTATTGCCGACGCGTTCATTGCACTGCTAAAAGAGCAGGCAAAAAACTGGCAGCCAGGCAACCCGCTTGATCCCGATACCACGATGGGAACGCTTATCGACAATGCACATGCCGATACCGTGCACAATTTTATTCGTGACGGTGAAACGCAGGGAACGCTTGCACTGGATGGCCGCAGTCACGTTCATCCTGCGGCTATTGGCCCAACCATTTTTATCGACACCCCAGCACAGGCCCATGTCAGCCGCGATGAGATCTTCGGTCCGGTGCTGGTCATCACCCGTTTCAAGACCGAAGCCGAAGCTCTGGCGCTGGCCAACGATAGCGACTACGGCCTTGGCGCGGCGGTCTGGACCCGGGATCTGTCGCGCGCGCACCGCTTGAGTCGTCGCCTGAAAGCCGGCTCCGTATTCGTCAACAACTACAACGACGGTGATATGACCGTGCCGTTTGGTGGCTACAAGCAAAGCGGCAACGGGCGCGATAAGTCCCTGCATGCACTGGAAAAATTTAGCGAACTGAAAACTATTTGGATCTCCCTGGAGCCTTAATCATGACTGAACATACTCGCAGTTATTACGCCGCAAGCGCCAATCAATACGAACCATTTCCTACCCTCACCGAGTCGGTCAGCTGTGATGTTTGTGTCGTGGGAGGCGGTTATACCGGGCTCTCTTCTGCTCTACATTTAGCCGAGATGGGCTATGACGTGGTGCTGCTGGAGTCCGCGCGGATTGGTTTCGGTGCCAGCGGGCGCAACGGCGGCCAATTGGTGAACTCCTACAGTCGCGATATCGACGTCATCGAACGTACCTACGGCCCGGACACCGCCAAAATGCTCGGCAGCATGATGTTTGAAGGCGGTAACATCATCCGCGAACGGATCAAACGCTATCAGATCGACTGCGACTACCGTCCCGGTGGGCTGTTTGTGGCGCTAAACCACAAGCAGATGGAGACGCTGGAGGAGCAGAAGTCTAACTGGGAGCGCTACGGTAATACGCAACTCGAGTTGCTGGACAGCAGCGAAATTCGTCGTGAGGTTAACAGCGATTGTTATGTCGGCGCGCTGCTCGACCACAGCGGCGGCCACATTCATCCGCTGAACCTGGCGATTGGTGAAGCCGACGCCATCCGCTTAAACGGTGGACGCGTCTTCGAGCTGTCGCCGGTTACCCGTATTCAGCACACCAGCCCGGCGGTGGTCAGCACAGAGCAAGGTCAGGTCACGGCACGCTATGTAATTGTTGCCGGCAACGCCTATCTGGGTGACAAACTGGAACCGACGCTTGCCAAAAGCAGTATGCCGTGCGGCACGCAGGTATTAACCACCGAACCGCTGTCCGCCGAGATGGCGCGCTCGCTGATCCCGAAAAACTACTGCGTGGAAGACTGTAACTACCTGCTGGATTACTACCGTCTGACCGGCGATAACCGCCTGCTGTACGGCGGCGGCGTGGTCTACGGCGCACGCGACCCGGACGATATTGAACGCCTGCTAATGCCGAAGCTGCTGAAGACCTTCCCGCAATTGAAAGGGGTGAAAATTGATTATCGTTGGACCGGGAATTTCTTGTTGACGCTATCGCGCATGCCGCAGTTCGGCCGCCTCGATAACAATATTTATTATATGCAGGGCTACAGCGGTCACGGCGTGACCTGTACCCATCTGGCAGGACGCCTGATTTCCGAACTGCTGCGCGGCGATGCCGAGCGTTTTGACGCATTCGCCAGACTGCCCCACTACCCGTTCCCGGGCGGACGCAGCCTGCGTATTCCGTTTACCGCCATGGGGGCGGCGTATTACAGCTTACGCGATCGCCTTGGGGTTTAAGTTCTTGGGCTGTAAACCCGACGCACAGGGCGATCCCCCTGTGCGTTTTTTTATTTCTGGAACACGGTGATGGGCAACGTTCGTGAAGTACTACAAAAATAAACGGCAGGTCATTTTTTGGCATCAATAATCAATAAAAGCATGCCCTGTACTGTTCCGGCATGCCGGAATCTCCCTTCACACACGCACAGGACGGGATCATGAAAATGCAATTCGCTCCAAAATATCTGCCGCTGATTTGTCTGGTCTCAAGCGGGCTGCTCTATTCAGCTTCGGTAAACGCCATGGGAAATGACGATACCACGACGCCAACCTGCCCGAAGGGCCAGGTTTACGACAACAAAACCAAAAACTGTTTGCCCGAAAAAAGCAGTATGATCGACGATCAGGATAAAACACAGTATGCGTATCACCTGGCGAAAACCGGTCACTATCAGGACGCTATCAATTTACTCGATACCTTACAGCAACCCAATACGCGTGAGGCCTGGAACTATCGGGGTTATGCCACCCGCAAACTGGGTCGTACGGATGAAGGGATTGGCTATTATCAACGCTCGATTGCCCTTGATCCGCATTATGCCAAAGTACGCGAATACCTCGGTGAGGCATGGATAGTTAAGGGTCGCCCCGATCTGGCAAAAGCGGAACTGGCCACCATTAAAACCCTCTGCGGCACTCAATGCGAAGAATATCGCGACCTTAAAGCCGCGATCGACGGACACCCTGAGTCATAGGCCAGAAAGAAACGAGAAATAGCGGCAATGGTGTGCGTTTAGCTTCATTGGGGGCATCTTTCTGAACCGAACACAGAATGCCACCAACAGGAACGTGATGTGTATTGAGGCCGATTAACGCTGGAGATTTAGAAACATGTCAGAAGCGGAAAAACACGGACTTTGAGTTGATTTCGGTAGACCTGGGAAGAGTTTGAAATGGTGCCGATAATAGGAGTCGAACCTACGACCTTCGCATTACGAATCCAGAATCTGGTGTTTTCATGATGTTTCATCACCTTGCATAAATCACCACAAAAACAATTAATATCATCAAGTTACATAGTTAACTTATTCTAAATTGTTCCACCTTTCTTCACCCTATACAATGCTAAACAAGTACGCGAGAATGAGATGGAACAGCCAAAAACAATCACCCAAGACCGACAAGTTGTCAGCCTAAAACCAACTGATGGCAAAGACCGTATCGTTGTTAAAGTGCAGTCAAAAGCAAGTCCGGGGCTGTCAGTCGAATCCCGAAATGGGAGCCAAACCAAGAGTTGGCTTTACCGCCCCTATCTGAACGGTAAGCAGATTAAAGTGACACTAGGTGCTTATCCTGCAATGTCGCTCGCTCAAGTACGTGAAGCGCATGCCAAAGCGGGGCGGTAAATGTACGGAATTCCTGAAAATCTTCACAGCGTCATCAAAGTTGAAACGACTGCCGGGCAGCCAATTCAGATTAAAGTTACAAACGTTAGTTGGAATGGGCATGACCCGATCCCAAATGAAGTCCTTTTTTTCGAACTCCCCGCTGATTCAACAGAAAGACAAATCACTGCGCAGGTAAGGAAGCTACTGAAAAGGAAAACATTTATTCGACTTTGCGAACACTGCAATCAGTTCAACATCAACGGTTGGATGCAGAGCAACTCATGTTGCCAGTCTTGTGCTGAAAAATACTTTGGTGTTGTTTATTGAATGTGGCTTAGGCAGCACGATGCTTCCGCTGCCTCATCCATTTACTTACCCACTCTAAGGAAGATTGCGTCATCCTTCCTGCATGATTGCTGCATGGCGTTTTGCGGTGTCGACTCTGCGTTCGTACTCTTCGCTCGTAATGTTTTCATAACAACAGTCAGCCTCATCCCGGCGGTAACGGTTGCAGCCATAGAAAACGCCACCGTCTTTGTTCTTACGCTTCACCATGGTGCCAAGACCGCAGCGTCGACAGACAATTTCAATCTCCTGACATTCTGGATTCGCGCATACCCTTTGCATGCCATTTTGCATCACCATCGGTGAGCTGCATTGCTTGCAGGAACTGGCCATGTAATCACAAGCTGGTGAGTGAGAGCAGACATAGAATTTCTTATCATAGCGGCTCACTTTGCCCGTTAAGGAGCCGGACTCACAATCTGGACAACTCCATTGACCGACTTCAAGAGAATCACTTTTCGTAATGAGCTGTTTACCCATTTTTGCAATTTCCTCAACGAAAGCTGAGGTATTCTGGCTATCAAAGATCATAAACACGTAGTGTCGGGCACGAGTAACGGCGACATAAAATAACCGACGCTCTTCGGCAAACAGGTATGGCTCTTGCTCTGGGAGAAGAAGGTCTATCAACTCATCATTTTCTTTAGCTGATGGAAAACTCCCCTTTTCGAGCCCCAGCAGGAGCACGTAATTTGCTTCCAGGCCTTTACTGGCATGCGCCGTCTGGTATTGAATATCAAGAAGTGGAAACTCGGACATTAGCGCCTTTAGATCCAACTCTTTAAGATCTCTCATATTTTCCAGACGATAACGACCAATCAGCATGACGGGGGCCCGACGGGTACTGTTGAGCCTCACTTCCCGGCTATGGCAACGAGCGAGCGCTCTCCTGATTTGCTGACGATAAGCCTCAGCTTTTCTTTGATTGCGATCGGCAATGTGGATATTAGCGATTTGTTCCTGAATATCGAGAAGTTGGACGGCCGCATGCTCCACCTGGCTATGCGTCGTGATCTCTTTCTTCAATTGCGCCGGGTTGCGAGTGACAAAGGTGGAACTGAGCTCATGAATGCGATTATTAAATCGATAACTTTTGTCCAGGGGTAACATTTTCGCGGGCGAAAACTGATGGTCAAAACGGGTAAAAAAGCGAAGGTCTGAGCCATTGAAACGATAAATGGCCTGCCAGTCATCCCCTACTGCAAACAACCGCATATTATCCCGGGTTGCCAGTAATGCCTTTAACAACTTCCCTCGCCCACCCGAAAGGTCCTGAAACTCATCAACCAGAACATAGTCATAGCGATGATGAAATTGTCCTTCCTGAAGTGCCGTTGTTGCTTCCGCGATCATATCGCTGAAGTCCATTTCTTGTTGCTCTTTGAGATGGGTTTCATAAGCATCATAGACGGGTTTAAATAACGCAATAAACGCTTGGGTGCGCCCCATATCTATACGTTGGGGTGATGCCAGGAGATCTGAGAACGAAAATTGCCCTTCCTTGAAAAGACTAAGGAAACGGAGCATCAAATCGATAAAGCCTTGCCACGGCGAGGAACCAGAGCTTTTAAGCTCATCCAGCAGTGTGTCTGTGTCACGTAAATGCTGCGGCTCCTCCACCCGATTAAGTAAATCGAAGATATTTTCTTCCAGCGTTCCTTCACTCAACTGGTAGCTGTATAACTCTTCCAGTCGGGTTTTGTGCTGTTGATGCAGTTTCCGCTTCCAGGCTAATCCTTCAAGATATGCGGTCTGATCGACAAAGGGGGCCGTTCTCATCTCTCGATCTACGCCAAGGTATTCAATATAGGTCTTACTGACTGGCAAATAGAAGTCAGGCTTATACTGGCGACGTTCAATGGTTGCTGTATTAACCTCATAATTCGCTTCATAAGCAAAGGGAACTGAATACAAATAGAGATAGTTGGCAACCCGTAATTCGCCGACACTTTTAACCCATTGCCCGGTCAGGGTGATCAGGCGGCAGCTTTGGAGAAACTCATGATATTCTTCAATGGCATTGAAATCATATTCACAACGGCCAGGTGTACTGTAACAAACAAAATATTTAACTAGTTGGGTTTTATAATCATCGCTGAGACTTATTTCTGCTTCTAAAGTCGCTTCAATAAATTGTCGTAGCTCATTATTTTGCTCAGCAAAGCGCGTAAGTGAACGTTTGACGCCAACACTTTGAGCGACGATACGATTGCCGAACGCATGGAAGGTAGTCGCTTTTAATTTATCCCCACTTTCCGGCAGTCGCTCAGCAATACGTTCAGCCATTTCCCGCGCGGCCTTGTTACCAAAGGCCAGCATTAAGATGTTTTCCGGCTGAGCTAAACCCGCCTTCAAGAGATACCCTGCTTTACCAATTAGTGTCGACGTTTTTCCCGTCCCGGCACCTGCAACAACTAAAGTATGATCTTCATTCGTAACACAAGCTTTACGCTGAGGGGAACTCAGGGGTTGTGATTCAATGTTATCAAAGAAGGTTTGATACGATGAGACTAGCTGCGGGACGACCCGTTCGTTAAAGTGCTGCCGTCCCGATTCTGATACATCATCCATGGATAACTTCAGTGCCAGTTGCACAATGGGGTTATCATTTTCCTGGGCAATAAAATCGGCGTCAATATCAAGGTCATACAGACGATTTTTGACCAACGTGAGTTGTGACAAAGCGCGCCACTCCCACGAAGAGAAATAGTGATTACCTTTCTGATAGAGTTGGACAACCTCAAGCAGCTCCCGCCACTCAGCGCTATGCTGAAAAATATCCAGCGCTGCACGTTGAATCTTTTGAATAAGTGTTTCGAGCTGCTGAGCATTGAAACCATTAAGCCGATAGGTTTCACCGTCTGTCCCAATAGAGACATTAGAATACAGCCAACTTCGTCTGACCTTAATATTTCTAATCGCATCGATCGACAGTTGCACGCTCACATTTTGGTGCCTGAATGCCAGCAGGCCTGAAGACAGAGTTATTTTATTTGAGCGTCGGCGAATAAGGCCCCACAAATCATACAGTGGATGCGTACTGAGGTTCTGTTCACTTTGCAACTGTGGGGTCAATTTGTTCATTCTTGATGGAAAAATCGGAAATGGAGAAGTTTAAAAAATAACTGAATCAAAAGGAGCATTCAGTACCGCCGTTGAGTCCTGGTAGTGAGGTTCTCGCCTGCTTAATCAGAACTATTTTCACTCTTCAGGTACAACGGAGGGCGATACTCTGCCCTCTCTATCAAAAGTTGGACGTCGCTATGACGTCCAGCTGTTCGACACCACTTCCGCCTGCTTAAGGATCAGCTCTACTGCACCCGCTGTTTTATCCGGCGGATACTTATATCTACGCAGCGTCTGGCGCACCAGAATACGCAGCCGTGCGCGCACGCTTTCACGTACCTGCCAGTCGACGGTGGTGGATTTCCGCAGCTGTCGCGTGACCTCGATAGCCAGCTTTCTGAGCGTCTCGTCACCCAGTTCACGCACCGCGCTTTCATTTTCCGCCAGCGCATCGTAGAAGGCGATTTCATCCGGGTTTAAGCCCAGCGCATCATCGCGCGCCATCGCTTCCTGGAACGCTTTCGCCATCTGGATCAGCTCTTCAATCACCTGCGCGGTTTCAATCGCCCGGTTATTGTATTTCAGCAGCACGGCTTTCAGGCGGTCGGAATATTTCTTCTGCTGTACCACGTTATTACCAGAACGGGCATGAATACCGTCATTCAGCAGTTTTTCCAGTAATTCTACAGCCAGATTGCGCTGCGGCATTTCCCGCACTTCTTCCAGGAATTCATCCGACAGCAGCCCGATATTGGGTTTATCTAACCCCGCCAGGGCAAACACATCCTCAACGCCGGTCGCGACAACGGCGTTATCGAGAATCTTGCTCAGTAAAGAGTTCTTTTCTGATTGGCTAAACTTCTCTTTAGGATCCAGCTTGATAAGCCCCACTCTGACGGCAGAGAGAAACGCGAATTCTTCTTGCAGGGGTTTTGCTTCGTCCAGGGTATTACAGAGTGACCAGGCTTTACTCATCGCCAGTGAGACGTCGAGGTAGCGTTTTTTACCGTCATCCAGCCCAAGGATGTAGTTCACCGCTTCTCGCAGGAAAGCCAACGGATCGCGGGAGAACCCTGAGTAATCAAACCCTGGCTTGCCCGCTGAAGGTGCGAACATCCCGTGAATGACGTCGATTTTTTCCAGCAGAATGGCAAAGGCTTCCCGCGCATCTACGGTGGTCTGCCCTTTTCCTTTCGAGTCAGTATAGGTTTTCAGAGCCTGCTTCAGCTCGTTGGCAATGCCGATGTAATCCACCACCAGCCCGCCGGGTTTATCGCGGAACACGCGGTTAACGCGCGCGATGGCCTGCATCAAGTTATGGCCGCGCATCGGTTTGTCGATATACATGGTGTGACAACACGGCGCATCAAACCCGGTCAGCCACATATCACGAACGATCACCAGCTTCAGCGGATCGTTCAAATCTTTAAAGCGGGCTTCAAGACGCTTTTTGGTCTGCTTGTTGTAGATGTGCGGCTGGAGATGGTCTTTATCAGACGCGGAGCCCGTCATAATGACTTTGATCGCGCCTTGTTCGACATCCGCGCTGTGCCAGTCCGGACGGATCTCTGTGATGGCGTTATAGAGCTTCACGCAGATATCACGGCTCATGGCGACAATCATCGCCTTGCCGTTCATGGCCGCGTTGCGTGTTTCAAAGTGCTGAACTAGATCGGCGGCAACCTGCTTGATACGCGGCTCTGAACCTACCAGCTTTTCCAGACGACTCCAGTCACCTTTGGTTTTCTCCTGCTGGCCCGTCTCTTCATCTTCCACCAGCTCATCCACCTGGTCGGAGAGCGTTTCCAGTTCCTCATGGTTCAGGTCGAGTTTTGCCAGCCGGGATTCGTAGTAAATCGGCACCGTCGCGCCGTCATCCACCGCATCCTGAATATCGTAGATAGAGACGTAATCGCCGAACACGGCACGGGTATCTTTATCTTCAGACGCAATCGGCGTACCGGTAAAGCCCATAAACGACGCATTCGGCAGCGCATCGCGCATGTGTTTGGCGTAACCGTATTTGTAGACCCCGGTTTCGCGGTCCAGCGTGGCACTCAGGCCATACTGGCTGCGGTGCGCTTCATCAGAAATCACCACGATATTGCTGCGCTGATTGAGAACCGGATGGCTCTTCTCGTTGTCCAGCGGCGCAAATTTCTGCACGGTGGTAAAGATAATACCGCCGGATTCGCGGGCATTGAGCAGCTCACGCAATTCGTCGCGGTCGTTGGCCTGTAAAGGCGTTTGCTTCAGCAGGTCCTGCGCCTGGCAGAAGGTCGCGTAGAGCTGTCCGTCCAGATCGTTACGATCCGTCACCACCACAATCGTCGGGTTGTTCATCTCCGCCTGTTGCAGCAGTTTTCCGGCGTAGCAGCACATGGAAATACTTTTGCCAGAGCCCTGGGTATGCCACACCACACCCGCTTTTTTACTGCCGGGGGTAATGTTACTGCGTAGCGGCAGATGTTTGCCGGTAGACGCCACAATCGTGGCCGCAACCGCCTCACGCACCGCGTGGAATTGATGATAGGCGGCAATCTTCTTGATCAGTCGTTTGCCGTCAGACTCAAACAGCACAAAATAACGAATGTAATCCAGCAAAAGCGCACGGTTAAAGAAGCCCTGCACCACGGTTTTAAGCTGCCAGTCAAACTGTGGCTTGTCGTCTTCATTAGCCACGGTTTTCCACGGTAGGAAGCGTTCTTCATCGGCGGTCAGCGAGCCAATACGCGCGTTCTGCCCGTCGCTCACCACCAGCGCTTCGTTGCAGATAAATAGGTCGCTGAGTTCGTTTTTATAGGTCTGCAGCTGGTTAAACGCAGCCCAGATATCGGCATTGGCATCAATCGGGCTTTTTAGCTCAATCACCGCCACCGGCAGGCCGTTGATATAGCCAATGATATCCGGACGACGAACCTGTTTTATCCCCTGAATAGCCACCTGGTTCACGACCATAAAGCGATTATTGCCGGGATGGTTAAAATCCATCAGCAACGCTTTGTCGTGAACCGTCTTGTCTTCACGTTTGTACTCAACGGGCACACCGTCAAGCAACAAGTGATGGAATGCTTTATTGCTGACGACCAGATCCGGGCTTTCGGGGCGGGTAATACGCAGTATCACCTCTTCCAGCACGGAAACAGGGAGATGGGGGTTGATGGTTTGCAGCTGCTCCAGCATCACCGGGCGCAGAAACACATCATGGAATGAGGCACGCAGCGGATTGTCGCCATCCGGCGCGATATCGGGCCCGTGCAGCACTTCCCAGTCCTGTTCAGCAAACCATTTCAGGCATTGCTGCTCTAAATCGTCTTCGCTCAGCATTACTCTTCCTCTCCCTCGGTGATCATACCGGTTTGTTTCAGCTCAATCGCCAGCTCCAGCAAACTCGGGCGGATCGCCTTTTCCAGACGGTTCATGCTATCCATCATCCAGTCGATAATGGCAGGCCATATCTCTTTATTGCCGCCATCAAACGCCTTTGAACAGACGATCTGGCAGCTTTTTCGCTCTGGCAGTAAACGCCAGTCGAGCTGCTCGCCAAACAGCGATTCAATGTGCGTTTTACGTTCCTGAAGGCGTTCAAATAACCAGGTGTTTTCCAGCGCATCCCCACGCGAAATATTGAGCTGCACGCGAGCATCTTTCTGGGAAAAGATCAGTTCAAAGGGCACGCCGCTGACCCCCGATCCGGCGGCCAGCCAGTGATCGGTTGAGGGAGCGCGGTTATTAAACAGTGAGCAGGGGCTGGTGCGGAATTTTTCCAGCGCCATCGTCCAAAAATCGCGGCGCAGATAATGGCGCTGCTGCAGTTCGCTACTGCTGGAGGTGGACTGCTCTTCCGCCTCTTTTTGCGCCATGCCGATCATGTACGACTCCGCTTCCGGGGTAGGGATAACCTGGCGGATATCGACAAACACGTCTTCACCGAAACGGTAGGGGGTTACTTTGAAGCACTGCGCCCGGATACCAAACTGCATCAGCCACAGCGCGGTATTGGTGACCTCTTTACGAAAATTGGCCGCGACCATGATGACCCGCTGGGTGCCTTTACGGTTGAGCACCCCTTCTTTCAGGCTTTCCCAGCCCATAAATTCGGCGATGACGTCTGCGGCCTGGCGGTTCTCGTTGGGCTCATATTGGTCAAGATAGAGCTGGAAGATTTCAACCACGCTTTCCTGACGGAGATTGGCGCAGTAACCGGCATATTTCAGCGCCTGCCAGACGACGTCGCGCCCGGAATCATCGAGCTTGTTTTCGATGATGACCAGATTGCCTTTTTTATCGATTGCCAGCAGGTCGAGGCGCTCTTTGGTGTCGTCAAAGCCGGCGAACTCTTTCTGGATAATCAGCAGTTCGTCTTCTTTGTCGTCTTTTTTGGTCAGCGTCTGAGGATTTTTCGCCAGCCACTCCTGCAGGTGATCGCGTTCACGGAAACCGAGGCTGCTAAAAGACACCTCCTGCAGCGAGTGCAGGCTGTTGGTCGGCGTATCGACTTTATACATTTTCCGCCTCGCTTATCACCAGCTCGGCTTCCGGCAGGGTGATTTCGCCGGAAAGGAGTTTGGGGAGAAGGGTGTCGCGGAGTGTAGTCAACGTTGCTGTTGATAAATTATTTTTCTGAATCATATTCCTGATAGCCGAAATATGATTATTGAATTTATTCAAAATGGATTGAATCGGTTTCAATACTTCTAGTCGATAGACATTATCTCGATTTAATCCAGGCACTGCCGCGTCAGTATTCATACTTGAAAGATTTAACGTTTCCATTAGATAATATAGATAACTTAGTGGAACCCCATCCTTGTTAGAAACGTAATAAACGGTATCAATTGGATGGAACTTCTCATCCTCCCAATACAGAGTACCGATAGAACCTTTTCTTCCAACTATAATACTTGGACCTTCAACGAGATAACTGATATGTGAGCCAGTGATGCCACCTGAACCATAGACTGGATAAGGTCCTTCTATACGTTCTGTCTTTTTAAGCGCTTTTCCGTAATGAAGTGTTGCGATATTAGACAATCGCTGTGAACTCCATCCCTCTGGAATCTCCCCCAACTCACTCTCCCGCATCGCAGACGGGAACAGCTCTGCCGTGGTTTTTAATTCGGCATAATATTCAGGGTGTTCACGCTCAAAAACTACCAGTGTATCAGCATCTTTCCCGGAAATTGCGGTCATTGCAGCAAGCGTCGCATCTTCCTGCGAACCGCCCGCTTCCAGTACTGCCATTTTGGCTTTTACCGGTTCAAAATCAACAAACCAGCTTTTGAACAGGGCTTGTGCCATTTGTTCGAGAGTCTGGTTGATTTTTTTGTTGCTTATTATTTTAGCATCCAAAGAGGATAAAACATTGCCAATTTTTTTCTGTTGTTCAAGTTTTGGAGCATGAAACTCAATTTTTTCGAACAATGACTTTTTTAATATTGGAGTTCTTGTCGCTGTCGCACCGAGATTGAATATCTCCATTCTTTTCTCACTAAGTGTATAGTATAAAAAATCTACATCAATCAAGTCACCATTTGGAATAATTGTATTAATTTGTTGGTTCGTAACGGCTGTATTTCTGACAATTGCGGCCTTTCCCATTTGCCATCCAATGCAAGAAACAACTATCCCACATTCAAATTTCTGTTTTGCAAGTTTAGCTTCCCCCTCATCAGATAAGGTTCTTTGGGTTAGTTCAATGTATTTGTTATCTCCCATATCTGTTGGGGTTACAAAGAGTACTTCGCCACCAAAGTACTTATCTAAGGTTCCTGGGGGCGTTTTCCCTGTAATAACTTTCTTTGACACGTCAGCGATAGTATATTTTTTCCACTCAAAACTCATAACCCAGCCCCCCCAGATTCGCCTTAATCTGCTTCTCCAGCTCAGCACTCTCTTCCAGCTGATCTTTAAGCTGTGCAGTCAGCCGTGCCATCTTCTCGGCAAAGGGCTCATCATCTTCTTCCTGCTCGGCCGCACCCACGTAGCGCCCTGGGGTCAGCACAAAGTCGTTTTTCTGAATATCTTCCAGCGTTGCCGAGAAGCAGAACCCGGCTTCATCTTCGTACTCTTTATCTGCCTGCCATTTGTGGAAGGTGTCGGCAATTTTGGCAATATCTTCACGGCTGAAATCACGCAGTACGCGGTCTTTCATATAGCCAATCTGGCGCGCGTCGATAAACAGCACTTCGCCTTTACGGTGTGCTTTGCCGTTACCACCGGATTTGTCTTTGGTCAGGAACCAAATACAGGCCGGGATTTGAGTGTTGGTAAACAACTGGCCTGGCAGCGCGACCATGCACTCCACCAGATCGGCTTCAATCAAATTGCGGCGGATCTCGCCTTCGTTGTTGGTATTGGAACTCATCGAACCGTTGGCCAGCAGCAGCGCCATCGAGCCTTTCGGGGCCAGGTGATGGATCATGTGCTGCATCCACGCAAAGTTGGCATTGCCCTGCGGCGGCGTGCCGTATTTCCAGCGCACGTCGTTTTCCAGCTTCGCGCTCCACCACTCCTTCATGTTGAACGGCGGGTTAGCCATCACGAAGTCTGCACGCAGGTCCGGATGCTGATCGTCCAGCAGAGTATCGGCGTTTTTACTGCCGAAGTTAAAGTCGATGCCACGGATTGCCATGTTCATCGCCGCCAGTTTCCAGGTAGTCGGGTTGGACTCCTGACCGTAAACGGAAATCTTCTGCTTTTGCTCGGCAGCGTTGTAGTGTTTCTCGCCTGCGTGCTCTTCAATAAAGCGATCGCTGGAGACGAAGAACCCACCGGATCCCATCGCCGGGTCATACACGCGGCCGTTATACGGCTGCAGCATTTCGACGATCAGGGTCACGATGCTTTTTGGCGTGTAGTACTGACCGCCTTGTTTACCTTCTGCCAGCGCGAACTGGCCGAGGAAGTACTCGTAAACGTGACCGAGAATATCTTTGCTTTTTAAGTTGAGCTTCTCGCCGTTATATTCCGGGTTGCTGAAGTTGGCGTCAGAGAAGGTGTTAATCAGCCCGGTTAACACCTCGTTGCCCAGCTGATACTGGCTGATGCGGTTCAGAATACCTTTCAGTTTCGGGTTGGTTTTTTCGATTTCATCCAGCGCGTTATCCACCAGCCAGGACACGGAGCGCAGTGTTACATCCTTTCCGGTGGTTTCATCCACCCACAGTACGGTGCCGGTTGGCAGCATGGCTTTGTTTTTCAGCGTGTCCCAGCGCGCGGCTTTTGGCACCCAGAAGATGTTCTTTTCGGTGTAGTAATCTTCCACTTCCAGTTCATCAATAATCGCCTGCGCATACTCTTCATCAGAGTCGTAACCGTCGCGCGACATGGCGTAGATGTTGTCCGGGTTGCCGACATCCCGGAACAAGGTAATCAGCTCCTGCTGGCGTGCCTCAAAGGCATCGGACACATACTTCAGGAAGATAAGCCCCAGCACCACATGCTTGTAGTTGGCGGCATCCATATTGGCGCGCAGCTTGTCGGCGGCCTTCCAGAATTTGTTATCCAGCTCGTTCAGGAACTGTTGTTCGGCGTTGTTCATGAAAATCCTCGAGGTCGATCGCAGCGAAAGTGCACAAATGCCTTATCGCATATTCATTTTTGGAATGCAGTTCGCAAAATGATACCCGGAACGACAATGATTACAAACGACACAACGTAAAGAAATTTGCATTTGAGCAGTAAATAATAGGAAACTAGCCTGCCATTCCTTTTTATGCACTTTGATATCACCGTTCATCCCCTGAACGGCTGGGGTGTTTTGCAGGTCACGGCGCGGCGATGGCTATCACAACATATAAACATTGATTAAAAGTAATCAAAATGTTGTCGATGGTAATTTGAATGCTGATTAATATATTCAACGGGTAAAAATATGTCCTGGCTAAATTCCTTCTTAGTGACGCTTACATCTGTGGATCCCCATAATGTGCCCTTCACTGTAATCAGTATCGTGAGCCTGGCCGTTGCCTGCTTTATTTTCTTTTATTTGTTTCGGGCCATTAAAATTGTTAACAGCCTGAAAAAATATACCCAATCAATTAATAGTATTGAGAGCAGCGCCCCAGAGGCTCAGTTAGAGCATTTACAGAATCTGTTTAAGAGCCCTGAACTCAAGCACGCGTGGAATGAGTTTGAAGAGTCGTTACACCCACAACGCGAGCTGGAAGGCGGGGAAGAAAAAATCGTCCGTATTCGCGCCACTGCGCCAAGCTCGAGCTTCTTCTCTGAGCAACAGTTAGTTGATATTCCGCTAAATACTGAATTCTTCAAACACTTGCCCGGTATTCTGACCGGTGTGGGGATTATCGGCACGTTTTACGGCCTGATGATTGGCTTGAATCACTTCGACCCAGGCACCCCAGAGCAGGTCACCAGCAGCGTCAATAATTTACTGCGCGATGTGTTATATGCATTCCTCGGTTCAGCCGTAGCTATTTTCGCCTCCATTTTGGTCACCTGGCTGGAAAAACTGTCCATAGCCAAATGCTATAAGTATCTGGAAAAGTTTACCGCCTCCATCGACAAGCTCTATATCAGCGGCGTTGGCGAGGAATACCTGGCCTCACTGGTGAAGTCCAGTAACGAAAGCGCCACTCAGGCTCGCCATCTCAAAGAGAGCCTCGTCACCGATCTTCGCGATATGCTGCTGCATCTCGCTGAAAGCCAGAAAGTTGAGAATGAACGCCTCGCGAATACATTGAGCAACACCTATCGCGAATCAGGCGCACAGTTTGCTGACCAGGTGAGCGGCGCAATCGAGAACAGCCTCAAGTCACCACTGGATAAAATTGCTGGGGCGGTTCAGACCGCCAGCGGCGATCAAAGCGGCATGGTACAGAACATGCTGCAGGATGTTCTGACCGCATTTATGGCGAAGCTTGATACCACCTTCGGCCAGCAATTTACGAATCTCAACGAAATGATGGGGCAAACCGTAGGTGCTATCCAGACGATGCAAAGCGGGTTCGCCACTCTGCTACAGGATATGCGTCAGGTCAGCGATGACTCCCGACAGGGCAGCGCACAACTGATTGAACAACTGCTCTCTGAAATGAAATCAGGCCAACAGGCCATGCAGGCTGGCATGAATGACATGCTCAGTAGCCTTCAGGCATCCGTCGCAAAAATTGGTGCTGAAGGAGAAGGCGCCGGTGAACGTATGGCACGCCAGCTTGAGAAAATGTTTGCCGACAGCGAAGCGCGAGAAAAAGCTCAGGCAGAACATATGTCCGCCTTTATTGAAGCCATTCAGAATTCAGTACAGCAAGGCCAAAGTGCCACAATGGAAAAAATGGCGGCCTCTGTCGAAGCACTCGGGGATCAGTTGGGCAGTCTGTTTGGTCAGATTGATAAGGGTCAGCAACAGATATCAGCGAACCAGCAGGCTAACCAGCAGTCCCTGCACGAACAGACGCAGCAGGTGATGAGTGAGGTAGACGGTCAGATCAAACAGCTGATTGAAACGGTAGCCAGTCAGCATCAGGGCACGACTGAAACACTGAACAAACTCGCAGAACAGACCAACCGACAGATTCAGGATATGCAAAACGGCGCGGAAAAAATGCGTGTTGCCGCCGAGCGTTTTGAGCATGCAGGCGATAAGGTATCGGAAGCGAATCACCTCACGGCTGACGTACTGAATAAAGCCCAATCGGCGGGATCATCGCTCTCCCTTGCCACCAGCGAACTCACGTCTGTGGTGGCGGATTACCGTAATAATCGGGAAGCCGTTAGCAAATCCATTGCCATGCTGGAAGTGCTCGCAGCAAATACCCAGTCTGAACAAACCACCCGCAGCCAGTTCATCAACGATCTTAAGCAGCATGGGGAGCGCTTGCAAAGCTATAACCGTGAAGCGCAGACCTTTATGGAGAATGTCAGTGACGTGCTCGGAAAAGGGTTTGAAGACTTCTCAGAAGGTGTTTCTCGCAGCCTGGATAAGACCCTGGGCAAACTGGACGTCGAAATGGCGAAAGCCTCTAATCTGCTTGCAGGCTCTGTAGAACAGATCGGAGAAAGCGTCAGTGAGCTTGACGATATTCTGTCACGCGTTCGTGCCTGAGGGGTGACGGCTGATGTTTGGTAATGCATTTGGCGTTAGAAAACGCCGCGGTGATGAAGCAGAGAAACCCTTTTGGATTTCCTACGCGGATCTGATGACCGCCATGATGGTGCTATTTTTAGTCGTCATGGTGGCTTCACTGAGTTCCGTGACGCAGCGTATCCAACGTGCAGAGCAAGGGGAAAAAGTCAGAGGGCAGGATATCTCCCGATTGTGTGAGCGCCTGGAGCTGCATGCCCGCAGTGTAAATAAAACCATCGTGGTGGATTGCCACGATAACCGTATCAGTTTTGGTGAGGCTGGGCGTTTCGATCACAACCAATTTTTCCTGAATGCAGAAGGGCAAAAAGCATTGCAGGATGTCGTTCCGCTGGTGCTGGAGGCCTCTGACAGTGAAGAGGGTAAAAAGTGGTTTAAGCAAATCGTCATTGAAGGTTTTACCGACACCGATGGCTCCTACCTTTACAATTTACATCTCTCCCTGCAGCGCTCTGAGTGGGTGATGTGTAGTTTGCTCGATAGCCGTAGCCCGTTGCAAAGCAGCATCTCTGCGGAGCAGCAGATCCAAATTCGTAAGCTTTTCCTGGCAGGGGGAGTCTCGTTTAACAACGCGAAAGAGAGTAAAGAGGCCAGCCGCCGCGTCGAGTTACGTATGCAGTTCTTTGGGCTTAAGGATAAACGTGATGGGGCCGAAGAGGTAGATTTCCCTCCGGTCGTTAATAAAGAAGTTTGCCAGTTGGTAATGCCGCAATGACGCCCGCGCTCAATTCTTTATCACAACGTATTGCAGCGAAGCTCTCTTCCAGCCAGCAAGAGGACCATTATCTGCGCAATGATTTCCACGCGCTGGCTTCTTCTAGCCGTGAGATGGAAAAGCGATTTGATAAAGCAGAGAAAATTCCCATGCCTCCACATGAAATGCGGTTGGCAGCCCTGCGTCGTTTTCGTCTTGCGGAAGAACTGACTGAACGTGAATGGCGGATGGTGTTTTATGGCCTCGCCGATACCGATCCGCTCTACCCTGACCGGCCAGTATTACTGGAGGATGATACATTCTTCCCCCATGTCGACAGTGCTATCAAAAAACAGATTGAATCCAAGACACTAAAACGCAAGGACTGGGCAGCACTTTGTTCAAGTTATTTTGCCTACAAACACGAATCGCCAGAAATAAACCCGCACTGGTGTGTACTGCGTGGTCATATCGCCAGGGGGTATCCCGTGGTAAAAGCCGCTATCCGCAGAGAAAAGTCGTGGATGAAAACCATTGAGTTTTATCACGACATTTTTACGTCTCAGGCTGGCGGTGTGATATCCCAGCAGCTCCTTTCTGGTGAGAGTAACTCTTTATCATCATTAGAAAAAATAGCGCAAATCCCCGATAGCAGCTGGTTGTGGAAGCGTATTTTCACGGTGTTGCTGGCGCAGCTTGATACTCTGGACGATCCTCAATATCTGGACAAAATCAGTTGGCTATTAGGCTTGGCGGCGCAGTGGGTACGTTTTCGTGATGACATTATGACGGCGACACTGACCCGTTACTATCATTCTACCTATCGCGACCAGGCGCATTCCGCCCTGAAACAGGCCGCACTGGAATACTGGGATAACCCGCAGTTGAAAAGCCAACAGAACAAGTGGCATCAGTATGTTTCTGAACCTGTCGCGGCAATGGTGCGTGGCTGGTTAGCAAAACAGGACCTGATGCACTTCTTTGAACTGCTTCGCGGCAATGGCGATGTCGATCAGGCACGACTGCACTATTGGCTGCGTTTTGCGAATCAGATGGGGTTCACCCGCATCGTGATGGGACCAGACGCTTGGCACGATCGCGATAGCGATTTTGTGAAATTCCGCGAGGAGAATCGTGGGAGGCTAAGTCATCTGCGCGGTGGGCGTAGTTTCGACAACGCCATGATCATGCAGATTAACGATTACATTTTCGTTGAGTTTTCCGGAACGGGGAACGCGATGTATGCCTATCGAGTGGGCCAGGCTCCATTTAACCCAGAGTCACACTCATTGGATATCAATATCCAATTAAAAGACAAATACCGTAATGTTCTTCGTCTTCCACATACTCCACGAGCAGAAGGGTACAACAAGACCCAGATCACCGGCTGGATGCTGAAATACGACGATGAACTGCGTCAGTTGGGTATCCGCTGGATGGCTGAAGAGCCCGTCAAATTTGTTGATAAAAAAGCGCCCTCACCCGCCCCGGTATCTGACATCAAAATCATCAATCCATTGCGGGATACAGCAATACAGCGCCTGGTTGAAAACACCGCATGCATCGTCAGCGATAACCGACAAAAAGGTGGCGTGCTGTCTATACAGCTCAAAGCACCGGATGACACAACGGAAAGAGAGTTACTCCGACTCGGCTTCGCTCCCGTAACTAAAGAACCGCATCGCTACTGGATCAAATAATGCTGAAACGTCTGTTAAGTAAGCTGACGGGTGACCGTCAGCAGATAGAACACCACCTGAAGAATCAGTACCAGGCTGAAGAAAACGGGCTTAGTTTTCCGCACTCGTTGGTTGATGACCCGGGGCTTTGGGCGCTGGCATCCTGGCTTGAGCAACTGGCGGAAGAAGACTATCTGATATCACTCACAGACCGATGGTTGCTGAGCTGGGAGTCGCTGTATCGCCTACTGGAAGATGAAGAACATGCCAGCAGTCTGCCTTTGATTGGCGTGCCTGAGGTTTTGCCCCTACGTGCAAGTTTGAGTTCTCGAGGAGCGCTAAGCGATAATGATTTCCGCGTCTGGATTACTGAATGGGTTACGTGTCCCACGCGTAAATCGATCCGTCTTAGCCGTACCGGCGCAATTTTTACTTATGAAAATCAGCAGTATCTGTTATCACGAGAAAACTGGGCGCTCTTGCAGGCAACCGAGCAACTCAGTGCGCAGCAATTACAGTCTCCCGGCGAAACCACTAACCAGCTGGGATGGGCCACAATTCGCAAATGCGCGAAACAGGCCGCTGCAAAATTTGATGATTATTTAGAAAAAACGCACGTCATCAAACCCACTTCATTGTCGTTACGCCTGCGTAAGGCAACGATTGCTGATACTGCCGTTATCGAGATTGAGCCACACTTCGAAGACCAACCCGCTAACTGGCTGGGCAGTTTTGACAAGAACTCACAGGTCCACGATAGCTATCGCATTCCCGGGGAGAACGGCGAACTCAGCCATGTCATCATCCCACCCGAAGTAAAAGAAGTCCTGAATTCAATACACTCAATTCCTGGCCGCCGGGTTGCCGGAAGTGAAGCACTTTCCTTTGTTCGCAATCCCTATACTTTCCTGGGTGAAGATGCCGCCAGTGTTATTGCCCCCGAGGAACATGAGCAGGCACTGTTTGATGCCCATATTTTCTTCCATCATTTCAGACTTCAGCCCCGTGTAAATGATGAGAACAAGATAGAGGATATTACGTTGGTTCTGGAGCCCGTCTCGCCAGTACCACAACCGGAAGTCACCTTCCTTTTTTCCACCCCTTGGGAGCTGGATAAATTTGTACAGGCAGTGGGGATCAGCGTTGCCGCGCATATGCCAGCAGGTTCCTGGCAGGGATACGAGCTGGAATTGAGTCAATTCACTGAACAGCAATGGCATGATTGCCAGTCGCTGCTGTTGCGTTGGCAACAGGAAGCCGAAGGTAACGAATTTAACGATGTCCTGGATCTTGGTAAATATGGCGATCGCGTCATTGGCATCGGTGAGTTCGAAAAAATATCCTCTCCCTGGCTGACCAAGGCGCAAAGCGAAAACTGGCTCCCTGATGGCATCGACTTCTCCGAATTTTCGGTAGAAACACTGGATGGCTGGCAACCTGATAACCTAGAGCATTTCGATGAACTGCAGGAGAGAATTACCCAGGCAGAAGCAACTGGCGAAACGCATATCATCTCTCCCTGGAACGACTCTGAACTGCCACTGGATGCGGCGAAAACCTTCAGTAAGAACTGGGAAAAACAGCAAAATTCAGCACATGAATCAGAGAGCAATGTTGCTGAAAAAGCAGCCCGGGCAGTGCTCAAAATTGAACAGAATATTGAAGAAGCGGTTTACATTAAACAGCGCCGAAATTCACTCCTCAATGCACGCCATGCTGAACCTGAAATTCCACTGAGCCTGAAAGAGCACATCCGACTCAAAGACCACCAGCGTGAAGGTGTGGCCTGGCTTCAGCAGCTTTTCCTTCGTTCACCTCAGGAAACTGCAGGTTGCCTGCTCGCGGATGATATGGGGCTGGGGAAAACGCTACAGATCCTGAGCTTCCTGGTGTGGTTCATTGAAAAATTCCCTGACGAGCCACCAAGTCTCATCGTTGCCCCCGTCTCTCTTTTGGATAACTGGGAGCGTGAACTCGACAATTTCTTCTACACCTCCGGGATTTCGGTGATGAAATTGTATGGCGACACTATCAAAGCGGTGAAATACCCGAAACAAGCTATTCCTGCTCATCTACAGTCTCAGGGGATCAAAAATTTGCTCAAACCCGGCTGGCAGGGTGAGGCGAAAATCATTCTGACAACCTACGAAACGCTTCGCGATCAGGAGTTCTCCCTGGCACGCCAGTCATGGTCCATCATGGTCTGCGACGAGGCACAAAAAATAAAGAACCCGGCGGCATTAATCACTCATGCAGCCAATGCGATACAAGCAAGATTCAAAGTGGCATGTACCGGCACGCCTGTCGAAAACACGCTTGTAGACCTGTGGAGCCTCTTTGATTTCGCTCAGCCGGGCCTCTTAGGCGCACTCAATGAATTTGGCAAACACTATGTTCGCCCGATAGAGAACGAAGCGGGTCGGGACACAGGGCAGCTTGAAAGTTTACGAACGTTGATTGAACCACAGACATTACGCCGGACTAAAGAAGAGGTTGCGCGTGATTTACCGCAAAAAATCGAAGTCGTCAGCTGTAAACAACTGCCGCTTTCTGGCCCTCAAAAGCAACTGTATCTTTCTTCGATAGCCAACTGGCAGCAACAGCAGGCACTTAGTGAAGGAATGCAGCAAGCAGGCGCGGGGATGCTGGGGTTATTACATCGTCTTAAACTGATTTGTGCGCACCCGGCAGTCGTTAACCCTGAGCCTCGATATCGGGAAGGGTCGCCAAAGCTAAACTGGATGTTGAAAACGCTGGATGAAATTAAGCACACCAGCAAAGACAAAGTAATCATCTTTACTGAACTGCGCGATCTCCAGCGCGAGATACAGCATGCTATTCAACAGCGATTCGGTTTCCGTCCGGTGATCATCAACGGCGACACCAGTACTAAAAGTCATAGCCAGAATAGCCGCCAGCGATTGATTGATGATTTCCAGTCCCAACCCGGCTTTGGCGTGATTATTCTCTCTACCGTCGCAGTTGGATTTGGGGTTAACGTGCAGAAAGCGAACCACGTTATTCATTTCACCCGCTGCTGGAATCCGGCAAAAGAAGATCAGGCAACTGACCGCGCTTACCGTATCGGCCAGACAAAGGATGTGTATGTGTATTATCCGACGGTAATGGACTCTGAAATCACGACGTTTGAAGAAACGCTGGACGAACTCCTTCAGCGGAGACGGACATTGGCCAGAGATATGTTGTGCTCTACACCGGATCTAAGCAGCGCTGATTTTGAGAACATTTTAAAAGGGACATAACTGATCAAGGACCGAACACAGAATGCCCCCACTTATGCCCCCAACTGCGACTTGATTTCGGTTGAGTCCAGTTGATAACAGGAGATAAGATACGGGCCGTAAACCGCAGTATACGGGCTTTTAGTTGATTTCAATAGACTTGAGAAGAGTTTGAAATGGTGCCGATAATAGGAGTCGAACCTACGACCTTCGCATTACGAATGCGCTGCTCTACCAACTGAGCTATATCGGCACTGATAAAGACATGCCCACGATTGTGAACACGGGGTAGAAGGTTAAAACTAACCGGGCGACGCGTCAATGGCCTTGCGAATCAAACGCCTATTTTTGCATCACCCGGTTTCAATTACGCACGAATCGTGTCGTCACCGAAGCCGATCCACTTGTACGTGGTCAGTGCTTCCAGCCCCATCGGTCCGCGTGCGTGTAATTTCTGCGTACTGACTGCCACTTCCGCACCCAGTCCAAACTGGCCGCCGTCGGTAAAACGGGTGGAGGCGTTAACGTACACCGCAGACGAATCCACCTCGTTAACGAAGCGGTTGGCGTTGTGCATATCGCGCGTCAGGATCGCATCGGAATGCTGGGTGCCATGTTCGCGAATATGGCCGATGGCCTCATCCAGGTCGCTGACAATTTTTACGTTCAGATCCAGCGACAGAAACTCATCGTCGTACTCTTGTGCTTTTACCGCCACCACGTTGGCCGGACCGGCCTGCAATTGAGTCAGCGCGGCCTCATCAGCATGCAGCGTGACGCCGCTTTGCGCCATCTGCTGGCTCAGCACGGGCAGGAAGCGTCCGGCGATATTCTGGTGCACCAGCAGCGTCTCGACGGTATTACAGGTGCTCGGGCGTTGGGTTTTGGCGTTAACGATAATCCGGAGTGCGGCGATGATATCTGCGCTTTCATCCACATAGATATGACAAACACCAATACCGCCAGTGATCACCGGAATAGTCGACTGTTCGCGACACAGTTTGTGCAGGCCAGCGCCGCCGCGCGGGATCAGCATATCGATGTACTTATCCATGCGCAGCATTTCGCTGACCAGTGCGCGGTCCGGATTATCAATCGACTGCACGGCGGCCGCCGGTAAACCACAGGCCTCCAGCGCCTGCTGAATCACTGCCACAGTTGCCGCATTTGTCCGGTACGTCTCTTTGCCCCCGCGCAGGATCGCCGCATTGCCGGTTTTCAGGCACAGGGAGGCGACATCAACGGTGACGTTAGGACGCGCTTCATAAATCACGCCAATCACGCCCAGCGGGACGCGACGACGCTCCAGACGCAGGCCGCTATCCAGCAGACCGCCGTCAATCACCTGCCCGACCGGGTCGGCGAGGTTGCACACCTGACGTACGTCGTCGGCGATGGCTTTCAAACGTGCCGGGGTCAGCGCCAGACGGTCAAGCATTGCTTCACTCAGACCGTTTTCCCGCGCCTGCTCAACGTCTTGTGCGTTAGCGCTGAGGATGCTTTCGGTTTGTGCTTCCAGTTCATCGGCAATCTTTTCCAGCACACGGTTTTTTTCGCGGCTGGAGAGTAGCGCCAGCTTATACGACGCTGCTTTGGCAGCAATGCCCATTTGTTCCAGCATATGCCTGCTCCTTAACGGGTGATCATGTCATCGCGATGGACGGCAACCGGGCCATATTCATAGCCGAGGATCGCGTCAATCTGTTGAGAGTGGTGTCCGGCAATACGGCGCAGCGCGTCGCTGTTATAGCGAGTGACGCCGTGGGCAATATCGCGCCCTTCAAGATTGCAGATACGAATCACTTCACCACGAGAGAAGTTGCCTGTCACGCTTTTAATGCCTTTGGGCAATAACGAACTGCCGCGTTCCAGAATGGCTGAGGTTGCGCCTTCATCGACGGTGATTTCCCCGGCGGGCGGTGCGCCGAAGATCCAGCGTTTGCGGTTCTCCAGCGGAGAAGCCTGAGCATGAAAACGCGTCCCCACGGACACGCCTTCCATTACATCACCAATCACGCCAGGCTTGCTGCCTGCGGCAATAATGGTGTCGATACCGGCGCGGCAGGCCACGTCTGCCGCCTGCAGTTTGGTGCCCATACCGCCGGTGCCGAGGCCAGAGACGCTGTCTCCGGCGATAGACCGCAGCGCGTCATCAATCCCGTAGACATCTTTAATCAGCTCAGCCTGCGGATTGGTACGCGGGTCAGCGGTGAACAGGCCCTGCTGATCGGTGAGCAGCAGCAGCTTATCGGCCCCGGCCAGAATCGCCGCCAGCGCCGACAAGTTGTCGTTATCACCGACTTTAATTTCGGCGGTTGCCACCGCGTCGTTCTCATTGATGACAGGAACGATGTTGTTATCCAGCAGCGCACGTAACGTGTCGCGAGCGTTAAGGAAACGTTCTCTGTCTTCCATATCCGCACGCGTCAGCAGCATCTGCCCGACATGAATGCCATAAATGGAGAACAGCTGTTCCCAGAGTTGAATCAGTCGGCTCTGCCCTACTGCCGCCAGCAGCTGTTTAGAGGCGATCGTTGCCGGGAGTTCAGGGTAACCAAGATGTTCACGCCCGGCGGCAATCGCGCCCGAGGTAACAATAACAATGCGATGCCCTGCGACATGGAGCTGCGCGCACTGGCGGACCAGTTCTACGATGTGGGCACGGTTCAGGCGGCGCGATCCGCCCGTTAGCACACTGGTGCCAAGTTTTACCACCAGCGTCTGGCTGTCACTCATGATTCTCTGCCATTCAAGATTGGGGAAATGATATCAAACGAACGTTTTAGCAGGACTGGCCCCGGTTGCCAACAGCCAGCGCACAAAGCATGAAATTTTATTGCGCAGGATCAGCAAGCGTAGCGGCAGGTTGTGACGTTTTTATGACAGAAACAAATAAACATTCTTTTTTAAAAATATTCTTACTTTGTCATAAAACGTTCATTGCCAGACGTTAAAAACCCTCCTGTCTTTGAACGGGGAACACACCCAGTAAATATTCGCGCGTACTTTAAATCAGGAATGAAAATGAAAAAGAGCACTCTGGCATTAGTGGTGATGGGTATTATGGCATCGGCATCCGTACAGGCAGCGGAAGTGTATAATAAGAACGGAAATAAACTGGATGTGTACGGCAAAGTTAAAGCCATGCACTACATGACCGATAATGACAGCAAAGACGGCGACCAAAGCTATATCCGTTTTGGTTTTAAAGGTGAAACTCAAATTAACGATCAGCTGACCGGTTATGGTCGTTGGGAAGCAGAGTTCGCAGGCAATAAAGCCGAAAGCGATCCTAACCAGCAAAAAACACGTCTGGCCTTCGCGGGTCTGAAATTGAAAAACCTCGGTTCCTTCGACTACGGTCGTAACCTGGGTGCGCTGTACGACGTTGAAGCGTGGACCGATATGTTCCCGGAGTTCGGCGGGGACTCTTCCGCGCAGACCGATAACTTCATGACCAAACGCGCCAGCGGTCTGGCGACGTACCGTAACACCGACTTCTTCGGCGTCGTTGATGGCCTGGATCTCACCTTGCAATACCAGGGTAAAAACGAAGACCGCGATGTGAAAAAACAGAATGGCGACGGTTTTGGTACGTCGGTGACCTATGACTTTGGCGGCAGCGATTTCGCCATCAGCGGCGCCTATACCAATTCCGATCGTACCAATCAGCAGAATCTGCAAAACCGTGGTGCGGGCGATAAAGCCGAAGCCTGGGCAACCGGTTTAAAATACGATGCCAACGATATTTATATTGCCACGATGTACTCTGAAACGCGCAAAATGACGCCTATATCCGGTGGTTTCGCCAATAAAACACAGAACGTCGAAGCAGTGGTTCAGTACCAGTTTGATTTTGGTCTGCGTCCGTCCCTGGGATATGTGCTGTCGAAAGGCAAAGATATTGAAGGTATCGGTAATGAAGATCTGGTGAATTATATCGACGTTGGCGCGACCTATTATTTCAACAAGAATATGTCAGCATTTGTTGATTATAAAATCAACCAGTTGGATAGCGATAATAAGCTGGCCATCAACAATGATGATATCGTCGCAGTGGGGATGACCTACCAGTTCTGATCTAACATAAAAAATGCCGGATGGGGTTGCGCCGCCATCCGGCATTTTGCTGTTCACTATGCCGTTAATTTAACCGGCTGATCTTTAAAGTCGTCCGCAGGTTCCAGCGCCAGATTCAGCGACGTTAGCAACCCACGCAATTTTTCATGGAACTCACGTAAGGTGTACTCCAGTCGATCTACCACTTCAGTCTCTTTGATGGGCACGGCGGTCCAGTTGCCGTCTTGATCAAACAAACCAAACTGGTAGCTGTACGTGAAGCGTTTTTCCTGTGCTTCTAACTCCATCCACCAGCCCCAGAATTCACGCTTCTCCGGCGCGGGTTTCACGTTGACGCAAACAGCCAGACAATCGAAAAAAAATCGATTATCTTCGCACTGCCCTTCCCGGATGTAGGGGCCAAGCGCGGTGAATTTCTTGATCAATCTGCTTTTCGGGTGTCCACTCGGTAACGTCATTGCGATCTCCTTAGGTGAAGCAACTGTTTTACCAAATCAATAAAATTTAGCAATCTATTAACACAATCTCTGATTGATCCATCCGGTTATTTCTTGCAGCGCTTTATCAAAATTGCGATACACCGGGTTGAACGGGATCTCCATCAGCTTACCGTCAGAAGATGACGATGTGATTAAGCGAGACTCCTCTTCCGGACTAAACGGATCGTTTTTCCAGAAGCCCGATAGCATCGGCGTTGGACAACGTCGGCCCAACAGGCCTTGTACCTTTAATGAATAGCGATTGAGCTCGACACGCAGTGCGTCATCAGAGGCGTCGTGCATACCCAGACGGCTGGCCAGTACATCAAGATACATTTCCGGGACGCTTGCCTGCCGCTGCGGGTCGCTGAGCAGCGCATGCACTACCGGCCCCAGACACGCCACCGCTTTCAGGCGCGAAGATTCGAGATACGCCAACCGTACCGCCACGTTGGCGCCAAAGCGAAAACCAAATGCCGCCACGCGGGTGTGATCGACCCAGGGAATGTTGGGCAGTGCTTTTAATACGTGCTGATGCAGCAGGCTGGAATCCTGGGTCAGTTTCCATTTCGACGAAAACCCGACCGAGGGCATGTCCAGCGTCAGCATGGCAATACCACGCGGGGCAAAATAGCGTTCATACAGGGTGTAGTAATCCGTTTGCATGGAATCCAGCCCCCCGCACATCAGCACCGTCGGGAACGGGCCGTCACCTTTTGGCATATGCAAAAAACCGGTGATCGGCGCACCGCCGGGAACCGTGAATTCCAGTTCGCGCAGCTTGCCGGGCAAGCGCTGAGCCGCCTCTTCATACGCGCGATTCGCCAGGGCCTGCGCCTGTTCAGCCAGCTCGTCGCCTTTCAGATGCGGATACGCCGCAATGTTGTACAGCGTAGAGGCGTGCAGCCAGTGGCGTCCGCTAATTTGTGGGTCCTGTTCTGCCATGGCCTTCTGTTGCCAGTCCATCGCCTGCTTCGCCCACTCGTAGATCCAGTTCCCGCCACGATAGCCAATGACCGTGTCATAGAGCTCTTTATCTGTACGCTCTGCTTCGCTCATGACGATACGCGCCTGCACCTCAAGGATTTCGCGCGGATCGACGCCGCGCCAGATCCACATCAGGCGATTCACCATGCGGTACCAGTGCGGGATGGTTGTGCCATCCAGGGCAGATTGCACAGACGGCTGCGCGCCGTGATTAAATCGACGAACCAGCGTTGACGTTTCAGGGTGTTTGAAGCGGGGTTTAAACAGGACTTCGCTGAGGTTAGCCTGTGACATAATTACGGCCTCCATGAGTACTCACTAAGGCATAGTGTAACCTGACACGGCACAAAAAGAACAACGCCCGGCATAGCCAGGCGTTGAAAACGATTTAGATTAGCGGCCTGAAATCGGCGGGACGAACACGACGCCCATATCCCACGGCTGCTCGATCCAGGTATCCTGAGGGATATCAACAACATAATCATTCACCAGCGGACGGCCTGCCGGTTTAGCGAAGATGGTGACGAAATGCGCTTTAGGGTACATTTCGCGAATCGCAACCGCGGTACCACCGGTGTCAACCAAGTCATCGATTACGATGAAACCTTCACCGTCACCTTCGGCACGTTTCAGAACGGTCAGTTCGCGCTGATTGTCGTGATCGTAGCTGGAGATGCATACGGTATCGACATGACGAATACCCAATTCACGCGCCAGCAGCGCGCCTGGCACCAGACCACCACGGCTAACGGCAATGATGCCTTTCCATTGTTCAGAAGGCATCAAGCGGCTTGCCAGTTTACGTGCATGGATCTGCAACATGTCCCAGGTGACGACGTATTTTTCGCTCATGTGAAGTTGTCCCAGCCTGTTTATCTACGGCTTAAAAAGTGTTCGAGGGGGAAATAGGTTGCGCGAGATTATAGAGATCTGACGCGCTAAAAACCAGTGTTAAGCGGAATCCAGGCCTCTTTTTGCATGCTTTTTGCTAGCCGTGAGCAGAGAAAGTGGTATTCTCAATTGCATCGCGCAAGCCTGACTTGTGGTGTTTTTAATTCTGCTAACCCCGTGGCCTGTAAGTCAATTTTGCAGGGCATCGCCAAGGAGACTCAACGTGTCTGAACTGTCTCAATTATCCCCGCAGCCGCTGTGGGATATTTTTGCCAAAATCTGTTCTATTCCTCATCCGTCCTACCATGAAGAGCAACTCGCTGAACATATTCTGAGTTGGGCCCAAGAGAAAGGTTTCCACGTCGAGCGCGATCAGGTGGGTAATATCCTGATTCGCAAACCCGCTACCGCAGGAATGGAAAACCGCAAGCCGGTTGTTCTGCAGGCGCACCTGGATATGGTGCCGCAAAAAAACAACGATACCGTTCACGACTTCACCAAAGATCCGATCCAGCCTTATATTGACGGCGAATGGGTGAAAGCCCGTGGCACCACGCTGGGTGCGGATAACGGTATCGGTATGGCCTCTGCGCTGGCCGTTCTGGCGGATGACAGCGTGGTTCACGGCCCGCTGGAAGTTTTGCTGACCATGACCGAAGAAGCGGGCATGGACGGTGCGTTTGGTCTGCAGGCTAACTGGCTGCAGGCAGATATTCTGATCAACACCGACTCCGAAGAAGAAGGTGAGATCTACATGGGTTGCGCGGGGGGGATCGACTTCACCGCCAATCTGCCGCTGTCTCGTGAAGCCATTCCTGCAGGTTTCCAGACCTTTAAGCTGACGCTGAAAGGCCTGAAAGGCGGTCACTCCGGCGGCGAAATCCATGTTGGCCTCGGTAATGCCAACAAGCTGCTGGTACGCTTCCTGGCTGGCCACGCTGAAGAACTGGATCTGCGTCTGGTTGATTTCAACGGTGGTACGCTGCGTAACGCGATCCCACGTGAAGCCTTTGCTACCCTTGCTGTTGCCGCAGATAAAGTCGATGCGTTAAAAGCGCTGGTCAGCACTTATCAGGAAATCCTGAAAAACGAGCTGGCAGCAAAAGAGAAAAATCTGGCACTGCTGCTGGATACCGTCACTAACGACAAAGCCGCACTGACCGCTCAGTCCCGCGATACCTTTGTTCGTCTGCTGAACGCGACACCAAACGGCGTGATCCGCAATTCAGACGTGGCAAAAGGCGTGGTGGAAACCTCCCTGAACGTCGGTGTTGTCACCATGACTGACGACAACGTGCAGATTCACTGCCTGGTTCGCTCGCTGATCGACAGCGGTAAAGACTATGTGGTGAGCATGCTGGATTCTCTGGGCAAGCTGGCAGGCGCTAAAACCGAAGCCAAAGGCGCGTATCCGGGCTGGCAGCCGGACGCGAACTCACCGGTCATGCACCTGGTGCGCGAAACCTATCAGCGTCTGTTTAACAAGACGCCAAACATCCAGATTATCCACGCGGGTCTGGAATGCGGTCTGTTTAAGAAGCCGTATCCGGAAATGGACATGGTTTCCATCGGGCCAACCATCACAGGTCCGCACTCCCCGGATGAGCAGGTTCATATCGAAAGCGTTGGCCATTACTGGACGCTGCTGACTGAACTGCTGAAGTCTATTCCGGCGAAGTAAGTCCCTGCAATAAATGCCGGATGGCGCTGCTGCTTATCCGGCCTACGATCGCGTAGGTAAGCCGGATAAGGTATTTATGCCGCTATCCGGCAATACATCCAACTCAAAGCCCCAGTACCAACTGCCTTTCCAGCTGTGGATCCAGCAGCGTGACGTGTAATCCCACCAGCCTGACCCCACGTCCTCCCCGACGCTCATCCCAGGTTTTGCGCGCCGTGGTAATCAAATCGTCTTTACTTAAGCGCGGCCAGACGTGCTCCTGAGTGGTCTGCTGAAAGTCATTAAACTTTAATTTAATGCCCTGGCGAGCAATACATAAATCCGGTTTTACCTTTGCCAGACGCCGCTCCAGCTCCGGATAAAGCCGCTCGATAATCGCCTCACATTCTGACCACTCATGAATATCCTCTGCCAGCGTGCGTTCAACACCGACGGATTTGCGCATTCTGTCGTTATTCACATCCCGCTCGTCAATACCCTGGCTGCGCTCCCACAGCACGCGACCAAATTTACCAAAACGCTTAAGCAATATCGCCAGGTCGCACTGTTGTATATCTTCACAGGTACGTAATCCCATGGATTCCAGCTTGGCGGCGGAAACTTTGCCGACGCCGGGGATTTTCCCCAGCGGGAGCGTTCTGATAAATTCCGGCACATCATCCGGTGTGATCACATATTGCCCGTTGGGCTTATTGAGATCGGAGGCGATCTTGGCCAGAAACTTGACCGGTGCAATCCCCGCGGAGGCGGTGAGCTGTAGCTCGTCAAAAATCGTCTGGCGAATTTGCTGGGCAATCAGTGTGGCCGATCCGTGACAGTGCGTGCTGTCGGTGACGTCCAGATAGGCTTCATCCAGCGAAAGGGGTTCGATAAGCGAGGTGTAGCGTGCGAAGATCGCCTGAATCTGGCGAGACGCTTCTTTATACGCCTCATAACGACCGGGTAATAAGGTGAGATGCGGGCACAGTTTTAGCGCCATCCCCGTGGGCATCGCGCTGCGTACGCCAAATTTCCGCGCCGGGTAATTGGCGGTGCTGATCACCCCCCGGCGTTCACGGCTGCCACCGATAGCGATCGGGATATCACGCAGCGCGGGGTTATCACGCATTTCCACCGCCGCGAAAAAGCAGTCCATATCGACATGTATAATTTTACGCATCGCCCCTCCCACAACACTGTTTAAGTATACAGTATCTTTATGTAATGAGAAGTCTGAACACGTATTACGGTACTGCGGGTCCATTCATAACGAAACGGGCATCACACAGATAACGCACAACCTCTTTTGACGCATGCTCTGCAGGGTTACCCGCCGTACTGACAAACAGCTTATTCACTTTTCGCACATTCGCCTTAAGCAGATTTTCAATGGTCATCCGGCGAAAGGCATCATTTTCAACGCAGAAAAGTTCATAGTCTCCCAAACGCTCGCCGCAAATTTCACAATGGTTCATCCAGTAGCGTAGTCCGGTGGTTTTACTCTTATCCAGGTAGTAATTGCTGGCCTTGATGTTCTTCATTATTTCTTCTGGCAGCGCATTAATATGGAACAGAAACGTATTCCGCCTGACGGACAGCCAGCCTTCACCATCCTGTATTTTTTTAATATAACGGGTAAACATAACCCCATGGATTCGGGTGATTTGATGGCAGTTCCAGCAGTGCATCTTTGAGGTAATGACCAGATAGTAGGGCGCTATGATGTTGTAACTATCCATAGTGTAGGCATAGTCCAAAAGCCCCTCCTTTAGCCCATCAGGCTCGGTATACCAGATCCCTGATACATTATCGAAATGCGCGCCCTGACAGGCCACATCTGTAACATTATCTGATTGAATATTCAGTGGAATAATTTGAGTTACAGCTATCACATTACCTTCCTTAGCAATAATATGCCCCCACGTTGCGTGGGGGACGAGAGAACAGAATTAATGAGGCACAACAACGGGGGGTTGACGTAAGGAAGTCACCTGCTTTTGTTTATCCAGCTTATCCACCAACGGCTGCACGACCTTCTCGCCGTGCTGGCCAAAGTATTGATACAGCGTGTCGGACGCACTTTGCGTCAACACCATAATCTCAATGCGGCGGTTACCCGCGCTCTCTGGATTTTTCGCATCCAGCAGCATCTGGTCCGCCATGGCGCTGACCTGCATGACTTTATCCTGCGGCATCCCCGCTTCTTCCAGCACACGTCGGGCGGAGAGCGCCCTGTCACCAGACAGATTCCAGTTGTTATAAATATTATTTTTATAGCCCATCGCATCCGTGTGACCGGTGATGATGATCTTATTGTCCAGCGTGTCAAAAACCGGTGCCAGTTCAACCAGTAACGATCGGAAGAATGGCATGATCCGCGCGCTACCGCGTTCAAACATATTGCGGTTCTGGTCATCTTTAATCAGCACGCGTAACCCCTGAGGGACGATCTCCATCTCCAGGTTAGTTTCCATATGCGCATTGCGGGCGATGGTGTTGATGTTAGTCGCCAGCTCTCCCAGTTCAGTCGCGGACTTTTTCTTCAGCAACGCCGTCTTCTCATTCACATCCATGACTTTTTTGGCCGTTTCTTCCGTCACTTTAGCCGTTTCCTGCGGTAGCGCTTGTTTATCTGACTTGCTGCGAGTGACATTTTTACTGCTGGCCCCCGGTGCAATCGGCTGTTTGCCAATTTTATTTAACGGTGCGAGCCCTCCCCCGTTGAAGATGGACTGGCCGTGCAGCGCCGCAACGATATTTTCGCGATCGGATTTACTGACGCTGTTGACAATCCACAGCGTCATAAACAGCGCCATCATCGCCAGCGTAAAGTCGGCAAATGCCACCTTCCACGCACCGCCATGATGACCTGCATGATTCTTTTTAATTTGTCGCCGAATAATGGTGGTCTTCGCACCACGGTCGCGACGATTTGGCGCCTTCCTCATGCTTATTCCTGCTCCAGCATCGCATTCACCCACGCGTCCAGATTGGCAAACGTTGGTTTAGATGCCAGATGCAGAAGTTTACGTCCTGCATCCACCGCCAGCAGCGTTGGCTTACCGCCAGCATGCGCCACCAGCACAGTACGCACACATTCCAGCAGAGAATGTTCCGCACGCGCCTGTTGCTCCATCGAGTTCGCCAGCGGATCCATCAGGCAGTAGCAGATAAATACCCCCAGGAAGGTCCCTACCAGCGCCGCTGCTACTTTCAGGCCGATCAGTGCAATGGAGCCATCAATAGATTGCATGGTAATAATGATGCCAAGTACCGCGGCGCAAATACCGAATCCCGGCATAGCTTCAGCCGTACGCTGTAATGAACGAGACGGTGTCAACAGCTCTTCTTCTACGGTATCCAGTTCCTGATCGAGGATCCCTTCCAGTTCGTGGGCGTCAATTTTGCCCATTGCCATCAGGCGGAAGTTATCAGCGATAAAGGTCACCAGTCGCTCTTGAGTCAGCACCAGCGGGTACTTTTGGAAAATGGTACTTTCAGCCGGTTTTTCAATGTGCTGATCCAACATGCGTAAGCCGCCGTTTTGTACCAACTCCAGCAGTTCAAACAGGCACATTAATAGTTGGCGCTGAAACTCTGGCCCCAGCTGTTTCTTGCTGAGGACACCTTTCAACTGATGGCCGATCTCTTTCAGCACGTGCTTCGGGTTGCCGATAATCATGGCACCAAATCCGGCGCCGAGAATAATAACAATTTCAGCAGGCTGCCAGATGGCAATTAATTGTCCACCCGCTTCAAAATAGCCGCCAAAAACACAGCCAATGACCACCAACAAACCTAAAATCTTTTGCATTCACTTCTCCGCATTTCAATTCGAAATTGTTAATCTTGATATAAACAATCACGAATTTTGTGCGTGATTTTTTTATTCATTTGACAAATTCTGGCTTCAGTTACGCCTAACACCAGCGCAATCTCTTTTAAATTCATATCGTGTTGGTAATACATGGAGAGCACGAGGCCCTCTTTTTCACTGAGTTGACCGAGGGCATAGCTCAGCATCTCTTGCGTCACAAATTGTTCTTCCAGCCCCCGCCCTTCAAGCGGTGCAATTGGCAGGTCGCCATTCAGTAACTCATCCAGGCTGGCCAGCGTTTCGGCCCCTTCCAGCTGTTGAAATTCCAGGTAATCCTCAGACGATAGCCCCCATTGCGAAAGCTCCTCCCGGGTGGGTTCGTGTCCGAGTTTTGTGCGCGCTTCACGAATCACATCCTTAATTTGATGATATTTCTGCCGTAACTGGCGCGGCCGCCAGTCAAGACTGCGCAATTCATCCAGAATAGCCCCGCGAATGCGGTGTACGGCGTAACCCGCAAAGCCTTCATCGGGCAGGCCGTAGCGGCGAATCGCATTCAGCAATCCCATCAGCGCCGTTTGCTCCATGTCCTGCCGGTCCATCACGCAGGTACATTGCGGCGCGAGTTGGCGCACGACTTTGCGCACCAACGGAAGATAAGCCTGTAAATAATGACTCTCTTGCTGTGGGGTGAGCACCGGTGTCGCGCTGAATTCCTCTGACTCGTAAGCGTCTTGCATCATTTAAATTCCTGACTCATCGCTTACTGGAACACGACTTTTTTCACCAATATATCTTTATACGGTGCGGTTATTTTTCGATTCTTTAATTCTTCCTTCAACGCTTCAGCGATTAACGCCCTTATTTGCGATATTTTCATCGCGCGAACTTCTTCATATTTCATTTCAGACAGTCGCTCAACGGCAATGCTCTGATACAGCGGCTCTTGCTGTTTTATTTTCTCCGATTCTTTTTCAGTGGCGACAACCAGCACTAATTCCGCTGACATATAGTGATCGGCACCTTCATTATCGTGCAGGGTGACAATCGTCTCCTGCAACGAAACAAACAGGCTGTTACTTTCATCCATTGATTCCACGGCATCAGTATGCGCGGCTGCCGCAGGTTTTCCATTTCCGACGAAATGGTACATCCCCCATCCAGCCCCGCCACCCACGACGAGGGCCAGGACAGAGCTAATTACACTCGCTATCACGATTTTCTTCATTTGGCTTTTACACTTTGATCAGAACGGATTCATTCCGTTGAAATTGAGGCTCGTCATTAAGCATTAATGCCGATGTCACCTCGTCCTGTTGATGACCAGACTGCTGTTGTTGTTGCTGCTGCGATTGCCCCTCGGAGGAGACCTGAACATTGACCTCCATGAAGTTCTGCGCCGTCAGATGCTGGCGTAAGTTCTCGCTAAATTGCTGCAGCGAACGGCAAACATCGCTTTGGTTTGCGCCGATGTGCACCATGAGTTTTCCCGCATCCAGCTGTACGGCAATTTCCAGTTTGCCAAGCGAAGGTGGGTCAAGACGGATGGTAGACACTTGCTGCTGCTGGCCGAGCTGGAATTGGATCCGGTCTTTCAGTAGCGCCGTCAGTTTTTCACCGAGTTCATCAGGCGACATCTCCACCGGCTGCGCGGTGTGCGTGGTGATTGCGCTCGTATCCGCTATCGCACTAACCGACTGATTACCTTGTACCGCCACGTTGACCAGGTTTTGAGCTACTGCCGGCTGGGTCACGTTAAGGGCGGCGTTCTTTTTCACCACCTGCGGGCGCGGGGCAACGTGACTTTCAGTCTCTTTCACTCGCGCGGTAATTTGCTGAGAAGTCGACAGCGTCGGCTGCTGGGGTGCAATGGCGCGTAAATCCTGCGCCGAAAAGGTCGCCAGTTTCGCCTGTTGCTCAGGTGTGGCCGGTTGCCCTGCCGTCGCCTGCTGCGTCAATGCCGTCAGCGCACTCTGTAATTTTGCCGGTAGCGACGACAAGTCTGCCGCATCCAACTGGGCTGGCGTCGTGCCATTGGCCTTCTGTTCTACCGCGCTCGACAACTGACGCAGGGCCGGTGACCCTGGGTTTGCGGACCGTGCCGCGATCAGCGCTTTCAACGCATCACCATCCGGTTGTTTTTGCAAACCAGCAGACACCGCTGACTGCACCGGTTGGGCCAGAAAAAGCGCCATCAACGCCTGCATCGCCGCCGGATCGTTATCGTGCTTTTGTGCCGCTGATGATTGCTGCTGGTTGGTTTTCGCACTATGGATACGTTCAGCCACCGCGTTTAGCGCCATTTGTGGCAAGGTAAACGCCCCACCGCTTTCGGCTGCCACCGGTGCTGAAATCGTGGCGTTTTCCGGCGTGGCATCGGTCAACGCACTGGCCGTGGCCAGCAATACAGGGTTCATGCCTTCTCCGAAATAATATTAACCATTGAATACGCCAGCACGCCTTCCTGATTTCGCTGATGCGTATCCATACGCGCTTTCAAGATTTCTGCACGTCGGGTCCGCCGTTCAATGAGGGCGGCAAACCCGGTGCGCAATGTCGCTTTTACCTTCCGCAACTCTTCTGCTGACGTCTCTGCGACTTCATATTCATGAAATAAACGCATCAACTGCTGATGCTGCGCGGGCAATCGTCGCCAGCGCTGCTGATCCAGAGATTCGTTCATCGCGTCGATCAGGGCGAAAAGCTGTTGCTGCTGGCCGTGTCTGTCCATTGACTTACCCGAGCTTGGCTGACAGGCCATCCCAGCCTTCACGCAAATTCGTCAGAATGACAATCACCTCATCGATCTTCTCAATCGATAATTCCCCGCTGGCTTCATACAGGCGGTAGACACAGTGGTCGTAAAGACGTGACAGATTCACCACCAGCTCGCCGCCGGTTTCAAACTCCAGCGAGCTGGTTAAGGCATTGAGAATATCGATGCATTTGTTGATGCTTTGCGCCTTCTTCTCAAAGCGCTTGTTTTCGATATGGCTTTTGGCGCGTTCCAGCTCGTCCATCAAACCAGAAAACAGCACCAGCACCAGTTCAAGAGGCGAGGCCGCCGCCGTGCGGGCGGCAAGATCGATCTCTTTATATTGCGAATAACCATCCTGTGTTTCGTACATATTTACAGTAAATCCTTGAGTGAACTCGGTCGGTTACGAGAATGCAGCCATGCTCATTTTCATGGTGTACACCTCAATAATGGTGTTGGTGTACTCCGTCACATAGCGGTCGTAGTTGGTGTTGTAGGTCTCGGTCAGCTGGTCACTTCTGTCATCAATGCGGGTCTGATCGTCATCCAGACCTTGTTGACGTTGGGCGATGATGCCGTTGCTGGAATCGAGATAGCTGTCCATCAGGTTATCGAGTTGGGCGACCATGCTGTCATCACCCACAAAGATTGAGGTCAGACCGTCCGGATTTTCTTCCATGGCGTCATCGAAGGTGTCAGCGTCGATCTGCAAATGGCCGTCGCTGTCCAGCGTGATGCCGTAATCCACAATCGAGGAGCCGTCGTAGTAAGAGTGAACAATGTCATCCATCTGACTGGTGAGCGATTTGAGACCAGCATCACCAGCGAATACACCTGCCGAGGTATCGTCGTCCCCGTAGGTGGTCAGCGAGTCAATGGTATCGACCAGCGAGTTATAGGCGTCGACAAAGGTCTGGACCTTGGCTTCAGAGGCAGAAGAATCTTCAGCAACCGTAAAGGTGGTGAGATCCGTCGGATCATCCAGATCGCTGACTTCACTGAACGTCATCGTGACGCCCGGGATGACATCATCAAATGTATTTGTGCTGTTGGTAATCGTCGGCCCCGTTGAACTTCCCAGATGAATAATCGCATCCTGCGATTCGGTCAGGGTGTCCAGCGTGGGTACCGTCGTACTGGTGTCATTGGTCGGATCGTGATCGATAACCGACACCGAAAAAGCGCTCTGCTCGCCGGTAGTGTCAGAGGTGAGCATGATGGTCGTCGTACCGTCCGTTTTCACCAGCGCGGCCGACACGCCAGGGTTATCGTCGGAATCATTAATCGCGCTGACCAACTCGCTGGCATCGATAAACCCATCACCATCGCCATTGGCATCTGCTGACGCCAGGTCGATGTCCATGGTGCTGTCACCCATCGTCAGTTCAAACGTCCCCGTCGCGGAATAGGTGTCATCAGTCATATCAAAAGTCGACTGCTGCGCTTGCGCTAACTGCTCAACGAAAAAAGAATAGGTTCCCGGCTGGGCCTCTGAGTTGGCAGAAACGGTTGCCGAGTCATTATTGCTCGTTGCAGAAAACACCACCGGCCCGTCGGTGTCGCTATTGAGCGCATCCACCGCAGACTGAAAATTCGTTAGCGCCGTGCTGAGCGAATCAAGCCCATTGCTTTCCGCAGTCAGATCGCTCTGCTGCTCTTGCAGGCTCGCGACCTGATTCGAGATGTCGGCATATGCCATTTTCTGCGCCATTGCTTGAACAGCACTTGTGTAACCCATGATGATTGACTCCGTGCAACGTTATTGAGGTAACAGCAAAAATCATGCCAACATTTTATATATTGATAAATCAGTTAGTTATAAATGTGATGGAAGCTAAACTTCCGTTTATCAGGAAGGTTTGCCAAAAAATATCGCGCCGCTGAAAGCACAACACCGCCAGCAGGCGGTGTTGTGTATACGTGGCTTCACCACTAAACAGAGATTACTGCAGCAGGCTGGAAACCATGCTGGACATGCTGTTGGACTGCTTAAGCATGGTGATGCCGGTCTGCGACAGAACCTGCTGTTTAGTCATGTTGGACGCTTCCGTCGCGTAGTCGGTATCCATAATGTTACCGATAGCCACTTCCGTGTTGTCCTGCATGCTGGTCAGGTTGTTGGCGGTGTCGTTCAGACGGTTGATAGACGCACCCAGCTTGGACTGGATCTTCGACACGTCGTCCATCGCAGTAGAAATGCTGTCAATCATGGTGTTCGCGGAGCCAGAAGCGGTCAGCTCAGTACCGCCAGAAACGCCTGCGGTGCCGGTGGTATCAGCCTGGTCAGCAGAGAAAGAGGCACTGATGCCTTTCAGATCGGCGGTCAGATTACCCAACTGGCTGGAGATATCGACCGTCATGGTATCAGAAGATTCTGCGCCGACCTGGAAGGTGACAGAGCCCTGGAACAGGCCATCTTCACCGGTGTTGCTGGTGCCGGAGGTACCAAACAGGTTGGTGCCGCCGTAGGTGGTGTTTTGCAGCATGTCAGACATCTGCTGACCCAATTCGTCGTATTCGTCCTGCATCGCCTGCAGGTCGTCGTCGTTGTAGGTTCCGTTCGCTGCCTGCGTGGCCAGGTCGCTCATGCGGCCCAGTACGTCGGTCATTTCATCAAAGGTGCTGTCAGCAGTTTGCAGCATGGCGGTCGCATCATCGATGTTGCTCAGCGCAACGCCCATACCGCTGGACTGTGCAGTCAGACGGTTAGCAATCTGTTTGCCCGCAGCATCGTCAGAAGAAGAGTTGATGCGGTTACCTGTCGCCAGACGTTCCATTGAGGTGGACAGAGAATCCATGCTGGTGTTGATGGCGTTAACGGCGGCCATTGAGGCGCTACTGGTATTAATAGATAACATGATACTGCTCCTTGGGATTAATCGTCTTTGTTTCGATACTCTGTAAAAACGACCATCCGTTTGGAAAACTTAACGCACCCTAAAAAATTTTTTTACTCCTCCCCCTCTCTTTATTGCCTCCATATAAAATCACTTACCCGCATTAATTTAGCTTTGCGTGCTCATCGCCTTCATTAACCCACCACCACAGGAAGATCTCAATCAATTTTTAATTAAAAGATTATTAGAAATATCTAATAATGCTTTTACAACCCGCCCCACAAAGGGTTTAAGATTATGAATCAAATGAGATTATCCTTAATCCGACACATTCTAAATTCATCATTTAATCCGTTATTTTACATTTAGTTGCAAATGCCATCAGCCTTGTATGTTGTGAGTTTCAGGCTCTTTCGCTACATTTCAAATCCGATTTCGGACTGCAAAAAAAACAATACTGATTATGCTGTCACTTCCTCATCCGAACAGCCAGAAAGACATCGCAGTTCATTTATGATTCTAATACGTTGATTTTTAACAGCGTGACGCAAAGGATCTAAAAAACCTTGCATGGGCAAATAACACTATGAGTATTGTTGTCAACCACTGGCGGATGGATTCTTCGCTTAATGCATTAATCCATTGTGAGACAGGTGAAACCCGTCGTCTCGGCGAGTACCATTTTATTCTGTTAGAAACATTAGCTAAAAATGCCGATACCGTTTTAGCGCGTTCGTTTTTAATGACCGAAGTTTGGAAAAACCGCATCGTCGGGGGAAATAGTCTTCCCACTGCTATTCATGCTTTGCGGGTCGCTATCGATGATGATGGTAAACAACAGGAAATCATTAAAACCATTCCCAAGAAAGGCTATTTATTTAATAAAAATTACCTCACTGAAACTGTTAACAAAAATAAGTGCAATGTTAATAATGACATCATTGAAGCGGTGGCAGAGCACGCAGCACTCCCCGAGAGCACAACGGAGGATAAGCAGCAAAATGGCAATCAGGTGCTGATGTCCCCGGCATTAGACACCGCTACAGACACACTAAAAACGCCACGCACTGCGGTTAAAAAACGCCCTTATCAGGCAGCTATGATGGTAGGTTCGGTTATCGCCATTGCCTTATTTTTGTTCACATTTATGTATTACTTTAACGCACAGCCAAAAATGACAACCGCTGAAACACCACAATTAATAAAAGAAAACCTGAATAACGCTAAACGTATTACCGTTTACCACCTTTACGATCCTGATACCCAACCGGCCGCCGTTACGCCATTTTCGCAGCATATGTCACCGGGTATTCAAGGGATTAATCAGTTGCTGGACACGCATAATGCGTCAATGGAACTGTATTACCGGGTATCGCTGAATAAATTTGTTTTGGATATAGTGCTGAGTAACCAATGCAATGACAGTTGGCAGTTAGCTTTGAGCTTTGAACGCTGGCAAAACAAAGATAATGAAATGAATAATGTTATGTATAAAGAAGTGGAGAAAGTGTTGAATGAAATGCCAAAATGCAAATAATTACTTTTTCTATGCCCTTCCTGTTATTGCAGCATTCACCATCTTTACCGCCAGTGCGCGTATTGAGAATACGATTATTGCGAACTATGACCTCGAGGCGGGAACCAGCGCACATTATGAAATGATGGTCAGCCCACCGGGCAAAAACACCACCGTGACCTTGATTCCTCTCGATACCAATAAAAAAACGCCGTCCATTTTTAAAATCTCGGCCTGCGTTAACCGCTACTCTGGAGCTGTTAAACAGGGGGAGTTTCGTTTCAGTGGTGCTGAAACCGACCAGAATGATTTGCGTTTATCAAATTTAGGTTCATTCGTTAATGAACACAATCTGCGAACGTGGTGGATTCATTTAAATAAACAACAAAATTTACTGTTTAATCAAGATGTCGGTGGCCTGATTGTTTCAGACCCTTCCTCATTTTCCTTCACCGCAAAAGCCTGCCAGCCTGACTAACGTAATAAACTACGGACGGTTTGGCTGGACAGTCGAGCCTGGCCGTTAACTGCTTGCGCTAACACCTGATAATTATGATTGGCGTGATCCAACACCCCGCCAAGTGTTTCTGACGCTTTGACCGCGCTTTCGGCCTGCGGGAAACGCGCCATCCCGTCAATCAGCTGCCGGGCCTTCTCCTGCTGCGCCGCCATTTGTGAGCGCTGTTCACCAATGGTGTCCAGCGCCTGCTGAATCCCCTCCAGGCTACGGGAACTCCCCTGCTGCAAGGTTTGCAACAGCGCATCCGTACGTGAAGGATCGGCGAAAGTTTTCAGCGGGGTAAAGGTGGAGGGTTTATCACCCTCTTCATGCACGCTCAGCGTCTGTGCCAACTGCGCCCATTGTGTTTCGGTGGTGGAGAAGGTGATAGCCCCCTGATTCTCATGCGTTTGCACACCAACACGGCGTAGCGCGTTGCCGATCATCATTTTATATTGCCCAGAATCAGCATCCTCCCCAACAACCACGGCAGAGAGCTGCGTCTGACGACCGTCTGACACACTGAACATTTTCGCCCCGGTTGAACGCTGCTGGAACATTTTCTCCAGTTCGGGCGACTGGAACGTCACCCGCGCATCTCCCTGCAATACCGATTTCAGTTGCCGATCGACGGCGCCTCCTGACAAGGTTGAACGCTTATCCAGCCACTGCACCACATCGGCCCTTTTCTGCTGCTGCGCCTGGCCGCCACGTCGTGAGGCATGACGGTAATCCAGCAACTGCTGCTCAAGCTGCCCCAGATAGTGGTCAGCCTGTTGCAGCGTGGTGAGCTGATCGTTTAGCTGAACGCTGTAACGCTGTGGGCGTGTAGTGATCAGCGGCGAAGCCGGATAATCACTCGCCGTTGCGGGTAACTTTTGACGAACCGGGGCGTTCTGCGCAACAGCATGCTGCTGCACCGAAGGATTGAGCGCTCCGCTACCGGAGAGGGATGTTGTATTTAAACCGACCTGCATAGTATTCCTGAACTGCTGTTGACTATTGTTGCCGGATGACGGCGCACGCACCTTATCCGGCCTACAAACTCATCGGGTATTTAAGAGACTTAAAGCTGACTAAAGAGGTTTAACTCACTCACCTGCGAGTACGTTTTTAAGGTGGCTTCCATTGCCATCTCCAGACCGGTAAAGGTAATGGAAGCCGGACCGTAATCGAGATCGCTCAGCGAGCTCATTAACTGCTCGTTAGAGGTGGAAATATCCGTCTGCGCGTCACTCATCATCGTCATCGTGTTCTGCGACTCGCCCAGTGATGCTATAGAAGCGTTCAGTGAATCCGACGCGTCGTCAACCACGTCAATGGCACTGGAGATGTCGCTTTGCACCTGCGGATCAGCCGGGTCGACTGACGGATCCTGCAACTCCTGCGACAACGAGGTCAGCGTGTTAAGCACATCCAGATTGTTGCCAAAGAAATCGCTCACTGCCACGTTGGTATCCACCTCAACACCATTCGACACGGTGGTCTCGCGATGATCGCTGTTGCCCTGATAGCTGTAGCTGTCGGTGACGCCGTCGCCATCATCGTCCACCGCCACAATAGGCGGCTGGTCATTTACCGTCCCACCGAAGACATAGTGGCCGTCTTCATCCTGGTAATTTAACGCCGCGACCATCGATTCTGTCAGGGATTGAATATCCTGACCGAGGCTGGACAGCGAGTCAGCGGTATTGGTGCCGTTAGCCGCCTGCAGCAGATCGTCACGCACAGCCAGCAAACTGTCATTGACGCCATCGAGGATCGACTCCTGCTGGCTCATCCCCGCCGAGGCGGAATCGATATTCGTCTGATACTGTTCAATCGCTGACTGTTGGCGATCCAGCTGCGTCATGCGGGTATAAGCAACCGGATCGTCCGAGGGCAGCAGAATGCTTTTTCCCGTCGCCATCTGGGTGACAACGTGTGCCAGGTCGGTGGAAAGCTTATCAAAGCTCTGATTCATGGATGTATAAGATTGTTGCGCAGTCACTCGCATGATAACTCCCCAGGTTAGCTACACATTTCCAGTACGGAATCGAAAATATCCGCACCGGCGGAAATCACTTTCAGGTTGGCCTCATAAATTTGCTGATAGGTAATGAGGTTCACCGCTTCTTCGTCCATGCTGACGCCGCTGACGCTGCTTTGCTGATTCTGCGCTTCGGAATAGACGTTGGCTGCCGCTTCCGCCTCGGTCTGGTTTTGCTGGCTATAGATACCGATATTGCTGATGATCGACGAACACGCTTCCCCTACCGTCACGCTTCCCAGTCCGTCAATCTCCAGCGGTTCGGTGGAGATGTTGATCAACGCCTGCAGGTTATCGCTGTTGCCGCTTTCGTCCGGTGAGCTGGAAAATGCCAGTTCATCGGCGGTGATATCCGGGTTGACCTCCAGCGGGCCATCGGCTGAATTTTCATCATAAATAAACAGCGGCTCCCCGGGATTACCGTTCAGATCGTAACCCTGGGCCAGTTGGGTGTTGACGGCATCGGCAAACTGCGACGCCATGCTGTTGATGGTATCCGTCAGCGGAGTCAGCACGTCATTTTGATAATCAAACAGCGCCCCCATTGATCCACCGGTATCGGTATTCATGGTAGAGGTGGTGCCGGCGAAGGTCAGCGACATCGTTTGTGAGCCGTCGGCATTGGTTTCGAGCGCAATGGTCGAGCTCTCCTGCCCGCTAACTAACGGCTGACCGTTTTTCAGCGTTACGTCGTAGTTACCCTGATCGTCAGTGTTGACCTGTACGTCCATGATGCCGCTGAGCTGTTCGACCATCTGATCACGGGCGTCATACAGCGCGGAAGCGTTATCGCCGTTGGCTTCTGCCTCAGCGATTTGCTGGTTGTAGCTGGCAATCCCACTGGTCAGGGTGTTGACCTGCGCCACCATCGCTTGCTCCTGGCTGACGATTTCACTGCTTTGCGAGTCAATATAATCCAGCGTGTTATTGACACGCAGCGCCAGCGCGCCGGATTCGCTGATCACCTGCTCGCGCAGGGCGGAGTCATCGGGGCTGGAGGTCGCGGCATTGAGCGCGGCAAAAAAATCATCAAAACCGCCGCTCAGGCTGGTGTTGTCGTCGCTGAGCACCGTTTCCAGCTGGGTTAAATATTCCTGCTGGGTGCTGTAGTAGCCGTTATCGCTGGCGGCGTACCATACCTGACTGACCTGATACTGGTTGGACACACGGCGTATACTGTCGACCTGCACCCCGTTACCCGCGCTGTTTGACGAACCCGAGCTGGCGCCAATGCTGCTGATCATCGCCACCTGGCGGGTATAACCATCCGTCATCGCGTTAGCGGTGTTTTGCGCCGTTACGTTCAGCTCTACCTGCGCCGTACTGGCGCCGCTGTAGCCGATACTAATCATATCCATCAAAAAATCCTCGCCGGCCTGCTGCCCGGTGTCTCGTTAACAACCTTGCTGATAAAGAGCGGCGAAAACCTGACGGTTCTTAAGTCGCCGCCGGGCTTTACCCTTTGTGATGAGGCGACAGCTGCTTCACAATCATCGCCGCAATCCCGATACCGTGCTGCTGCGACAGCGAGTTACACAGTTGGTCATCATAAAAACCCTGCATCATGCGTACCGAGTCACTGTTGAGCGGGTTATCTTTTGAATCAAAGATTTCGTTGGTTTTACGCATCTCTTTCAACATATTGCGTAAGAAAATCGCCTCAAACTGCTGTGCGGCTTTCTGCAAATCGTTGCTTTTGATTTTGGGACCCATTAAGGCATCGCTGCCATCCGTGCCGCCGCTGCGATTCACTTTGATATCTGTCATTAAATAACCTCCAGATCGGCATCCAGCGCACCCGCTTCATGCAACGCCTGCAAAATAGACATAATGTCGTCCGGCGTGGCCCCGAGGCTATTTAGCGCATTAACCAACGTTTTCAGGCTGCTGGATTCGGGCAGAGAGATGATGCCAGGGCGCGCGTGGTTAACCGAAATGTTGCTCTGCGGCGTGACGGCAGTACGTCCTCCCGCCAGTGCGTTCGGCTGACTGACGTTGCTGGATTCATTGATCGATACCGTCAGGCTGCCGTGAGATACCGCCGCCGCATGCAGCGCGATCCCCTCACCCATCACCACGGTGCCGGTACGCGAATTGAACACCACACGAGCGCGGACTTTCTCAGCCTGCACCTGCACATCATCCAGCTGCGACATAAACGCCACGCGCGCACCGGGACTGGTCGGGGCGGTGACGACGACGTTGGTCGAGCTTTGCGCGGTAGCAATGCCGCCAAACGCCGCATTGATCGCCCCGGCAATATTATTGGCGTCTTTAAAAGAAGGGCGTTTCAGGTTTAGGGTGATAGTGTTGCCCAACTGGAAGTCGCTGGGAATTTCACGTTCCACCGACGCCCCATTGGGGATAAGTCCGGCGGTAGGCGTATTCACCGTCACGCTGGAGCCACTGGCGCCGGTCGCATTCATCCCGCCAACCACCACACTTCCCTGCGCTAGCGCATAAACTTCACCATCTGCACCATGCAGTTGGGTTAACAATAAGGTGCCGCCACGCAGGCTTTTAGCATCACCAATAGACGAGACGGTGACATCAATGGTCTGCCCGCGTGAGTACATCGGCGGCAGCACGGCGCTCACCGCCACCGCCGCGACGTTTTTCACCTTCGGATCGATCTTGCTCGGCAACTGCACGCCAAATTGACGCAGCATGTTGGTAATGGTCTGGTTAGTGAACTTCACCTGGTTTTTATCACCGGTTCCGTCCAGCCCGACCACCAGGCTGTAACCCACCAGTTGGTTGGTCCTGACGCCCTGCACATTGACCAGCGATTCAAGAGATTGCGCCTGCGACGTGCCCGGTACCACCAGACACAGAGCGATCACGACGGCGTTTAACGCTTTCATCCAGCGCCCGCGTAAGTGTTGCATAGTAAAATCCTGCATTAGATCGGGAACAGTGGATGGTTAAACAGACGCGTCAGCCACCCCGCCGCGTTGGCATCGCTTAATGCCCCGCGTCCGGCGTAGGAGATGCGCGCATCCGCAATCCGTTGTGATGACACCGAGTTGTCGTTCTGAATATCGTCAGCGCGTACCAGGCCACTCAGTCGAATGTATTCATCCCCCTGGTTAAGGGTGAGCCACTTCTCGCCGCGAATTTCCAGAATGCCGTTCGGCTGCACAGAATGGACTGACACCGTAATCTCGCCGCGTAAGCTGTTCTGTTGCTGCGAGGTGGCGCTGCCGTCAAAGTCACGGTTGGCATCTATCGAGCCGGACAGCTTGTCTTTGGTATGCCCAAAGATGGTCGGCGCGCCGATGTCGACGGTATTGCTCTTACCGAAGTTGGTTTTCGCCTGCTTGCTGGACTGGGTAGATTCTTCCAGGATGACGGTCAGGATATCGCCCACCCGATAGGCGCGTCGGTCCGCCGTCAACGACCAGTTATAGCCTGTTTCAAACACACCGCCCGCACGACCATCCGCCGGAGCCGGGGCCTCTGTTTTGGGGGGCGCAAAGAATTCGTCATTTTTTTTGACCAGGATAGCCTGCGATTCACACCCACTGAGCAGGGGAAGCAGCACCATCAGCCAGAGATAATTTTTCACGTTCTGCCTATTTCGTTTAAACCTTGCCGGATGGCGCTGTGCCATCCGGCATTTCACGTTGTTGCGTTACAGCGTCTGACTAATAAACTGCAGCATGTCATCTGCCGCAGAGACCATTTTGGCGTTCATCTCATAAGCACGTTGCACCGTGATCATCGCCACCATTTCGTTGACGATATCCACATTGGAGCCTTCCAGTGCCCCTGACTGCAGCGTGCCGAGCCCATCTTCACCAGGTACCCCTTCCGTTGGCTGGCCGCTGGCGGCAGTCTCCAGATACAGGTTGTCCCCTTCGGCAGAAAGCCCGGCAGGGTTAGCGAAGTTCACCAGCGTCAGCTGGCCCAGTTCAGTGGTGTCAGTATCGCCAGGTAAGATGGCCGTCACCGTGCCATCCTCACCAATTGACACGCTGGTCGCGCCGGACGGCACGTCGATTTCCGGCTGCAACGGCAAGCCCTGGGAGTTGGTCATTACCCCATCAGCATTGACCTGTAGGTCGCCGTCGCGGGTGTAGGCAATATCGCCGTTGGCCTTCTGCACCTGCAAAAAACCCTGTCCCATAATGGCGACATCCATCGAGTTCTCGGTCGTTTCCACATTGCCTTCACTGAAGGTTTTCTGGGTTCCGACAATTCGCACACCGCTGCCGAACTGCATGCCGGTCGGCATGATATTGTTTTGATCGAGCATCGAGCCCGGCGCTTCCTGAGTCTGATAGAACAGATCCTGGAACATCACGCGGTCACGCTTAAAGCCTGTGGTGTTGACGTTGGCGATGTTGTTGGCAATCGCACTCATCTCAGCATCCTGTGCCGACAGGCCGGTCTTACTGATCCATAACGCTGCATTCATAATGCTTTATTCCTGATGGGTCACGGCGGCTCAGGAGCCGGTTAACAAACGGTTGCCCGAATCACTGATCTCTTCGGCGGTTTTCATCATCTTGATTTGCGCTTCAAACTGGCGGTTCATCGCAATGGAGGACATCATTTCACTAACCGCCGACACGTTGCTGCTCTCAAGAAAGCCCCCGCTCACTTTGATGTTTTCATCGCGCTGGGCCGGAACGCCATCGGCAGTGATCAGCATGCCCTGCGCATTTTTCGCCAGATTGTTCACTGGTATATCCACCAGCTTCAGGCGGTCAATGTCCATGGTAGCGGTGACATCACCGTCGTCTGGCGTCACCGAGAGCGTGCCGTCGCTGCCAAAAGACGCAATGGCATTCGGCGGCAGGATGATCGGGCCGTTATCGCCTAACACCACGTTACCGTTGATGGTGAGCTGCCCCTGATCGTCCTGCTGGATATTGCCGTTGCGGGTATAGACTTCGTTACCATCTTTATCCTCAACCGCAATATAGCCAGTGCCCTGCAAGGCCACGTCGAGTGGACGCTCCGTTTTCTCCGCGATGCCGGTGCTGTCGTTCACCCCGCTTGGACTCTCCTTCGCCATATAGCGCGTATCGAATCCGCCGCCTTTCACTTTGTCATTACTCGCCATCGCCATATCCGCGCGAAACCCCGTGGTGTTGACGTTAGCGAGGTTGTTGGCGCTGATTTGCTGCTCTTGCAGCGTCTGGGTGGCCCCGCTCAGGGCGGTATATATCAAGCGATCCATTTATCCGCGCCTTACATTGCCTGGAACAGCGCATCATCAAGCTGCGTACTGGTGGAGATCACTTTCGTGTTCGCCTGGTAGTTACGCTGGGCCGTCATCAGGTCAACCAGTTCAGTGGTGATATCAACGTTGGAGCTTTCGAGCATGCCGGAGGAGAGCGTGCCGCAAGAACCGGATCCCGGTGTACCAATCAGCGGCGTGCCGGATTCCCCCGTTTGCACCCAGGCGGTGCCGCTCACCGCTTCCAGCCCATTTTCGTCGGGGAAGGTCGCCAGCACGACCTGACCTTGCAGCATGCGTTCGCCGTTGCTGTAGGTGGCGTAAACTTTTCCGTCGTCATCAACCTGCACGCCGTTTTGGGTTGCAGACGCATAACCATTCGCGGAGTTGGTGGTGACGGAGAAATCGGAACCGTACTGGGTGCAACTGGAGTAATCGACGGTCAACTCAATCGGCGCGGCCGCATCGGTAGTGAATTCAACGGTCTGCGGCGTGGTCGGTGAGGTCAACTTGCCGGTGTTCGGATCGAACGTTAAGGTGGTTGGTGCTGCGCCGTCCTGAGCAGCACCATCAAAGGTATAATCAACTTCCCAGGTGTTATCCGAGGTTTTAGTAAAGTACTGGCAAACCGAGTGCTCGTTACCCAGTGAGTCATAAACTGTGGTGGTATAGCTGTCGGAATAAGACGCGCTGTTGGTGGGATCAAACGCGACCGTGGAACGATCAATGGTGGCATCACTGGCGTCAAAGTTAGCCGTAAAGGACAAGCTGTCTGACGCTTCTGCCGGAATGTTACCGGTCTGAATTTGGATATCGGACACCGTCCCGGTTTGCAGCGTACCGCTGTCATCAACCGGATAGCCCTGCAGGTAATCGCCGGACGCATTGACGATATAGCCATTTTTGTCCGTTACGAAGGAACCGGCGCGGGTATAGGAGATGTTCCCGGCGCTGTCGCACATCACGAAAAAGCCATCATCGTTAATGGCCAGATCCAGCGCATTGCCCGTTGAGACCATAGAACCACCGGTGGAGATACTTTGCGCTGAACCCGCCACGCTCACGCCCATGGCCTGCGTCCCGGCATACATCGCAGAGAATTGGGTGGTCATCGATTTGTAACCCACCGTACCGGAGTTAGCGATGTTGTTACTGATCCCATCCAGTTGTTCGTTAACGGCGTTTAACCCCGTCGCTGCAATTTCATAACTCATTATTTATTCCTGTAATGTAAAATCAGATAACGTTATCGCTGTCAGAATTATCACTGCCGCCGTCGGTATCAGGTGGCGTGGTGTCATCGGAACCGCCGCTGCCATCAGTGCTATCCGGCACGCCGAACTGGGTGATCATGGTGAAAGGCACTTCCCCGACGCCGTCCACGTTAAGAACCGGTGTGCTGCCATCGAGCGGAATACGCACATCCTCAACCTCACCGGTGACTTCAATAGGTACTTCCGCTTCCCCGGTGTTGGTCACCACCGACACGTTGTAATCACCCGCCGGAATACCGTAATCAGCGGGATTAATATCGAAATCCACCTGCCCAGGTCCGACGGAGGTTTCCCCTTCCGGGATCAGCGATACGGTGTAGTCATCACCGGCGGCGTCAGTGAAATGCAGATCCACATCGGTACAGCTGTCGTCCAGCGTGACGCGCCCCTGAATCTCTTTGGTGTTGTCGGCAATATCCAGCGTGGTGGTTTGCACCATAATGTCGTCACCCACCAGATTCCCTAACGCCATGACCTGAATGTTGCTCATCAGCACGGCGTTGGTATTGGCCTGAACGCTCATCTCTTCCATCATCGCCACCTGCGCCATTGAGGCGAGCTGGTCGATATAGTCTGTCGGGTCCGCTGGATCGGTGGGATCCTGATTCTCAATCTCCGCCACAAACAACGTCAGGAACGTGTCCACGCCAGAGGAGTCCGTGGAGGTGGTTGTGGTTGTCGTAGTGGATGACGTGTCGCTGGTATCCGTGGTGGACGACGTGCTGCTGCTATCACCCAGGTTACTCGTGGAACCGACATTGTTCTCCGCCACCGCTGTCGGCTCTTGGGAAGAAGCCAGCGACTGCGATTGGGCATACAGAGCCAGGGCGTTCATTATGCTTCTCCTAATTTGAGTAAACTTTGCTGCATACTTTTGACGTTATTCAGCACATCAACATCCGTTTCAAAGTCACGGGACGCAGACATCATGTCAGCCATTTGCTCAACCACGTTGACGTCCGGGTACCAGACAAAACCATCCCGGTCTGCCATGGGATGGTGAGGCTCATAACGCTTCACCGCCCCGCCGCTTTGCATGACGTCCTGCACCTGAACGCTGGCGCCATCAATCGCGTGGCGGTTATGCGCACCAATCAGGCTATTGTGGTAAACGGCGGCAAAGACTGGACTACGCGCTTTGTAAGCCTGCGCCTCGCTGCTGGCGGGCGCTTCGGCGTTCGCCATGTTACTGGCGACGGTATTCAGGCGAATGGTTTGCGCCGTCATCGCCGAACCTGAAATCTGATAAATATCAGTAAACGACATGGTTATTTCCCTTCAATGGCCTCGTTGATACCGCTAAGTTGCAGGTTCAAGAAGGTCAGACTGCTTTGATAATCCATACTGTTTTGTGAGAACCGAGCCTGCTCGGTATTCAGCTCTACGGTATTGCCGTCCTCTGAGGGCTGCATCGGCACGCGGTACTTCACATCAACCTCTGGCATTACATTTGTTCGACTTGCCCGTTGCATCTCAGCGGCAAAATCAATATCTTTAGCTTTGAAATTTGGCGTATCGACGTTTGCCAGATTCGCAGTCAGTAACTCGGTCCTCTCAAGACGTAATTTCACTGCCTGCGGATGTACTCCCAACGCTTGCTGAAAACTGATTCCCATTTCTCGCATCACTCCTGCATCAATATCGCTGTTATAAGCAATATGCATGCCAACTTTTAAGTGATTGATGAGAAATGATTTTATGAAACTATCGTCCCGCAGCAGGAAGCCTTCCTTCCCCTTTGTCGCAATAACCCTGCTGGCATTAAGCATTGCCTTACCACTGCATGCCGCCGTCCATCCCGTTCAGCACAGCGCCCGGGAGCAGATCAACGCGCAGGTCCTCACTGCAGCAAGTCAGCAGATCGACGCCCTGGCACAAAAACAGCAGTGGCATGACTACCGCTATACCTTCAATGTCTATATCCCTTCGATGGTTGCGACCGCCCCACTCTGTCCTTCTGAGCCGCACATTAGCGCGTCATCTCCCGCCGAAACGGCCTTAAGCCGGATGAATTTTGAAGTGAGCTGTCCAGGCCACACAGGCTGGAAGGTCAGCGTGGCGGTGCGCCCGGATGTGTTTGTGCCAGTAGTGATGCCGAAATCGTTGATTGAGCGCGACACCGTGCTGACGGTGGATGATTTACAGTTGAAGAAATATCACATCAGCGGGCAGAGAAATGAGCTGTTGATGCAACTGGACGATGCCGTCGGGCTCACCAGCAAACGCACCCTGCAGCCAGGTAAACCGCTGACTCGCGCTGAATTAGTACAACCCATTCTGGTTAAGCGCGACCAGCCGGTAACTATCGTGTCGCATATGGCGGGGATCACCGCATCAATGCCCGGCGTAGCGTTGAAAAACGGCCGTAAAGGAGAAGTGATTAAAATCCGTAACACCAGCAGTCAGCGGGTGATTAGCGGCGTGGTGGATGATACGGGCATCGTCAGCACGCTAACGGCAACGCAGTAACGGGATTTTTTGTGATGGAATTAAAGTTTTCTCCTTCACGGTCGCTTTTAGCAAGTAACAGAAGAATACGCACGAGGTTGCTATGAAAATAACCCCAACGCTGTCCGGTAACCGCCCTACGCCAACGACGTCCGGGAACAGTGCTGCCGACAAAAGCACAACGAAATCCAGCACCGTCAGCACCACGTCACTAACGGCTGATGATGTGACTCAGGCCGGGCTGCAGTCCGCTCAGCAGACGTTGAATGAAGACACGCAGGGCGATGTTGATTACGACAAAGTCGCACAAATGCAGGCTGCGCTGGCCAATGGCGATCTGCAGGTTGATACCGATCGGCTGGCAGGTGACATGCTCAGTTTTTTCCAGAAATAAGAGGTCAGAACCGTGAGTACTAAGCTGCAACAGGTGAAATTGTTGCTTCAGGGCATTCGGGAAGACGAAACGCTGTATGACACACTGCGAACTCAGTTGGAACAGCAGCGTTTGTGTATGATTCGTCGAGCCAGTGACGAGCTGTTGAGCGTCAATGAAGTCATCCAACAGCATTATGAACAGTTAAATAGCAGTAGCCTGCAGCGCCGCGCGATCCTGCAACAGCTGGGCGTGAGCGTCAATCGTCGCGGTCTGGAACAGGTATTTAGCTGGTTGCCCGGCCCACAAAAAAACGCCGCGCAAAGCTGGTGGCAGCGTCTGGAACAAAAAGCGGAACGCTGCAAATCCTATAACGAAAAGAATGGCGATCTGCTGATTCGCCAGTGCGAATTCATTCAGTCGTTTTTGGGCACCGAGCCTGATTTTATTTACCAGCCTTAATCCTGCCACCTTCCGTTTTTAACGGAAGGCGCCTTTCCCCTGCAAATCTAACCCATTGATATATTAATTAAAAAAAACAGGCACGCAAATTGCAATACAGTGCCCAGATTTGAATATTGGAATTTCTGAGAACACGTTATGAGTACAATTAATTGCTACGAGCCTGACTTTGTCCGTGCATTTTTAGCCCACAACCCGGACTCTCCCTTGCATGTCCAGATGACGTGGCAACATGAAATCCGCCAGAGCCTGGCGTTAACAGACATCGCCAGTTGCACAGCCGCCCTTGGCGATGCCAATGCTTTTGTATTGCATGTCACCCAGAGTGATTGCAACTCACAGAGCGCCCTGTTATCACCACGCGATCGGGTGCTGAATCAGGCCGCACTCAATGCCGTAACGATTGCCGGTTTAACGCCAGACCTGCGTCTGTACGCGCTGGGCATTATGCTTTCGTGGTCCGAAAAGCTGCCGGGCGACGACGCCGACACGCTGGCAAAAATTGCCTCACAGCCCAACGTCCTTGCTGACTATGCCGCAACGGGAAAATTGCAGAATCAATTTTCACGTCTACCGGCCCTGCCACAATTGCAATGCCATTTGCTGTCTCTGATGGGCGGCTTGACCTTCGACTGGGAGATCCTGCCCGAAAGCCCGCGCAAAATGACGCTGCCGCTGCAGTTGAGTTTGCTCATGATGCAGGATGCCAACAGCGAAGCTTTGCTGCTCCAGCAATTACAGAAACAGTGGCATAAAGCCCATCAGCAGTACTTTGCCGAGGAAGCCTGGATTTTCAGTAACTATCTGATCTATCGCCTCTACCATGACACCTTCCCGCAGCATGAGAGCGCCAGCATCACCCAACGTCTGTTTGAGCTGGTCACCGATTTTTACCTGATCCGTACCCTACTGAGCCTGTGGACGCTGGACGGCTCGCCGCTGAGCCAGGCTGACATTTTCGCGCTGTTTACATTGCTTGAGCGCTGGCGCCACAGCGAGGAATCAGCCTCAGTACGCCAGCAGGTGCAGGCCATACTGCCAGCGGATTATCTGCTGTCTGCTTTTTCACTGCTTATTTGTTAGCGCCCCTTGGCCGGGAATCTACCGGCCCTTTTTTCCGTGAAGTCATCATGTCCAAATCCGCTAAAACTCGCACTATTTTGCCTGGCGTCGTTAAGACTCTGGATACCGGTCGTGAAAAACCGTTTGTCAGCGTCGTTACGCCGACCTGGAACCGTGCCGCTTTCTTGCCATGGCTACTGTACATGTTCCGCTATCAGGATTATCCGGCGGATCGCAGAGAGCTGGTGATCCTCGATGATTCACCGCAAAGCCACCTGCCGCTTATTGAGCAACTGACGCAAGGCAAACCTGGCGCATTTAATATCCGTTATATCCACCATCCGGAAAGGCTGGCGCTGGGTAAAAAACGCAATATGCTCAATGAACTGGCGCAGGGTGAATATATTCTGTGTATGGACGATGATGACTTTTATCCGGCGGATAAAATCACCTATACCCTTGCGATGATGCAGCGTCACCGGGCGCTGATTTCCGGTTCAGACCAGATCCCTATCTGGTACAGCCACATCAATCGTATTTTTAAAACCCACCGTTTTGGCCCACAAAATATTCTCAACGGGACTTTCTGCTATCACCGTAACTATCTGAAAAAACACCGTTATGATGATGAGTGCAACCTAAGTGAAGAGGCGGGGTTCACCCATAATTTCACCGTTAACCCGCTGCAACTCCCTGGAGAACGCACCATTCTGTGTATCTCACACAGCCAGAATACGTTTGATAAAGATTTTGTACTGGGAGCCAGTGAACCGTTGCAGACCAGCCTCGAGCAGGCAATCCCCGATCCGATGCTGAAAAACTGGTATCAGAGCCTGCATAACGCCACCCACCATCAGCCGATCCACTGGGATGCCATCGATCAGGTGGTGATCGTCAACCTTGATGCGCGCACGGATCGTCTGGGACAGATCCAACAGGAACTTGCCCGGCTGCGTGTCCCGGCGGAAAAAATCACCCGCCTGGCCGCCTGCGAAGACGTAAATGGTCAGTTGGGCCGTCGCCAGTCTCATTTGCAGGCCTTGCATCTGGCACAACAGCAGGGCTGGAAAAACTACCTGTTACTGGAAGACGATACCGTTATTCTGAAGCAAGAGAAGCACATCAGCGTGCTGAATGCGCTGCTCAGCGCCCTGCCGAAATTACCCTGGGAAGTGATCCTGCTCGGCGGTGAAATCAAACAGGGCACGGTTTTGAAAAGCCTCAACGGGATGATCCATGCCCGCGATTGCCGGAAAGTGTGCGCCTACCTGGTTAACGACCATTATTACGCCTCGCTTGCAAGGCAGATGGCGCAGGATCCGTCCGAGTCGCTGGAAGCACAATGGCAGCCCCTGCTGCGCGACGGAAAATGGCTGGCCTGCTATCCGAGCATTGCCTACCAACGCGCGGGCTATAGCGACATCGAAAAGCAGGAAACAGATAATATTCGTTTTTATTTCAATAAAATAAATAAAGCCCCCGCTAACTTTCAATCGGTAACTAGCGCACCATCTCAGCCCGTTAACGCGATAGATAATACGATCGCCTTCTTTATGGAGACCTCATTTCATTATGCCGTCTATCAGCCAATCATTGCCGCACTGCAAGCAATGGGGCATCCATGCTCGTTGCTGGTAAACGATCGCATTCACAAGCCTTTCCTTGATGAAATGGCGGCAACCATTAACGCTATCAACGACCCAACATTGGGTGGCGCACGTATTTCTGAAGTTATTCAGCAACGTAAACGTTTCAAATGTCTGGTCAGCCCCTACTACACGCCGGCTCTGAAAGATTTGGCCGATATTCACGTTCGCGCCATGTACGGACTGGCAAAAGAAGAGTGGAATCATGCCTGGTGGAATACGTTCTACCACCGTATTTTGTGTTACAGCCATTACAGCAAACAAGCGCTGGATATTAACGGCAGCGCGAAGGTGGTTGGAAATCCCCGCTTTGATCGCTGGCATCAAGGACACGTTGAGACATCTCTCCCGGCATCGCTGAAATTTGATGCCAAAAAACCAACGCTACTGTATGCCCCAACCTACGGCGCATTAAGCTCACTACCGCACTGGGCGGAAAAGCTGAGCCATTTAAGCCATGACTTCAATATCATCTGCAAATTGCACCACGGTACCTGCTCTCGGCCGGAAGAGGCCGCTTCGCTGACGTTGGCGCGCAAGTGTTTTAAAAACCGAACCGATGCGCCGGATCACGTCCTTCCGCTGCTCGCGAAGGCCGATTACGTCCTCACCGATAACAGCGGATTTATCTTCGATGCCCTTCATGCCAACAAGCGCGTCATCCTCCTCGACTGGCCGGGTATGCAGGCGTTACTGGATGGGCAGAAAAGTTACTCCAGCCCCCGCAGTGCCGACCAGCAGATCCGAGCGATTTTGCCGGTCGCCGGCGATATGGTGGAACTCAGAAACCTGCTGTCCAGCTCAAACGACTGGAACGCGTTACAGGCGCCATTGGACGAGATCCGCCAACATTATTGCGACGCGTTTATGGATGGTAAGGCGGGGAAGAGAGCGGCCAGTGAGATTGCAGAGGTGCTGGAAAACAGCTCTCTGGTGTCAATGAATACGCTACTGCTCAGTCTGCAGAAAAAATTATTCCCATGATGCTTCCAGACTTCACAGGATAGAGATAAATGACCAGCCCATTAGTGAGTATTATCGTCACCAGTTATAACCACGCTCAATATCTTGAAGAGGCACTGGAAAGTGTTTACAAACAAACATGGAAAAATATTGAGGTTATTATTGTTGATGATGCCTCTACCGACAACTCTCAAAAAATCATCAAGAAATACCAAAAAAAACACCAGTGTAAAACGATTCTGAGAGAAGAAAATTATTACTCCCAACACATTAAAAAAGGTGAAAAACCAATAATACAAGCAATGAATCTTGCACAAGGAAAGTACATTGCTGTCGTCGACTCAGATGATCTAATCATGCCCACAAAAATCTCGCATCAGGTAAACATGATGGAGAAAAATACCAACTTTTCAATGTGTTACAGTGCTGTGCAAGTTATCATGCCTGATGGCTCGATCTTTCCATACAATAATATATTCCTCAATGGCGATGTGTTCGAACATATGCTCATCACGGGTAATTTAAGCCTCTATATTGGCTCACTTATCCGCCGAGATGCTTATTTAAGAATTGAACGTTCCCCTCCTGATTTAGTACAGGAGGACTGGGACATGTTTTTAAAGCTTGCGAAACAAGGGGAGTTTATATCTTCTGAGCGAGTCGTGGCCAAGTATCGTCGCCATAATAATAACACATGGTTCAGAAGAGATAATAGCAAGTTAATGTACCGTAACAGAATGATGATCCTCAACCAATGGAAGCATGAACCTGCATGGGTAAAAGCAATAGATAGCCGTTGGAAACAATATGCGCATCCAGATCATACATTGTTAAATAAAGACATTGATGACTTACTTATTGACGATCCGACTGATGCTCTTTTACATTACCAAGGGTATTTAGTTGCCTTAAATCATAATAACGTTAACAAAATAACATATCACATCGTACAGGCAATTATCCATTGCGATTCACGCTTACAGATCTTGCCAGAACTTTATCGCATAGCGCTTCGTCATATTGATGACCAGAAAATCAGAGAACTCATTATTTTAAGTATCAAGTCGAGATTACCTGACTCTTATCAAACAATAATCAATAACTTATCTCAGGAACATTAATAATGAAATCTTTGCAGCAGAATCCCATTACGGTTACAAAACCCTTTATGCCTCCGCTTGAAGAGTTTTTACCTTATTTAGAGGATATTTGGTCATCACGACAATTAACTAACAATGGCAGCATGCATCAGCGACTTGAGGAGCACTTAGCCGCTTATTTGAACGTCCCGTATATTTCATTATTTTGTAACGCAACAATCGCACTCATTGTAGCGATGCAAGCACTAAGAATTAAAGGTGAAGTCATTACCACCCCTTACTCATTTGTTGCAACTACCCATAGTATACTCTGGAATCAATTAACACCGGTATTTGTTGATATTGATCCTGAGACTCTTAACATTAATTCCAGGCTCATTGAATACGCAATCACCAAAAACACCGGATTAATAATGCCTGTTCATGTTTATGGGCAGAGCTGCAAAACTGAAGAAATAGAAGAAATATCAAGCAATTATGGCATTCCTACCCTCTACGATGCTGCGCATGCTTTTGCGATCGAAGATGTTGGTGGCAGCATCCTGCGTCATGGCGATCTTTCAGTACTCAGTTTTCATGCAACAAAAGTTTTCAACACGTTTGAAGGCGGCGCAATCGTTAGTTACGATAAAAAGACAAAGACACGAATTGATTACCTTAAAAACTTTGGTATCGCCGACGAAGTCACTATTGTGGCTCCCGGTATCAATGGAAAAATGAATGAGATACAGGCTGCATTCGGTTTATTACAATTGAATTATGTAGATGATGCTATCGCTAAACGTAAAAAAATCGATCAGCTATATCGTCAAAACCTGGTCGGTATCAAAGGCATAAGAATACTGAATAATACCAATTATAAAAGCAACTACAGCTACTTTCCGGTATTCATCGAATCAGACTATAAAATATCCAGAGACGAGCTTTACACACGCTTAAAGAACAATAATATCCTGACCCGACGATATTTTTATCCACTACTGTCTAATTTGATGATGTATCAAAAAATGCCCGGAGCACAAAAAGAAAATCTACCGGTAGCAAACTATGCTTCGGAACACATCCTGTGTCTACCAATCTACCCGGATATGACATCTGAGGAGATTAATACAATTATCGAGTTTATTGCAGCATGACTAATATACTTATATTTCCGGCAGGGACAGAAATTGGTAAGGAAATCTATTACGCCTTACGCCATGATAAGCACATCAATATTACACTGGCCGGGTCTGATTACGACAGCCACGCCCGTCACTGTGCTTGCGCATATCATGTCATTCCAGACATAGCGCAACCGAATTGGCTGGATGCCTTGCAGCAACTACTCCAGTTAGAAAAGATCGATTATATTTTTCCGGCACATGACGATGCTCTACTTGCACTCTCTGAAAAAAGAGATGCTCTTTCAGCAACGGTGTTGTGTCCCCCCCATGAAACCTGCCACACCACCCGTTATAAAAGCAAAACATATCAGTCTCTTAGAAAAATATTACCCGTTCCTGCGGTGTATACTGACAGTAACAAAATTACGCAGTGGCCGGTTTTTGTGAAACCCGATCGTGGACAGGGAGCGCAAGGCGCCAGCTGTATTGAAACGCCAGAAGCCTTAGCGTCGCTTCTTGCCCAACAAAGTGATCTGATCGTTTGCGAATACCTTAGCGGGGATGAATATACCGTTGATTGCTTTTCCGACCGCGACCGGGGATTGCTGTTTTGCCAGCCGCGCACCCGCTCACGGATTCGTGCTGGAATTGCGATGACGTCGAGGCTGGTCACGCTTGAACACGTCGAGGAATATGCTCGTGCTATTTCAGATCGATTTCACATGCGTGGAGCCTGGTTTTTTCAGCTAAAACGCGCCGCGACAGGTGAGTTGACATTATTGGAAGTCGCTCCACGTATTGCCGGTACAATGGCGCTAAATCGCGTGAATGGCATCAATTTTCCTCTACTTACTGTCTATGAAGCAATGCGGAAAAAGATTGCTTTGCTCCCCGTCTGTAAAGAACTTCAGATTACCCGTAGTCTGTCTAATCAATACAAGCACAGCATACAATTTCAGCATGTTTATATCGATTATGATGATACCGTTATTATTAATGACAAACTCTGCCTGCTTGTCATTACCTTTTTATATCAATGTATTAACCACGGAATATCAATCCACTTAATCACTCGTCATGCTGGAGATATCCATCTCGAACTTAATACACGTCGTATTAGCATGCTTTTTGATTCAATAATACATTTAGATAAAGATGCAAAGAAAAGCGACTGGGTTAAACAGCAAAAATCTATTTTTATCGATGATAGCTTTTCAGAACGGATGGAAGTCTTTAACGCTAAAGAAATCCCAACCTTTGATATAAACATGCTTGAACTCTTAATTCGTGATTAAAAAATGAATAAAAACATCATATTTCTACATCTTGAAAGTCTCAATCAGACAATTTTTAGCCACAGGGAATGGTTTCCATTCCTTAGCAAAATAAATTCGCAATCCATTAGGTTTAACAACTTCATATCCAGCGCGACATCTTCACTTATGGCCTTCAGCGACCTGTTACATGGCGAAGACAATACGCTTGAGCATAATACTCACCTCGAGACAAATATTACCCTTAAGCGTCGCTGCCCGCCACTTTTTGATACCCTGAAACAACATGGTTATCGTACCGCAGGAATGGGATATCCTAAAAACTGGGCCAATGTTGATTCAATATGGAGCGAAACAGACTCATTCAACTGGTACGACACATCGGCGACCATTCTCGCTGAAATGCGCCAGGTCGTGTCACAGACTGAGCCTTTTGCTTTATATTTATGGAACTTAAGCAGCCATCTTTGTTACCACGATGAGATAAAAAAAGGCGGTAAAAACAGTCTCGACAGATGGCAACGCGGATACCAAAGTATGGATATAATGATTGGCCAAACGATTAAAATACTACTCGATGCAGGAAAACTGGACAATACTATTATTGTCGGGTTCGGCGACCATGGTGATGATTTCTGGGGGCATGGATTTAATGGTGGATACGCCCATGGAATAGAGCCATACACTTCATTAGTGCACACCCCCGCGTTTATTTTCTGTCCGGGAATGAAATCTTGCGATATAAATCACATGGTTAGCATGGTTGATCTGCATAACACTGTTTTAAATTTACTGACGATTCCTACAACACCTTGTGAAGATAATCAATTTTTTGCCTTAACGCCCAAACGTAAGGTCTGTTTTAGTCGTAATCTCTTTTCCCAACAAAAAAGTCTGCACAATGGTAGCCCATTAAAGAAGGGGTATGCTGCCACTAATGAGTATTTCCATTTATTGAAGGTGGATAAAAAATATCAGATGTTTTTATGGAAAACTGACCCAACAAACCAGCTTGATATTTTAAGCTTATTAAAATATAACAAATCTGCAATCCCTTTTATCGATCTTGAAAAAGTAAACCGACAGCGAGTGGGAGGAGCACACCCACATATCACACATTTTTTCTCTCCCGATATGGCACAGGTTATCGCTGATAATTTTCATGATTTGCAGCAACAACTTGAATTATGGATTGGTGGAAAGAAAGTCCTGCGATAACAAATATCAATTATTAACCTATTTTTTATTAAGAAAATAATGAAATTACATACTACTTCATCACCACATTGCAAAATTTGCGATACTGAAGCTGATATTTATGGCGTAACTGACTTTAATGTTTCTTGCTATGGAAACAACGTTCACCGATATAACTATCCGCTAAGCGGCCATGCCGTCTATTATTATAAATGCAAGAACTGTGGATTGATATACAGCCACGCCTTTGATAAATGGTCTGATGCAGATTACTCCAGATACATTTACAATGACGAATATATAAAACATGATCCTAATTTTATTTGAAAAAGATCTCTTCACAACTTCAACTTACTTCGCAATGCATTCAAAAATCTACAAAATTTCCGTATGCTAGATTTTGGTTGCGGTGACGGACAGCTGGTACAGTTATTACAAGAATATGGCACAGATGTGGTTGGTTGGGACCCCTTCAATAATTCAGCCACCATACCAAATGAAAAGTATGAGTTTATAACGTCATTTGAAGTCATGGAGCATACACCAACGCCAGTAAAGACTATGGAGATGATAGACTCTCTTTTAGATCAAAATAATGGTAAATATTTCTTTTCAACACTGACTAACGATTTCCATCTAAATAAGCTGATGAATTTTTGGTATATAGCGCCACGTAATGGACATATCACCATCTACTCTAACAAATCCCTCGATATACTTTTTTCCAAATTCGGAATGAAAGTAAAGCATATTTCAGAGCTTTATCACTTGGCTTACAAGCATAGTGAATAAATAGAAAATCATTGTATTCCATAGCAGAATAATGCCTTGGCACATATGTCCTACTTATATGTCTTGACCACCTCAATAATCGTGGTGGTCGAAATGGCCGGTGTCCGAGGGAAATAAACGACGTCACAAAGATACGAGAAGCTATCAAAGCGGCCCGCCCAGTCATCCCCCATCACTAACATGTCGGCATTGAACTGGCGGATATAATCGGCTTTTAGTTCCAGCGACTCTTCGAGAAACACGCGATCCACGCATTTTAACCCCGCCACAATTCCCATCCGGTCAGACTGGCTGTACACCGGTGTCCGCCCTTTCTTAGCGATATTGAGCGCATCAGAAGAGACCCCTACCACCAGTTTCCCGCCTAACTGCTTCGCCCGTTGCAGGATATTGAGATGACCAACGTGAAATACATCAAAGGTGCCAAACGTGATGATTGTTTTCATTCTTGCCGAAAGACCTTATTACGTAACCAACACTGCGTGGCAATCTCATCCACGATCTTCTGTTCCTTGATAGCGACTTCGTCCTGCAGATCTTGCCGTTTTTCATCCAGCGTCATGGCAACGATTTTTTCCTGGCAGGCCGCTGCGATCAGGTTTTTCTGGATACGCACTTCTTTAATTTTCGCCAGCGTCTTTTCCTGCTCTTGCCAGGCAATCACCTTGCGCAGCGTGCTTTTATAGCCGGACACATTTTTGAGAGATTCAATGCCTGGAGCATCAACCCCGGGACCGGTTTTTTGCACCAGGTAGCCTAGCGCTTTGATGTTGTTTTCATAGCCAGAGCACAGCTGTTGTTGTTTCGCCAACTGCACCGTGATGTCTTTTACTGATTTATCCCGCAGGCGCTGGAGTTGCGCCAGGGTATCAAGAATCTGTCGCACGGTTATTTACCTTCTGCTTTCGATTTGGCGACCGGGAAAAGGGCCTGCAGACGATTTTGTACCAGCTCCAAAGAGGCGGGTTCGCTCACCTCCTGACGCAGAAAACGCTCAATCGCCGGGAAAATTTTGACCGCTTTGTCAACGCCGGGGTCAGCGCCTGCAACATAGCCACCGAGCGGAATCAACGGTTTGATTTCCATGTAGGCGGCGTAGTTCTGTTTTAGCGCCCGAGCGGCCTGCTGGTGCTCCGGGCGGGTGACCTGGGTCATGCAGCGACTGATCGACTGGGCAATATCGATAGCGGGGTAATGCCCGCCTTCCGCCAGCTTGCGGGTCAATACGATGTGCCCATCCAGCACCGCGCGCGCGCAGTCAACGATCGGATCCTGCTGATCGTCCCCTTCCGCCAGCACCGTATAAATAGCGGTCATCGATCCTGTGCTTTCGCTGTTGCCCGCGCTTTCCACCAGCTTTGGGATCATGCCAAATGCCGACGGCGGATAGCCTTTGGTCGCCGGGGGTTCCCCCAGAGAAAGCGCTATTTCGCGCTGCGCCATGGCGTAACGGGTGAGTGAATCCACCAGCAGTAAAACGTGGTGGCCGCGGTCACGAAACCACGCGGCGATAGAATGACACAGCTCGGTGGCTTTTAAGCGCATGAGGGGGGATTCATCCGCCGGGGCGGCGACGATAATCGATTTTGCCAGTCCTTCTGCCCCCAGCGAGTGATCGATAAATTCTTTTACTTCACGGCCGCGCTCGCCGATAAGCCCAACCACCACGATATCAGCCTTGGTCTGGCGGGTGATCATCCCCAGCAGCACGCTTTTGCCGACACCACTCCCCGCCATTAGCCCAACTCGCTGGCCCTTACCGATGGTTAATAATCCATTGATGGCCTTCACACCGACATCCAGCGGTTGATTAACTGACTGACGGGTAAGCGGGTTGATTGACGGGGCTTGAGACGGCAGTACGTCATTGCCGGTCAGACGCCCTTTGGCATCCAGCGGTTCGCCGAGGCCGTTGACCACCCGACCCAACCAGCTTTCGCTAATCAAAATTTCCTGGGCTTTTTCTTCGGGGAACACCCGTGCACCTGCCATCAGCCCGACTGGATGTTTGAAGGGCATCAGGTAGGTAATGTCACGATTAAACCCCACTGCCTGCGCATCAATTAACGTGTGGTTGGCACTTTCAACGCGGCACAGTTGGCCGGTCATCAGCGGGCACCCCACGCTCTCGAGCAAAATACCGTTCACCCGCACCAGTCGGCCGGCAACCCGGGCAAGCGGAATCGACTCAATAGCGCGCAACGCGTTGTCAAAGAATGAAGGGTCACTCACCCTGCGGCTCCGGCAGCAACGTCTCTTTCAGTGCCGACATGCATTGATCGAGCCGGTGTTCGCAGCCGATATCCAGCTCGGACTTATCGGTAATGACCCGGCATTCGCCCGCCTGCAAATCGGCTGAAGGCGTCAGCCCCCATTCATTCACCTTTTCCGGCGCAGCATCTTTGATGCGATTAAACTCGTCGTTACTCAGCAGCACCTGTAACGACTCGGGCAGGGTCGGAAAGGCCGAGATCGCCTCTTCGACCAGTGAGAGGAGTTGCGTCGGTTGCAGCGCCAGTTCACAGCGAATCACCTGACGGGTCACCTTTTCAACCAGTTGCAACAGGTCTTCCCGTTGTTTACGCTGAATGTGCGCCAGGTAGTCATTCACCTGGCCAGAAATACCGTCCAGCGGTTGTGCCGCGAGGGCAAATTGTTTGCGCCCTTCCTGCTGCCCGGCGAGGCTGCCTTCGGTATACCCCTGACGAGAGCCCTCTTCCTGGCCCTTTTGATGCCCTTCCTGAAAGCCCTGTTCATGACCTTCAGTCATTCCCTGTTCAAAGCCTTTTTGCAGCCCTTCCTGGAAACCGTCCATTAACTGGCGTTGATAATCCGCCGGGGTAATCCCCGGCGTGAGCTGCTCTGTTTGCAAATGGCGCTGACGCGGAGGAAAGCGGTGCAGTCGGTAACGACCACGAATGGTTTCAATCGCCATGGTTTACTCCGCCGTCTGTTCAGCAAACAGCTGTAGCTGAATTTCACCCGCTTCTTCAAGTTCACGGGCAATCCCCATGATTTCACGGCGGATTTGTTCAATGCGACTCACCGGCACCGGGCCAAGACGCGAGGTGATCGCTTCCAGTTGCTGCGCCTGACGCTTCGGCATAACCGCATAAATAGAACGACGTAGCAGCGTCTCGGTGCCTTTCAGCGCCACCGCCCAGTCTTCCATCGGCACTTCGTCGAGCAAGCGACGACGTACCTCATCAGTTTGACGGCTCAGAATAAAGAAGTCGTACATCTCATCCTGTAGCTGTTCCAGCACATCTTCATCGCGTTCACGCAGTTGGTCGAGGATCACCTGCTGGTTGCCCTGGAAGCGGTTGACGATGTCGGCCGCCTGTTTGATGCCTTTCACTTTCGAGCCATGTTCGGACAGCACCGATAAACCACGTTCAATCAGACGATCCAACTCATCGACGACGTCCCGATTCACGTCATTCAGTTTCGCCACCCGATAGAGGATCTCATTCTGCACCGACTCGTTCATATACGAGAGCACCGTGGCCGAAATTTCCGGTGTCAAAAAAGCGAGAAATACCGCCTGCAATTGCAGGTGTTCTTCCGAGATCAAGATCGCCAACTGACGCGGCTCGACCCACTGCAAACGCGCCATACGTGAGCGGATCTCATCGCCATAGATCCCATTGATTACGCTACTGGCGATTTCAGTGCCCAGCGCTTTATTTAAAATACCTTGCAGCATCGAGCGCGATGCACCATTGATGCCACTCTGCTCGCGGAACTCATCAAAGAAATTATTGATGACCTTTCTCGCCATGCTGGTTTTCACCCCGGACAGACGCGCCATATTTTCACTCAGGCGAACCACCTCTTCACGGCTGAGCTTTTGCATCACCGTCGCTGCCGCTTCCTCTCCCAGACACAACAATAGAATTGCGGCCTGTTCCAGGTAGCTGTTGGTACTGCCGTTACTTGTTGTCAATTCGCTCATTGCTGGTAATCCATTGTCTGAGAACTTCAGCTACGCGATCGGTGTCGCTCATCGCCAGTTTTTGCAGGAACTCCAGCTTCACTTCCAGACCGGAACTCTGCGAAGGCAGGCTGTCGTCGCCAGGGAAAGAAGGCAGTTCAATATTTTTGCGTTCATCATCCGCAGCGGTAAGTTGCGCTGCCGGGACAGGCAGTACATCCACGTCCATCACAGGCTCATGAGGACGCGGTTTTTGCCGTATCGCCGTCAGACGCTTCATCACCGGGCGCACCACGAACAACAGGAGCAGCAGCGCTAGCAGGCCGCAGCCGATCATGCGTACCCAGGCCAGAATGCTGTCATCCTTCCAGAACGGGATAACCGGTTCTACCGGGACCGCCTGCGGCACAAAGTTAAGCAGGGACAGAGACAGATTATCGCCGCGCTGGGCGTCGATACCCGCCGCATTGTTCAGCAACGCGGTCAACTGCGCGGTTTGCTCAGGCTTCCAGCCTTTCAGCGCCGGTGCGCTCTGATTAAGCACTACCGCCACATTCAAGCGGTTAACTGTAAATCCAGGACGCTGGATGTGCTGCACGCTGCGGTCATAGGAGTAATCGCGCTTGCTTTCGCTGTGTTTTGACAGCGCGGCAGGATCGCGTGAGTCGGCAGTGGTATCAGTCGCTCCAGTCGCAACCTGATTGGGGGCCAGCGGCGGACGATTGCTGAGTGAACCCGGGATCCCCATCGCGATTTGGTTGGTATCGCTATCCAGAACATTCTCTTCGCGGTTGAGTTTCGGATCGTTGCCGTAATGCTCTTTTGTTTCGTCAATATTGCTCAGATCGAGATCGGGCATCACGCTCACCCGGTAATTACCTGCCCCCACCAGCGAATCGAGCACGTTCGCCAGGCTGGCACGCGTTTTATCCTGAATGTCTTTGAGGATCTGATCGTGTTTGCGGGTCGCGGCTGAAACGGCCTCGCCCGAGGCGATCCCGTCGGTCAGCAGATTACCGGCCTGATCGACGACGCTAACTTTCGACGCATTCAGACCCGGAATACTCCCGGAAACCAGATGCACAATGGCATTGACCTGATCCATATTCAGCTTCGCGCCATAGTGCAGTCGCACCACCACCGAGGCGCTGTTTTGCGGCTCATCGCTGACGACAAACGAACTTTCTTCATTCAGTGCCAGATGCACGCGCGCGCTTTCGACAGAATCCAGCGTCATGACGCTTTGCGCCAGTTCACCTTCAAGGCTGCGCTTATAGCGGATGTTCTGCACAAATTGGCTGCTGCCCAGCACTTCGTCTTTGTCCATCAGCTCGTAGCCGCTGGGCAACATCGCCTGCACACCTTTGGCGGCAAGGGTCATTCGCGTTTTGGACAGCGCATCGTCAGGAACCAGAATCTGCCCACTTTGCGGATCGATACGGTATTCCAGCTTTTCGCCATCCAGTACGGTGACTATCTGGGATACCGGCAGGTTTTCCTGTCGACCGTACAGCGAAACGTAGCCGTGATTCCCATTCCACAGCACGCTGACAATTATCGCCGTAGCCGCAATGGCCGCTGCTGCCAGTAACGCCCAGCGCTTATTGCCGTCCAGTTTTAACGACACGGCCGGGAAGGATTGCGTTATTTTTTTTATTAATTCATTCATAGCGTTAGACTGACATGCTCATCAGGTCATTGAATCCAGAAGCAACTTTATTTCTGACCTGAACCAGCGCGGAGAACGACAGCGATGCCTGTTGGCTGGCGATCATTGCCCCCGCCAGATCATCGCTTTTGCCCATCTCAACGGCCGTTTGTTGTTGCTCGGCGACCTGCTGATATTGATCAACATGATTCAGCGCCCCTTGCATAATCTGGCCAAAGGAGACCTGAGATGATGCCGACTGCGCACCAACACGGTTAATCTGCATCGGCGAGAGGATGGGCGACTGCGCGACCTCCTTCATCTGCTGCATGTCCTGCATCATTTGCGTCTGCATCGTACTGGCTGGGGCTAGGATATTTATGCTCATGACCTACTCTTAAAATGAAAAAAGTGCTCGCTGCACGACCAACGGATTCAGGAGAAGATTTCGATTCCCTGTTTTCTCATTGACGCCAGACGATAACGAAGCGCACGTGGGGTAATGCCTAGTAAATCCGCAATTTTGGTTTTATTGCCCTGATATTTGCGCATCAAGTCAGCGATATACTGATATTGCGCGCTGCGGCCATGCTGGCCCAAATTATCGCCTTCGCTTATTTGCGGACTGGGCTTAGGTTGCCATTCAGGCTCGCTCCAGGAATCGGATCCCACAGACGGAAGCCCCAAGGTATCGGGATAAATTACGCCATCTCGATTCAAAATCATGCCACGTTGAATGGCATTTTCTAGCTGGCGTACATTGCCCGGCCAGGCGTAGCTGAGTAATGCTCGCCGCGATGACTCTGAGAGTTTGATATTCTTCGCCAGTACCGTGGAGTATTTTTTGATAAAGGATTCAGCCAGAGGAATAATGTCTTCCATCCGCTCGCGCAGCGGCGGCATCGTCACCGGGATAACCGACATGCGATAATAGAGATCTTCTCTGAAACGTCCTGCGGCAACTTCGGCTTCAAGATTTTTATTGGTGCAGGCAATAAGGCGGAAGTTAAGTTTAATTAAACGATTACTGCCCAGGCGTTCAACCTGTTGTTCCTGCAAAACACGCAAAATCTTCGCCTGTAGTGCTAACGGCATGTCGCCGATTTCGTCGAGCAGTAAAGTGCCATTATTGGCTAATTCCATTTTTCCCGGTACGGTCGCAACGGCCCCAGTAAATGCACCTTTGTCATAACCAAATAACGTAGCTTCGAGCATATTTTCAGGAATAGCAGCACAGTTAACGCCGATATAAGGCGCCAGAGAGTCCTGTGCAAATGCAATAGAATGTATAAATTTCGCAACACATTCTTTACCCGTCCCCGTTTCACCATGAACAAGGACAGGAACATTAAAAGCAGCAATACGCTTAGCTAGTGCAAATGCATTGATGCTGGAGGTTGCTTCGGCAATAAGTTCAAACATGATTATTTTACACTTAGAAGTAAAGTTAACATCCATAACGAGAAATATACAAATTATTCCAAAGCGAGCACATTATCGAATAATAGATATCGCCCGTGCCATGTTTTTCATCCAGTCCCTGTTCATGTTTTACTGCCCTTCCACATGGCAGCCCCTTCGAAGACTATTTTCAAATAGGTTTTTTCCTAAAAAAAGATTACCACTGGTGCTGTTAACAATCTTAAATTAAAAGATAATAAAAATATTATTCATTTAAAAACAATGAGTTACAATGATTTGCGTGTAGAAATTAAGCATGAAAAAGGCATTTGTAGCGCTGCCGCTAACTGGTGAGAATGTCACAGTTATATGATTAATAATTTTTTAATTATAGAACCACATCATTAATAACTTGCAGAAGAGAGGGGCAGAATATTTAATATCCAGCCCGAGATTATCGATGTTCCCATGCACCTCATTTTATAGGTCATGGTCCCCAACAAAAGAGAATAGCGTCAAGGATGCTCAAAAAATTAAATGGATTTGTATTTTCTTTGATAACGTCGGGATGTGATATTTATTCATCCATCAACAAAATTACGGCTGAGAACGTGTACCATGCTGAAATATAGTCAAACACCCGGAATCTTTAAGCTTGAAGGAAACCGGCTTGGGCGTCCATATCATCGTCTGCCGACTATGTTTACGGGTAATTTTGATACAATTGAATCACATCTCGGAAACTATTTCCTGAAGAAACACCGCACAAATATAACACTCAAGAAGATACACTGCGAGATGGATGTTATTAACAAGAGTGCTGAGTTATTAATTTCGCAAGTTGGCCATTTGGCATTTGATATTGACCGCACATTATTGTTAATGCTGCTAGGTAACTTCTATGGTCTGACGTCATCAATGATTGACGAAAAGTCATCAGAAGATTTACCCACCAAAACCGAAACCCGGTTGAAAAGTCGACTGGCACTTGATACCTGTAATATCATTTTTAATAAAAACATATCCGGTATCCCACTCACGCTTAAGCCCGACAGCAGCACCGTCCAGACCCACTGGGCTTATCAACTGATATTTATACTAGGCGATGATGAGAACGCCAGTTTCAGGATCTTACTCGATGATTCACATACTGATTATATTTTGAATTTGATTCGTCGTAGTGAACATGGTGATAAAAAAAAGCTGGTTGATAAACCCCACGCCCAAGCGCGTAAAAAAACACTGATCAAAGAGATTATTAATACGCTGCCGCTGACCATGAACGTGAAGATAGCCGAGATCCCGCTCAATGTTGCCGACCTGACGACCATTAAGCCGGGAGATATTTTACCCATTGCGATGCCAGATACGTTCCCGGTTTATATCGGGAAGTCCGAATTATTTAACGCCCTGATCGTCGAAGATAAAGACAAACTGTTTTTGTCCGAGTTAACGAGTAAGACTGAGAAATCCTATGAGTAAGCAACAAGATATTTTAGAGCAAGGCTTCGAGTTAACCCCGGAAGCCACCACAGCGTCTGCGGTGTCGGTCACCGAAACACTGGTGACGCGGTTAGAAGATCGTTTTTCCGAATCCATGACCCTCCTCAAGCGTATTCCGGTAACGTTAACGCTGGAAGTCTCCTCGGTAGAGATCATGCTGTCTGACCTGCTGAACATTGATGATGACACCGTCATTGAGATGGACAAACTCGCAGGGGAGCCGCTGGATATTAAAGTGAACAATATCCTGCTGGGTAAGGCCGAGGTGGTGGTAGTGAATGAAAAATATGGCCTGCGGGTCCTTGAATTCAACACGCATGAAATCAACGATCTGGCCCCATGAAACGCGCACCTACCTTCACTCTGGTACTGGGTATCTCGTTGCTCATCCTTTCTCCCTTTGCCTGTGCGCAAGGGGGAGATATCCCGTTGCTGAATGTGATTTCACACGGTAATAGCCAGGAATACAGCGTCAAGATTCAGGTTCTGCTACTGATGACGCTGGTGGGCATTCTGCCTACGCTGGTGCTGATGATGACCTGTTTTACCCGTTTTATTATTGTCCTCTCGTTGCTACGTCAGGCGCTGGGGCTGCAGCAAACGCCGCCCAACCGCATCCTGATTGGCATCGCACTGTCGTTAACCATGCTGGTAATGCGGCCCATCTGGATCAACATCTACGATCATGCCGTGGTGCCTTTTGAAAACGACCAGATTACGCTTTCTGACGCGCTAAGCACCGCCGCCTCACCGCTAAAACGCTTTATGTTGGCGCAGACCAACAAAAAAGCCATTGCGCAGATCATGACTATCGCCAATGCGCACGGTAACGCGGCAGATCAGGATCTCTCCATTGTGGTTCCCGCCTATGTCCTGAGCGAGCTGAAAACGGCCTTTCAGATAGGCTTCATGATTTACATTCCGTTCCTGGTGATCGACCTGATCGTCGCCAGCGTGTTGATGGCAATGGGCATGATGATGTTGTCACCGTTGATCGTTTCACTCCCCTTTAAGCTGATGCTCTTCGTGCTGATCGATGGCTGGGCGCTGACCGTCGGGACGCTCACCTCCAGTATTCGCGGCCTGGGGCTGGGATAATTATGTTAACGATTGATGTAGCAGCCGATATTGTCGCCAGCGGCATAAAAGTCGTGATTATCCTGGTCTGCGTGCTGGTCGTGCCCAGCCTGTTGGTCGGCCTGTTGGTCAGCATTTTCCAGGCGGTGACGCAGATTAACGAACAGACCCTCAGCTTTTTACCCAGGCTGATTGTCACGCTGGCAGTATTGGGGATTGCCGGGAAATGGATGATCGTCCAGTTGAGCGATCTCTGCGTGCATCTGTTCACTCAGGCCGCCATTCTGGTGCACTGACATGCGCGAAACCGATATCACACAGCTAAGCAGCCTGATCCTGGGCATGTGGTTTCCCTTCGTGCGCATTATGGCGTTTATACACTATGCGCCGGTGCTGGATAACGCCGCGCTGACGGTCCGCATACGTATCGTGCTGTCACTGGCGCTGGCATTCATCATTACGCCGTTGATCCCCCACCCCGTCCCCAGCAGCCTGCTGTCAATAAACAGCATCATCCTGACCGCAGAACAGTTTCTGTGGGGTATGTTGTTTGGCCTGATGCTGCAGTTTCTGTTTTTAGCACTCCAGCTAGCCGGGCAGATCCTCTCGTTTAATATGGGGATGAGTATGGCGGTGATGAACGATCCCAGCAGCGGCGCATCGACGACAGTGCTGGCGGAAATGATCAACATTTACGCGGTAATTCTGTTCTTCGCGATGGATGGGCATCTGCTGCTGGTGAGTATTTTATTCAAAAGCTTTACCTACTGGCCGATTGGCAATGCGCTGCATCCGCAATCTCTCCGCACTATTTCCCTGGCGCTGGGCTGGGTATTTGCAGCCGCCACGCTGCTGGCGCTACCAACCACGTTTATCATGCTGGTTGTTCAGGGCTGCTTTGGTCTGCTGAACCGCATTGCGCCCCCACTCAACCTTTATTCCCTGGGCTTTCCTATCAATATGCTGGCGGGTCTGGTCTGTTTCGCCACCCTGCTGTACAACCTGCCCGACCACTATCTGCACCTGGCGAATTTCGTCCTGCAGCAGCTCGACGCGCTAAAGGGACACTATGGCGGATAGCAGCAGCGAAGAAAAAACAGAAAAACCCTCGGCGCAAAAACTTCGCAAAGCCAGAGAGGATGGGCAGATCCCGCGTTCAAAAGACATGGGGCTTGCCGCCAGCTTGTTTGCCGCATTTATGGTGATCTCCAGCAGCTTTCCCTGGTATGAAGATTTCGTGCGCGAAAGCTTCATCAGCGTGCATCAGTACGCACAGAATATTAATGACCCGGATATCATCGGACAGTTCCTCGAACATCATCTGCTGATTCTGGCGAAATTTATTCTGACGCTGTTGCCGATGCCCGTAGCCGCCCTGTTTGCCTCGCTGGTGCCGGGTGGATGGCTGTTCCTGCCGAAGAAAATTTTACCGGACTTCAGCAAGTTAAGTCCGATTAAGGGCATAGGGCGTCTGTTCTCCACAGAGCATCTGGTGGAAACCGGAAAAATGACGCTGAAGGCTATCGTGCTTTTAATCATGCTGTGGATAACCCTGCGCAATAACTTTGCCTCGTTTCTCGGGTTACAAGAGCTATTTTTTAAACAGGCGATTAGCGATGGTCTATCACTCTACAGCAGCGTGATGCGCAACTTTGTCATCTTGTTTATCTTTTTTGCTCTCGTGGACGTTCCTCTGGCGAAAAAAATGTTCACCAAAGGGCTGAAGATGACCAAGCAGGAAATAAAAGAAGAATATAAAAACCAGGAAGGTAAACCAGAGGTTAAAGCGAGGATCCGGCGTTTGCAACGGCAAATGGCGATGGGCCAAATTCGCAAAGTGGTACCGAAGGCCAACGTAGTGATCGTCAACCCAACGCACTACGCCGTCGCCTTACAGTATGACCATGCTCGCGCCGCCGCGCCGTTCGTTGTCGCCAAAGGCACGGATGAAATTGCACTGTATATCCGCCAGGTCGCTGCAGAGAACAACATTGAAGTCGTTGAGTTTCCCAAGCTGGCACGCTCTGTTTATTACACCACCCAGGTGAATCAGCAAATTCCGTTTCAACTTTATCGGGCGATTGCCCACGTCCTGACCTACGTCCTGCAAATGAAACACTGGCGTGACGGAGCACAAGCACGCCCTTCACTGAACAGACATATTTCCATTCCAAAAGAGGTTCTTAAACTGGATGCCGAAAATAACTAAACAATTCATGGCGCTGCTGCGTAACGGCAATATCGGCGTGCCGCTGGTGATCCTGTGTATTCTGGCGATGGTGATCCTGCCGTTACCACCTGCACTTTTGGATATTCTGTTCACCTTTAACATCGTGCTGGCGGTGATGGTGCTATTGGTGGCCGTTTCCGCAAAACGACCACTCGAATTCAGCCTGTTCCCGACCATTTTGCTGATTACCACCCTGATGCGACTGACGCTAAACGTGGCGTCAACGCGCGTGGTGTTACTGCATGGCCATATGGGTGCCGGTGCCGCCGGTAAAGTGATCGAGTCCTTCGGTCAGGTGGTGATCGGCGGTAACTTCGTAGTCGGCTTTGTGGTGTTTATCATCCTGATGATCATCAACTTTATCGTGGTCACCAAAGGTGCTGAACGTATCTCCGAGGTGTCCGCCCGCTTTACGCTGGACGCGATGCCCGGTAAACAGATGGCGATTGATGCCGATCTGAATGCCGGGTTGATCAACCAGGCGCAGGCGCAAACACGACGCAAAGACGTGGCGGGTGAGGCAGATTTCTACGGTGCGATGGATGGTGCTTCAAAGTTCGTGCGTGGGGACGCTATCGCCGGGATGATGATCCTGGCCATCAACCTGATCGGCGGCGTCTGTATTGGGATCTTTAAATACGATTTAAGCGCTGAGGCCGCGTTCCAGCAATACGTGCTGATGACCATCGGTGACGGCCTGGTCGCGCAAATCCCGTCTTTGCTGCTGTCGACGGCGGCAGCGATTATCGTCACGCGCGTCAGCGACAGCGGCGATATTGCTACCGACGTACGTAGCCAGCTGCTGGCCAGCCCTTCGGTGCTCTATACCGCCACCAGCATTATGTTCGTGCTGGCCGTTGTGCCGGGCATGCCACATTTCCCGTTCCTGGCTTTTACGGCGCTGTTAGGGTTCACCGCCTGGCGCATGAGCAAGCGTCCGAAAGTCGCCGAGACTGAAGAGAAAAATCTCGAAACGCTGACCAAAACCATCACCGAAACCACCGAGCAGCAGGTCAGTTGGGAAACCATTCCGTTAATTGAGCCCATTAGCCTGAGTCTGGGCTATAAGCTGGTGGCGCTGGTCGATAAATCGAAAGGTAATCCGCTGACCCAGCGTATTCGTGGCGTGCGGCAGGTGATTTCTGACGGCAACGGCGTGTTGCTGCCTGAAATTCGTATCCGCGAAAACTTCAGACTGAAACCCACGCAGTACGCCATTTTCATCAATGGGATTAAAGCGGATGAGGCGGATATCCCCTCAGATAAGCTGATGGCGCTACCCTCCAGCGAAACTTACGGCGAAATAGATGGCGTGTTAGGGAACGACCCGGCCTACGGGATGCCCGTTACCTGGATTGTGCCGGCGCAAAAAGCCAAGGCATTAAATATGGGGTATCAGGTTATTGACAGCGCCAGCGTCATTGCCACGCACGTGAATAAGATTATTCGTCGCTATATTCCCGATCTGTTTAATTACGATGATATTACGCAGTTACATAACCGCCTGTCGTCCATGGCACCGCGTCTGGCGGAAGATCTCAGTGCAGCGCTGAATTACAGCCAGTTATTGAAGGTTTACCGGACGCTGCTTATCGAAGGCGTTTCATTACGCGATATCGTTACCATTGCCACCGTGCTGGTTGCCAGCAGCGCGACCACCAAAGATCCCATTCTGCTGACGGCAGATGTCCGTCTTGCGCTGCGTCGCAGTATTACTCACCCGTTTGTACGCAAAGATGAGCTGGCGGTCTACACGCTCAATAGTGAACTGGAGAATTTACTGGCAAACGTGGTCAATCAGGCACAGCAAAGTGGCAAAGTGATGCTCGACAGCGTACCGGTCGATCCGAATATGCTTAATCAGTTCCAGACCAATATGCCGCAGATAAAAGAACAAATGAAAGCCGCGGGGAAAGAACCGATATTGTTGGTCGCTCCACAGTTACGTCCGCTGCTCGCTCGCTATGCTCGTCTGTTCGCGCCGGGGCTACAGGTGCTGTCGTATAATGAAGTGCCGGATGAGCTGGAATTAAAAATTATGGGCGCGTTGAGCTAACGCGTGATGAGGCGGTGCTGAAAGTACCGCCTGACTATTACAGAATTGTATTTTCCGTCAGAATTCGTCGGGCACCGAGATAATGATCCTGCCAGAAAGGTTCGGACAAGGTGCTGACCCGGATCGTTTCGCCGGTACGTGGCGACTCAATAAATTGCCCCTGCCCCAAATAGACGCCCATATGATCGGCAATATCCCGGCTGTGAATATGGAAAAACAGTAAATCACCACGACGTAAATCGCGATTAGAGACAATTGTCGCCCGCCGATAGTGATACATTTCATTGGCAGTACGGGGCAGTTTCGCCGCCAGAATTTTATTGTAGGCATAGAAAACGAGCCCGCTGCAGTCAAAGCCTTCATCCGGACGGGTTCCCCCCCACAGATACGGTTTACCTAACTGTTGCTCAAGGCGATGAATCGCCACTTCGGTGATGTTGTGCAGGTGATCGCTACTGAGAAAATGAGGATTTTCGGCGAGTTCCTGCCAGCGATGATCGCTGGCTTTAAGCGGACCTGGGAACCACTCCGGGTGCTGTTTAATCTGCACGCGATTCTGCTGGCGCAATGCCTTTTTACTTTCCGCATTACCTTCTACCACGTAGCTGGCCTGCTTTTTTACCTGCACATGATACTGCTTTAGTAAACGGGCACGATTACGCATACGCAACTGCGCCGCATAGTTTAAGGGGGTATTTGATAAGACAGGCTGAACTTTGGCGATACACGGTAATGACAACACGACACACAAAGACAGCAGGCCCGGCAAAAGGCGTCGGGGTGCAGTGGCAAAAGACATGAAAAAAGAATACCTGGTCAAACACGTTCGGCGCAGTGTACTGCTATTGGCGGGGTATCTTTTTTAATATTTGATTATTAATAGATTAATTTTTTAAATTCAATAGATTAGAAAGTCAGTATTAATCTTATGCAATGGACGGGTAGCAGCGACAAATTACGCCGCTGTCTGACTGTCTTTAAGTCCAATTTTGCGTATAAAGAGAAACTAAAGTGTAAACGCAGCACGAGAAACTTGCGAAAAACTTTCTTGGTGCTAATGTGAGCGCTCCAAATCCAGATTTATCCGATTTGGCGGCTCTATTTGCCGTCCTGGCGTGTGTAACCGTTTTATCAAGGAATAAGCAGTATGCGTAAAATCGCATTTTTTCTTGCGATGCTTTTATTACCGTGCGTTTCATTTGCCGGTTTGCTGAGCAGTAGCAGTCCAACTGCACCTGTCAGCAAAGAATATAAGCAGCAATTGATGGGATCTCCTGTCTATATTCAGATCTTTAAAGAAGAACGCACGCTGGATCTGTACGTCAAGATGGGCGAACAGTATCAATTGCTCGACAGCTACAAGATCTGTAACTATTCCGGCGGGTTAGGACCCAAGCAGCGCCAGGGCGATTTTAAAAGCCCGGAAGGGTTTTACAGCGTACAGCGCGGTCAGCTCAAACCGGATAGCCGCTTTTATAAAGCGATTAATATTGGCTTTCCCAACGCCTACGATCGTGCGCACGGATACGAAGGTAAATACCTGATGATCCACGGCGCCTGCGTTTCTGTCGGCTGCTATGCCATGACCGACAACGGCATTGATGAGATTTTCCAGTTTGTCACTGGGGCGTTAGTATTTGGCCAGTCCAGCGTGCAGGTCAGCATTTACCCGTTCCGCATGACCGATGCCAACATGAAGCGCCACCAGAACTCGTATTACAAAGAGTTCTGGTCACAGCTAAAACCGGGATACGACTATTTTGAACAGACGCGTAAGCCACCGACTGTTTCCGTGGTCGATGGTCGTTACGTCGTTAGCAAACCGTTGAGCCATGAAGTGATTCAGCCACAGCTGGCGTCAAACTACACGCTCCCCGAGACAAAATAGCGCCCATTCACCTGGCATAATCTTTTGCCAGGTTTCATTGCCCGTCAGCGGCTGCGTAGCGATCACGGTGACCACATCATTGGGTGTGGTCTCGGAGCTAAAGTCGATTTCTACATCCTGATCCAATAACGTCGCCACGCCGAAAGGTGCGCGGCGGGTGATCCAGAACAGATTGGTCGAACAGAACGCCATCACGTAGCGCCCGTCGGACAACAACATGTTGAAGACGCCCTTCTCACGCAGTTCCCCGGCCAGGACGGCAATATATTTAAACACCGCAGTCATGTTGCCCGGCGTACGCGGATAACGTTCAACCAGCTTATGTAGCAGCCAGCAGAACGCTTTTTCGCTGTCGGTTTCTCCGACCGGACGAAAATTACCGGTTTCCAGCGATTTATAACCGCTTAGCTGTCCGTTATGGGCATAGGTCCAGTTGCGCCCCCACAGTTCACGCGTGAACGGATGGGTATTTTCCAGCGCCACTTCTCCCCGATTCGCCTGACGAATATGAGCAATCACGGAACAGGATTTGATGGGATAGTCTTGTACCAGTTTGGCGATAGGCGAATTAAAGCTGGGTTGCGGATCTTTAAATGTACGGCAACCCTTACCTTCATAAAACGTAATCCCCCAGCCGTCTTTGTGCGGCCCGGTACCTCCCCCGCGCTGAACCAGCCCGGTGAAGCTAAAGCAAATATCGGTTGGCACATTGGCGCTCATCCCGAGCAGTTCGCACATATATCACCTACCTTAAAACGCTGAACTGCCTGATGGCGTTACACTTATCAGGCCTACGCAAAACGCAAGTAGGCCGGATAAGGCTTCAGCCGCCATCCGGCAATAGCCTTCTTACTTAACCATCTCTTTTTCGATCAGCTGAATCAGAATATGAATCACTTTAATGTGAATTTCCTGAATACGGTCAGCATAGCCAAAGTGCGGGACGCGAATTTCAATGTCGGCGCTGCCGGCCATTTTGCCGCCATCTTTCCCGGTCAGGGTGATGACTTTCATTCCTTTCTCACGTGCAGCGGCAATGGCTTTAATCACGTTTGCCGAGTTACCGGAGGTCGAAATGCCTAACAGGACATCCCCTTCACGCCCTACCGCTTCAACATAGCGAGAGAAAATATAATCGTAACCGAAATCATTGCTGACGCAGGAGATATGGCTGACATCAGAGATAGCGATCGCCGGATAGCCCGGACGGTTTTCACGGTAGCGCCCGGTCAGCTCTTCAGCAAAGTGCATTGCATCGCAATGGGAGCCGCCGTTACCGCAGGAAAGTACCTTGCCACCCGCTTTAAAACTGTCTGCCAGCAGGACCGCCGCGCGCTGAATAGCGTGAATATTGGCGTCATCTTTTAAAAAATTAGCCAGCGTTTCCGCCGCTTCGCTCAGTTCGTTACGAATAAGATCCTGGTACATGAGGATATCCTTCAGCATGAATGTAAATGACAAGATGCAGTGTACCGGATAGCACTACAGGCGAGAAGCATAAGCCACAGGAATGGCTGTGGCTTTTGATTTTTTGTGCCGGTGAAAACAACAACAATGTGAGCTTTGTTGTAATTATTTTGTAAACACATTGCTAAAAGAATTTACATCCACTACAACCATATCATCACAAGTGGTCAGACCTCCTACAAGCAAGGGAGCTTTTCGATATGATGATTTTGAGTATTCTCGCAACGATTGTTCTGCTCGGCGTATTGTTTTATCACCGCGTGAGCTTGTTTCTCAGCAGCGTAATTTTGCTCGCATGGACGGCTGCGCTCGGCGTAGCTGGCCTGTGGTCGGTCTGGCTGCTGGTTCCTCTGGCCATTATTCTGGTGCCGTTTAACTTTACGCCGATGCGTAAATCCATGATCTCTGCGCCAGTGTTCCGCGGCTTCCGTAAGGTTATGCCGCCGATGTCGCGCACCGAGAAAGAAGCGATTGATGCCGGTACCACCTGGTGGGAAGGCGATCTGTTCCAGGGCAAACCGGACTGGAAGAAATTGCACAGCTATCCGCAGCCACGCCTGACGGCAGAAGAGCAGGCCTTTATTGACGGTCCGGTCGAAGAAGCGTGCCGCATGGCAAATGACTTCCAGATCACCCATGAATTAGCGGATCTGCCGCCAGAACTGTGGGCGTATCTGAAAGAGCACCGCTTCTTCGCGATGATCATCAAGAAAGAGTATGGCGGTCTGGAATTCTCTGCTTATGCACAGGCTCGCGTACTGCAAAAACTCTCCGGCGTCTCCGGGATCCTGGCGATCACCGTTGGCGTACCTAACTCATTAGGCCCGGGTGAACTGCTGCAACATTACGGCACCGAAGAACAGAAAAACCATTATTTGCCGCGTCTGGCGCGTGGTCAGGAAATCCCTTGCTTTGCGCTGACCAGCCCGGAAGCGGGCTCCGACGCAGGGGCGATTCCGGATACCGGCGTAGTTTGCATGGGTGAATGGCAGGGTCAGCAGGTGCTGGGTATGCGCCTGACCTGGAACAAACGCTATATCACGCTGGCCCCTATCGCCACCGTGCTGGGCCTGGCGTTTAAACTCTCCGACCCGGAAAAACTGCTGGGCGGCGAAGAAGATCTGGGCATTACCTGCGCGCTGATTCCCACCTCAACACCGGGTGTAGAAATTGGTCGTCGCCACTTCCCGCTGAACGTCCCGTTCCAGAACGGTCCGACGCTGGGTAAAGATGTTTTTGTACCGATTGATTACATTATCGGTGGCCCGAAGATGGCCGGTCAGGGCTGGCGTATGCTGGTGGAATGTCTGTCTGTGGGGCGCGGCATTACGCTGCCATCTAACTCGACAGGTGGCGTGAAATCGGTTGCCATGGCAACAGGTGCCTATGCGCATATTCGTCGCCAGTTCAAAATCTCTATCGGCAAGATGGAAGGTATTGAAGAACCGCTGGCGCGTATTGCCGGTAACGCCTACGTGATGGACGCCGCGGCGTCGCTGATTACCTACGGTATTATGCTCGGCGAAAAACCAGCGGTACTTTCCGCCATCGTGAAATATCACTGTACCCACCGCGGGCAGCAGTCAATCATCGATGCGATGGATATCACTGGCGGTAAAGGCATTATGCTGGGCGAAAGCAACTTCCTGGCGCGTGCTTACCAGGGCGCCCCGATCGCCATCACCGTTGAAGGTGCCAATATTCTGACCCGTAGCATGATGATCTTCGGCCAGGGGGCAATTCGTTGCCATCCGTACGTGCTGGAAGAGATGGCGGCGGCGCAGAACAACGATGTGAATGCGTTCGATAAGCTGCTGTTTAAGCACATTGGTCACGTCGGCAGCAATAAGGTACGCAGTTTCTGGCTCGGTCTGACGCGCGGGCTTACCAGCAGCACGCCAACCGGTGATGCCACCAAACGTTACTACCAGCACCTGAACCGTCTGAGTGCCAACCTGGCATTACTCTCAGATGTCTCCATGGCCGTGCTGGGCGGTAGTCTGAAGCGTCGCGAGCGTATCTCCGCGCGTCTGGGCGATGTATTAAGTCAGCTGTATCTGGCTTCCGCCGTGCTGAAGCGTTATGACGACGAAGGCCGCCATGAAGCCGACCTGCCGCTGGTTCACTGGGGCGTACAGGATGCGTTGTATAAAGCGGAACAGGCGATGGACGATCTGCTGCAAAACTTCCCGAACCGTTTCGTTGCCGGGCTGCTGAATGTGGTTATCTTCCCGACCGGTCGCCACTACCATGCGCCTTCTGACAAACTGGATCATAAAGTTGCGAAGATTTTGCAGGTGCCGAGCGCAACCCGTTCACGCATCGGTCGCGGTCAGTACCTGACGCCAAGCCAATACAATCCGGTCGGCTTGTTGGAAGAAGCGTTGCTGGACGTGATTGCCGCCGACCCTATCCACCAGCGTATCTGCAAAGAGCTGGGTAAAAACCTGCCGTTTACCCGCCTGGATGAACTGGCGCGTAACGCGCTGGCAAAAGGGTTGATTGATAAAGACGAAGCCGCGATTCTGGTGAAAGCGGAAGAGAGCCGTCTGCGCAGCATCAACGTGGATGATTTTGACCCTGAGGAGCTGGCGACCCAGCCGGTAAAGTTGCCAGAGAAAGTGCGTAAAGTCGAAGCGGCATAGCGATCGCGCACGACTTCCAGCCCCGCTTAACGCGGGGCTTTTTATTGCCACATTTTCGGTAATGCTCATGCTACAGTGTCAAAATGCTGTTCAACGAGGAGCCTCGATTGTGCCTGGTTTGAAAATTACCCTACTGCAACAACCACTGATCTGGATGGATGGCCCGGCTAACCTGCGCCATTTCGACCGACAGCTTGAAACCATCACCGGACGAGACGTCATTGTATTTCCCGAGATGTTTACCAGCGGCTTTGCGATGGAAGCGGCCAGCACGTCGCTTACGCAGGAAGAGGTTGTTCGCTGGATGCACGCCAAAGCGCAGCAGACAAATGCGCTAATCGCCGGCAGCGCCGCGTTACAGTCAGAACGTGGCCCGGTAAATCGTTTTTTACTGGTAGAACCCGAAGGATGCGTTCATTTTTATGATAAACGCCACCTGTTCCGCATGGCGAACGAGCACCAGTATTATCAGGCTGGAGAAGAACGCGTCATTGTTCAATGGCGCGGCTGGCGTATTTTACCGCTGGTCTGTTATGACCTGCGGTTTCCGGTATGGTCACGCAATCGCGAGGATTATGACCTGGCATTATATGTCGCAAACTGGCCTGCACCACGCTCACTGCACTGGCAGGCACTGCTGGTCGCCCGGGCAATTGAGAACCAAGCTTATGTAGCAGGATGTAACCGGGTTGGTAGCGATGGCAATGGCCATCATTATCGCGGGGACAGCCGGGTAATTAACCCGCAAGGGGAAATTATTGCCACCGCCGAGGCGCACCAGGCCACGCGGATTGATGCTGAGCTGTCGCTTACAGCATTGCGGGAGTATCGCGAGAAGTTTCCAGCCTGGCAGGATGCCGACCCGTTTACGCTATAGAGATATATCTTCTCTCCCGTTACGGAACGGTTTCCCCGTGGCGGGATTGTTTCACTCCGTAACTAACCGCAAAACAAATTCGCGTGGCGACATGCCTCAGGCAACGTATTCTGAAAATGATAATCACACGTAAATTCCCTTATCAGGATATCAAAATGAAGAAATTTGTACGCATGACTTTGCTGGCTGCTACCCTGGCGGGTGCCTCCTTTAGCACACTTGCAGCAAACGTATCCAACGTTCCGGCCCCGGCCCAGGATCCAGTGGTACAGCACCTGAAACTGAGCAATGACCAGGTGGCGCAGATTAAAAAGCTGCACCAACAGCTGGAAACCAATGTCAGCCAGATTTCGGTGAACGACGTTAAAGACGGCGTGCTGATTGACGTGATCAAGTCCGGAAAATGGGATGATGCCGCTGTTAAGAAACAGCTTGCCGCGTTCAGCAACATCGAACAGCAGGCACGTTACTACCGCGTGAAATACTACTTTGACCTGAGCAAAGTCCTCACACCAGAGCAGCGTAAGTTGGTGCAAAAAGATATCGCACAGACGCTGGGCGAGTAATGGCATAAGCCTGAACCAGCAATGGTTCAGGCTGTCAGCTCAGGCATTATTTCTTGCGCAAACAGAAATCCCTGCACGGCATCGGCACCGCTTACGCGACAGATGGCATAATCCTCCGGCGTTTCCACCCCCTCGATCACCACCCGCTCGCCCAGCCCGCGAAACTGGTTGATGAGAACTCTCAGCTGCCACTCCGATTCTCTGAACTGATGAAACATTCCGCTTTCAATTTTGATGGCATCGAACCGAACCCCAGACAGTCGCCAGACAAAAAATAGCTCGGGCGATACATCATCCAGCCAGACGCGGAACCCGTGGCGCACCAGGGATCTTATCGCAATACACACCGCCTGCTGTTCTGACTTTTCCAGACGCATCATGGTGCCTGGGTCCTGAATTTCGATCACAATACGCCCTTGATGCGCCCGTTTAATCAATCGTGTCACCCACGACATGCAGGTCAGCATCCGGACAGACACATTCAGGGAGTAGCTTCCCGGCAGCGCCAGTACCCGCTGCATTTGCCAAAGAAAGAGTTGCTGCTTCGCGGTTGTGGAAAGGTGCTTGAAAAAAAGATCCAGCGGTAACGACGTCCGAACCTGACTCAACACCTCACGGACATCCAGCGAGGCGTCATCAAAAAAATGAATGTGCTGTAAACGGATCCCGGTTATCCGCAGCAGCTCGGCATTGCGGGGACGTGCGGGTAGATATTGAGCCTGTTCGTTTGGTCTGTTCATGTCATTCCATTTTTTGATTAAAAGGACGTCGGGCATCCTGCAGCCAGGGGATACGGCGATCGTTCGGGTATTCACGATAAAAGCGTGCCGCCAGACGACGTGCTGCGGGCATGTCGCGCTGCTTGAGCGCCAGCAAGATTTGGATGTAGGAGACGTTCGGGTCAGGATGAACACGTACATAGTCAGGCGCCCAGCGTTGAACGTGCGCCAGCCAGCGGGTATCCCGGGTTCGCTGATAACGTTGCACATCGCCCATTGCAACATCAAACCGGTAGCGACTGACCAGCAACCAGCCCCCTACCGGGATCGATTTGGCCAGTCGCCACTGCTCTGCCCGCCGCTCCACCATCGTCAACTGCTGCTGCGTTTGTAGCGTGAGGAGCAATACCGGTGTTAAAAGCAAAAATGTAATAAACGCGGTCACGCACATCCCTTTCGTCACCGACAGCGCCAGCCGATACGCGTTTTCCGTGCGATCCGCACAACGTAGCAGCAGGATCAGCAGCAGCCAGTGAGGCGTCGACTGCCTGACGGGATATTCAGTCAGCATATGAATCGCCACCGGCAGCGCCGCCACCATGCAGGCGCGGTGCCAGCGATCGCCACGCCGCCAGAGCCAGAACCCTCCGGCAATAAAACAGAGCGTGCCCGCCAGTCCGACCATGCCGCCTTCGACCATCCATAGCACCAGCTCGTTGTGCGGGTGCGACATGCTGCTCAGTCCCAGATGGCCCGCGCGGTCAAGAAACAGAGCGGGAAAGCTGCCGATGCCCCAGCCCGTCCACGGTCGCGCCATAAACAGGGCCAGCGACGTTTTCAATACCGTCCAGCGCACCTGCGATGACGTCAAGTGCTCGACCGTCGCAACGGACATAACATGGCGCGCGGCCGCTCCTGCTAGCATTCCGACCACCAGCGGCAGCACAAGAAGCAGTAACGTCCGCCGCCGGGCGGGGAAAATCATCAGCAGCAGCGCTTCACCGACGACCAGTGACAAATACCCGGTTTGCGACTGTGATTCATGCAGCACAAACCCCATCACACCAAGGGCAAACACCATGGCGATTATCTTTCTGCCGCGTAGTCGCAGGGCCAACACTACCGACAGCAGGGTGCCGCAGGCGGTGAAGCTGGCCATCAGGTTAACCTGCTGAAAAATGCCGTAGGGCCGCGTACTGCGCCACCAGGCAAACTCCCAGTAGCCCACGCCCGGTAGATGCCAATACTGATAGACGAAGACGAGGCACTCGATAAGGCTGGCTCCCCATAACAGCGCCAGTAATGTCGTCAGGGTGTTCGCCGCCAGCGGAATTTGCAGCACCACCAGATAAACCAGCACACCGCCCAACAGCGCCCCAGCCACCAACAGTGACTCAGGTTGCCAGACTGCGGGCGTCATCAGACAGAGCAACGTCAGAATGAGTGAGCCTGCGATAAACCCGACGGCAGGCAAGGTGACGCGCCAGACCTGGCGAGGGGGTCGTACGGATACGCAGCCGGCTAATACAACTGCGTAGATCCAGGCCAAAATATTGAGCGGTAACGACAGGCCGCTGCCGCCATTATTCGGCCAGTAAAGGTGCATTGCCCCGCACCAGTAAAACAGGCTGAGCCCGAGAAATACTCTCTGCGCAGGCAGCGGGGCAAGGCGATTCAGTGTATTTTTCATACTATTGATAGTTCAGCGTCCAGGTCCCACTGGCGCTAAAAGGACCGTACTCAAGGGACTGATTTTTCAACGCTGTCGGCTGGGCCTCGACCCACGCCAGAAAATTCAGCGTCATCGATCCTTTGGTAATGTCTGTCACTGACGTACTCTCATCAAGCCGGATTGCCGCGCCGTCTTCTTCGCTCATCCCTATGCCGATCCCTGATGCGCCCCCCTGCTCGTGACTATCCAGTGCCAGATGATCGGGCAGTTCCGCATCTTCAGTGCCGCCGAAGGTCACGGAGATCCCACGAAAGACATCAGGATCGCAATCACGGAGCTGAATACTGAATTTTTCCGGCTTACCGCGCCCGGCAAGATAAAGATCCTGGGTCGCGATTTGCCCGAAATCGACCTCGATTTTGTCGCCACCCGGCGCAATACTACAGGCCAGCGCCCTGATGGTGCCGTGGAAGTGCATATCGCCGCCGACCAGTTTGGTGTCGGCCTGCACCGTACCGCCGATCAGCAGCGCGCTGAGCGTGATTAACGTCCTGAATATCATGGCATTACCTTACTGAAACTGCGCAACAACGGTGGCCGAAGCTTCAAACTCCCCCACCTTAACGCTACCCACGCCTGGCTTCGCTACCGGCGCGGCGGTGAGGTTCCAGTCGCCCTGATTCTGGTAAAAGCCCTTGACGTTATAGAACTGATTCGGCACCACAATGCTTCCACTCTCATCCTTCAGGACAATACCGAGGTCGTCGCGTTTTTCTCCGCTGCTGAGGGTGCCGAGGAAATGATCGTTAAACCCCGCCGTGCCTGAAGCCGTGGTGGTTTGTACGCCCAAATTGATGTTCAGCGCCCCTTGATCAAAACTGCCGCCTTCGCAGGACACATGAATCGGGATCGACTTGCTGAAATTGGAACCATTGAGCCGGGCGGCAGAACCGGGCAAATCGCCAAATTCGATACTGATTTTATCGCCCCGGTTAAAGGTGCATTTATCCGGCACGGTAATCAGCCCGGATTTAATCACCACGCGGGAAATCGCCGTTGTGGGTGTGGGTCCACCGCTTCCCATGCGCCCGGCGACCTCCAGCAACGACTGAGAAGTGATACTGATACCGTTAATAATGGGTTTGGTGACAATAAACGTCACTTTCCCTTTCGAACCACTTTCAACATTACTGGCGCGCACGTAGCCCTTTCGCTTTTTGCAAGTGTTGCTGTTGTTGCGGTTTGAAACATTGGTAAAGGGAGCCTGGACATATTTCTTATAGCCCCCGGCGACCCATACCTGAACATCGACATCCAGATACTCATTGAGTCGGAAACGGTTCGCCCCCTGACTTGAAGGTGGCATCGTGGTGGTGGTGGTGTAGTAAATAGGTTCTCGTGAGATATCGGCCTGCTGGCAATAAAAATTCACTACATACCAGCTCCCCAGATTCCATGGAAACGGCTCCGTTCGACCACCAACGTGGTTTTTGCTGACATCCAGCGAACTCAGTTCAATATCGTACTGATGCGGTGCCCCGCCCTCTGGTTCACCCTCTCCCTGGCTAAATGCGTGCGCCGTCAGCGGACAGCAAGCCAGCGCTGTCCAGAACAACGTTTTATGCCAAACGCTCATAGATACTCCAGCTTAAGTCTCACCAGACCGCGAAATTCACCAGCGCTGACCTCGCGCCCGATAGACTCCAGCGCGGCAAGAAAGTGAATAGCGTTATCTCCAGGTTTGAGGATCCACATGCGCTGCGGTTGGCTTAGATGGATCGGTTGCTGACGTTCGGTCATCAGCCGAATGCCTGCTCCTCGCACATTGCCATGGATCCGGGCCAGATCGCTGTTTCCCGGAGAACTGTCGGCCATCAGCGTCAGCGAGACGCCACGCTCCACCGTGCTGTGCGCCAGCTCAGGCATTTCGCTGGCCTGCCCGGGAAAATCCTGCAGGGCATGACCTGAGCCCTTTAAGCAGTCGTTCAGATACAGCGTGACCAACACCGAATCGCTACGATCGCCTCCCTGGTGAAACCGGCGGGCAGAAGTATCGCCAAGGTTGATGGTTTGATCGCGCGATGCCATATCCAGCACGCACGGTGAGACATAAACACGACCGTGAAAGCGAACGTTGCCATACTCGCCGGACACATGGCTCATATCCTGACGGCCGCTTTTGGCCTGAACCATCCCGGCCACTCCCAGCATCAGCAGGGCGCAAAGCATTTTTTTCATTTACCGAGTCCTGTTACCGGGGCTGTTGCTCCATCGGCAATGCCTGACACACATTGTCTGTACAGCGGTATTTCAGTTCGGGATGGCCGCCAAAATCGTTCACGTACATCATGCTGAACTGGCTGACATCGCCCTCTTTCACGCTGAAATCAAGAGACGACTTAGGCGAGATCATTATTCCGGGGAAGTCAGTCAGCCTGCCGCCGCCCTGCGCTTCCGGCTTGCGGCTCAAGCCAATTAAGGTCACGAAGTAAGGCGTCGGGTTATTCACGGTCCAGCGGGCGCCCTGCTTGTGGAACACCAGCTGGTTTTGCCATACCGCTCCGGGTGTTTCAGGCACAATTGTCGACGGACGGTAAAACAGTTTGATGCGTGACTGCATCGCCAGTTGCAGCACATTTGGCTTATCTGGCTTAGGTGGAATCTCACGAACATTCAGATAGAACAGGCTTTCGCGATCCTGCGGCAATGCGTTAATGCCGCCGGTTTTTGTTACCCGGGCAATGCCCTTTTGCCCGCCATTAATGCGCTGCAACGGCGGCAAAACCATCAGCGGCGAGGTGATTTTTGTCCCGCTGGCGTCCTCCACCCATGACTGCGCGAGGAATGGAATGCTCGGGCTCGTATTGCTTAAGTTCGCACTAACAGAGCGCGCATCGCCGGTGATGATCAGCCGGGTACGGTCAAGCGCAATGCCCGCCCACGCGGAATGGATGTCCGCGGCAAACAGCAAACCGCAGGCGACCGGCTTCAGCCAGCGCTGCACGGAGTAAATAGCTTGGTTATTCATGGTTCACTTCATTCAGGTAGTTAATATTATTCACAAGGCAACAGGACGTTACCTTCCGGGTTAGGTTGCAAAGGCACCGCCAGATGGCACTGCGCGCGCCCTCCCCAGGCAACGGAAAGGCGTTCGGCAGGTTTCACACCAGCAATCCAGGCCTCACCGTTTTCCATCACCATGGCGACACTCACGCCGTTGGCGTTAAACACCTCGGCGCCAAACGGTGGTACCGAGCCATCTTTCATACGCAGTTGGGCCATCATTTTTAGCCCCTGTGCGACGGCAAAGCGCTGATAGCCAATCGCTCCTTCAGTCAGGGTGTTGGTGACGATGGCTTTGGCTGCGGAAATATCCTCATCCATTGTGTCCACGTCGATACGGGTATCAAAGCTGTGGTAACTCACGACATCCGGTACCACGGCAATGCCAAAGCGGTTCGAGTGTGCCTGTTCGCCGTTCAGCGGCACGTTAGCGACGCCGTCGGTGTCAACCATTACGCGGGCGGTATTCATCGATGCCTGGCTATTGTGGAGCGCCGCTCCGTGACGGGTTGCAGTAAAACCACCACGCAAGGTGCCGCCCACGGAGAAGTAGCGTGACTGCTGCCAGCTGACATTAGATTCCAGCTCGGCCATCATGCTCCGGTGCTGGTAGTAGCCGTCAAAGGCGGTATGGCCTTCGCCGGAGAGTCCGGCGCGCAGGCGCCACGGATTATTTCGGTCACGGTTATCGGAATACGAAACCATCTGGCTGGTTTGGTTGCCGTTGTTCTGCAGCTCATAGTCCATTGAGCGGCCATCGCTCCACGGAATAGACAGCGAGAGCGAGAGGCTGTCATCCCGTTTTCCCTGGTACTCGGAGCGATATGCGGCAAGGTTGGTGCTGATCCCCTGAATGCCTGCAAATGAAAAACTATGACCCACCGACAGCCCATAGCGATCCTGCGAACGGCGATCCCAGTAGTTCTGGTGGGTATAGGTCAGATACAGCGTCGTGGAGAGGCGCGGATCGTCTGCAAAGAAGGTCTTATTACCGGTGATGGTGTACATCTCTTTCTCGTTCCCGGCGCTGTTATTATTTTTATATTGCTCATCGAGAAACTGCGAGAAAGAACGGAAGCTACGCTGTGAAAAACGATAACCGGCAAAAGTGATGGCGCTGTTGTATTCATCGAAGGTTTTGGCATAGCTCAGCTTAAAGGACATGCCTTTTTGTTCGTCCTGATGCTTCACCCGGCTGACGGATTGCGTCGCATCAGCCGACAACGCACCCAGCCAGCTCAGATCCCGCCCGATGCCCATCGACCAAGCGTTGTAGCGTTCACCTGTTAGCAGTGCCCCGCCGTACAGGGACCAGGCATTACTCACTCCCCATGAAAAATCACCGCTGTAAAATGCCGGCCCCTGGACATCATGGTTATAGAGTGAAGGCTTACCGACGGCGGTGTTGTAGCGAACATAGCCCGGACGTGTCAGGTAAGGAATATCAGCGGTATTGACCTGAAAAGTTTGCACGCTGCCATCTTGCTCTTCTACCCGCACATCCAGCGTGCCGCGTACCGAAGCATGCAGATCCTGAATATTAAACGGCCCCGCAGGAACGGTCGTTTGGTAGATCACGCGCTTCTGCTGGCTGACGGTCACTTTGGCGTTACTGCGGGCAATGCCGTGAACTTCAGGCGCGTAGCCTTGCAAATTTGGCGGTAGCATACGCTCGTCGCTGGCGAGGTTAACCCCGGTAAAGCGAACAGAATCAAAGACCTGAGAATTCAGATAGATTTCACCCACCGTCAGCTTCGCAGCCTGCATGGGCAATGGACGATAGGCGTAGATCTGATCCCAGTTAATCTGCCCGTGCTGATTATCAGAAGAGTAATCGGCCTGATACTGCCCGCGAAAACGCCAGCCACCAAGGTTGAACCCCGTTTGCCCATAGCCCGACAGCGAGCGGTAATGACCTCCGCCTTGTTCGTAGTGGGTGGCCTGACCCGACACGCTGTAATCAAAAATCAGCCCCGCGACGCCATTATCCCAACGTTCCGGCGGCGTCCAGTCAGGATCGGTATATTTCATCCATGCCTGCGGCACGGTAATGTCCAGAAGTCCGGCACTGTTATTCAACACCACGCCCGGCAGGCGGGATATGTCATGACAGGTCGCGGTAATCGGATGAATATGCGCCAATGCGTCTTCTTTGAGCGCAAGTAATTCGAGCTGTAGTGGTGACAGGCACGCCAGAGATTTATGTTTATTGTCAGGATCGGTGATATAGCGAATCGACTGCTGTGGGATCTCCTGCCCGTTAATACGAACATCCAGCAAATATTCCCCGGGGGTGACAAAGTTGCCTTCAGAAAAGCGCTGCAAATCTACGTTTTGCCTGTCGCTGGCATCCAGGACGTCGGTATTAAATTCAATAGCCTCATCCGCCTCAGCCCATGAAGCGCTGCAGACCAGAGCAATAATAAGCGCCAGACGTTTTTTATCTGTTTTCAGCGTAATCATTTTCGTTCGCAAACCTTCAGATACCCAAATTGCCGGAGCAGCTCAGAGATAATTCACAACAAAATGCGTAACCGCAGTAAATTCGCCGGATGTCATTCGTCCGTCGCGGGAGATTAAATAAGCTGTAAAATTGAGCGTATTTTTTCCAGGGTTTAGGACATAATCCGGAGAAGGCTCCCCCAGATGAATTTGCTGTCCGGTGCTATCAAATATTTCTATCGCTAAATCTTCAGTCGTCGACTGCACGCTCAGATAATCAGGGTTGTCGCGATCGGGCATGCCGGAAAAAGTGATATTTGCGCGCTGAAACACATTCTCTGAATGTCGAGAATCCCCTAATGAACATCCCAGCAAATGAATACTGAAACCATGCGCAGAGACTTTTTCTGGTCTCCCGGATATATCCCGAGCGGAGATATCATTAAATTCAACCAACAACGAACGATCGCGCGGATCGACATAGCAAGCAGCCTCAATAATATGTCCCCGCATGCGCATTTTGCCGGGCGTGCTGGCGACAGGCGCAGTGCCAGCCATGACCCACGCAGGCGAGATAAAGATAAAAAGCAGTAACGTTCGCCATTCAGGCATAACCGCATTTCCTTTCATTTATTCGCGGGAAGGCGTAAGCAGGCGCATTAATGCGCCTGCTGCAGACCATTACTGGTAGTCAATCTGGAAATTAACGGTAGATTCAAAATCACCCGGAGTGACCGCTGCGGAGGCATTATTTGCCTGCAGGTAAGCCACAAAATCGATGTCACTTTCACCATCGGTAATATTAACCTGAGAGGCAGCTTCACCCCATTTTACATCCTGGTTGCCGCTATCAATCATACCGATGCCCGCACCCTGTGCAGTACCTGAAGTAAATGCAGCCAGCGCGCTATTGTCCTGGTCAATTGTTGCTGGGGTATATGTTACGGTTGCGGTTTTGGCGACAGTGGTATCACAGCCCTGCAGAACGATTTTGGCGTGTTTAACACCAGCACGCTGGTTGTCTTTTAACTGAGACGTTGGGATTTCACCAAAGTTTACCTGTACCGGGCTGGATTCCGGTGCCAGGCCACATGCTGAATTCACCAGTGAACCGGTGAAATGAATTTTACCGTTGGTCGGCTCTACACTTTTTGCAGCGAAAGCAGAAGAGGCAGTAAAAGTCATTCCTGCCATCAGTGCACAGACGACGGCCACATTTTTCATTTTCATATTACTTCTAAACCTTATTTCTGTTCTGGTTATTTTGACGTGCTATTTCCACAGGCTACTTTTCCTGGGAAATATGGGTCTTCAGGTGGTAGACGCGCATTACCTTGCAAACATTCCTTCTCGAACCACCCTTGATTTTGAACGTTACTGGCATTTCATCCGAAATACCCTCCGCAGCCGTTCACGCTGTTTCGGGGCTTATATTAAATCGGCAATAAAATGAGACAACGAAAAATCGTGCTTTCAATCAAACTCAGGGAATCATGTTGCCTCCCCGCTATCACACCGATCTATCGCGCAAAAACCGCCTAAAATCGCAAGAAAACCAGTGTTAATACCTATCATTTATATCTTTTATAGTGTTTTTATCTATTGGATATTTTTTTATTTAGCTTAAAAAGGAGGAGCAATGTATTTATGAAAGTTTTGTAAAAATGCCAATGGATATCAAAAACGAGGAATGACAATAAGATAGGAGAAATGGGAAAGGATAATAGCGCACGTTCAGATAAACATTGAAATATTGTTATAAAAACATTAATAAAACGTTCAATAACACAGTCATTTTTCATAAATAAATTATGTTATGCTATTGCTTCAACCACTCGACTGTGAGATTCCATGCTTTGTTGCATCAAAGGAGATATCCGTGATTTCTCATATACCAATAAATAAGATTAAATCCGTAATTATTGGTGATGGATTAGTATTTAAACCACATAAAAATACGCTAAAAGATATCTCATCTGGTGAGATAGCCACATTGAATAATGTAGCAGTACAATTACTGATGTATTTGTTGCAAAATGGTAAAGATATCTCCACGCGCGACGAGATTCTACTCAATGTATTCCAGCATAATGGCGCTAGAGCGACAGATGCTAATCTCAATCAGCACATTTCATTTCTGCGCAAAGCAATAACGTCGACGGGGCACCCGGCAGAATACATCGTAACGATTCCGCGTACGGGATTTCGAATGGGTGACGTCAATATCAATATTCAGCAGCAAGAAGAAAAAAAGCCCCTCACCAGTACCGCTTCTTTTACATCGGTACGAAAGACAAAAAAACAAAACCGATGGCCTATAGCAATCACCGCATTAATTACCGGCATCGCCGTACTGGCAACAGCCTGGTTAACGTGGATACCAAATGAAATTGCCATGACCGATGCCTCTATTTTGCGTACCATCGATTACGAGCAATGCCGGGTACATATATTAGGGAATGCCCTCACAGACACCATTACTGAAAAGAAGGCGCTGGATATTTTTAAATCCGTCGGCATTAACCCGAACTGTTCAACCCCAAAAGAGCTGTATCTCAATACCTGGTCGAGCAACCATAATCTGGTTGACTGGTCGTTTGCGGCAGAATGCGGACTCAACCTCGGCTACTACCATTGCATCAGCCAGTATCGCCATCATGAGGAATAATATGAAACAGGAAAGCGATCGCTCTCCATTATTGTGGTCCGTCATGATTGCCATTTGCGGACTGGCGGCTATCGCTTTTCTCGTCGTCGCCGGAGATGCTAAGAAAAAGGAAATCAGTTTTTCCTGTTCCTCGGAATTCACGTCGATACTCGACATTCATAATACAAAAAAGGAGCTCAATGGGATCCTGCTGATAACCAGCTACAATTCCGGGCATCTCTCATTGTCCGTACAAGGGAAATTAAAAAGTGATGAAGGCGAGTTCAGCGTTAACCGCAAACTGTTCTTCCGTTACGCACGGCCGCTCGGCCATACCGCGGGGGTCTTCATGCTAACGCCCGAGGGACGTGAGAAATCGCCTGATGATAACGCAACGGATGCTGTGGATTATCTCTTCTTCGATGCCTACGAACGTACTGACAAACTGTATATGTTGAAGCACCTGAATAAAGAGACGGTTCTGATTGGCGATAATTTTTCACCCCGCTTTGCCTGCGTAATGAATCGCTTCTCCAGTTAAGCACACTGCGCTATTCATCAGGTTAAGGATGACCTGATGTGCTGCCGGGATCGACAGGACAGGGAGATTGATAGCCAGCCAGGGGGGGGGATGGGTATTTTGGGCGGATTAAAACGACGAAAGCCTGAATCATTGCTGATTCAGGCTTTCTGAATAGTGGCGGAATGGACGGGACTCGAACCCGCGACCCCCTGCGTGACAGGCAGGTATTCTAACCAACTGAACTACCACTCCGCGTTGTGTTCCGCTTGGGAACGAAGCGAATATTACGGATTGCCTCGCCCCTCGTCAACGCTTTTTCTCACGTTTTTAATCGTTTGCTGCAAAAATCACCCGAATAGCCATTTCTGCACGGTAAACGCGCAAACTATGCCCGCCAGAGGCAACTTCCGCCCTTCTTCTGAACCAGGTCAAGGCGCGACTCATGGGCCGCTAACTCTTCATCAGTGGCGAAAACAACACGTAACTTGCCGGACTGACGCACAATCCGTTGGATCCCGGTATCATTCTGCTGCTGGCTGTCACCTTCCATGGAAAATGCCATCGTGGTCTGCCCACCGGTCATCATCAGATAAACGTCGGCCAGAATCTGAGCATCGAGCAATGCGCCGTGCAAGGTACGCTTGCTGTTGTCTATCTCATAACGCGAGCATAGTGCATCAAGGCTGTTACGCTTGCCAGGAAACATCTTCCTCGCCAGCGCCAGGCTATCGGTCACTTTACAGAAGGTGTTCGTTTTCGGGATATCGCGATGGAGCTTTGCAAACTCATAATCCATAAAGCCGATATCAAACGATGCGTTATGGATGACCAGCTCCGCACCGCGGATGTAGTCAAGAAACTCATCGGCAACATCAGCAAAAGTGGGCTTATCGAGCAGGAATTCATCCGCGATGCCGTGTACGCCAAACGCTTCCGGGTCCACCAGCCGATCGGGCTTCAGGTAAACGTGAAAGTTATTGCCGGTCAGGCGTCGGTTCACCACTTCAACCGCACCGATCTCAATAATCTTGTGGCCTTCGTAGTGGGCACCGATCTGGTTCATACCGGTGGTTTCGGTATCGAGGACGATCTGCCGTGTAATTCCAGTGCTCATAGCGGTCATTTATGTCAGACTTATCGTTTATATCGATCTCTAAAACAGGAAGTCTACCAGAGATGCTTAAACAGGTAGAAATTTTCACCGACGGTTCTTGCCTGGGAAATCCAGGGCCAGGCGGCTACGGGGCAATTTTACGCTTTCGCGGGCGAGAAAAAACCTTTAGCGAAGGATACAACCTCACCACTAATAATCGCATGGAGCTAATGGCGGCCATCGTCGCGCTGGAAGCACTTAAAGAACAATGTGAAGTGGTGCTCAGTACCGACAGCCAGTATGTGCGCCAGGGTATTACCCAGTGGATCCACAACTGGAAAAAACGCGGCTGGAAAACCGCAGACAAAAAACCGGTCAAGAATGTCGATCTCTGGAAACGCCTGGATGCGGCGCTGGGTCAGCACCAAATCAAGTGGGAATGGGTCAAAGGCCACGCTGGCCACCCGGAAAACGAACGCTGCGACGAGCTTGCCCGCGCCGCGGCGATGAGTCCTACACAGGATGATGTTGGGTATCAACCCGAAGCTTAAGCGTCCGGTTTACGGTATTGCCGGGTTGCACCAACGGCCTGACGGATACGCGCTTTGCTTTTGTTTTGTTTCATTGGGTTAAGCGTAAGCGGGATAGTTCGCTTGCGCGCGACCACCAGCTGCATACATCCCAACGCCGGAATATGCGCACTTAACATTTTCCCCCCCTGCTTCTTCCAGGGCAAAACGTGAAAACGGCTGACGTGCAACACTTCGAAATTCAGCAACGAAAGCCAGTCCAGCTGGCGCATCAGCGTAAACATCCGGCTGTTGTAAGGTGATGTTTTACGTAATACCGGTACCAGCTTGCGCAGGCCCATCAGGCTGACCGGGTTGAATCCGCTCAGTATTAACCAGCCGTCATCGATAAGCACACGATCGGCCTCACGCAGTAAGCGATGCGGGTCGGAGCACCACGGCAGCGTATGCGCCAGCAGGCACACATCAACAGATTTATCGGCAAAGGGAAGATGCAGAGGATCCGCCAGCACCTGCATCGGCGAGCCTTGCGAAGAAACATTGACCTGATGAGAAACCGCGCACGCTTCGGAATTGATTTCTGCGCTTAAATTACCAATCTTAAGCAGATGAAAACCGTACATTTTCGCAAACCACGGGTTAAGCTGATACTCCAGCGCCTCACGATAGTGTTCGCCCCAGGGTAAATCATCCCAGCTCACGGGCGCTACGACAGTTTGAGGGAGCCTTGCCGGTTTCATCACAACCTTCCGTTTCGCATTGAGAGGTAATTTATGAATCTTAACAGTATTCCCGCCTTTGATGACAATTACATCTGGGTCCTGACCAATAATGAGAATCATTGCCTGATTGTCGATCCTGGCGAGGCGGCTCCGGTGCTACAAGCCATTGCTGAGCACAACTGGGTGCCAGAGGCTATTTTACTTACCCACCACCATCATGATCACGTTGGCGGCGTGAAAGAACTTGTGCAGCGCTTTCCACAAATAGTGGTCTATGGACCTGCTGAAACACAAGATAAGGGAACCACACGTGTAGTCGAAGAGGGTGATATCGCACTCGTTTTAGGGCATGAATTTAGCGTATTTGCCACGCCGGGTCACACTTTAGGACATATCTGTTACTTCAGCCACCCTTATCTGTTTTGCGGCGACACGCTGTTTTCCGGCGGCTGCGGCCGGCTTTTTGAAGGCACAGCATTACAAATGTATCAATCACTTAAAAAAATAAGTGCCCTTCCGGATGATACGTTAATTTGTTGCGCACATGAGTACACTTTAGCAAATATGAAGTTTGCCTTAAGCATCCTCCCGCACGATCCGTCTATAAATGATTATTATCGTAAAGTTAATGAGTTACGCGTAAAAAATCAAATGACACTACCCGTAATTCTGAAAAATGAGCGCAGAAATAATATTTTTTTAAGAACGGAAGATATTGATTTAATTAATGAAATCAACAAAGAAACAATATTGCAACAACCTGAAGCGCGTTTTGCGTGGTTAAGGTCAAAGAAAGATACGTTCTGACAATTCCGGGTTGCCTTTTGAAAACTTCGCCGTTATGATCGGTCGTCTTTTAAGCAACTATTGACACACACATGAAGGCAAAAGCGATATTACTCGCCTCTGTCCTGCTTGTTGGGTGCCAGAATACTGGTAACGTCCAACAACACGCACAGAGCCTTTCTGCAGCTGGTCAAGGGGAAGCAGGAAAGTTTACAAGCCAGGCGCGCTGGATGGACGATGGGACATCTATCGCCGCCGATCAGGATTTGTGGGCTTTCATTGGTGACGAGCTAAAGATGGGAATTCCGGAAAACAACCGGATTCGCGAACAGAAACAGAAGTATTTACGCAATAAGAGCTATCTCCACGATGTAACGTTACGGGCAGAGCCGTATATGTACTGGATAGCCGGGCAAGTTAAGAAACGTAACATGCCGATGGAGCTGGTACTCCTACCCATAGTGGAGAGCGCTTTTGATCCTCACGCAACGTCTGGCGCCAATGCCGCAGGCATTTGGCAGATCATTCCGAGCACGGGGCGCAATTATGGTTTAAAGCAGACCCGCAATTATGATGCACGTCGCGACATTGTGGCTTCCACCACTGCCGCGTTGGACATGATGCAGCGTCTGAACAAGATGTTTGATGGCGACTGGCTGCTGACCGTTGCTGCTTATAATAGCGGTGAAGGTCGCGTGATGAAGGCAATGAAAGCGAACAAATCTCGTGGCAAGCCCACCGATTTTTGGTCACTCCCTCTGCCTCAGGAAACGAAGCAGTATGTGCCCAAAATGCTGGCATTGAGTGATATTCTCAAGAACAGCAAGCGTTATGGCGTGCGTCTGCCAACCACAGACGAAAGCCGCGCGTTGGCACGTGTTCGCTTGAACAGTCCGGTTGAGATGGCTCAGGTTGCCGATATGGCAGGTATTTCCGTCAGCAAGCTGAAGACCTTCAATGCTGGCGTGAAAGGCTCCACGTTGGGTGTCAGCGGCCCGCAATATGTGATGGTGCCAAAGAAGCACGCGGAGAAACTGCGTGAGTCCCTGGCGTCAGGCGAAATTGCAGCCGTACAGTCAACGCTGGTCGCGGATAACACGCCGCTGAACAGCCGTAGCTACAAGGTTCGCTCAGGCGATACGCTTTCCGGCATCGCTTCACGTCTTGGCGTGAATGCGAATGAGCTAAAGCAGTGGAATAATCTGCGTAGTTCGACTCTGAAAGTGGGCCAAAGCTTGACCGTAGGTGCAGGCACCAGCGCGCAGCGACTGGCTAAAAACAGCGATAGCATTACCTATCGTGTACGTAAGGGCGATTCGCTTTCGAGCATTGCTAAACGTCACGGGGTCAACATCAAGGATGTGATGCGCTGGAATAACGATACCGACAATCTGCAGCCGGGCGATCAGCTGACGTTGTTTGTGAAAAACAACGGTATGCCGGACTCCTGATAGCAGTATAAACATTAAGGCACTGGTTTCCCCCCAGTGCCTTTTTTATTTATGCCGCTTTATGCGCCTCAACCATAATCGTGTCACTGGTGAACGACCCGTCCTGCTGTAACGCGAAGTAGGCCTGCACTTCGGCAGACGCACTCTGCTGGTATAAACGAACCGCGTCAATCAACACCTGCGGGGTACGCATCCGCGCGACCCATGAGCTAAACGCCAGCGGCAGGCGGTCCGTCAACACCGTATCGGCAATCAGATTGGCATCATTCATCAATGACAGCCACTCACCGCTGGAATAGTTGCGCACATGTGAGGTATCGCGTAACGCTTCAACGGTTTGCAGCCAGATGTCCCGCACCGGGTGCCCAGGTGACATGACATCCATCACAATCACCACACCGCCAGGTTTCAATACACGATTCACTTCTCGCAGCGCGCGTCCGACATCATGCCAGTGATGAGCAGAATAGCGGCTAATCACCACATCAAAAGAGCCATCCTCAAACGGCAGGCTTTCGGCATATCCTTGCCGGGTAGCGATATTGTCTAATCCCTTCTCTTTTGCCGCCTGCGCAACCACGTCGAGCATCTGCGCCGATAAATCATACGCCACGACCTGTTTTACCTGATGTGCCACCGCAAAGCTGGCGTGTCCCGCACCACATCCCATGTCGAGAACGCTGGCCTGTGGAAATGCCGACAGCCTTTCCGCCAGCCGTTGTAAATCACGGCCAGAGGCGTGTACCGTGCTGGTTAAATAGGCATTCGCTTGCGAGCCAAACTGCTTTTCGACGTTGTCATGATGAGAGCGTGTAGTCATTGTGTTGTCCTTCGGTTGTGGTGAAAGATAAAGGACAGCACCCTAACAGGCCTGCCCCACGGCAGACCTGACACACCTTTATTGTTCAGGCTTGCCGGGACTAAATTCAACGAGTAGTGGATTGTGATCGGATGCGCGCGTCACCAGCACAGAGGCTTCACTGACGTTCAAACCACGATAGAACACAAAATCGAGCGGGCGACCAAACGCGCGTCGGCGCTGATCGTCGGTAAAGCGCACCTGGCGTAGCGACATTTCACGGGCGAAACGGTACAACGCATTCATCCGTCGACGGCTCCAGGCGTTGAAATCACCGGCCATAATCACCGGGCCGCTGTGATGAGCAATCTGATCGCCAATGGGAAGTAACTGCTTACTATAGACATCCACCCCGAGGCTGAAGTTAACCGCGTGGATGTTCACCACCATCAATAAACGTGAGTCTGGCAGGGGATATACCGTCACCAGCGCCGACTTTGCCAGCCGTAAAATAGGCTCACGTTCGCGTAGAGGGCAGCAGTAAACAGGATGTGCCGCCGACAGCGTCATGACGCCAGAGGGGTGCTGAGGCAGCACAAAGGCGGGAACCTGATCGGCAGCAAGATAGTTAGCGGTCGCAAACTGCACCAGTTCCGGCGTGGTTTGGGCTTCCTGCAATAACACCAGATGCGCGTCTTTGCCAAAGTTCTTCAGCACCGACAACCATTCTGCCCGCTGCTGTTTAAAAATATTCCACACCAGCACGCGAATACGGTCTTCACTGCTTAAGGGAACGCCGGCGGGTAATGCCTGACCAATATGCGCAAACGACCGTGGCGGTAAGATCCGCTCAACGGGTTGTCCGGCAACATAGCGCATAGCATAGGTGTTTTTTCGCACTGTAGACTTTCAAACCTCTGTAACGTCAACCAGTCCGCAGCCGGACTGGTTCTTCAGTTATAGGGACTTTAAGGCTTACTTTCAACGAGCAATTGCAGTTTGTTTTGTAAGTGGGTACTTACATCAATGAGTTATCCCAGCGTGATCCGCGCAGGTTTATCAAGACGACCGCTGATGCCCATCAGTAAGAAAGCAGCCAGTACGATAAGCGCGCCAATCCGCGGCGTCTGCGCTAAGCCATAATGCTCTACCGTTTGCCCGCCAATCACCGAACCCAGTGCAATACCGACGTTAAACGCCGCAATGTTCAGTCCGGAGGCGACATCAACTGCATTGGGGGTAAATTGTTCCGCTTTCTGCACAACATAAACCTGTAATCCCGGTACGTTACCGAAGGCAAAGATCCCCATCACCAATATCGTTACCAGCGCCGCGTACTGCGTGGATGCCGTTAACTGGAATAGCATCAGCAGAACAAACAGTGCAGCAAAAATGAACTTCAATGCAGGGACTGCACCATGTTTATCCGCCAGTTTACCGCCCCAGATATTACCGATAGCCACAGAGACGCCGTATCCCAATAAGATCCAACTTACCGCTGTCGGGGAGAATCCGGCCAGATCCTGCATCATCGGTGCAAGGAAGGTAAACGCCGTAAAGACGCCACCATAGCCCAGCGCCGTAACCGCATAAATCAACAGCAGACGAGGATGGGTTAAGACTTTCACCTGATCGCGGATGCTGGCGGCAGCCCGACCTGGAATATTCGCCGGGATCAGCAACTGGCTGCTAATTAGCGCAATGACGCCCAGCATTGAGACTGCGAGGAAGGTTTCACGCCAACCAAAATGCTGACCGATAAATGTGCCCAGCGGAACGCCCGTCACCAGGGCCACCGTTAAACCGCCAAACATAATGGCGATGGCCGAAGCCGCTTTCTCTTTAGGCACCAGACTTGTTGCAATGGTTGAACCAATCGAGAAGAACACGCCGTGTGCAAGACCGGTCAACAGACGGGCGACAATTAAGGTCATATAGCCCGGAGCCTGCCATGCCAGCAAATTACCGGCAGTAAACAGCACCATCAGCGCAACCAGCAGCTGTTTACGCGGCAGGCTCCCTGTCAGAGCGGTCAGCACTGGTGCGCCAATCGCCACCCCCAGCGCATAAATTGAAACCAGCATCCCCGCAGAAGGCAAAGAGATGGCCAGTTGTTCAGCAATAGTCGGTACCAGGCCGACAATCACAAATTCGGTCGTGCCAATGGCGAAGGCACTTATAGTCAGTGCGAATAAAGCGAGTGGCATAAATAAACTCCATATCATCAGTAATCAGATGACATGCAGTATGCCGGGATGCTTTAATAACAAAAATATTCAAAATCTCAATATAATTTTGCTTCAGGTGCAAAAATGAAAGCAACCTCAGAAGAACTGGCGATTTTTGTGGCTGTCGTGGAAAGCGGTAGCTTTAGCCGCGCCGCAGAGCAGTTGGGACAGGCCAATTCTGCCGTCAGTCGGGCCGTAAAAAAACTGGAGATGAAACTTGGCGTCAGCTTGCTCAATCGGACCACCCGACAGCTAAGCCTGACCGAGGAAGGTGAACGTTACTTCAGGCGCGTACAGCTAATCTTGCAGGAAATGGCCGCCGCAGAGACGGAAATTATGGAGTCTCGCAATACGCCGCGTGGCTTGCTGCGCATTGACGCCGCAACGCCGGTTATGCTGCATTTCCTGATTCCGCTCATCAAGCCCTTCCGCGAACGCTATTCTGAGATGACGCTGTCGCTGGTCTCTTCAGAGACGTTCATCAATCTTATTGAACGAAAAGTGGATGTAGCTATACGTGCAGGCACGCTGACTGACTCGAGCCTACGCGCACGTCCATTGTTTACCAGCTATCGTAAGATTATTGCTTCGCCTGACTATATTGCGAAATTTGGTGTTCCAGAGAGCGTCGAAGCGCTTAAGCAGCACCTGTGTCTCGGTTTTTCTGAACCGGTTTCACTCAATACCTGGCCGATTGCCTGCAGCGATGGGCAGCTTCATGAGGTTGAATGCGGACTATCTTCTAACAGCGGCGAAACGCTAAAACAACTTTGTCTGAGCGGAAACGGTATTGCCTGTCTTTCAGATTATATGATTGATAAGGAGATCGCACGAGGTGAACTGGTCGAATTGTTGGCGGATAAACGCCTGCCAGTAGAGATGCCGTTCAGCGCTGTTTACTACAGCGATCGGGCAGTAAGCACTCGCATTCGGGCATTTATCGACTTTTTGAGTGAACATATAAGAACAGCTCCCGCAGGAGCTGTGAAAGAGGGTTAAAGGGCACAGAGGGTCGCTGGGTCAGGTCATTAGTCCCACTCGGGTGCCAGACCTTCCGGGCTAACCAGACGATCGTTGCAGTCCAGCGCCGCGATCGCCGCGTTGTCTTCAGCATCCAGACGCAGCTCCAGCGCCAGCAGGTTACTGGCCAGGTTTTCTCGCTTGGTCGAAGAAGGGATCACCGAGTATCCCTCACCCATCGCCCATGCCAGAATCACCTGAGCCGGTGTCGCATTATGTTTCGCGGCAATACCGGCAATGACTTCATCTTTCAGTGCCTTACCGTATGCCAGCGTCATGTAAGACGTGATGTGAATACCGTGCGCTTTGGCCCAGTCAACCACCTGACGGCTTTGCAGATACGGGGACAGCTCAATCTGGTTGGTCGCGATGTTCTCTACGCCCACTGCAGCAATGGCTCTTTCCATTAGCGGAATGGTAAAGTTAGAGATACCAATTTCGCGAGTCAGGCCCTGTGCTTTAGCTTCCAGTAATGCCTGCATAAATTCTTCAACAGAAACCGCATCGTTTGGTGAAGGCCAATGGATCAGCGTCAGATCAACGTAATTGGTACGCAGTTTCTTCAAACTCTCTTTCAGGCTCGGGATCAGTTTTTCTTCGCTGAGATTCTCAATCCAAATCTTGGTGGTGATATACAGCTCACTGCGCGGCACACCACTTTCAGCAATCGCCTGACCAACTGCGGCTTCGTTATCATAGATTTGTGCGGTATCGACGGCCCGATAGCCCAGTTCCAGAGCTGTTTTAACAGAAGCGATAACGACGTCGTCTTTCAGGCGAAAAGTACCTAAACCGAATGCAGGGATAGTCATAAATTTCCTCTTTTTAATCACAGTCTTCGTTAGTCGGAGGAGTATGGCCTTCTAACGTGTAGATAAAAAGAGCGTATAACGCAGAGGATTTTTGCAGATTTAGCAATAATTGAATGACAGCAAAAGAAAAAGCCCTGAGCGTTAACTCAGGGCTTTCAATAAGTGGCGGAACGGACGGGACTCGAACCCGCGACCCCCTGCG
>NZ_SZWM01000462.1:0-160 GCF_005280805.1 Citrobacter sp. TBCS-14
GTGAAAAATCGGCTCATGTAAGCAATCAATGGGACAATATGATGGATCATATCCGCCGTAGTGCCCTGCTGGCGGACTTCGCCATTCACCGTTAATCCGAGCTGAGTATCCTGCGGATCACCGTTAAATTCCGCTACCGGAATAAACCCCGACAGCGGGC
>NZ_SZWM01000462.1:225-596 GCF_005280805.1 Citrobacter sp. TBCS-14
AGGGTCAGGTCCAGCGCCACACCATAGCCAGCGATGGCTTTGCGCACATGCTCTTCTGTCGCCTGGCGCAGGGTTGCACCGATCAGCACGGCCAGTTCAACTTCGTGATGGACGGACCCCATATCCGCCGGAATGACCAGCGGTTGGCGCAAATCACACAGCGCAGTTTCAGGCTTAATAAACAACACTGGCTCTTCCGGCGTTGCTCCCCCCATCTCTTTAATGTGGTTTGCATAATTGCTACCGACGCAAACCACTTTGCTCACCGGATAATCCAGCAGAGCACCATGCCAGTTGTGATGTTGATACATTACTTTCCCCTAACGTAGTCATAGATTTCAGGTACTGCATCGATGAGACATGCTGCTGCC
>NZ_SZWM01001250.1:0-506 GCF_005280805.1 Citrobacter sp. TBCS-14
CACTATGACACAAATTTAGGTTGGGTAAAGACGAAATCCGCCGCTTGCGAGCGGGTGTGGGAACATTTTTCTGCACAATGTTCTATAATGCGCGTGAATTTTCCCACCATATTCACACCACAGGCGAAACGATCATGACGCAGGATGAACTGAAAAAAGCAGTAGGATGGGCGGCACTTCAGTATGTACAGCCCGGCACCATTGTGGGCGTAGGTACCGGTTCAACAGCCGCACACTTTATTGATGCGCTGGGCACCATGAAAGGTCAGATTGAAGGCGCAGTGTCCAGTTCGGACGCTTCCACTGAAAAACTCAAAAGCCTCGGTATCCACGTGTTCGATCTTAACGAAGTGGACAGCCTTGGCNTCCACGTGTTCGATCTTAACGAGGTGGACAGCCTTGGCGTATACGTTGACGGCGCGGATGAAATCAACGGCCACATGCAGATGATCAAGGGCGGCGGTGCAGCGCTGACCCGTGAAAAAATCATTGCTTCGGTGGCGAAG
>NZ_SZWM01000297.1:0-139 GCF_005280805.1 Citrobacter sp. TBCS-14
ATCAGGCAATTATGCCGGATGGCGCTGTGCTTATCCGGCATACATACCGCAAAAAAATGCCAGGAGCAAAATTATGGATCACTTACCAATGCCAACCTTTGGCCCACTTGCCGGGGTACGAGTTGTCTTTTCAGGGATC
>NZ_SZWM01000297.1:340-644 GCF_005280805.1 Citrobacter sp. TBCS-14
AAACCACCGATATCTTCATTGAAGCCAGTAAAGGCCCGGCCTTTGCCCGTCGCGGCATTACCGATGAAGTGCTGTGGGAACATAACCCGAAACTGGTTATCGCCCACCTTTCCGGCTTCGGCCAGTTTGGTACCGAGGAGTACACCAATCTTCCGGCTTACAACACCATCGCGCAGGCGTTCAGCGGCTATCTGATTCAAAACGGTGACGTTGATCAGCCGATGCCTGCCTTCCCGTACACCGCCGATTACTTCTCCGGGATGACCGCAACGACAGCGGCGCTGGCTGCCCTGCACAAAGTACG
>NZ_SZWM01001327.1:0-493 GCF_005280805.1 Citrobacter sp. TBCS-14
CAAGGTCAACATGAGTCTGTTTCCCGTTATCGTGGTGTTTGGTCTGTCCTTCCCACCGATTTTTTTCGAATTACTTTTGTCACTGGCGATTTTCTGGCTGGTGCGCCGGGTGCTTGTTCCGACTGGCATCTATGATTTTGTCTGGCATCCGGCTCTGTTTAACACTGCGCTGTATTGCTGTCTGTTCTATTTAATAACGCGCNAATAACGCGCCTGTTCGTTTGAGGTTGAAGTGAAAACACTAACAAGAAAACTCTCCCGTACGGCCATGACTCTCGTACTGGTCATTCTGGCTTTTATCGCTATTTTCCGCGCATGGGTCTATTACACCGAGTCGCCGTGGACGCGTGATGCGCGTTTCAGCGCCGATGTCGTCGCGATTGCGCCGGATGTTGCGGGGCTTATTACCAACGTTAACATCCATGATAACCAACTGGTGAAAAAGGATCAGATCCTGTTCACCATCGACCAGCCACGCTATAAGAAAGCCCTC
>NZ_SZWM01001326.1:0-174 GCF_005280805.1 Citrobacter sp. TBCS-14
GGTACAGGGAGGCAGTTACGCCTGGAATATCGGCACGTTTCGTCTTGATCTCAGCGTACCGCAGGCGTATGTCGATGAGCTTGAGAATGGCTATGTTCCTCCGGAAAACTGGGATCGTGGCATCAATGCCTTCTATACCTCGTACTATGCCAGCCAGTATTACAGCGACTATAA
>NZ_SZWM01001326.1:346-605 GCF_005280805.1 Citrobacter sp. TBCS-14
CTTTCGTGGCGTGCGGCTGTATCGCGATATGCAGATGCTGCCAAACTCAAAGCAGAATTTTACGCCGCTGGTTCAGGGGATTGCGCAAAGCAACGCGCTGGTTACCATCGAACAAAACGGTTTTGTGGTTTACCAGAAAGAGGTTCCGCCTGGCCCGTTCTCCATTGCTGATTTGCAGCTGGCTGGAGGGGGAGCGGATCTTGACGTCAGTATCAAAGAGGCTGACGGCTCGGTAACAACCTATCTGGTACCGTACGCT
>NZ_SZWM01001329.1:0-257 GCF_005280805.1 Citrobacter sp. TBCS-14
GGAAGCGCATCTGACCGCATGGGCAGAGGTTTTTCAAAAGTTTGGTGCTAAACCTAAACGTACCCCTTGCTCAGCGGATGCGTTACGCAAGCGCGTATTACGTGACGGAACGATGCCAGCACTTGATCCCATCGTTGATCTTTATAATGCCGTTAGTCTCCGCTACGCCGTTCCGGTGGGTGGAGAGAATATCGCTGCCTATCAGGGTTCACCATGTCTGGCCGTGGCAAAAGGAACAGAGCCTTTTGATACAGTCA
>NZ_SZWM01001329.1:269-480 GCF_005280805.1 Citrobacter sp. TBCS-14
GGTGTGACCTGCCGTCGCTGGAACTGGCGACAGGGGCTCAGAACCCGCTTAGGTGTGGAAGCTCAGCAAATGTGGTTTATTCTGGAAAGCCTGCCGCAGATGCCGCTGGAGAGACTTCACGAAGCCGGGAAGATGCTGACCGACGGCCTGGAAAAAATGATGCCCGGTCTGTGGTTTGAGGTTGCTCTCATCGAAGAACAACAGCAGTAAT
>NZ_SZWM01001328.1:0-508 GCF_005280805.1 Citrobacter sp. TBCS-14
GAAGGAATGCCGGTGTACCGTGAAGAGATGATGATTGTCACCCCACATGGCCACCCCCCCATCAAACGGGCCAGCGATGTGAATGGTTACAATATCTATGCCTTTCGCGCCAACTGTTCCTATCGCCGCCACTTTGAAAGCTGGTTTCACGCCGATCGCGCAATGCCGGGCACCATCCATGAAATGGAGTCGTATCACGGCATGCTCGCCTGCGTGATTGCCGGGGCGGGAATTGCGCTGATTCCGCGATCGATGCTGGAAAGTATGCCGGGACACCATCAAGTTAACNAATGCCTGGCCGCTGAGTGAAAACTGGCGTTGGTTAAATACGTGGCTGGTCTGGCGTCGGGGGGCGATGACGCGACAGCTGGAAGCATTTATTGAGGTACTGGAACCTCAGCTGTCGCAAAATGCAGATTAACTGGCGAACGTCAGATGGCAAGGCAGTTGCTCAAGCTGCTGCCGCACCTCTTCATTGAGTCGCGCATCGGTCACGATATCCGTCAAC
>NZ_SZWM01001323.1:0-177 GCF_005280805.1 Citrobacter sp. TBCS-14
GACGTATTTACAAAAATACGGTGAGCCGATGACGTTACAGGAATTAATTCGGCATGATTGTCTGGTCACCAAAGAACGGGATATGACTCACGGGGTGTGGGAACTGGATAACGGCCAGGAGAAAAAGTCGGTTAAGGTGGCGGGACATCTTTCCTCTAACAGCGGTGAGATTGTGCT
>NZ_SZWM01001323.1:344-519 GCF_005280805.1 Citrobacter sp. TBCS-14
GTTTCTGGCGACGTGGTGTCAGAACCGATTAGGCAAACCGGTGGAGGGGTATCACATCCCCGAGGCCGGATAAGACGCCGACGCGTCGCTATCCGACAATAAAATCACTCGGGGTCTTTTTCGCGTTTTTTCTTTAGCTTGGTCCAGATCTTCGGCTCCTGACGACGCCACAGAC
>NZ_SZWM01001322.1:0-391 GCF_005280805.1 Citrobacter sp. TBCS-14
AGGTTTACCGAAGTCATCATCGGTCATCCCGGTGGCGCGCCACAGTGCGCGGGCACCCGCCATATTACGGCCGTGGGTGGTGGTAGCAGAACGATACTTAGGCATGCTTGATTAACTCCCGTCTGTCTAATAATTGGGACGGTGCGTGCCGTCCCAAATTTATGTTTATTGATTAACCTGATCCAACCAGCCGTATTTATCTTCCGTTTCACCGGTGAAGAGGCCAAAGAAGGCCTGCTGGATGCGTTTGGTGACAGGGCCGCAGCGGCCTTCGCCCACCTGAATACCATCGACGCTGCGTACGGGCGTGATTTCGGCCGCAGTACCGGACATAAACACTTCGTCGGCCAGGTACAGCGATTCACGGGACAGCACCTGCTCACGCACTTCG
>NZ_SZWM01001322.1:415-655 GCF_005280805.1 Citrobacter sp. TBCS-14
CAGCACCTGCTCACGCACTTCGATATCGAGATCTTTCGCCAGCTTAATGATTGCGTCACGGGTGATACCTGGCAGCGCGGAGGAGGTAAACGGCGGGGTAAACAGAATGCCGTCTTTTACTTCAAACAGGTTTTCACCCGCGCCTTCAGAGATGTAACCATTCACATCCAGCGCAATACCTTCCTGGTAACCATGACGACGCGCTTCGCTACCCACCAGCAGCGAAGACAGATAGTTACC
>NZ_SZWM01001325.1:0-180 GCF_005280805.1 Citrobacter sp. TBCS-14
GATGATGGGGCCAGACTGCGGAACCGCCATCATTAACGGCGCGGCGCTGTGTTTTGGCAACGCAGTGCGTCGCGGCAACATCGGAATTATTGGTGCGTCCGGTACCGGTAGCCAGGAGCTGAGCGTACGCATTCACGAGTTTGGCGGCGGAATTTCCCAGCTGATTGGCACCGGTGGACG
>NZ_SZWM01001325.1:344-520 GCF_005280805.1 Citrobacter sp. TBCS-14
ATCGCGCTTATCTCCAAACCTCCTGCGCCAGCGGTGGCGCGCAAGGTGCTGGAACGTGCACGCGCCTGTCATAAGCCCGTGGTGGTGTGTTTCCTCGGACGTGAAGCCGCGCCTGCGGATGAAAAAGGCCTGCAGTTTGCCCGCGGTACTAAAGAGGCGGCGTTGAAAGCGGTGCT
>NZ_SZWM01001325.1:714-900 GCF_005280805.1 Citrobacter sp. TBCS-14
CGCAGCGTGGCGCATACCTTCCTCGATTTCGGTGATGACGATTTTACCAACGGCAAACCGCACCCGATGATCGATCCCACCAACCGCATTAGTCGTCTGTTGCAGGAAGCGCGCGATCCTGAAGTCGGCGTGATCGTGATGGACTTCGTCCTTGGTTTTGGATCGCATGAAGATCCGGTTGGCGTA
>NZ_SZWM01001324.1:0-913 GCF_005280805.1 Citrobacter sp. TBCS-14
CCACATGGGTGACAGCCCGCGCATGCTGGAGCCGTTGTACAACATCCTCGAGTGCTGTGATGTCCCGATTACCAAACTGTTGCCAACGCATGTTAATCGTGCGGAACCGCTGTTCCAGGCGGCGCTGGAGTATGCCCGCCAGGGCGGTTATATCGATATCACCAGCAGCATTGATGAGCCTGTTGATCCGGCAATGGCGATTGCTACAGCGTTGCGCCAGAACNTCGCGCATTACCCTGAGCTCGGATGGCAACGGCAGCCAGCCGGAATTTGATGAGTTAGGTAATCTCACCGGTATCGGTGTCGCGGGGTTTGAATCACTGGCGGAAACGGTGCGCCAGTTGGTGAAAGTTCATGCCATACCGCTGGAACAGGCGCTCTGTCCGCTGACGCGTACGGTCGCAGAATTTTTGGGACTAGAGCATAAAGGGCGTTTGGCGGTGGGATGCGATGCGGACATTCTGGTGCTTAACGATGCGCTGGAGGTTAATCACCTGTGGGCGAAGGGAAAAGCCGTGGTCAGAGAGAAGAAAGCCTGCGTAAAAGGGACGTTTGAATAAACGCTTATGCCGGGTGGCGGTTACGCCTTACCCGGCCTACAGATTAATGCGCTTTGCTGGCCATGATCTCAATGATCTGCTTGTCGGTTTCCTGCATCGAACGACATGCCAGCGCACACAGATTCGCAATAGATTGCTCGACATTATGCGNCGGCATCAATCAGGAAACTGATGCGATGGATGCCATCGTAGGTTTTGCCCATAAATGACTTTTCACCCCAGACGCCAAATTGCTCGCAAACCTGATGATCTTCATCAGACAGGAGCGTGAAGTTAAGCACTTCTTTCTCCGCAAATCGGGAAAGCTTCTCTGGTTTATCGGTGCTTATCCCCAGCACTTCAACACCGGCTTT
>NZ_SZWM01001331.1:0-535 GCF_005280805.1 Citrobacter sp. TBCS-14
GTTTCGCCTGAGCATCTGCTTTAGCTTTCGCATCTGCAGCAGCCTTCGCCGCAGCCTCTTCAGCCTGCTTTTGTTGCTCCTGTGCTTTCGCCGCAGCGGCTTCAGCCTGTTTCTGCTGTTCCGCCTGCTCGCGCACTTTTTCCTGCGCCGCTAAACGTTCTTTCTCCAGCTGTTTCAGACGCTCNTAGCTGCTTCAGTCGTTCCTGCTCGGCCGCCTGCTTCTCACGAAGTTCCTCGGCCTGCTGCTGCGCCTGCTTTTCACGCTGTTCTTCTGCGCGTTTCGCACTTGCCTGCTGCTGCTGTTGCCTGTCGTACTGTTGAACAACGGCACCAGGGTCGACCATGACGGCGTCAATAGACGAACCGCCACCGCCGCCTGAAGCATCAATGTGCTCATCGAACGAACTCCAGATCAGCGCTGCAAATAAAATGACATGCAGCACCGCTGAAATAATTATCGCCCTTTTGAGCTTGTCGTTTTGTTCGGTTGCCTTTGACACTCTCGGTTCCCAAAAAACTGTTCGCCTGTTACGCG
>NZ_SZWM01001330.1:0-184 GCF_005280805.1 Citrobacter sp. TBCS-14
ACCACCCCTGACAATACTGAACGCCACGTTCAAGCAGCCATTCCATTTGATCTGCCGTTTCCACCCCTTCAGCAATTGTCTTCAGATGTAAGCTTTGCGCCATTTCGATGATATGTTCGGCAATCAGGTGGCTGGTACTGTTGGTCGCCAGCGTACTAATAAAAGATTTATCAATCTTCAGGAT
>NZ_SZWM01001330.1:322-619 GCF_005280805.1 Citrobacter sp. TBCS-14
GAGTAATCACGCGCTTTCTCAGCGATCAGGGCAATCAGTCGGGATGAATGGAAATCAGAAGCTGAGAGGTTAATTGAGATATAAATCTGGGGATGCGCTGAAAGAAAATACCCTAAATCATTGAACACTTCTTCGACCACGTAATCCGTGATACTTTCAATCATGCCTTCTTTTTCAGCCAGCGGAATAAATTCCGTCGGGCTCATGACCTCGCCTTTGCAACCTGGCCAACGCATCAGCGCCTCGGCCCCCACACATTGACCATTCTTGATATCGATGATCGGCTGGTAATGCAGG
>NZ_SZWM01001330.1:731-1006 GCF_005280805.1 Citrobacter sp. TBCS-14
GGATCGTGAGTGCGGCTTCGTGATAGAAATTTTGATGGACGCGATCGCGGGTCGTCGAAACAATAATCGCGATCGGGCGCTTCTCAGAACGAACGATGGTATAGAACCGATCGTCCAGTTGGAAGGTAGAGGCTTTACCGCGCACCAGCGGCAGAAATTGCTTAACATGCGCCTGATTGCTGGCGGAGAAGAAAGTATCCGTTATCGTGTCATAGACGCCCCACAATAGGCCAGGGTCATCTGACATGACTTCGCTGTAAGATAATGGGTTAATG
>NZ_SZWM01000298.1:0-172 GCF_005280805.1 Citrobacter sp. TBCS-14
CACGCCGAAGAGTGGGGATACTATAAACTGATCCACCTCGAAGGTTCGCCCCTGACGCGTATCGACGGGATGATGATCCTCGGTATGTTCGGCGGCTGTTTCGCTGCCGCACTGTGGGCCAACAACGTCAAATTACGCATGCCGCGCAGTCGGATCCGCATTCTGCAGGCGG
>NZ_SZWM01000298.1:331-527 GCF_005280805.1 Citrobacter sp. TBCS-14
GCCGCCTCGCCGCTGACGCAAAAACCGGAACAAGCGCGTCGTCGTTTCCGCCTCGGTATGCTGGTATTTATCGGCATGATCGGCTGGGCGCTATTGACCGCAATGGACAAGCCGAAGCTGGGTCTGGCCATGTTGTTTGGCGTTGGGTTCGGCCTGCTGATTGAACGGGCGCAAATCTGCTTTACCTCGGCCTTCC
>NZ_SZWM01000556.1:0-253 GCF_005280805.1 Citrobacter sp. TBCS-14
TCTGGCCTGCGATTCTGCGTTTACACGGCAAAGCTTAATTTTTATTTGGGAGTTTTATGACCACTCATCTGGTCTGGTTTCGGCGAGATTTACGTTTGCATGACAATCTTGCGCTGGCAGCGGCATGTCGGGATCGTTCGGCACGGGTATTGGCGTTATATATTGCCACGCCCGCACAGTGGAAAGCGCATGATATGTCACCGCGTCAGGCGGCGTTTGTCGGCAAGCAGTTGAATGCGCTGCAAACGGCGCT
>NZ_SZWM01000556.1:345-602 GCF_005280805.1 Citrobacter sp. TBCS-14
AGCCGACTGTTTTATAACTATCAGTACGAAATCAACGAACGCCAGCGCGATGCTCAGGTTGAAAAATCATTATCGCAGGTGGTCTGTGAGGGTTTTGACGATAGCGTAATTCTGGCACCGGGCGCGGTAATGACCGGGAATCATGAGATGTATAAAGTCTTTACACCGTTTAAAAATGCCTGGCTGAAGCGGTTAAAAGACAGTATCCCGGAGTGTGTTGCGGCACCAAAAGCCCGCGAAAGCGGCGCAATTCCCCC
>NZ_SZWM01000558.1:0-205 GCF_005280805.1 Citrobacter sp. TBCS-14
GAAAGCGCCCGTCGTGATGCGTTAGGCGCGTTTGGCGGTCACTGGGATAACACGCCGTTTTCCAGCACCGTTAATGGCTACATTTTTGCTGATTACATTGCCGCCAGTGGTTCTACGCAAAAATCGCTCGGCTTAACGCTAAATCGGGTCGTCGATAATAAGCCTCAGTTCCAGGATAACTTTGTCACGCTGGCCAACCGCGCTG
>NZ_SZWM01000558.1:345-585 GCF_005280805.1 Citrobacter sp. TBCS-14
GGACAAAAACACCCGTGACGAAGCGCTGTTGAAAATGACCGCCCAGGTGCTGGCCACCGAACGCACCCAGCCGCAACTGATTGTGCTGCATTTAATGGGTTCTCACCCGCAGGCCTGCGACCGTACACAAGGAAAATATGAGACTTTCGTCCAGTCCAAGGAGACCTCCTGTTACCTGTACACCATGACGCAGACGGATGACCTGCTGCGCCAGCTTTACGAGCAGTTGCGTAACAGCGG
>NZ_SZWM01000554.1:0-166 GCF_005280805.1 Citrobacter sp. TBCS-14
TGATGCGCCCATCAACAAAGCGATTGTTGTACCTGTTACCATCGCCACAACGCTCCCGGCAAAACAGATAGCAATGATTGATTTCCAGCGGGCACGGATTTGGTGCAGCTGCTCATATAACGGATAGGCTAGCGCGACGACAGCAGGTTGCAGTAAATCGTTCAGC
>NZ_SZWM01000554.1:374-543 GCF_005280805.1 Citrobacter sp. TBCS-14
TTTTGCGTTCGCCGTGAACAATGTGCGAGCTCCAGCTCACTACCAGGAATACGACCAGTGTACTGATGGTGCAGGACACCACGACCGGACCAAATTGTGCGCGTAGCAAGTCAAAGTACTGCATGATCCCCACGCCAATCGGGACAAACAGCAGGGCCATGTAACGAAT
>NZ_SZWM01000555.1:0-575 GCF_005280805.1 Citrobacter sp. TBCS-14
ACATGCAGTTTATCGTGCCGGGGCTTATCATGATGGCGGTGATTACCAACTCGTACGCTAATGTGGCGTCGTCGTTCTTTAGCGCCAAGTTTCAGCGCAACATTGAAGAACTGTTGGTTGCACCGGTACCGACGCACGTAATCATCGCCGGTTTTGTCGGCGGTGGCGTGGCTCGCGGTCTGTGTGTGGGCATTCTGGTCACGGCTATCTCACTGTTCTTCGTGCCGTTCCAGGTGCACTCCTGGGTCTTCGTGGCGCTGACGCTGGTGCTGACNGATTGCTGAATGCGGTTTTTGCCAAAACCTTTGACGATATCAGTCTGATCCCGACCTTTGTGCTGACACCGCTGACCTACCTGGGCGGCGTGTTCTACTCGCTAACGCTGCTGCCGCCGTTCTGGCAGGGACTGTCGCACCTGAACCCGATTGTCTACATGATTAGCGGGTTCCGCTACGGTTTCCTCGGCATTCACGATGTGCCGCTGGTGACGACCTTCGGTGTGCTGGTGGTGTTTATCGCCGCGTTTTATTTACTGTGCTGGTATCTGATTCAGCGCGGGCGCGGACTGCGCAGCT
>NZ_SZWM01000550.1:0-158 GCF_005280805.1 Citrobacter sp. TBCS-14
GTTCGCACACCTGGCCTCTGAATTCAAAAATCCGGAGCGGGATTTCCCGCGCGCGCTGATGATAGGTCTGCTACTGGCCGGTTCCGTGTACTGGGCATGTACCGTCGTTGTACTTCATTTTGGTGCGTACGGAGAGCAGATGGCGGCGGCGGCATCGC
>NZ_SZWM01000550.1:333-539 GCF_005280805.1 Citrobacter sp. TBCS-14
ACCTGAGAGCTGTCTGGCTCGTCTATCCCCTCGCCATCTTCCGGGCAATGCGCTAAACGCCGTATTGGGCTGCTGCGTCGTCAGTACATTGTGCATCTATATGCTGCAAATCAATCTCGACGCGTTAATCATCTACGCTAACGGCATCTTTATTATGATTTATCTGCTGTGCATGCTGGCGGGATGTCGATTACTGAAAGGACAAT
>NZ_SZWM01000553.1:0-520 GCF_005280805.1 Citrobacter sp. TBCS-14
GCCTGGCGTGCCCTGTATTTACTACGGCGACGAAGTGGGGCTGGATGGAAATAACGATCCTTTTTGTCGCAAACCGTTCCCGTGGCAGCCTGAAAAACAGGACGCTGACCTGCTGGCGTTGTATCAACGTCTGACCAAATTACGTCACCAGATCCAGGCGCTACGCCACGGTGGGTGCCAGGTGATTTACGCCGAGGATAACGTGGTGGTGTTTGCACGCGTGCTAAACCGCCAGCGCGTGTTGGTATGAGCACTNGTGCGGATCCGAGAGCATCCGCCCGGAACGCCCCTGGCAATGGCAGCACAAAGAGGGCAAAGGCCAACTCGTCGATGATATCCTGACGCTGCCCGCAATATCGGCTTCAGTCTGGATGAGTCATTGATACAAGCGCGCAATTTCCTCACTGGCCAGCAGCGCGTCTCGCCACCAGCGCTGCGCCAGTCCTTCGCTACTATTGCGCCATGCCATATAGGCGACATCTTTTTGACGAAATGAGATAACCTTCTTTTCCACCAGTTC
>NZ_SZWM01000541.1:0-165 GCF_005280805.1 Citrobacter sp. TBCS-14
GGTATGTTGTCTACGGCTGGGATAGTACAGGTAATAACCGGGAAAAGGTTCACACCAGTCTTCCAGCACTTTTTCCAGCGCTCCCTCTGCTACCGCCTGCTCGACGGTGTCTTCCGGTACAAATGCCAGGCCCATGCCCGAAATCGCAGCACTGATACGCGGTGG
>NZ_SZWM01000541.1:311-697 GCF_005280805.1 Citrobacter sp. TBCS-14
CATGCGCCAGTCGGGACCAATCCTGACAGCAACCATATCTTTGGCCACCTGCTCGCCAAGCCTGATACCGGCATCATAGCGTCCCGTCACGATATCCGTCAGGCTGTTGTCGATGGTCATTTCCACATTTACATCAGGATACGCCTGCAAAAACGGCTGTAGTGCAGGCCAGACGGTCGATTGCAACGCATGTTCCCCGAGCGTCAGACGGATATTCCCCGCCACGCGCTGGCGAATATCGGTTAATGCCAGTAGCTCCGACTCAATGTCATCGAAACGCGGACTGATACTGTTGATAAGCCGTTCTCCGGCTTCGGTTGGCGCGACGCTTCGCGTGGTACGGGTCAGCAATCTGACATCCAGTCGCTCCTCAAGCCCGCGAATGG
>NZ_SZWM01000544.1:0-495 GCF_005280805.1 Citrobacter sp. TBCS-14
GCGTGATCAAAGACGACGCCTTTACGACGGCGGTCGCTTGTCATCAATGCGAAGATGCTCCCTGCGCGAATGTTTGCCCAACGCACGCCATTCGTCGTGAACATGGGCATATCTTCGTTGAACAGGCGCGTTGCATTGGCTGTAAAAGCTGTATGCTGGCCNGTGCAGGCGGTTAAATGTGATTTGTGCTGGCATCGCGAAACGGGCCCGGCGTGTGTAGAATCCTGCCCGACCCGTGCGTTGCAATGCGTTGACGCCGCAAAAATTCAGCAGCAGCGTTTGCGTTCACAGCCGTTGTAATGCGTGACCCGACCGATTAGGCGGTCGGGTTTGCCATCAGCCTTCACGCCAGGCGCGTTCTATCTCTTCAGCCAGAATCTTCACGCCAGCCTCGATTTTTTCCGGTTCCGGTACGTAATTCATCCGCATGCACTGATGCGTATGCGGCCAGGGTTTATCCAGCCCTGGGAAGAAGTAATCACCGGGAACCATCAG
>NZ_SZWM01001237.1:0-536 GCF_005280805.1 Citrobacter sp. TBCS-14
GGCGATCCGCAGACGGTGGAACAGCTGGCGGAACTTGGCTTTCGTGACGGTAGCTACTGTGCGGAAAGCATTATCGGCAGTTGTGCGCTATCGCTGGCAACGATGCCAGGGCAGCCGACAAAAACCTCTGGCGATCAGCATTTTAAGCAGGCGCTGCATCCGTGGTCGTTCTGCTCGACGCCGGTCTTCGATNGGCGATCAGCACTTTAAAAAAGCGCTACATCCGTGGTCGTTCTGCTCAACGCCGGTATTTGATAACCACGGGCGACTGTTTGGCTCCATCTCGCTGTGCTGCCTGGTGGAACATGAGTCCGTTTCCGATCTCTCCCTGACGCTGGCGATTGCCAGAGAAGTCGGCAACTCTTTGCTGACTGATAGCCTGCTGGCCGAATCTAACCGCCATCTGAATCAGATGTACGGACTGCTGGAAAGCATGGATGATGGCGTGATGGCGTGGAACGAGCAGGGCGTTCTGCAATTTCTTAATGCCCGTGCCGCTTTGCTTTTACATCTGGATGCACAGGCCAGCCAGGGTA
>NZ_SZWM01001238.1:0-194 GCF_005280805.1 Citrobacter sp. TBCS-14
GATCGAATGCTGTCACGCCCATCCGTTGATGTCACGCCTGCGACGGATAATGTTGGTCACTGACAGCGCGCCCTGGCTATACCAAAAACTGGGTTATAACCCATTGAACCGGAAAGATTTTGTCTGGCAGATCAATCGGCCCGAGATTTATCGTAATGCCGGACAAAAATAAGAATACTTTTCAGAGAGTAATG
>NZ_SZWM01001238.1:315-600 GCF_005280805.1 Citrobacter sp. TBCS-14
AATATCCAGTTGAAAGAAATCCTCAGACAAGACTGGATTACATTAGTCTGCGAATACGAGAGCAAACTGATTGGGTACGCTCAACTAAGGTGGGAAGAGTTTCCTCCCTGTGTCAATAGCATCCATGCCGGAGAAATTCTGTGTCTGTATGTCGATGAGCCCTACCATGGTAAAGGATTTGCACAGGCACTGATGCAAAAGTGCTTTGCTGAATTTGAGGCAAAGGGATCGGATCCTGTCTGGTTAGGTGTCTGGGAACATAACCCAAGAGCCATCTCTTTTTAC
>NZ_SZWM01000138.1:0-42171 GCF_005280805.1 Citrobacter sp. TBCS-14
CTGTAATCCTGCTACGCTGGCTCGTGACAGCGAAGCGTTACTCAACGCGGGATACACCATTCAGCGACTGGCGATGCTCGATATGTTCCCGCACACCGGACACCTGGAGTCAATGGTCCTGTTTGAGCATAGGTAATGAATCTTATACCCACTGGATTTCGGCGCGCAGTAGCCTGAAACCCAATGGGTACGGCTTGTCGACTTCGACAGGCCAGGCCCCTTAAGGAGAGGACGATGGTTGCGGTAAGAAGTGCACATATTAATAAAGCTGGTGAGTTTGATCCCAAAAAATGGATCGCCAGTCTGGGGATCACCAGCCAGCAGTCGTGTGAACGCTTAGCCGAAACCTGGGCGTATTGCCTGCAGCAGACACAGGGGCATCCGGATGCGGAGTTGCTGTTGTGGCGCGGTGTGGAGATGGTAGAAATTCTCTCTATGCTGAGTATGGATATGGACACGCTGCGGGCCGCTATGCTTTTCCCTCTGGCGGATGCCAACGTGGTCAGCGAAGACATCCTGAGCGAGAACGCGGGGAAGTCAATCGTCAATCTTATCCATGGCGTGCGTGATATGGCGGCGATACGTCAGCTGAAAGCCACGCATACCGATTCGGTCTCTTCCGAACAGGTTGATAACGTCCGCCGCATGCTGCTGGCCATGGTCGACGACTTCCGCTGTGTGGTCATTAAATTGGCGGAGCGTATCGCGCACCTGCGCGAAGTCAAGGACGCACCAGAAGACGAACGTGTACTGGCGGCAAAAGAGTGCACCAATATCTATGCGCCGCTGGCCAATCGATTAGGTATCGGGCAGTTAAAATGGGAGCTGGAAGATTACTGCTTCCGCTACCTGCATCCGGACGAATACAAGCGAATCGCCAAGCTGTTGCACGAACGCCGTATCGACAGAGAACACTACATTGATGAGTTCGTCGGTCACCTGCGTTCAGAGATGAAAATCGAAGGCGTGAAGGCCGAGGTGTACGGTCGTCCGAAACACATCTACAGCATCTGGCGCAAAATGCAGAAAAAGCAGTTGGCTTTTGATGAGCTGTTCGATGTGCGCGCCGTGCGCATCGTCGCCGAGCGGTTACAGGATTGCTATGCCGCACTGGGGATAGTACATACTCACTATCGGCATCTGCCGGACGAGTTCGATGATTATGTCGCTAATCCCAAACCCAACGGTTATCAATCAATCCATACGGTTGTGTTGGGGCCGGGTGGTAAAACCATCGAAATCCAGATCCGCACTAAACAGATGCACGAGGATGCCGAACTGGGTGTCGCGGCGCACTGGAAGTACAAAGAAGGTACCGCTTCAGGTGCGGCGCGTTCGGGTCATGAAGACCGAATTGCCTGGCTGCGTAAGCTGATCGCCTGGCAGGAAGAGATGGCTGACTCCGGTGAGATGCTCGATGAAGTCCGTAGCCAGGTCTTTGATGACAGAGTTTACGTCTTTACGCCAAAAGGCGATGTGGTGGACTTACCGGCGGGCTCGACGCCGCTTGATTTTGCTTACCATATCCATAGTGATGTCGGTCATCGCTGTATTGGTGCCAAAATTGGTGGGCGCATTGTGCCGTTTACCTACCAGTTGCAGATGGGCGATCAAATTGAAATCATCACCCAGAAGCAGCCAAACCCAAGTCGCGATTGGCTGAACCCTAACCTCGGGTACGTGACCACCAGCCGTGGGCGCTCCAAGATCCATGCCTGGTTCCGCAAGCAGGATCGCGACAAGAATATCCTCGCGGGCAGACAAATCCTTGATGATGAACTGGCGCACTTAGGCATTAGTCTGAAAGAAGCCGAAAAGCATCTGCTGCCGCGCTACAACTTTAACGAGCTGGAAGAGCTGCTGGCGGCGATTGGCGGTGGGGATATCCGTCTTAACCAGATGGTGAACTTCCTGCAATCGCAGTTTAACAAGCCGAGCGCCGCCGAGCAGGATGCCGCCGCGCTGAAGCAGTTGCAGCAGAAAACGCATGCGCCACAAAACCGCCGTAAAGATGATGGTCGCGTGGTGGTTGAAGGGGTAGGTAACCTGATGCACCACATCGCACGCTGCTGCCAGCCGATTCCTGGCGATGAGATTGTGGGGTTCATCACCCAGGGGCGCGGTATATCCGTGCATCGGGCGGATTGCGAACAGCTGGTAGAACTGCGTTCTCATGCGCCGGAGCGTATCGTCGATGCGGTTTGGGGCGAAAGCTACTCGGCGGGGTATTCGCTGGTGGTCCGCGTCCAGGCGAACGATCGTAGCGGTTTATTGCGCGATATCACCACCATCCTCGCCAATGAGAAGGTGAACGTGCTGGGGGTTGCCAGTCGTAGCGATACCAAACAGCAGCTTGCCACCATCGATATGACCATCGAAATCTATAATCTGCAGGTGCTCGGGCGCGTACTTGGCAAGCTCAATCAGGTGCCGGATGTGATCGACGCGCGTCGTCTGCACGGTAATTAATCATTTGTAGGCCGGATAAGGCGTGCCGCCATCCGGCAATATCACCATGCCCGATGGCGCTTTGCTTATCGGGCCTACGTTTTCAGGATCTTGTAATGAATCAAATCGACCGACTGCTCGGTATTATGCAGCGCCTGCGCGACCCGGAAAACGGCTGTCCGTGGGATAAAGAGCAGACTTTCGCCACCATCGCCCCCTATACCCTCGAAGAAACCTATGAAGTGCTCGATGCCATTGCGCGTGAAGACTTCGACGATCTGCGCGGAGAGTTGGGGGATTTACTGTTCCAGGTGGTGTTTTACGCGCAGATGGCACAGGAAGAAGGGCGCTTTAATTTTGATGATATTTGTGCGGCCATCAGCGATAAACTTGAACGCCGTCATCCGCATGTTTTTGCCGATGTTTCCGCCAGCAACAGCACTGAGGTGTTAACCCGTTGGGAGCAAATTAAAAGCGAAGAACGTGCGCAGAAAGCCCAACATTCCGCATTGGACGATATTCCCCGTAGTTTACCGGCGCTGATGCGCGCTCAAAAAATCCAGAAACGCTGCTCAAATGTTGGTTTTGACTGGAAGACGTTAGGACCGGTGGTCGACAAGGTTTATGAAGAGATCGACGAAGTCATGTTCGAAGCGAAGCAGGCCGTCGTCGACCAGGCTAAACTGGAGGAGGAAATGGGCGACCTGCTGTTTGCCACGGTCAATATGGCCCGCCATTTAGGCACAAAAGCCGAGACCGCATTACAGAAAGCGAACGAAAAATTTGAGCGACGTTTTCGTGAAGTTGAACGGATTGTTGCTGAACGCGGTCTGGAAATGACTGGTGTTGATCTGGAAACTATGGAAGAAGTCTGGCAACAGGTAAAACGCCAGGAAATTGATCTCTAAGGGGTTTCGTCGGTCAAGGGCGATTTGTGTGATTTTTTAAATAACAAGCGATTGATTTACGTCAAAAACATTTACCCCAAAGGGGCTATTTTCTCACTCCCGATGTTAATGTGAGCCTGGTGAAGAGGAGGAATAATGAAAGTTTGTGGCGCTCGCCATGTTCGGGTATACTACTTTCCCGTCTTGGTAATTCCATCGTTTCACCCTAACTTCTCAGGTCCAGCATGACAACGAACTATATTTTTGTGACCGGCGGGGTCGTATCCTCTCTGGGAAAAGGCATTGCCGCAGCCTCCCTGGCAGCCATTCTTGAAGCCCGTGGCCTCAATGTAACCATGATGAAACTGGATCCGTACATCAACGTCGATCCAGGTACTATGAGCCCAATCCAACACGGGGAAGTGTTCGTTACCGAAGACGGCGCTGAAACCGATNCCTGGACCTGGGTCACTATGAGCGTTTCATTCGTACGAAAATGAGCCGCCGTAACAACTTCACCACCGGTCGTATCTACTCCGACGTTCTGCGTAAAGAACGCCGTGGCGACNTCTGGACCTGGGTCACTACGAGCGTTTCATCCGCACCAAAATGAGCCGCCGCAACAACTTCACCACCGGTCGTATTTACTCTGACGTTCTGCGTAAAGAACGTCGTGGCGACTATCTGGGCGCAACCGTTCAGGTTATCCCGCACATCACGAATGCGATCAAAGAACGCGTTCTGGAAGGCGGTGAAGGTCATGATGTTGTTCTGGTCGAAATCGGCGGAACCGTTGGGGATATCGAATCTCTGCCGTTCCTTGAAGCGATTCGCCAGATGGCCGTAGAAATTGGCCGCGAACATACGCTGTTTATGCATCTGACGCTGGTTCCCTACATGGCAGCGGCAGGTGAAGTCAAAACTAAACCGACTCAGCACTCTGTAAAAGAGCTGCTTTCTATCGGTATTCAGCCAGATATTCTGATTTGCCGCTCCGATCGTGCTGTTCCGGCTAATGAACGTGCAAAAATTGCATTATTCTGTAACGTCCCGGAAAAAGCGGTGATTTCTCTGAAAGATGTCGATTCTATCTATAAAATTCCAGGCCTGTTGAAATCTCAGGGGCTGGACGATTATATTTGTAAACGATTCAGCTTGAACTGTCCGGAAGCAAATCTGTCAGAATGGGAACAGGTTATCTACGAAGAAGCCAATCCGGCAGGCGAAGTGACTATCGGTATGGTCGGCAAGTACATTGAGCTGCCGGATGCCTATAAGTCAGTTATCGAAGCGCTGAAGCACGGTGGTCTGAAGAATCGTGTCACCGTCAACATCAAGCTGATCGATTCGCAGGATGTTGAAACGCGCGGTGTTGAGATCCTGAAAGGTCTCGACGCTATCCTGATCCCAGGCGGCTTCGGCTACCGTGGTGTTGAAGGTAAAATCGCGACGGCACGCTTTGCGCGTGAGAACAATATTCCTTATCTGGGCATTTGCCTGGGTATGCAGGTAGCGTTGATTGAGTTTGCTCGTAACGTCGTGGGTATGGACAACGCCAACTCCACGGAATTTGTGCCAGACTGTAAGTACCCGGTGGTGGCCCTGATTACCGAATGGCGTGATGAAGACGGCAACGTCGAAGTCCGTACCGAGAAGAGCGATCTGGGCGGCACGATGCGCCTTGGTGCGCAGCAGTGTCAGCTGGACGACGAGAGTCTGGTGCGTAAGCTGTACGGCACGCCGACAATTGTTGAACGCCATCGCCATCGCTACGAAGTCAACAATATGCTGTTGAAACAAATTGAAGCTGCGGGTCTGCGTGTTGCAGGCCGCTCCGGTGATGATCAGTTGGTCGAGATCATTGAGGTACCGAATCATCCGTGGTTCGTGGCCTGTCAGTTCCACCCGGAATTTACTTCCACGCCACGTGATGGGCACCCGCTGTTTGCCGGCTTTGTGAAAGCCGCCAGTGAACATCAGAAGCGTCAGGCGAAGTAAGAAGTAAAAAGTTAGAACGGCAATGCACCCATCCGGGTGCATTGTTTGTCTGGAGTTTTAGTTTAACTTGTACTGAGGAAAACCTAATGTCCAAAATCGTTAAAATCATCGGTCGTGAAATCATCGACTCCCGTGGTAACCCGACTGTTGAAGCCGAAGTACACCTGGAAGGTGGTTTCGTTGGTATGGCAGCAGCGCCGTCAGGTGCTTCTACTGGTTCCCGCGAAGCACTGGAACTGCGCGATGGCGACAAATCCCGTTTCATGGGTAAAGGCGTACTGAAAGCGGTTGGCGCGGTAAACGGCCCAATTGCTCAGGCTCTGCTGGGTAAAGATGCTAAAGATCAGGCTGGCATCGACAAGATCATGATCGATCTGGACGGTACTGAAAACAAATCCAACTTCGGTGCAAACGCCATTCTGGCTGTGTCCCTGGCGAACGCCAAAGCAGCAGCTGCTGCTAAAGGCCTGCCGCTGTATGCACACATCGCAGAACTGAACGGTACTCCGGGCAAATTCTCTATGCCGGTTCCGATGATGAACATCATCAACGGTGGTGAGCACGCTGACAACAACGTCGACATCCAGGAATTTATGATTCAGCCGGTTGGCGCTAAATCCCTGAAAGAAGCCGTACGTATGGGTTCTGAAGTGTTCCACAACCTGGCTAAAGTTCTGAAAGCCAAAGGCATGAACACTGCAGTTGGTGACGAAGGTGGCTACGCGCCGAACCTGGGTTCCAACGCAGAAGCTCTGGCTGTTATTGCTGAAGCGGTTAAAGCAGCAGGCTACGAGCTGGGCAAAGACATCACTCTGGCGATGGACTGTGCAGCATCTGAATTCTACAAAGACGGTAAATACGTTCTGGCTGGCGAAGGCAACAAAGCATTCACCTCCGAAGAATTCACTCACTTCCTGGAAGAACTGACCAAACAGTACCCGATCGTGTCCATCGAAGATGGTCTGGACGAGTCTGACTGGGACGGTTTCGCATACCAGACTAAAGTACTGGGCGACAAAATCCAGCTGGTTGGTGACGATCTGTTCGTAACCAACACCAAGATCCTGAAAGAAGGCATCGACAAAGGCATCGTTAACTCCATCCTGATCAAATTCAACCAGATCGGTTCTCTGACCGAAACTCTGGCTGCGATCAAAATGGCGAAAGACGCTGGCTACACGGCTGTCATCTCTCACCGTTCTGGCGAAACTGAAGACGCAACCATCGCTGACCTGGCTGTTGGTACCGCTGCAGGCCAGATCAAAACCGGTTCTATGAGCCGTTCTGACCGCGTTGCTAAGTACAACCAGCTGATTCGTATCGAAGAAGCGCTGGGTGAACAAGCGCCGTACAACGGTCGTAAAGAGATCAAAGGTCAGGCGTAATCCTGCTCTTTAGCTCTTAACGTAAAAACCCGCTTCGGCGGGTTTTTTTATGTCTTTAAAGTAGCAGCGGCAGCGTCGCACTGGCGGTTTGCTGACTCACATCGCTGTACTTTTCATCCAGCGCGATAAGCGATGTGGTGAGCAATTCAACTAATAACATTACGCCCACTTTGGCATTGAGCGCCCCAGCGCTCAGCGGTCCTTCGGGTTTGGCTGCAACCAGTTGGATATCACTCAGTGAAGCCAGCGGACTGCGCGGCGTGTTGCTCAGTGCCAGTACGGGGACGCCATGCTTACGCGCAAGTTTAACGACATGAAGCAGATCGCGAGTGGAGCCTGAACTGGAAATTGCCACCACCAGCGAGTCTTTGGAAAGCGTAGTGGCATTCATGGCGGCACGATGCATGTCGCTGAACAGTTGTGCGGGCTTGCCCAGACGCAACAGTTTGTAATGCAGATATTCCCCCAGAATCGCACTGGCCGCCACGCCATAAATCTGTACCGACTGGGCCTGGTGCAGCGCGAGGGCGGCAGCTTCGAGTAATGTCCTGTCGAGTAATTTTGCGGTGTCCTGCAAGGCCTGCACGGATTCATTGACCACATTGTCAATCTCATCGCCGCCGTGTTCGATCGGCTGTCCGTGCTGGAGATCAAGCGCCAGCGCCATCTTAAATTCGTTATAGCCCTTACATCCTAGCGTGCGGCACAGACGCGTGACGCTGGCCTCGCTGGTGTCGCTTTCGCGCGCCAGTTCGGTAATCGTTAGATAGACAACTTTTGCCGGATCGCTCAGCACAAACTCACCCAGCTTCTGCTGTGTACGGCTGTATCCGTCTACGCCCTGGCGCAGTCTCAGCAGCAGGTTTTCATTTTCAGGCATGCAAAATCCTTAATACGTTTCTCTGGCGATAGTGTGGCGGAAAGCGGGGGAGAGATGCCAGTCATTTCAAAAAAGTATGATCGACTTCCAGAATTTTGATGATAATTTTCATTTATAAAATTATTTGTGGTAAAAATTTTCATCAATTGTCAGGGGAATGAAAAAATGATGAATATGTTTAGCGGCGCGTCGTCAGGGACGTGGTTTGAAAAGGCACAGCGGTTTGGCAAATCGTTTATGCTGCCAATTGCGATATTACCTGCTGCGGGGCTGTTACTGGGTATTGGTGGTGCATTATCAAACCCCAATACGTTGACGGCCTACCCGTTTTTAGATGTTGACTGGTTGCAGGCTATCTTCACTATCATGACCAGCGCGGGATCCATTGTGTTCGCCAACTTGTCGGTGCTTTTTGCGGTTGGTGTAGCAGTGGGCCTGGCGAAGACGGATAAAGGCACTGCGGGGCTTGCCGCGCTGCTGGCGTTTCTGGTGATGAATGCCACTATCAACGCTTTGCTGATCCTGAACGGGACGCTGGCGCATGAGAACCCAGGTGCTGTTGGTCAGGGAATGACGCTGGGTATCCAGACGCTGGAAACGGGTGTGTTTGGTGGTGTGGTGATAGGCCTTGTTACCTGCGCGCTGCACAGTCGCTTTAATAAAGTCTCGCTACCGCAGTTTCTGGGTTTCTTTAGCGGCTCGCGCTTTGTTCCGATCATTAGCTCGCTTGCGGCGATTGCAGTCGGTGCCGCAATGACGGTGGTCTGGCCCCATTTCCAGAAACTCATATTTGGACTGGGTGGCCTTGTTGATGCAACGGGTTATCTGGGAACGCTGTTGTACGGTTTTATCCTGCGTATGCTTGGTCCACTGGGTCTGCATCATATCTTTTATCTGCCATTCTGGACGACGGCACTCGGTGGCAGTGAAATCGTTAACGGCCAATTAGTGGAAGGCACACAACGTATTTTCTTCGCTCAGCTTGCCGATCCGAACACTCAGCAGTTCTATGTGGGTACCTCCCGCTTTATGTCCGGGCGCTTCATTACCATGATGTTCGGTCTGCTTGGGGCATGTCTGGCGATGTACCACACGGCGAAGTCAGAGAACAAAAAAGTTGTCGCGGGTCTGCTGCTGTCTGCTGCGCTGACTTCCTTCCTGACCGGCATCACTGAGCCTATTGAGTTCTCCTTCTTGTTCGTGGCACCCGTGTTATATGTCATTCACGCCTTCTTCGATGGCCTGGCATTTATGATTGCCCATATTTTACATATCACCATCGGGCAAACCTTCTCGGGAGGACTGATCGATTTCATCCTCTTTGGCGTATTGCAGGGCGAAGCGAAAACCAACTGGATGTACGTGCCTATGGTGGGCGTGCCGTGGTTCTTCCTGTACTACTTCACCTTCCGCTATTTGATCAACCGCTTTGGCTGGATGACGCCGGGTCGTGAGAACGCAACGTTAGTAGAAAATGCGTTGCCTCAAAGCGAACGTGCCGCAGCAGTGGTTGCCGGACTGGGGGGCAAAGAGAATCTGGAAGAGGTGGATTGTTGCGCCACGCGACTACGCGTGACGGTGAAAGATGGCAGCAAGGTTGATGAAGCCGCACTGAAAGCAACCGGGGCGCGTGGCGTGATTATTCGTGGCAATGGTGTTCAGGTGATTTATGGCCCGCACGTCACCATTATCAAAAATGAAGTTGAAGAGATTTTATCGTAATGAAAACTGTACTGGATACGCTGAAAGGTAAGTTAATTGTCTCCTGTCAGGCGCTGGAAAATGAGCCTCTGCACAGCCCGTTTATCATGTCACGGATGGCATTGGCGGCAGCACAGGGAGGGGCTGTCGGTATCCGTGCGAACAGCGTCGTGGACATTCGCGCCATTAAAGAAAGCGTCGCACTGCCGATCATTGGCATCATCAAACGTGATTATCCGGGTAGCGACGTGTTTATCACCGCCACTATGAAGGAAGTGGATGAGTTAATGACCGTTGAGCCGGAAATTATTGCCCTTGATGCGACTGCGCGCCCACGTCCAGGTGGGCAAACGCTGGACGCGTTGGTTATGCAGATTCGCGCGCGCTACCCATCTGTGCTGTTGATGGCGGACATCGCCAGCGTAGACGAAGCCGTCACCGCAGAACGACTGGGTTTTGACTGCGTGGGTACGACGCTTTATGGCTACACGGCAGAGACGCGTGGGCATGTGCTCGCGGATAACGACTGTGGTTTTTTACGTGAGGTACTGGCTGCAGTCAGCCTGCCGGTAGTGGCAGAGGGGAATGTCGACACCCCTGAACGGGCTGCACACTGTCTGGCATTAGGCGCGCATACCGTAGTGGTTGGGGGCGCAATCACCCGTCCGCAACAAATAACGGCACGCTTTGTCACGGCGATCGCCTCGTAAAGCAACGATCGGGCATGATACTTTGGCGGGGATCTGCGATAATTATCGTTTATCCCCACATTGAGAAGACTATGCAGTACCCGATTAATGAGATGTTCCAGACCCTGCAAGGTGAGGGTTATTTTACCGGCGTCCCCGCCATTTTTATTCGTTTACAGGGATGCCCGGTTGGCTGTGCCTGGTGCGATACCAAACACACCTGGGATAAGCTTGAGGATCGGGAAGTCTCGCTTTACAGCATCCTGGCCAAGACTAAAGAGAGTGATAAATGGGGCGCGGCGAGCAGCGAAGATCTGCTGGCTGTGATTCAGCGTCAGGGCTATACCGCCCGTCATGTGGTGATCACCGGTGGTGAACCCTGCATTCACGACCTGATGCCGCTGACTGACTTGCTGGAAAAAAATGGCTTTAGCTGCCAGATTGAAACCAGCGGCACGCATGAAGTCCGCTGTACGCCGAACACCTGGGTGACTGTCTCTCCCAAGGTGAATATGCGCGGCGGCTATGACGTGTTATCTCAGGCGCTGGAACGCGCCAATGAAATCAAGCATCCGGTAGGGCGTGTTCGCGACATTGAAGCACTGGATGAACTGCTGGCGACGTTGACCGATGATAAGCCGCGCATCATTGCTTTACAGCCGATCAGTCAGAAGGATGATGCCACGCGCCTGTGTATTGATACCTGCATTGCGCGTAACTGGCGTCTGTCGATGCAAACGCATAAATATCTGAATATTGCCTGATAAATTTTGCCGGGTGCGCTTCGCTTGCCCGGCCTACGCTTGTAGATACGTGTAGGCCGTATAAGGCGCTCCGCCATCCGGCAATGACTCTGAATCACTCGCCGCGATAGACGCAGCCCGCCGTACAGGTCTCTTTTACCATCACCGCGCTCAGCAGCGGAACCAGCGGTTTCATCTCATCCCAGATCCACTTCGCCAGTACTTCACTGGTCGGATTCTCAAGACCCGGAATATCATTCAAATAGTAGTGATCAAGGCGATTGTACGTCGGCTTAAATGCCGCTTTTAACTCGGAAAAGTCCATAATCCAACCGGTATGGGGATCGACTTCACCCGTAATTTCAAGACGCACCATAAATGAGTGACCATGCAGACGGCCACATTTGTGCCCTTCTGGTACGTGCGGCAGGTGGTGAGCGGCTTCGAAGGTGAAATCTTTAAACAGGGTGGTGGACATTATCTACTCTCAAGAATGCAAAAAACCGCCGTAGGGTACCTTATAATACGAATTTTATCATTAGTTAAACGGGCGCTGAGTATCCTGACAGTGCATTCATGCAATCAATATCAAATAACTAGTTATATATCATATGGTTATTAAATCTGTTTTGCCGTTAATAACTATAGCTAAAACAGGTTAGTCCATTTGGTTATTTGTTATTTCTATCCCTTCTTTAATTGTTACTATTCTCGCCGTTAACCTTATCTTCAGTTTGGGTTTTATTGCTTAAATCCGCTTTGCTTACTGGAACATGACAACGCATGACGACACAGGCCCCACTTTCCGCTTTGCTTCCGCTAAACCCGGAACAGCTGGCACGCCTTCAGGCGGCCACGACCGATCTCTCGCCCGCGCAGCTTGCGTGGGTTTCTGGCTATTTCTGGGGCGTGCTGAATCAGCAGCCGGGCGCTAATGCGGTTATTCCTGCACCTGCTGCCGAAATGCCGGGGATCACGCTCATCTCCGCCTCGCAGACCGGTAATGCGCGCCGTGTGGCGGAAGCCCTGCGTGACGATCTTATTGCCGCGAAGCTCAATGTCACCCTGATCAATGCCGGCGACTATAAATTTAAAAATATTGCCAACGAGAAATTGCTGGTCGTGGTGGCCTCGACGCAGGGAGAGGGTGAGCCGGCGGAAGAAGCGGTGGCGTTGCATAAATTCCTGTTCTCTAAAAAAGCGCCGAAACTTGAAAATACCGCCTTCGCCGTGTTTGGCCTTGGCGATACCTCTTATGAGTTTTTCTGCCAGTCTGGCAAAAACTTCGACAGCAAACTGGCGGAGCTTGGCGGTGAACGCTTGCTGGATCGTGTAGATGCAGATGTTGAATATCAACCGGCAGCTGCGCAGTGGCGCGCCCGTCTGGTTGATGTGTTGAAGGCACGAGCGCCTGCTGTACCTTCTGTACAGACCGCTGCGAGCGGTGCGATTAACGAGGTGCATACCAGTCCGTACACTAAAGAAGCGCCGCTTAGCGCGTCGCTTTCCGTGAATCAGAAAATCACCGGTCGTGACTCCGAAAAAGACGTGCGTCATATCGAAATCGATCTGGGCGATTCCGGCCTGCGCTATCAGCCCGGCGACGCGCTCGGCGTGTGGTATCAAAACGATCCGGCGCTGGTCAAAGAGATTGTTGGACTGCTGTGGCTGAAAGGCGACGAGCCGGTCACGGTTGATGGCAAATTGCTACCGCTTACCGACGCGCTGCAGTGGCACTTCGAACTGACGGTTAACACAGCCAATATTGTAGAAAATTACGCCACCTTAACGCGCAGTGAAACGTTGCTGCCGCTGGTGGGCGATAAAGCGCAGTTGCAACACTATGCCGCCACCACGCCTATCGTCGACATGCTGCGCTTTTCTCCGGCGCAGCTGGACGCGGAAGCGTTAATCGGTCTACTGCGTCCGTTGACCCCGCGCCTGTACTCAATAGCCTCCTCACAGGCGGAAGTCGAAAGCGAAGTACACGTGACCGTCGGTGCCGTGCGGTTTGACGTCGAAGGCCGTGCGCGTGCCGGCGGAGCCTCGAGCTTCCTCGCCGACCGCGTTGGCGAAGAAGGTGAAGTACGTGTGTTCATTGAACATAACGACAACTTCCGTCTGCCAGCCAATCCTGAAACACCGGTCATTATGATTGGGCCGGGGACGGGAATTGCACCGTTCCGCGCCTTTATGCAGCAGCGTGCTGCCGACGAAGCGACAGGTAAAAACTGGCTGTTCTTTGGCAATCCGCACTTTACCGAAGATTTCCTCTACCAGGTGGAGTGGCAGCGCTACGTCAAAGAGGGCGTACTTACCCGGATCGATCTCGCCTGGTCACGCGACCAAAAAGAAAAAGTCTACGTACAAGATAAACTGCGCCAACAAGGTGCGGAACTGTGGCGCTGGATTAATGACGGGGCGCACATTTATGTCTGCGGCGACGCCAATCGCATGGCGAAAGACGTTGAGCAGGCTTTGCTGGAAGTGATTGCCGAATTCGGTGCGATGGATACCGAAGCGGCGGATGAATTTTTAAGTGAGCTGCGCGTTGAGCGCCGTTATCAGCGAGATGTCTACTAATGAGTGAAAAACATCCAGGGCCACTGGTGGTCGAAGGTAAGCTGTCCGACGCTGAACGTATGAAGCTGGAAAGCAACTATCTGCGCGGCACCATTGCGGAAGATTTAAATGACGGCCTCACCGGCGGTTTTAAAGGTGATAACTTTCTGCTGATCCGTTTTCACGGTATGTACCAGCAGGATGACCGCGATATTCGCGCCGAGCGCGCCGAGCAGAAGCTGGAGCCGCGTCATGCGATGCTGCTGCGCTGCCGTCTGCCGGGCGGGGTCATCACCACTAAACAATGGCAGGCGATCGATAAGTTTGCTCATGACAACACGATTTACGGCAGCATCCGTCTGACCAACCGTCAGACCTTTCAGTTTCACGGCATTCTGAAGAAGAACGTCAAGCCGGTGCATCAGATGCTCAACTCGGTCGGACTGGACGCGCTGGCGACCGCCAACGACATGAACCGTAACGTGTTGTGTACCTCCAACCCGTACGAGTCCGAGTTACACGCGGAAGCCTACGAGTGGGCGAAGAAAATCTCTGAACACCTGTTGCCGCGCACCCGGGCGTATGCAGAGATTTGGCTGGATCAGAAAAAAGTCGCCACCACCGATGAAGAGCCGATCCTCGGTCAAACTTATCTGCCGCGTAAGTTCAAAACGACGGTGGTTATTCCGCCGCAGAACGATATCGATCTGCATGCCAACGACATGAACTTCGTCGCGGTAGCAGAAAACGGCAAACTGGTGGGGTTCAACTTGCTGGTTGGCGGTGGGCTGTCTATTGAGCACGGTAACAAGAAAACCTACGCGCGTACCGCCAGTGAATTTGGCTATTTGCCGCTGGAGCACACGCTGGCCGTTGCGGAAGCGGTGGTGACCACCCAGCGCGACTGGGGTAATCGTACCGACCGTAAAAACGCCAAAACCAAATACACGCTGGAGCGCGTCGGCGTTGAGACCTTTAAGGCAGAAGTGGAACGCCGGGCGGGTATCAAATTTGAATCGATTCGCCCGTATGAGTTTACCGGTCGCGGCGATCGTATCGGCTGGGTGAAGGGCATCGACAAAAAATGGCACCTGACGCTGTTTATTGAGAATGGTCGTATTCTGGATTATCCGGGACGTCCGCTGAAAACCGGGTTGCTGGAGATAGCAAAGATCCACAAAGGCGAGTTCCGTATTACCGCCAACCAGAACCTGATCATTGCCGGTGTGCCGGAAAGTGAAAAGGCGAAGATCGAGAAAATTGCGCAGCAGAGCGGCTTAATGAATGCCGTGACTCCGCAGCGTGAAAACTCGATGGCCTGCGTCTCGTTCCCGACCTGTCCGCTGGCGATGGCGGAAGCAGAGCGCTTCCTGCCGACGTTTATCGACAGCATTGACGCTCTGATGGCGAAATACGCGTTGAGCGACGAAAACATTGTGCTGCGCGTGACGGGCTGCCCGAACGGTTGTGGTCGTGCCATGCTGGCAGAGGTCGGCCTGGTCGGGAAAGCGCCGGGACGTTACAACCTGCACCTGGGGGGTAACCGTATCGGGACGCGTATTCCACGGATGTTCAAAGAGAACATCACCGAGACAGAAATTCTGGCCTTGCTGGATGAACTGATTGGGCGCTGGGCAAAAGAGCGTGACGCGGGTGAAGGCTTCGGCGATTTTACGGTGCGTGCGGGCATTATTCGCCCGGTGCTCGATCCCGCCCGGGATTTCTGGGAATAATGTGAAACTGACTTATTGGGTCTACTGAATTTGTAGGCCTGATAAGCGTAGCGCCATCAGGCAAGGCAAACAGCGAGGAACTTATGTCCAAACTCGATCTCAACGCGTTGAACGCACTGCCAAAAGTTGAGCGCGTCATGGCGTTGGCACAAACCAACAGCCAGCTGGAGAAACTGAGCGCGCAGGATCGCGTGGCGTGGGCGCTGGAGAATCTACCCGGCGACTACGTGCTCTCTTCGAGCTTTGGTATTCAGGCGGCGGTTAGCCTGCACCTGGTGAATCAGATTCGCCCGGATATCCCGGTGATCCTTACCGATACCGGCTATTTGTTCCCGGAAACCTACCAGTTTATTGACGAGTTAACGGACACGCTCAAACTTAATCTGCAGGTTTACCGGGCAAAAGAGAGTGCCGCCTGGCAGGAAGCGCGCTATGGCAAACTGTGGGAACAGGGCGTTGAAGGCATTGAGAAATACAATGACATCAACAAAGTCGAGCCGATGAACCGGGCGCTGCAAGAACTCAATGCGCAAACCTGGTTTGCCGGCCTGCGTCGTGAGCAATCCGGCAGTCGTGCCCATTTGCCGGTACTGGCTATCCAGCGTGGCGTGTTCAAACTGCTGCCGATCATCGACTGGGACAACCGCACGGTGTACCAGTACCTGCAACAACACGGGCTGAAGTATCATCCGCTGTGGGAGCAAGGCTATCTGTCGGTAGGCGATACCCACACCACTCGTAAATGGGAACCGGGCATGGCGGAAGAAGAGACGCGCTTCTTCGGACTGAAGCGGGAGTGCGGATTGCACGAAGGGTAATCGGTAACAGGCCCGGTAAGCATCTGCATGCTACCGGGCAGGATACGGGTGAATTAGCCCGCCTTTGCCAGCTCTTTGACCAGTGGCAGCATAATGCGTACCACGTCGCGACTGCGGTGCTCAATACGGCCGGGTAACGCTTTATCAATATGCTGCTGGTTATCCAGTCGAACGTCGTGCCAGCTGTTGCCTGCAGGGAATGAGGCGGTTTTGGCTCGCTGCTGATAGCCGTCTTTATTACCCAGATTCCAGTTGGTGGCTTCGACGGAGAGCACGGCAATCCCCGCTTTGTCGAACACCTCCGCATCGTTACAACATCCAGTGCCTTTCGGGTAGTTCTTGTTCAGACCGGGATTAGTGCTGGCGGAGATACCGCGACTGCGTGCAATAGCCAGCGCCCGGTCGCGCGTGAGCTTACGAACCGCTTCAGGTGTTTTTTGCCCGCTGTTGAAATAGAGCTTATCGCCGACGATCAGGTTATCGAGATTAATCACCAGCAGCGTATTTTTCTTCTCGGCGGCGCTCATGCGTTTGAGTACGTTCTCTGCGCCGAGCTTGCCTTCTTCTTCTCCGCTGGTGGCGATAAAGCGGATGCCGTACTCGGTCGGGACATTCTTGAGTTTTTCTGCCAGTTCCAGCATCACGCCGAGACCCGCCGCGTTATCGTCAATCCCTTGCAGCGTTAATCCACCGAGATTGGCATCGGAGTCGGCATCGCTTTGCGGCGCGTAGGTATCAAGGTGCGCCATAATAATAATCTGCTGCGGTGCCTTACCTTCATGTGCTGCAATTACCGTGCTACCCGTTACGTTATGCCAGTTTTTATGGTTATTTTTGGCGGTATACACATAGCGGCTATTAAACGTCCGAATATCACTGCTGTATCCCATCTGCTGAAACTGCTGACGTAAATAATCGGCAGACAACATTTCTGCAGGCGAGCCCGTCACGCGGCCAGGAAAAAACGTTGCAATATGGCGGGCCTGGAAGTTGGCGATATCTCCGGGCTTCGAAGAGGTTGCCTGTGCGGGAAGGATAAAGCACACGCCGAGCGCCAGGGCAGCAGGAAAGTGGCGCAATGCGGAAAACATAGTGAGTCCTTAAATACCAAGCATAAATTTTTACCCGCTAGTATGAAACCGTGATCGGGGTAAAACAATTTCATTTGCTCCTAAATGCCCGAAATCCGGCGGCTTAAGCACTTTTTGATATTTGCTTTTCCAGATCGTTATTCCTTTGAGGAACTACTCATTCCAATTCGTAATTTCATTCGTTCTCTTGCCCTCCCTATAGTCGAGTTATCTGAGCATCGTTAGAACAATAACGGCATTACATAGGAACGGTTATGGATCAAAAACGACTTACCCACCTGCGGCAACTGGAAGCGGAAAGCATCCATATTATTCGTGAGGTGGCCGCCGAGTTTTCTAATCCGGTGATGATGTATTCCATCGGCAAAGACTCCAGCGTAATGCTGCATCTGGCGCGCAAAGCGTTTTATCCCGGCACGCTGCCGTTCCCGTTGCTACATGTGGACACCGGCTGGAAATTCAGCGAGATGTATGAATTCCGTGACCGTACAGCCAAGGCCTACGGCTGTGAGTTGTTGGTGCATAAAAACCCGGAAGGGGTGGCGATGGGGATTAACCCGTTTGTCCACGGCAGCGCCAAGCATACCGACATCATGAAAACCGAAGGGCTGAAGCAGGCGCTGAACAAATACGGCTTTGACGCCGCGTTCGGTGGTGCCCGCCGCGATGAAGAGAAATCGCGTGCCAAAGAGCGAATTTATTCCTTCCGCGATCGTTTTCATCGCTGGGACCCGAAAAACCAGCGTCCGGAACTGTGGCACAACTACAACGGGCAGATTAACAAAGGCGAAAGCATTCGCGTGTTCCCGCTTTCGAACTGGACTGAACAGGATATCTGGCAGTACATCTGGTTGGAAAATATCGACATTGTACCGCTGTACCTGGCCGCGGAGCGCCCGGTGCTGGAACGTGATGGCATGCTGATGATGATCGATGACGACAGGATCGATCTGCAACCCGGTGAGGTTATCAAAAAACGCATGGTGCGTTTCCGCACGCTTGGCTGCTGGCCGCTTACCGGCGCCGTGGAGTCAAACGCGCAGACGCTGCCGGAAATTATCGAAGAAATGCTGGTCTCAACCACCAGTGAACGTCAGGGCCGCGTGATTGACCGCGACCAGGCGGGCTCCATGGAGCTGAAGAAACGTCAGGGGTATTTCTAAGGAGCCGCCATGAACACGACACTTGCACAACAAATTGCTAATGAAGGCGGCGTTGAAGCCTGGATGGTTGCCCAGCAACACAAAAGCCTGCTGCGCTTTTTAACCTGCGGCAGCGTGGATGACGGGAAAAGCACGCTGATTGGCCGCCTGCTGCACGACACGCGCCAGATTTACGAAGATCAGCTCTCAACGCTGCATAACGACAGCAAACGTCATGGTACCCAGGGTGAGAAACTGGATCTGGCGCTGCTGGTTGACGGGTTACAGGCCGAGCGTGAGCAGGGGATCACCATCGACGTGGCCTACCGCTATTTCTCCACGGAGAAACGCAAATTTATTATTGCCGATACGCCAGGGCATGAGCAGTACACCCGGAACATGGCCACCGGTGCGTCCACATGCGATCTGGCGATCCTGCTGATTGATGCACGTAAAGGTGTGCTGGACCAGACTCGCCGCCACAGTTTTATCTCCACGCTGTTGGGGATCAAACATCTGGTGGTGGCGATCAATAAAATGGATCTGGTGAGCTTCAGCGAAGAAACATTTACCCGCATTCGCGAAGATTATCTGACCTTTGCCGAACAGTTGCCGGGCAATCTGGATATTCGCTTTGTGCCGCTTTCTGCGCTGGAAGGCGACAACGTGGCCTCCCAGAGTAAAAACATGCCATGGTATAGCGGCCCGACGCTGCTGGAGGTACTGGAAACGGTAGAGATCCAGCGGGCTGTTGATGCCCAACCGATGCGTTTCCCGGTACAGTATGTGAATCGCCCGAACCTGGATTTTCGTGGTTATGCCGGAACTCTTGCCTCCGGTCGCGTAACGGTAGGCCAGCGAATCAAAGTGCTGCCGTCTGGCGTTGAATCAAGCGTCGCGCGGATCGTCACCTTTGACGGCGACCTCCAGGAAGCGCATGCGGGCGAAGCGATTACTCTGGTACTGAAAGATGAAATCGACATCAGCCGTGGCGACCTGTTGCTGGATGCTCGCGAAGTGTTGCCTGCGGTACAGCATGCTGCCGTTGACGTGGTATGGATGGCGGAACAACCGCTGTCGGAAGGTCAGAGCTATGACATCAAAGTCGCGGGCAAAAAGACGCGTGCCCGCGTAGATAACGTGCAGTATCAGGTTGATATCAATAACCTGACTCAGCGTGAGGTCGACGCGTTGCCGCTGAATGGTATTGGCCTGGTTAATTTGACGTTTGATGAACCGCTGGTACTGGATACCTATCAGCATAACCCAGTGACGGGCGGCCTGATTATTATTGACCGCCTGACCAACGTCACTGTGGGGGCGGGACTGATCCGCGAACCCATCGAGCAGCAACAGGCCACGACATCCCCGTTCAGCGCGTTTGAACTGGAACTGAATGCACTGGTGCGTCGTCACTTCCCGCACTGGAATGCACGCGATTTGCTGGGAGGAAAGTAATGGCGCAGCATGACGAAAACGTCGTCTGGCATGCCCATCCCGTTACGCCGCAACAGCGAGAGCAACGCCACGGTCACCGTGGTGTTGTGCTGTGGTTTACCGGGCTCTCCGGCTCGGGTAAATCGACGGTGGCAGGGGCGCTGGAAGAAGCACTATACAATCTGGGCGTCAGTACCTATCTGCTGGATGGCGACAATGTGCGCCATGGCCTGTGCAGCGATCTGGGTTTTAGCGACGCCGATCGCAAAGAGAACATCCGGCGGGTGGGGGAAGTCGCTAGCCTGATGGTGGATGCCGGGCTGGTGGTGCTGACGGCATTTATCTCCCCGCATCGCGCTGAGCGGCAAATGGTCCGCGAGCGCGTCGGCGAGGGGCGTTTTATCGAGGTGTTTGTCGATACGCCGCTGGCGACATGCGAAGCCCGCGATCCGAAAGGGCTGTATAAAAAAGCGCGAGCGGGTGAACTGCGCAATTTCACCGGAATTGACGCGGTGTATGAAGCGCCTGAATCGCCAGAGATTCACCTTGATGGTGAACAATTGGTAACAAATTTGGTTCCTCAATTATTAGACCTGCTGAGGCAGCAAGATATTATCAGATCCTGAGACATCCCCGAGCTTATCGGCTTGGTCAGTCAAGGTCACAGGATTAGCTATGCGTAACAGCCATAACATTACTATTGCAGAGTCAGACACCTTCAATGCCGACGACGAAACCATCTGGTCACTACCGGGGGCCGTGGTCGGTTTTGTGGCGTGGTTGCTGGCGCTGGGCATTCCATGTCTTATGTATGGCCCTAACACGCTGTTTTTCTTCCTCTATACCTGGCCGTTTTTCCTTGCATTGCTGCCTGTCGCGATTGTGGCGGGAATAGCCCTGCACTCGTTATTGAAGGGACGATTGTTCCTGAGCATGACGTGTACCCTGCTGACGGTGGGGCTGATGTTTGGGGCATTGTTTATGTGGCTGCTGGGCTAGGTTATCTCCCTTCTCTTTATATGGCTACTGAGGCTGAAACGCGGACTGGTCATAATTCAAACCGTAACCAACAATGAGATTATGTTCTCCTTACACGGGGTATACGTAACAACGAGCAAATGTGGTACATTTGCCCGCGTTGTCGCGGTATTCCCGCCTGTAGACGGAGAGTCGTCTGCGGATGTTTTGGGATGATGATGCCGTTTTTCAGGGGGCAGGATGGGTAAACTAACGCTGCTGTTGCTGGCTTTATTGGTCTGGCTTCAGTATTCGCTGTGGTTCGGTAAGAACGGCATACATGACTATAGCCGCGTCAACGATGATGTGGCTGCGCAGCAAGCGACAAATGCGAAACTTAAAGCGCGTAACGATCAGCTGTTTGCCGAAATTGACGATCTCAATGGCGGTCAGGAAGCGATTGAAGAGCGTGCGCGCAACGAACTCAGCATGACCAAGCCGGGCGAAACCTTTTATCGTCTGGTGCCTGACGCGTCTAAACGCGCTCAGACTGCAGGGCAAAACAATCGATAAACCAGCCAAGGATTTAACATGGCAGCCACTTTATTGGACGTTTGCGCCGTGGTACCGGCTGCCGGATTTGGCCGCCGAATGCAATCGGAGTGTCCTAAGCAGTATCTCTCCATCGGCAATAAAACCATTCTTGAACACTCGGTTGCTGCGCTACTGGCGCATCCCCGGGTGACGCATGTCGTCATTGCTATCAGCCCTGGCGACAGCCGCTTTGCAGAACTTCCTCTGGCAGCGCACCCGCAAATCACCGTGGTGGATGGCGGCAATGAGCGCGCCGATTCAGTGCTGGCCGGTTTGCAGGCCACCGGAAATGCCCGCTGGGTGCTGGTGCATGATGCAGCCAGACCGTGCCTGCATCAGGACGATTTATCTCGTTTACTGGCGATAAGCGAAACCAGTCGTACAGGTGGGATCCTTGCCGCACCGGTGCGCGATACCATGAAACGCGCGGAACCGGGCAAAACTGACATTGCCCATACGGTCGAACGTACTGACTTATGGCACGCGTTGACGCCGCAGTTTTTCCCCCGCGAGTTATTACACCACTGCCTGGCCCGAGCACTCAACGAAGGCGCGACCATTACTGATGAGGCCTCGGCGCTGGAATATTGCGGCTTTCATCCACAGCTTGTCGAAGGACGCGCTGATAATATTAAAGTTACTCGTCCGGAAGATCTGGCGCTTGCGGAATTTTATCTGACCCGAAGAATCTAGACACAAAATCATTCAAGCTGCATCGAGGCGGCAACTGAGTGAATCCCCAGGAGCTTACCTAAGTAAGTGACTGGGATGAACAAAGGCAGCCAACAAAGAGGCCGCTTGAAGGATGATGTGTATATCAGGAGAATGCATAATGCGAATTGGACACGGTTTTGATGTACACGCCTTTGGCGGCGTAGGCCCAATTATCATTGGTGGCGTGCGCATCCCGTACGAAAAGGGGCTGCTGGCGCATTCTGATGGCGACGTCGCGTTACATGCGCTGACTGATGCGCTGCTGGGCGCGGCAGCGCTGGGCGATATCGGTAAACTGTTCCCGGACACCGATCCGGCCTTTAAAGGGGCAGATAGCCGCGAATTATTACGTGAAGCCTGGCGTCGTATTCAGGCCAAAGGCTACACGCTCGGCAATGTGGATGTGACCATTATTGCGCAGGCACCGAAGATGCTGCCGCACATTCCACAAATGCGCGTGTTTATTGCCGAAGATCTTGGCTGTCATATGGATGATGTTAACGTGAAAGCGACCACCACGGAGAAACTCGGTTTTACCGGGCGTGGGGAAGGGATTGCCTGTGAAGCGGTGGCGTTACTCATAAAGGCTGCAAAATGACAGAGTTTGAAAATCTGACGTATCTCCACGGTAAACCGCAGGGCCGTGGCGTATTGAAGGCGAATCCAGAAGACTTTGTGGTGGTCGAAGATTTAGGCTTTGAACCGGACGGAGAAGGCGAACACGTTCTGGTACGCATCCTTAAGAACGGCTGTAACACTCGTTTTGTCGCCGATGCACTGGCAAAGTTTTTGAAAATTCATGCCCGTGAAGTCAGCTTTGCCGGGCAGAAAGATAAGCATGCGGTCACTGAACAGTGGCTGTGCGCGCGCGTGCCGGGCAATGTCATGCCTGATTTAAGCAAATTTGAGCTTGAAGGCTGTAAAGTGCTGGAGTACGCCCGTCACAAGCGTAAGCTGCGTTTAGGTGCCCTGAAAGGTAACGGCTTTACGGTGGTGCTGCGTGAAGTCAGCGATCGCGCTGACGTTGAAGCACGTTTGCAGGCTATTCTCGAGCGCGGCGTACCGAACTATTTTGGTGCCCAACGTTTTGGCATCGCCGGCAGTAACCTGCAAGGGGCGCTGCGCTGGGCGCAAAGCGATGCACCGGTGCGCGATCGCAATAAACGCAGTTTTTGGTTGTCGGCAGCCCGCAGCGCGTTGTTTAATCAAATAGTCAATGAACGATTGAAAAAAACAGACTTTAATCAAGTTGTTGACGGCGATGCGCTACAATTGTCTGGACGCGGAAGCTGGTTTGTTGCCACTCCTGAAGAACAGGCTGAATTACAGCGTCGCGTTAATGAAAGAGAGTTAATGATTACAGCGGCATTACCCGGCTGCGGTGAGTGGGGAACTCAGCGCGATGCGCTGGCGTTTGAACAGGCCGCCATTGCCGATGAAAGCGTGCTGCAGTCTTTATTATTGCGTGAGAAAGTCGACGCATCGCGTCGCGCTATGCTGCTGTACCCACAACAATTAAGCTGGAACTGGTGGGATGACGTAACCGTTGAGTTACGCTTCTGGCTACCGGCAGGTAGCTTTGCCACCAGTGTAGTAAGGGAACTTATTAACACAACGGGTGATTATGCGTATATTGCTGAGTAACGATGATGGGGTCCACGCGCCCGGTATACAAACGCTGGCGAAAGCGCTGCGTGAGTTTGCTGACGTACAGGTAGTTGCCCCGGATCGTAACCGCAGTGGCGCGTCTAACTCGCTGACGCTGGAATCTTCGCTTCGCACCTTCACCTTTGAAAACGGTGATATCGCCGTGCAAATGGGCACGCCTACCGACTGCGTCTATCTGGGCGTAAACGCGTTAATGCGTCCGCGTCCGGACATCGTAGTTTCCGGGATTAACGCTGGTCCTAATCTGGGTGACGATGTTATCTATTCTGGAACCGTTGCGGCAGCGATGGAAGGCCGGCACCTGGGCTTTCCCGCGCTGGCGGTCTCACTGGATGGTCATAAACACTACGATACCGCAGCCGCGATTACCTGCCGCATTTTACGTGCGCTGAGCCGCGAACCGCTGCGTACCGGGCGTATTCTGAATATCAACGTCCCGGACTTGCCGCTGGATCAGATTAAAGGTATTCGCGTTACCCGCTGCGGCAGTCGCCATCCGGCGGATCAGGTTATTCCACAGCAGGACCCGCGCGGTAACACGTTGTACTGGATTGGGCCGCCGGGCGAAAAATGCGATGCCGGGCCGGATACTGACTTTGCTGCCGTCGATGAAGGCTATGTTTCTGTCACGCCGCTGCATGTTGATTTAACCGCATACGGCGCGCATCAGGTTGTTTCTGATTGGTTAGACAGCGTGGGAGTCGACACGCAATGGTAAGCAGACGCGTACACACTCTTCTTGAACAATTACGTGCGCAGGGCATCAGAGATGAGCTTGTCCTTGATGCGCTCGCCGCCGTGCCGCGTGAAAAATTCATTGATGAGGCGTTTGAACATAAGGCCTGGGAAAACATCGCCCTGCCCATTGGTCAGGGGCAGACGATTTCGCAGCCTTATATGGTCGCACGTATGACCGAGTTGCTTGAGCTGACGCCACAATCGCGGGTGCTGGAAATCGGCACCGGTTCCGGTTACCAGACAGCGATTCTGGCGCATCTGGTGCAGCATGTGTGTTCTGTCGAGCGCATTAAAGGTTTGCAGTGGCAGGCGCGTCGTCGTCTGAAACAGCTTGATTTACATAATGTTTCGACCCGTCATGGTGATGGATGGCAAGGCTGGCAGGCACGAGCGCCGTTTGACGCCATCATTGTGACAGCAGCACCGCCGGAAATCCCTACCGCGTTAATGACGCAGTTGGATGAAGGCGGCATTCTCGTCTTACCCGTGGGCGACGAGCACCAGTATTTGAAACGGGTGCGTCGTCGGGGAGGCGAATTTATTATCGATACCGTGGAGGCTGTACGCTTCGTACCCTTAGTTAAAGGGGAGTTAGCGTAGATATAGGTTCTGAATACCTGGAGTTTTCCTGGATATTCTGGAATTAGTAAGCGTATCGTGGTCACGTTTTCCAGTGTCCAGCCCGATGCCTTGCACGGTGATTACGTCACTGGTTGTTAACCAAATTTTCCTGGGGGATAAATGAGCGCGGGAAGCCACAAATTTACCGTTCGCCGCATGGCGGCATTGTCACTGGTTTCGTTATGGCTGGCAGGCTGTTCTAACACCTCGAATCCGCCTGCGCCGGTCAACTCTGTTGATGGCGGTGCGCCAACGAACACCAATTCTGGCATGCTAATCACGCCTCCACCTAAAATGGGCACGACGGCGACCGCACAGCAAACGCCGCAGATCCAACCGGTGCAGCGTCCAACCACGCAGTCAACACAAATTCAGCCCGTTGCTGAACAGCCAGTGCAGACGGAAAACGGACGCATTGTGTACAACCGTAAGTATGGGAACATTCCGAAAGGGAGCTATACCGGCGGCAGCACCTATACAGTTAAGAAAGGTGACACACTTTTCTATATTGCCTGGATAACCGGGAACGATTTCCGTGACCTCGCACAACGCAATAACGTTCCGGCCCCGTATGGCCTGAATGTGGGACAAACTCTGCAAGTGGGCAACGCATCGGGTGCGCCGATTACCGGCGGCAATGCCATCACCCAGGCGGATGCAGCACAGCAAGGAGTTGTGACCAACCCTGCACAAAATTCCACCGTCGCTGTTGCTTCGAAACCAACAATTACGTATTCTGAGGATTCAGGTGAACAAAGTGCTAACAAAATGTTGCCGAACAACAAGCCTGCTGGGACAGTTGTCACAGCGCCAGTAACGGCACCAGCAGTTAGCGCAACCGAATCGACTGCAAGCTCAACGTCTACCAGTGCGCCAATCTCCACCTGGCGTTGGCCGACTGACGGTAAAGTGATTGAAAACTTTGCGGCTACCGAAGGTGGCAATAAAGGGATCGACATTGCAGGCAGTAAGGGACAGGCTATTGTCGCGACCGCAGATGGACGCGTCGTATATGCCGGTAACGCACTGCGCGGTTACGGTAATCTTATTATCATCAAACACAACGATGATTACCTGAGTGCCTACGCCCATAACGATACAATGCTGGTTCGGGAGCAACAAGAAATCAAGGCGGGGCAGAAAATAGCTACCATGGGTAGCACCGGAACCAGCTCTACACGCTTGCATTTTGAAATTCGTTACAAGGGGAAATCCGTAAACCCGCTGCGCTATTTACCGCAGCGATAATTCGGCGGAACCAGGCTTTCACTTGCTTGTTCCGTTTAGGGATCACGGGTAGGAGCCACCTTTATGAGTCAGAATACGCTGAAAGTTCATGATTTAAATGAAGACGCGGAATTTGATGAGAACGGAGTAGAGGCTTTTGATGAAAAAGCCTTGAGTGAAGAGGAACCCAGTGATAACGACCTGGCTGAAGAGGAGCTGTTATCGCAAGGGGCCACACAGCGTGTGTTGGACGCGACTCAGCTTTACCTTGGTGAGATTGGTTATTCGCCACTGTTAACAGCCGAAGAAGAAGTGTATTTCGCGCGTCGCGCATTGCGTGGAGATGTAGCCTCTCGCCGTCGCATGATTGAAAGTAACCTGCGTCTGGTGGTTAAAATTGCCCGTCGTTATGGCAATCGTGGTCTGGCATTGCTGGATCTGATTGAAGAGGGCAATCTGGGGCTTATCCGTGCCGTCGAGAAGTTTGACCCGGAGCGCGGGTTCCGCTTCTCAACATACGCAACCTGGTGGATCCGCCAGACGATCGAACGGGCGATTATGAACCAAACCCGTACGATCCGACTGCCGATCCATATAGTAAAAGAGCTGAACGTCTATCTGCGTACCGCGCGTGAGTTGTCGCATAAACTGGACCACGAACCGAGCGCAGAAGAGATTGCTGAACAACTGGATAAACCGGTTGATGACGTCAGCCGTATGCTCCGACTCAACGAGCGCATTACCTCGGTAGACACCCCGCTGGGTGGCGATTCCGAAAAAGCGTTGCTGGATATTCTGGCCGACGAAAAGGAAAACGGTCCGGAAGACACCACGCAAGACGATGATATGAAACAGAGCATCGTCAAATGGCTGTTCGAACTGAACGCCAAACAGCGTGAAGTGCTGGCACGTCGTTTCGGTCTGCTAGGGTATGAAGCTGCGACACTGGAAGATGTGGGCCGTGAAATTGGTCTCACTCGTGAACGTGTTCGTCAGATTCAGGTTGAAGGTCTGCGTCGTCTGCGTGAAATCCTGCAGACACAGGGACTGAATATCGAAGCGCTGTTCCGCGAGTAAGCACAGTTCTATCAAGAAAGGCCAGTCTCAGTGAGGCTGGCCTTTTTCTTGGTTTATTGCCATCCGGCAGAATTACCCCATCATCTTGCGTACCAGTTGCGTGAACTGTTCACGCTCTTCCTCGCTCAACCTGCCCAGAAACTCATCATCAATGCTATCGCCCAGCGGCGCTGCGCTTGCCAGTAGTGCCTCACCTTGCTCAGTCAAATAGACAAACCGACGACGCTTATCCGCCGGGAAGTGTTCACGCCTGACCAGCTCACGCTTTTCCATACGGCTCAGCAGCTCGGCAAGCGTGGCCTTGGTGCAGACCGCGGCTTCGGTGAGAGCAACCTGTTCAATGCCGGGATGCTCGGCAATAGCGCGCATCACTGCGTACTGCGGCTTGGTGAGCTCCGGTAATTCGTGCTGCCAGCGTGACGTATGCTGCTGGAAAAGCTGACGTAACAGGTGAAAGGCTTTATTTCGTAACGGCATAGGGACTCCGGGATCGCGGTCGGCTTCTATCATAGCGGGTAATGCGCCATTTTTTAACGATCGTTTCTTTAGCTATCTGTGCGAGTCACCCTTGCCTGAAATGTATCGAGAGCGTATTTTAGCTAAAATGTTCGTACACGAACAAATATTGAGGAGCTGAATGAGACTGATCGTAGGGATGACCGGTGCAACGGGAGCACCGCTTGGTGTGTCGCTGCTACAGGCGCTGCGGGAAATGCCGGAGGTGGAAACACATCTGGTGCTGTCGAAGTGGGCGAAAACCACCATTGAACTGGAAACGCCTTATAGCGTCCGCGAGGTGTCTGCGCTGGCGGATTATTGCCACAACCCGGCGGACCAGTCGGCGACGATCTCTTCCGGCTCATTTCACACCAACGGCATGATTATTATTCCCTGCAGCATGAAAACGCTGGCCGGAATTCGCGCAGGCTATGCCGAAGGGCTGGTGGGCCGTGCTGCCGACGTGGTGCTGAAGGAAGGGCGCAAACTGGTGCTGGTGCCGCGTGAAATGCCGCTGAGTACCCTCCATCTGGAAAATATGCTCGCGCTTTCCCGCATGGGCGTCGCGATGGTGCCGCCGATGCCCGCGTTTTATAACCATCCCCAAACGATCGACGACATCACGCAGCACATTGTGGCGCGCGTCCTCGATCAGTTTGGTCTGGAACATCCGAACGCCCGTCGCTGGCAGGGTTTACGACCGGCGCAGAATTTTTCACAGGAGAATGAATAATGGCATTTGATGATTTGCGCGGTTTCTTGCAGGCGCTGGACGACCAGGGGCAATTGCTGAAAATCAGCGAAGAAGTGAACGCTGAGCCGGATCTGGCCGCGGCCGCTAATGCGACAGGGCGTATCGGCGATGGCGCACCGGCATTGTGGTTTGACAATATTCGTGGCTTTACCGACGCCCGTGTGGCGATGAACACCATCGGCTCATGGCAAAACCATGCCATTTCGATGGGGCTGCCGATCAATACGCCGGTCAGAAAACAGATTGATGAGTTTATCCGACGCTGGGATAAATTTCCGATTGCCCCGGAGCGCCGTGCGAACCCGGCATGGGCTGAGAATACCGTCGACGGTGAAGACATTAATCTGTTCGACATTCTGCCGCTGTTTCGTTTGAACGACGGCGACGGGGGCTTCTATCTCGACAAAGCTTGCGTGGTGTCGCGCGATCCGCTGGATCCGGATAACTTCGGCAAGCAAAACGTCGGCATCTACCGCATGGAAGTGAAGGGCAAACGTAAGCTTGGCCTGCAGCCGGTACCGATGCACGACATCGCGCTGCATCTGCATAAAGCCGAAGAACGCGGTGAAGATCTGCCGATTGCCATCACCCTGGGTAACGATCCGATCATTACCCTAATGGGCGCTACGCCGCTGAAGTACGATCAGTCTGAATATGAGATGGCGGGTGCGCTGCGTGAAAGCCCATACCCGATCGCCACCGCGCCACTGACCGGTTTTGACGTGCCGTGGGGTTCTGAGGTGATCCTCGAAGGTGTTATCGAAAGCCGCAAACGTGAAATCGAAGGCCCGTTTGGTGAGTTTACCGGTCACTATTCCGGGGGGCGCAATATGACGGTGGTGCGTATTGATAAAGTCTCTTATTGCACCAAACCGATTTTTGAATCGCTGTATTTGGGTATGCCGTGGACCGAAATCGACTACCTGATGGGGCCTGCGACCTGTGTGCCGTTGTATCAGCAACTGAAAGCGGAATTCCCGGAGGTACAGGCGGTGAATGCCATGTACACCCACGGTCTGCTGGCGATTATCTCCACTAAAAAACGCTATGGCGGCTTTGCCCGCGCGGTCGGCCTGCGGGCAATGACCACGCCGCACGGTCTGGGCTACGTGAAGATGGTGATTATGGTGGATGAGGACGTTGACCCGTTCAACCTGCCGCAGGTGATGTGGGCGCTGTCGTCGAAGGTCAACCCGGCAGGCGATCTGGTGCAGTTACCGAACATGTCGGTGCTGGAGTTGGATCCGGGTTCCAGCCCGGCAGGGATCACCGATAAGCTGATCATTGATGCCACTACCCCGGTTGCACCGGATAACCGTGGTCACTACAGCCAGCCGGTATGCGATTTACCGGAAACCAAAGCCTGGGCTGAAAAGCTGACCGCCATGCTGGCCAACCGTAAATAAGGAGTAGCAGATGATTTGTCCACGTTGTGCTGATGAACATATTGAAGTGATGGCAACCTCGCCGGTGAAAGGCGTCTGGACGGTATACCAGTGCCAGCACTGCCTTTACACCTGGCGTGATACCGAGCCGCTACGCCGTACCAGTCGCGAACATTACCCGCAGGCGTTTCGCATGACGCAAAAAGATATCGATGACGCGCCAATGGTGCCGAGCATCCCGCCGCTGCTGGCGGAAGGTAAGCGCTAATCAAAATGCCGGGCGTGGCTTTGCCATGCCCGGCTTGCATATAGCGGTATTTTGTAGGCCCGATGAGCGCAGCGACATCGGGCACAACGAGTGTTACACCAGGCTCTTCAACCGATAAATCCATTCCAGCGCCTGACGCGGCGTCAGGGAATCCGGGTCGAGATTTTCCAGCGCTTCTACAGCGGGAGACGTTTCTTCCGGTGCTGAAAGTAGCGACATTTGCGTCCCGTCTACCTGGGTTGCGGCGGCATTTGGCGTAATGCTTTCCAGTTCGCGCAGTTTTTGCCGCGCACGTTTGATGACGTCTTTCGGCACACCGGCCAGCGCAGCGACGGCCAGACCATAGCTTTTGCTTGCCGCACCATCCTGCACACTATGCATAAAGGCAATCGTATCGCCGTGCTCTAATGCGTCCAAATGCACATTGGCAACGCCTTCCATCTTCTCTGCTAACTGAGTCAGTTCAAAGTAGTGGGTTGCGAACAGCGTCAATGCTTTGATTTTATTGGCAAGATTTTCTGCGCACGCCCATGCCAGCGACAGACCGTCATAGGTGGAGGTGCCGCGCCCAATCTCATCCATCAACACCAGGCTGTTTTCGGTGGCGTTATGCAAAATATTGGCGGTTTCGGTCATCTCAACCATAAAGGTCGAACGACCGGACGCCAGGTCATCCGCTGCGCCCACGCGGGTAAAGATGCGATCGATCGGACCTATCTCAACCTTTTGTGCCGGAACATAGCCGCCGATGTAGGCCAGTAGGGCGATCAGTGCGGTCTGGCGCATATAGGTACTTTTACCGCCCATATTCGGCCCGGTGATGATCAACATCCGGCGCTGAGGTGAAAGATTCAGCGGGTTGGCAATAAACGGTTCGGTCAGCACCTTTTCAACCACCGGATGACGGCCTTCGGTAATACGAATGCCGGGTTTGTCGGTGAAGGTCGGGCAGGTGTAATTCAGGGTATAAGCCCGTTCTGCCAGATTGACCAGCACGTCGAGCTCGGCCAGCGCACTGGCGCTCTGCTGTAAATCCGCCAGGTGTGGTAACAGCATGTCGAAGAGTTCGTCGTACAGCTGTTTTTCCAGCGCCAACGCTTTACCCTTCGAGGTCAGGACTTTGTCTTCGTACTCTTTGAGTTCAGGAATGATGTAGCGTTCGGCATTTTTTAGCGTCTGGCGGCGCACGTAGTTAATGGGCGCCAGATGGCTTTGACCGCGGCTGATCTGAATGTAGTAACCGTGTACACCGTTAAATCCAACCTTAAGCGTGTCCAGCCCGGTGCGTTCACGCTCGCGGATCTCCAGTCGGTCAAGATAGTCGGTCGCGCCATCGGCCAGCGCCCGCCACTCGTCCAGTTCATCGTTATAGCCTGGCGCAATGACGCCACCGTCGCGTACCAGTACCGGCGGGGCTTCAACGACGGCGCGTTCCAGCAGTTCACGCAGTTCGCTGAACTCGCCCATTTTCTCGCGCAGCATCTGTACCGGCGCGCTGTCGACGCCTTCCAGCTGTGCACGCAGTTCAGGTAATTGCTGAAAGGCGTGGCGCATACGGGCCAGATCGCGTGGACGCGCGGTACGCAGTGCCAGGCGAGCCAGAATACGCTCCAGATCGCCGACCTGACGCAGAACCGGCTGTAATTCGCTGGTGACATCCTGCAGGGCGCCGATCGTCTGCTGACGTTCGGTGAGGATTTTGGTGTCGCGAACCGGCATATGCAGCCAGCGCTTAAGCATACGGCTGCCCATCGGGGTGACTGTGCAGTCGAGCACCGAGGCCAGCGTATTTTCGATACCGCCGGCCAGATTCTGGGTAATCTCCAGATTCCGGCGTGTGGCGGCATCCATAATGATGCTGTCCTGCTGGCGCTCCATGGTGATGGAACGAATATGCGGCAGCGAGGTGCGCTGGGTATCTTTCGCATATTGCAGCAGACAGCCTGCGGCACATAAGCCGCGCGGTGCGTTTTCGACACCAAAGCCACTCAGGTCCCGCGTGCCAAACTGTAAGTTAAGCTGCTGGCGGGCGGTATCAATTTCAAATTCCCACAGCGGACGGCGACGCAGTCCGCGACGGCCTTCGATCAGCGAGGTCTCGGCGAAATCTTCGGCATACAGCAGTTCTGCCGGGTTAGTGCGCTGTAATTCTGCCGCCATGGTCTCACGGTCGGCTGGTTCACTGACGCGAAAGCGCCCGGAGCTGATGTCTAGCGTGGCATAGCCGTAGCCTTTGCTGTCCTGCCAGATGGCGGCCAGCAGGTTGTCCTGACGCTCCTGCAACAACGCTTCATCGCTGATGGTACCGGGCGTGACGATGCGGACAACTTTGCGCTCAACCGGACCTTTGCTGGTGGCCGGGTCGCCAATTTGTTCGCAAATGGCAACCGACTCCCCCTGATTCACCAGTTTTGCGAGGTAGTTTTCTACCGCGTGGTGGGGAATGCCCGCCATCGGGATCGGTTCGCCCGCGGATGCGCCGCGCTTGGTCAGCGAGATATCCAACAGCTGCGACGCACGTTTGGCATCGTCATAAAACAGTTCGTAAAAGTCGCCCATGCGGTAAAACAGCAGGATCTCCGGGTGCTGAGCCTTCAGCTTAAGATACTGCTGCATCATGGGGGTGTGGTTGGTGAAGTCCGTATCAAGTGACTCTTTCATATTGATTATGCTCGTTTTTTAATATTTTTAGGTACTCGGGCAGTCTCATGTGAACCCCCTGTAGACTCACACAAACCCATAAATTTCACTATCGAAAGCAGCCTGAAGGGCTGCAACGGCAAGCCTCAGTTCAGCCACAATAGAGTATCTTATCACCGACTACCCCAGACATTCACCCGTCACTTTAGCGCAAAAATACGGTGTCACTATTCACTCTCGGGCAAGTCATAATTCTGGCAGTACAGGTAGGGGATGCCTTCTTTAGTGATCAGGTAGGTTTCTTTATTCAGCGAGAAAAGATCGACATTAGAGACGCTGGTATTGGTCAGGAAGAAATCGGGCAGGAGTTGCTGGATGATACTGACAGGGGCGGTTTCACGATTTGATATATGGATGTTCTGCGATACCCATACCGGGCTTGAGCCATAGCTGGAGTGGGTAAACAACACCATGCGTTGCACGGTTTGCTCGCTGTTGTTTGCATCTTTGATGATGCCATCAATATTAACAATACCTTTACTGTCCCCACTTTTGATATCGATGATCCCGCGAAACGAGGCCGTATCGCGTACGATCTCGATCGTAGCGCGACAGGCTAGATTATGTAGATGGCTATGATTTTTACCCTGCTGCCAAAAACTCACAATACTGATAACCACAAGACAAAGCAGCAGGATAATACCTGTTTGTGTTCTGATTTTGGGCGCGCGGGAAGGTAAGTTCATTAGCTATCGTACCGTGGGTAATAGACCGACTGACAGGTATTCTTCTTCTGCTCTCCGTTTATAGGAGAGCGACACTGGATTACTGACAGTTTTTTGGACTCAGGATACGTCGTTATATAGATAAATTTATTGTCCTGGCACAACCCTGGGTTCTTATCGATAAAAGCAGTGTGTCGGGAGAAATCGCTGGCATCGTTATTAAAATAATACTTACAGTTTGAGTGGGTATTTGGGGTGGCAATATAACCGGAAAAATAATTATCACGGGTGTTCCACGGATACAGTATCAGACCGCAGACGATAATAGTCAGTAAGACCAGTACAGATTCCGTTCTGGTGATCGGTATTTTATGTGCGGTATTATCTGAAAACTCAGCGAGGTCGGTATTGCGCGGCCAATCTTCTTCTATTGCCGCAGGGCAATTCTCCGGCGTGTCAATTTCCTCAATGCTAAATGTGTCCTGGACGATCAGCCCTTTACGGGTAATGGTTGTGATAAAGGATGCTTCCAGTTCTAACTGAAGTAAACTTTTACGCAGCGAGAGAATACTCTGATAAAAGGCATTGAAGCTTGCCTGACGATGGTTTTCACCCCAGCCAAATTCCAGTAGTTCGTTTTGCGAAACCACTTTTCCGTGATTTTGGATGAGTAATAAAAGACATAATGATGCTGAGTGCTTGAGCTTTATCTGTAGCTCGGGTTGATCCACTCTCGCCAGGCATTGAGTCGCTGGTGTAAAGATGATTTTTCTTTCAATCAGATAACTGATGTTACCAGTCTCAGACATGATGTCTCTACTCTTGATGATGCTTTCATTGGTGGGGTGGCATTAAAAACATCCCGGCCATCAGGACCACCAATGTCTGTCAGATTCTGCAGCCAGAACCGCGAAATGTTGCAATTTAGTATCATAGCACAACAACAGTAATGGTTTGTTAATGAAAATAAAACATATAGGAATCAAATAATTGTATCTTTCTGGCTATTGCGAAAAGAAGAGAAAGAAGAAATAATGATGACAAAGGCGATAAGCATTAATTCTCTTTGGACTGCGCAATATACTGTTCGGCATCACCACGCGAGAACACGGTTCACACCGAAAACGCGCCAAAGCACCTGGGAATGCGGGTGGTGAAACCATGATGGTTGCGATGTTAGTCGTACCTGTAGTGCGTAGCATCCGGATTAACATAAAAATATAAACGGAAATAAATGTCAGCATGTTATTAAGCTGGCATTTATTTTTGTTTCTGTTTTTTTGTCAGGCATAAATTTGTAGCAGAGATATCCATGTTCCAGAATGAAATAGAGAAGTCGGTAGTACTTATTGGTGATGAAATTAAGAAATCAGATAACGCCTGGCTCTCCTTACGGAAAAAACGCCAGCGTATTGACCTGAAGGTCGATGGACATATCTTATTTCTGGAGAAAGGGACGGTCTCTGTTTATCGTGTAGAAAATGACCTGGTCACGGTCAGTATTTCAGCACCCGCTATTCTCGGACTACCGCAAATGCGCACCGAAGTGGCAGGACATTATTTACGCTGTGACACCGATTGTGAAATGTGGGCAATGAGCGTGCAGAATGCCGATCTCCTGTTCACCGCTAAAAATTTATGGAAGCAGGCGTTTGATATCTTAACGCACCATCTGCAACGCTATTTTCAGCGCGAGACCCTGCAATCGCACCGTACTATTCGCGAGCTGATTATTGAACATGTGAAGTATATTTGGGCGATGGCACCTGAGGTGCGCGAAAAAACGTCGGTGTATACCTTTATTCTGGCGCGTAACCATATCTCGCGCAGTGCCATCCACAAGGTATTACAGGAACTGGTTAGCGATGGAAAAATTAGCCTGAATCGCGGAAAGCTCACTTCTTATATCCCATCATAACCGCGTACGCCCCCAGGGCTATGACTGGGGGCGCAGAGCCATTAACGTTCTCTCAGTGCTTCCGCACGTGCGCGGATAATCGGTTTGAGTAGATAGCTAAGAATCGTCTTCTTACCGGTGAGAATATCGACGCTGGCCACCATACCGGGAATAATCAACATCGGGTGCTCTTTCGTCCCCAGATAGTTTTTATCCGTTTGCAAACGGACAATATAGAAACTCCGTCCCTGTTTATCCGTAACCGTATCCGGGCTTATCTGTACCACTTCACCTTGCAGGCCGCCGTAGATGGTGTAGTCGTAGGCGGTAAATTTCACCATCGCGTGCTGGCCCGGATGAAGGAAGGCAATATCGCGCGGTTGTATTTTGGCTTCAACCAACAGCTTGTCATCAAGCGGGACGATCTCCACCAGATCGCTACCGGGTTGAATCACCCCACCGATGGTATTCACCATGACCTGCTGGACGATACCGCGGACCGGCGAGGTGACCATAGTACGATTCACGCGGTCTTCCAGTGCTTTGACGCTAGCCTGCGCCTTACTCAGATTGGTACGGGCTTCGTTTAACTGGGCCAGCGCATCGCTTTGAAAGCGACCGCGACTTTCGCCAATTTTGTTCTCAATCTCTTTTATTTCTGAAGCGACTTTAGGCAACGTCAGGCTGATAGAATTTAACTGCCCGGCGGTTTCTACTTCAGTACGGCGCAGACGCAGCAGCTCGACTTTTGAGATCGCCCCGGAGGCAAGCAGCGGCTCGGACATTTTGATTTCCTGGCGAATTAACCCGAGACTGCGCTTAAACTGATCTTCTTTTGATTCAACATCGCGCAGTTCCTGTTTCTTCTGTACCAACTGCTCTTCAAGTCCGGAGATTTCGTTGTGAAATTGCGCGCGACGGCTGTTGTACAGTTCTGTTTCTCCGCGGGCGACGTCCGGTGCTTTGCTGGCTATCTCTTCTGAGATAACAAAGTCCCGGTTTTCAACCTCTGCCGTCAGGCGTTCCACCTTCGCCCGCAGGCCGAGTTTATCGGCTTCTGTTTCACCGACGTTAGAGGCAAAACGGGTATCGTCGAGATGCAACAGCGGCGTACCGGCGTTAACGATTTGTCCTTCATGCACGTACAGCTCGGTAACAATCCCGCCTTCCAGGTTCTGTATCTTTTGCAGTTTTGACGAGGGGATCGCTTTACCTTCGCCGCGCGTCACTTCGTCGATGCTGGCAAAGCCCGCCCACACAAAGGCCAGCAGCACCAACGCCAGAATTACCCACAGCGTCAGGCGAATCACCCTCGGGGCGTCATCAATAATGGCGTGGCTGACGTCATTGATACTGTCAGTTTGATTTTCATCGCGGGCACGAAAGTAGGGCTGTACAGAGCGGCGGGCGCGAGCCAGGAAATCAGCGAGACGCATTTATCTGCCCCTTTTTTAACGCATCCATCACGACCGCTTTCGGGCCGTCGGCAATGATGCGTCCTTTATCAACAATAATCAGGCGGTCAACCAACGACAGCATTGAGGCGCGATGAGTAACCAGTAATAGCGTTTTACCTGCAATGCAGGGGGCCAGCGCGTGTTTAATCTGCTCTTCGCTGGTGTTGTCCATCGAACTGGTGGGTTCATCCAGCAGCAGCAAAGGGGGATCGAGTAATAACGCACGTGCGAGCGCGACGGCCTGGCGTTGCCCGCCAGAAAGCCGCGAGCCACGCTCGCCGACCTGCAGGTTATAGCCGTCAGGGTGCAGGCGGGCGAAGTCGTTCACTCCCGCCAGTTCTGCCGCGCGCAGCATAGTTTCGTCATCGACATAGCGCGCGCCGCAAAGCAAGTTGTCGCGTAGCGTTCCGCTAAATAACTGGATGTCCTGCGGGACGTAGCCGATGCTGTGGCGCAGATCGTTGACATCCAGCTGGCGCGCATCGACACCGTCGATCAGGATGTTACCGGCACTGGGCGGGTACAAATTAACGATCAATTTACTCAGTGAGCTTTTACCGGAGCCGCTACGACCGATAATGCCTACACGCTCACCGGGCGAAATGGTCAGGTTGATCTTGTTGAGCGACAGGCTTTTTTGTTCCGGGTAGCTGAAGTCCACATCGCGAAATTCTATGCTGCCCTGCAGTTGTTCACGTTTGAGCGGCGTTTCATCCGCCCGGCGTTCCTGCGCCAGCGACATCATTTTCTCGGTACTTTTGATGGTCAGCTTCGCCTGTTGATAGCGGGCAATCAGGCCGGTTAACTGGCCCAGCGGCATTAAGGCGCGACCGTTGAGCATGTAGCAGGCGATCAGGCCGCCCATACTCAGCTTGCCGCCGATTATCATGTATACGCCGACGATGATCATTACCACGCCAGAGAGCTGCTGGAACCAGCCGGTCAGGTTGCTTGCCAGGCTGGACAAGGTTTTCACGCGCAGTTCCAGACGACTCAGGCTACCCAGCGTTTGCTCCCACAGATACTGGCGCTCGCTCTGAGCATTATTCACTTTGATGGCATCCAGGCTGCTTAATGTTTCAATCAGCAGCGCCTGGCGTTCGCTGGCCAGGCTCATGGTTTTTTCCACCGCGGCGTTAACCGGTTTTTGCAATGCCCAGCTGCACAGCAGCGCAACCGGCAGCGTGAGGACCGGGATCCACGCCAGCGCCCCGCCGATAATGCCGATGACAACCAGCAGCAGCAGGGTAAAGGGCAGGTCAATAATGGTGGTCAGGGTGAGCGAGGAGAGAAAATCGCGCAGCGATTGAAACTCGTGGATGTTTTGCGCGAAGCTGCCCACGCGCGCAGGGCGCTCCTTCATCTCCATACCGATAATGCGTTCAAACAGGGTCGAGGAGATAATGAGATCGCTTTTTTTGCCAGCAATATCCAGGCAGATGCTGCGCAGCATTTTTAAGATCAGATCAAAGACAAAAGCCAGGCAGATACCAACCGCCAGCACCCACAGGGTTACCGTCGCCTGATTCGGCACCACGCGGTCGTAAACGTTCATGGTAAATAGCGGCGTGCCGAGCGCAATCAGGTTGATCAGCAGACTGGCCAGCACGGCATCCATATACAGAAAGCGCGACAGCTTGAGCGTATCTTTAAACCAGGATTTAGTACGCGGTAAAAATGCTTCTGCCTGCAAATCGAATTCGTGACGCGGGTGAGCAAAAATTACCTTGCCGGCATAGTTCTGCGCAAGCGTGGTGGCATCGACGGTGATTTCGCCTCCTTCGCTTTCGCTGGGCATAAAGCGGGCGCTACCGTCATCATTCCAGCCCAGTAACACCCCGGTTCCCCCGGAGCGCAGTAACAGAACGGCGGGCAGGGACATGGCGGGGATTTTATCGAGCGCGCGCGTCACCACCCGGGCTTTTAAACCGGCGCGTGCAGCGGCACGGGGGAATATATTCAGTGTGAGCCGATCGTTTTCTAATGGCAGGCCGCTGCTTAATGTTGCTCGACTGGCGGGTTTACCGTGCAAAGAACACAGAATGAGTAAGCTATCTAATAAAGGGTCGTCATTATAGCTACGGGGATCATGATATTGAGAATTTGTGCTATCAGAATTCTCCGGGACTTCATTTAATAATTCAGCTTGTGCACTCATTTTAGCAACCATTTCTGACTGCACGACTTAAAAATAGCATGCTAATAATAAGTGTGCAGCTCAGATGTTTATTTGTATAAATAATGATTAATGAAGTTCCGGCAGGTTATTTCCTGCTGCGGTATCTACAGGTTGCCCCGATGGCGGCGGTGCGATTTTTAGAATACTCATTAATTCACCGGTGCGTTCGCTAATTCGATACCCGCTGGTCATGGCCAGGTAACGTAATTCAACCAGACGACGTTTAGAGGAGAACACTTCATTTTCACTGTCGAGTAAATCCAGCAGCGTACGTTCACCCAGACTAAATTGGTCCTGATAGGCGGTGCGAACTTTCACGCTTCGGTCGGCATATTCTTCCGCCGACGGCAGCTGGGCGCGCGCATTTTGTAATGCAGTCCACGCCAGGCGCAGCTCCTGATTCAACTGGCGCAGGGTGTTATTGCGCACATCCTGAGCCTGTTTATGCAGGTAGGCGCGAGATTCCATGTTGGCTTTGTCGCTGCCGCCCTGGTACAGGTTGTAATGCAGCTTTACCATCGCTTCCCACTCTTCAGTGTGCGCGCGGGTGGTATCGGTGTTATTGCTGATACCCCGAGACAGCTCAACGTCGACACGCGGGTAGAAGGTCGATTTTGACGCTTCATACTGCTGATGTGCGGCTTCGATGTCGGCGTTGGCAGACTTCAGTAACGGGTTGTTGTTTTCCATCCGGTTTTTGGCGTCGGCAAGTGAGGTCGGGAGCTGCGCGTCAATGCTTTCCGGCAGGCTTAACCCTTCAGGATCTTGACCGCTTACACTGACAAACGTGGTCTTCGCGTCTTCCAGGTTGGTTTGCTCGGTGAGCAAATTGTTCCGTGCCTGCGCCAGACGAGCTTCCGCTTGCATAAAGTCGCCGGAGCGGCCCACGCCCTGATCGGTACGCAGTTTTATCTGGTCGTAAATGCGCTCGTGGTTAGCGAGATCATCTTCTGCCAGGCGAACAAACTCCTCGCGCTGCAGCACATCAAAATAGGCCTGAATTACCGTGTAAGCGGTGCTTTCGCTGGTGTTCATCACGCCAAATGCCCGTGAATCAACGGTCGCTTTTTGTCGTGCAACGTCGCTATGGGTGGCAAAACCATTAAACACATTTTGCTCCAGGCTGAGCGTCGCGCCATTGGGGGATTGAGTCAGCCCGTTTGTGCTGCCTGCGGCACGGGTGGTCGCATCATCAATATTTTTACGCCCGGTTTCGGCATTTAAATTCAATGCGGGTAAATATCCACCTTGTGCCGCACGGAGTTCTTTTTCTGCTGAATAGCGACTATTTATAGCCGCATTAACTTCAGGGTGATTGGCTAATGCGTCTTTAACAGTATTGTGTAAGTCTTCTGCATACACGGAATTTATTGAAAACCATGAAAGCAGAAAAACGAAAAACTTCTTCATGACAGGAATGCCTTATATCACACGGTTATGACATCCAGTTGTCGTCGCCATCATCCATTTTCACAAACACGTTATATTAATTAACAAATATGAATTATCTTAATTGACGCTTGCAATCAGCTATTCAGAGATATGTTTTGTCACATCGTGTTTTATTTTTGGTTATTTTTTATTATATTCATTTGCCAGTCAAGTCTCATGTATATGCATTCTAAAAAATGTGTTTTTTTCCACATTGAATATTAATGTTTACATTAAAAGAATGTGTTTTTTGTTCGTTAATATATTAACGAGTTTATAAAAATAATGATGGTATTTAAGTGAGGTTACGGTGAGCAAATTACTCGGTGTGATCAAAGCAATTATTGGACAGGTCTATGTTGTTGAAGCCAATGGCACACAACGACTTGTTCATGAAGGCGACAGGATCTCTCTCGGTGAAGAAATTGTGACCGGTGCCAGCGGCGCGGTCAGTATCTCTCTACCTAACGGGCAGACGGTAGATATTGGGCGTAATAGCCACTGGGGAGAGCACGGGATACAGGTAAGCCATAATCCGAATCATGATGCCCAGGATATTGCCGCCGTACAAAAAGCCATCGCCGATGGTGCGGATCCGACGCAGATACTTGACGCGACCGCAGCGGGCAACGACGAACCGGTGTCGATGGAAGGTGGCGGTGGCGGTCACACGCGGGTTCAGCTTGAACTGACCGGGCAGGTGGTTGATCCTACTGCGGGTTTTGGCACCAAGGGACTGGGTAGCCCAAACGGCGATATCAACCTGCCGGTGGCGGGGATCCTGTCCGGGTCTGCCAGTCTTTTCCCACCAGAAGTGACTATTGCGGAGTTTGCAGGCAACGACGGCTACATTAACAAGAATGAATTCCACCGGACGCATTTAAGCGGCACCAGTAACCAGAACCACGTCACGCTGACCTTCACCGATAGCCAAAAAAACACATTCACCGTCGATGTCCCTGTGAGGAACGGTCACTGGTTTATCGATACCGATCTGGGTGGTTTACAGCCAGGGAACGTCACCGTGGTGGCAACGGCCACCGATGTGTCGGGTCGAACGGCACAAACTTTCGACAATGCGCTGATTGATATCACCGGCCCGCGCATCGATATTACGGTAGATAACGTCACGCCAGACAACCTGATTAACTACGAAGAATCTCTCCATACGCAAACCATCATCCATGGGCATGTAGGCGGCGACGCCAAACCTGGCGATATCGTGACCTTACTGGTCGATGGCAAAGAATATACCGGCATTGTGACCGATCCTGGCAATGGCCCGCTGACGTATAACATCCCGGTATTAACTCACGGGTTGCTGAATGACCCAACTTTCCACGCCACGTTAACGTCAACCGATGATGCCGGGAATACCACGACTGTTTCTACGGAGCATCATGTCGAGAGCGATCTGCTGGCACAGAATGCTGTGACCATCGAGACAGTGGCGAATGATGATGTTGTTAACGCCAGTGAAAACCGCATGCCAACGCTGATTACCGGCGTCGCCAGTGGCGATGCCAAAGCGGGCGATCCGGTGACGTTGACTGTTCAGGGAAAAGAATTCCACGGCACGGTTTTCGACGATCATGGTCAACTCCGGTACGAAATTGAGGTGCCAAGAGGAACGCTTAAAGAAGGCGTCAATGATGTGCAGGTGAAGGTGGTTAGCCATGATGATGTGGGTAACGAAGCGACTGCCGTCACACACAAAAACGTGGTGCTGGACACCGTGGCGGCGAACGCCATCAGCATCGACACCGTGGCAGATGACAACACTGTCAACCGCAGTGAGTCCCGTATGCCGACGCTGATTTCTGGCGC
>NZ_SZWM01001348.1:0-197 GCF_005280805.1 Citrobacter sp. TBCS-14
ATGGTTTGCCCATGCAGGTTGGCCTCAATACGCTGTTACGTCAGGGAAAACCGGATCGGCTGCTGATTGAGCCCACCGGCCTCGGGCATCCCAAACAGATTCTGGATTTACTCACCGCGCCGGTTTACGAACCGTGGATCGACTTGCGCGCAACTCTCTGTATCCTTGATCCGCGCCTGTTGCTGGATGAAAAAAGC
>NZ_SZWM01001348.1:344-561 GCF_005280805.1 Citrobacter sp. TBCS-14
GCGGTAACCGCCAGTTAGTTTATGCCGATCATGGACAGATCGACGGACAATTACTGGATTTGCCCCGACTGAATCTGACGGAACTTCCCTCCAGTGCGGCACATACTCACCAGCATGCTGATAAAAAAGGGCTGGCAGCACTAAGCCTGCCTGCCCAGCAACGCTGGCGCCGCAGTCTGAACAGCGGTCAGGGGCATCAGGCCTGCGGCTGGATTTT
>NZ_SZWM01001348.1:630-865 GCF_005280805.1 Citrobacter sp. TBCS-14
AGGGGCTGGTGCGTATCAATCGTCAGGGTGAGGACTGGCATATTGAGACCCAAAACGTCGCCCCTCCAGATAGCCGCATTGAACTCATCTCCGATACCGAGACCGACTGGAATGCATTACAGAGTGCATTGTTGAGGCTTCGTTTAGACGCTGGCGCGTAAGGTTGCCTCCGTTTTATGGCAATGGTAAACGACGATGAAAACCCGATACCCACTAATACTCCTGCTTAATATTG
>NZ_SZWM01001086.1:0-470 GCF_005280805.1 Citrobacter sp. TBCS-14
GCTTTCGATAACGTCGCCTTTCCTTATGGTGAGAAAAGCGAAGAGTTTATCGTTGAGCGTGTTGTTGAGATTGTGACTGCAGTTCAGCAACGATATCCCCTCGCACTTGCGGTTATCGCATGCAATACCGCCAGCACGGTGTCACTCCCGGCATTACGTGAAAAGTTCGCTTTTCCGGTTGTCGGTGTGGTGCCTGCGATTAAACCCGCGGCGCGGCTCACGGCGAATGGTATTGTAGGGCTACTGGCGACGCGCGCGACGGTGAAACGCTCGTAATCGAAAGTTATCTTTTCGCTGAAAGTTCCGTTCTTACCGTAACCCNTGTCAGATAGCGATGTTGGGATCCGCTGAGTTGGTGGAGCTGGCAGAAGCGAAGCTGCACGGCGAAACAGTTTCTCTGGAAGAGCTGCGCCGTATTCTGAGACCGTGGCTGCGGATGTCGGAACCTCCTGATACGGTGGTCCTTGGAT
>NZ_SZWM01001087.1:0-233 GCF_005280805.1 Citrobacter sp. TBCS-14
GTAGCGACGGGTAAAGTCGCCGAGCGCCGGAACCAGCCAGCACTGGGCGATAGAAGGCCGTGAGTAGACGGTAAGCGTCCCGGACAGCTCCTGGTTTTTAATATCGAGGATTTCCTGATTCAACGTATCCAGCGACGATTTCAGCGCCCAGAACACCCGCTTACCCTCGTGGGTGAGTTCCACTTTACGGTGTGAACGGACAAACAGCTGAATGCCCAGCTCATCTTCCAGTT
>NZ_SZWM01001087.1:371-607 GCF_005280805.1 Citrobacter sp. TBCS-14
CGTAGGGGATCCACACTCACCTCCTGTCCTCCTGATTCATTCGCCGGAGTGTAAAAAAGTTCGCTGTAAAAATCAGCACAAAGATGAATCAAGGTGAACCATATCGCATAAATGCAGCGTAATTAGACGTAAATCACTCATTTGATGCAATCTGGATCATGTGAAAGGAGATTTATATCGTTTGTCAGACGGTGCCTTATTTTTGTCCAATAACCCTATATTAATCACAGGGCAAG
>NZ_SZWM01001084.1:0-188 GCF_005280805.1 Citrobacter sp. TBCS-14
CGGTACAAACTCGGATTACGACGATTCGACGACCGATACCGCGACGATGCGTTTTGAACATGACCTGAACGACAGCACCACGATTCGCAACACCACCCGCTGGTCGCGCATTAAACAGGATTATCTGATGACAGCGGTAATGGGCGGCGCATCTAACATCACCCAACCCACCAGCAGCGTCGACACCT
>NZ_SZWM01001084.1:303-641 GCF_005280805.1 Citrobacter sp. TBCS-14
TCCATCGGTCATGACATCAGCACCGGTGTGGAGCTGACGCGCGAAACGCAAACCAACTATGGCGTAGTCCCGATCACCCCGCCGCCGGTCAATATTTACTCACCGAACAGCAACGTGAACATTGGTGGATTATCCCGTAATGGCGCCAACGCCAACGGCCAGACCGATACCTTCGGTATTTACGCCTTCGATACTCTGCAAATTACGCGTGATATTGAACTGAACGGTGGTATTCGTCTGGATAATTATCGTACCGAGTATGACAGCGCCACCGCGTGCGGTGCTTCTGGCCGTGGTGCAGTTGCATGTCCGACAGGCGTCGCCAAAGGTTCTCCGGT
>NZ_SZWM01001085.1:0-162 GCF_005280805.1 Citrobacter sp. TBCS-14
TATGCGCCAGTTTGGTATTGATGCCTGGCAAATGGAAGGGGCGGACAACTACGGTAACGTTCAGTTTACCGGTTACTACACACCGGTTATTCAGGCGCGCCATACGCGCCAGGGCGAGTTTCAGTATCCTATCTATCGTATGCCGCCAAAACGTGGGCGCTT
>NZ_SZWM01001085.1:262-565 GCF_005280805.1 Citrobacter sp. TBCS-14
CGCTCAACTTCTTTAGCTATTCCGGGAAAAACGGCCACGCCTATCGCAGTATCGGTAAAGTGCTTATCGACCGTGGCGAAGTGAAAAAAGAAGATATGTCGATGCAGGCTATTCGTCATTGGGGTGAAACGCACAGCGAAGCCGAAGTGCGTGAGCTGCTGGAGCAGAACCCATCGTTTGTCTTCTTTAAACCACAATCTTTTGCTCCGGTGAAAGGGGCCAGCGCGGTACCGTTGATTGGCCGCGCATCCGTGGCTTCTGACCGCAGTATCATTCCTGCGGGCACAACGTTACTGGCGGAAG
>NZ_SZWM01001082.1:0-176 GCF_005280805.1 Citrobacter sp. TBCS-14
ATGAAAGAGTTTGGTATTACAGCAGTTAATGATCAGGCTATGTTCATTGCACAAGTCGGGCATGAGTCTGCTGGCTTTACTTCACTGGCAGAGAGTTTTAACTACTCAGTTGAAGGGCTGAAGAAAACCTTCGGTAAGCGCCTGACGCCGTATCAGTGTGAAATGCTGGGGCGTGT
>NZ_SZWM01001082.1:200-484 GCF_005280805.1 Citrobacter sp. TBCS-14
TATCAGTGTGAAATGCTGGGGCGTGTCGATGGTAAGCAGGTTGCTCACCAGCCGCAAATAGCCAATCTGGTTTACGGTGACCGCATGGGTAATAACAGCCAGGGTGACGGCTGGAAATATCGCGGTCGCGGCCTGCTGCAAATCACAGGTCGTGAGAACTACACCAAATGTGGTGCAGCGCTGAAGCTTGACCTTGTCAGTACACCGGAACTGCTAACGCAGGAGCGACATGCGGCCCGTTCGGCAGCGTGGTACTTCACGTTACGCGGTTGCCTGATGTATTC
>NZ_SZWM01001083.1:0-202 GCF_005280805.1 Citrobacter sp. TBCS-14
ACGGCAGCGTCATCAGCAGGTACGGCGTATAAGAAGCATTGCTTTCCGCCACGTTAAACAGCGTAGTGGGCGTAACATGCCCCAGCAGACTGCCGAAGGTCAGGAAAAAGGTAATTACCTTCGCACCCAGCACAATCGCCGTCATGCGGCTAACCGCTTTGGTGCTTAACCACACCACAAATGCCACCAACAGCGCAAAGCC
>NZ_SZWM01001083.1:216-509 GCF_005280805.1 Citrobacter sp. TBCS-14
CGCAAAGCCAAGACCCGCCGCGCGCGCCGGAACATTCAGCGACATCTCCGAGAAGGTGTGATGCAGAATCGACCCGCTCGCTGAGATATACGCGTAGGTCAGGATATAGAGAACGAAAGCAATCGAGATGCCGTTCACCACGTTCCAGCCTTTGCCCAGCAGATCTTTCGTGATGGTGTCAAAACTGGAGCCAATGCGGTAATTGAGGTTAGCTTCAAGGATCATCAGCCCGGAGTGCAGCATGCAGAACCAGGTGAAGATCAGCGCTGCCATTGACCAGAAAAACCACGCCC
>NZ_SZWM01001080.1:0-328 GCF_005280805.1 Citrobacter sp. TBCS-14
GGTGTCAGTAAGCTTGTTGGGATTAAAAGGTAGTCAGATGGATCAGAACCACCTCTATCTTTTATAATCACGGCTGTATAACCTTCAGGTACATACCATCCCGCAATATCCAAGAGAACTGGATTTACATACGTTAAGTCCTCAGCTGTTGGCATCATATAATAATACTTTTCAGTTGTGTCACCACCAGAGTAATGCTCATAATCATACGAATTCTTCGTATCGCCATAATACCGCTCGTCGGCAATCAGTTGTTGCGGTAGTAACGAGCTTGCAGGTGGATTTGTTGGTGCCCCAATATTGAATGGGTTGTCTTTACCGATTGTAC
>NZ_SZWM01001080.1:342-577 GCF_005280805.1 Citrobacter sp. TBCS-14
ACCTACTGTAGAATCTATTGCGTCACGAATCGGTTGTAGATCAGGGTAGACATACAGGCTATAAGTGCCATCAGCTTCCATCACCAAATAAAGCCGACAGTCCTCTTCTGGTGGTTCATTAAGATTAGCAACCGAATCAACCACCGTAATATTATCTATATCATCTCCAGGGTTACCTGTATTCATTTTCCCATCAGATCCTGCCTCTTCATGCGTTGCAATAACAAGCTGATCG
>NZ_SZWM01001081.1:0-191 GCF_005280805.1 Citrobacter sp. TBCS-14
GCTAACAGCGCGTCGGATAGCAGATGCTTTTCACCGTTGAGGTAGCGTGAAATGCTGGTCTTGCCGGTTTTTGCGGCTTTCGCCACATCGCTGATGGTTGCCCGTGTTGATTTGCTCATCGCTGATTTCCCTGAATTTCGTGTGAATACCTTAGCGGGAAAATCTGACGAAGCAAGTAATTTGCCCGGTGG
>NZ_SZWM01001081.1:204-510 GCF_005280805.1 Citrobacter sp. TBCS-14
TGGCGCTGCGCTTACCGGGCCTACATGTCGAACGTAGTCCGGGTAAGGCGAAGCCGCCACCCGGCTCAACGATTACTGCACAGGACTCAACGTAATCTCTACGCGACGGTTCTGCGCTTTACCTTCCGCCGTGCTGTTGCTGGCGATGGGGTTCGCCGGACCCATACCCTGAGTGCGAATGCGGTTCGCTGCTACGCCTTGGGTAATCAATGCACTGGCGACGGAGTCGGCACGCTGCTGTGACAGACGCATATTCAAATCCTGGCTGCCCGTGCTGTCGGTGAAGCCCAGCACGTTGACGGCTGT
>NZ_SZWM01001088.1:0-167 GCF_005280805.1 Citrobacter sp. TBCS-14
GTGTGCGACGTTGTGCACCAGTTCGGCGGCCAGGTTTACCTTGATGGCGCGAACATGAACGCTCAGGTTGGGATCACCACGCCGGGCTTTATTGGTGCAGATGTCTCGCACCTCAACTTGCATAAAACATTCTGCATTCCGCACGGCGGCGGCGGCCCAGGTATGGG
>NZ_SZWM01001088.1:276-519 GCF_005280805.1 Citrobacter sp. TBCS-14
CCGTTCGGTAGCGCATCCATTTTGCCAATCAGCTGGATGTACATCCGTATGATGGGCGCAGAAGGTCTGAAGCAGGCAAGCCAGGTGGCGATCCTTAACGCTAACTACATTGCCAGCCGTCTGAAAGATGCTTATCCGGTACTGTATACCGGTCGCGATGGTCGCGTGGCGCATGAATGTATTCTCGACATTCGCCCACTGAAAGAAGAGACCGGCATCAGCGAACTGGATATTGCCAAGCGC
>NZ_SZWM01001089.1:0-235 GCF_005280805.1 Citrobacter sp. TBCS-14
GTAACCCGATGCATGTGCTGAAAGAGATCGTTCATCAGATCAAAGGGGTGATCAGTAAAAAGAAAATGGGACCGGAGTTCCAGCGCCAGTTGCTGATGTGCCTGTATGAACTATTGGAAATGGTGCAAAACGGCGGTCTGCGTATGCTGGATCAGCATATTGAACAGCCGGAAGAAAGTACCATCTTCCAGAAGTATCCGCTGGTGCTGACCCAAAAACGCCTGGTGACATTTAT
>NZ_SZWM01001089.1:289-600 GCF_005280805.1 Citrobacter sp. TBCS-14
GGAAGAATCTTTGTTAACCCCTTCGCGCTCCCTGCAGCGTACCGCAGAGGCGATGCCTGGCTTTGGTATCTGTGCGGCGGTACTCGGGATTATCATCACCATGCAGTCTATTGATGGTTCCATTGCGTTGATCGGTCTGAAAGTGGCGGCGGCGCTGGTGGGGACATTCTTAGGGGTATTCATCTGTTACTGTCTGATGGATCCGCTGGCCAACGCCATGGAACAGCAGGCGCGGGCGGAACACTCGCTGCTGGAATGCGTGCGCACCGTACTGGTGGCGCAGGCGGGCGGTAAGCCGACGCTGCTGGCGG
>NZ_SZWM01001347.1:0-140 GCF_005280805.1 Citrobacter sp. TBCS-14
ATTGCTTAACGGCGATAGCGAAACTAAAGACGAACCCATTTCCGGTATCGCAAATGAAAGCGATATTCGTCCTTATGATCCCAACACTCAGCGCCGCGTCGTTCGTGAGCGTTTGCAGGCGCTGGAGATCATTAACGAAC
>NZ_SZWM01001347.1:333-488 GCF_005280805.1 Citrobacter sp. TBCS-14
CGCGGGACAGGTCTGGTGGTGTTCTCACCAAGTCTGGTGTTTATCGCCGTAGATAACCTGTTCGGCGGTGATGGTCGTTTCCCGACGAAAGTCGAAGGCCGTGAATTTACGCACACTGAACAACGCGTCATCAACCGCATGCTGAAACTGGCGCT
>NZ_SZWM01001161.1:0-243 GCF_005280805.1 Citrobacter sp. TBCS-14
TGAAGAAATACGGCGGGCAGGCCATGGCAGGGATGGATCATGGGCAGATGATGGGCCATATGAATAACGACAATATGGGCCACGGAAACATGGATCATGGCAATATGAACCACGGTGAGATGGGGAATATGCAGCATGGCGGTATGGGCAACATGAAGCAGGATGGCACATTCGATTTCCATAATGCCAACCGGATTAACGGGCTGGCGTTTGATATGAATAAACCGATGTTTGCCGCGACGA
>NZ_SZWM01001161.1:334-619 GCF_005280805.1 Citrobacter sp. TBCS-14
TGAAAATGGCAAAGCGCCTGCTGCGCACCGTACGGGATGGAAAGACACTGTGCGGGTAGAGGGCGGCGTCAGCGAGGTACTGGTGAAGTTTGACCACGATGCGCCGAAAGAACATGCCTATATGGCGCACTGCCATCTGCTGGAGCACGAAGACACCGGCATGATGCTCGGTTTTACGGTTTAAACAACGACGTCTCTGCGCTTGCCCGGCCTGCAGGATATTTCTTGTCGGCTGGGTAAGGCACATCCCCTGCATATTCTGCCATTGAACATAAAGTAATCGCC
>NZ_SZWM01001160.1:0-210 GCF_005280805.1 Citrobacter sp. TBCS-14
AAAATCCGGTTTGCCAGGAGAGGGCCAGCACGTAGCTGTCAAAGTCAGCGTACTGTTTTGCCTGGAGTTCATCGGCCTGAGCCGCAGAAACTGGCAGCAGAAGCGCTGCCAGTAATGAAGAATAACGCCATGTTGATGTCATGATGATTTCGAATACTTATATAAATTCTGAATATCATCTATTTAATCATAAAAAATGCCAGTCAGGTT
>NZ_SZWM01001160.1:351-491 GCF_005280805.1 Citrobacter sp. TBCS-14
CCCAGACGCCAGTAGTCTTTGGACTTCACATAACCACAGCCATAGATGATAACGCCAGGGCCTGTTGCATATGGAGTCAGACAGCCCATGATACCGATGGACAGTACCAGCAGGATACACAGGTGTTCCATCGGCACGCC
>NZ_SZWM01001163.1:0-179 GCF_005280805.1 Citrobacter sp. TBCS-14
TGCTGACGCATAACCGCGCGATGGCGTGACAGCGACTGCGTACTCCAGTCAGCCAGTGATTTGCCATCTAACAAACAGCGTCCGGCAGTCGGTTTAAGAAAGCCGGTCAACAGACGTAGCAGGGTGGATTTTCCCGCACCATTCGGCCCGATTAACGCGACCAGTTCACCTTTAGCGAG
>NZ_SZWM01001163.1:357-557 GCF_005280805.1 Citrobacter sp. TBCS-14
GCGAGAGTATCGGCAATCAGTAGTAAAAATGCGCCAGCCAGAACGGAACCGGGGATCACGGCCCGATGGTCTGATCCGAGCCACATACGCATTAAATGCGGAACAACCAAACCGATGAACCCAATGACTCCGCTGACCGCTACAGCAGCGGCCACGAGTAATGCGCTGCACAACAACAAAATACGTTGGATCATCCGAAC
>NZ_SZWM01001162.1:0-165 GCF_005280805.1 Citrobacter sp. TBCS-14
TGAACATAGGTAATGACACCCTCAATGTACGCGACAAAGCCAATACCATCGAGTTACTGGCCAAAGACTCCTCCTTACTGGAAGCACAAGGCGCCAACAGCCAGGTAAACTGGCAGTCTGACAACTATATAAAATTTAACGCAGCACCCGTGATCCCCACACAAA
>NZ_SZWM01001162.1:221-591 GCF_005280805.1 Citrobacter sp. TBCS-14
AAGGTTATCGAAACCGGGGTGCGCACATTCACCATTACCAGTACGCAGGAGTTGGCTGATTTTAACGACTTCCTGTTGGGCAGAAGTGCCGACGCCGCAGAAAATGCCAATGGCGATAAGGTCAGCCAAATCCAATTGTGGCTGGAGGCTGAAGAGGTCACCACCGTCACAGCAGCACAAGCAAAGTATGCCGGGTATATCGATAGCTTAATTAATTCCAGTCAGCCGTCTGATGAACTCACCTGGGACTACAAAGTCTGGACCGATGGAAAGTCACATATCAACAACGCCACTGCCGCCCGCGGTGAGTTGCATGCCATTTATGCCAACGGCGCTGGCACCACCGGTACTCTGAACAAAGAGGCGATAA
>NZ_SZWM01001157.1:0-162 GCF_005280805.1 Citrobacter sp. TBCS-14
AGGGTGTTGACCGCGCGGATCCGCTGGAACAAGGCGCTGGCGACCAGGGTCTGATGTTTGGTTATGCAACCAATGAAACCGACGTGCTGATGCCAGCTCCAATTACCTACGCGCATCGTCTGGTACAGCGTCAGGCTGAAGTACGCAAAAACGGTACTCTGC
>NZ_SZWM01001157.1:298-480 GCF_005280805.1 Citrobacter sp. TBCS-14
ATGACGACGGCAAAATCGTCGGTATTGATGCCGTGGTTCTGTCGACTCAGCATGCTGAAGATATCGACCAGAAATCTCTGCAAGAAGCCGTCATGGAAGAGATCATCAAGCCGGTACTGCCGACTGAATGGCTGAGCGCTGCGACCAAATTCTTCATCAACCCGACGGGTCGTTTTGTGATC
>NZ_SZWM01001156.1:0-164 GCF_005280805.1 Citrobacter sp. TBCS-14
AACTCGGTTCAGTCAGTAAGACCTTCAATGGCGTGCTGGGCGGCGATGCTATCGCCCGCGGCGAAATCAAACTCAGCGATCCGGTCACCCGGTACTGGCCGGAACTCACAGGCAAACAGTGGCAGAACATTAGTCTGCTGCACTTAGCCACATACACGGCAGGT
>NZ_SZWM01001156.1:205-511 GCF_005280805.1 Citrobacter sp. TBCS-14
CTGCCGCTTCAGATCCCCGACGAGGTGACGGATAAAACCGCATTGCTGCGCTTTTATCAAAACTGGCAACCCCAGTGGGCCCCGGGCGCTAAACGTCTCTATGCTAACTCCAGCATTGGTCTGTTTGGCGCACTGGCGGTGAAACCCTCTGGAATGAGCTACGAAGAGGCGATGATCAGACGCGTCCTGCAGCCATTAAAACTCACTCACACCTGGATTACCGTTCCGCAGAACGAGCAACGAGATTATGCCTGGGGCTATCGCGATGGCAAGCCCGTACATGTTTCGCCAGGCCAGCTTGATGCC
>NZ_SZWM01001159.1:0-244 GCF_005280805.1 Citrobacter sp. TBCS-14
ATAACCGGCAGCATCGCCGGGATTACCGTTCAGTGATGCCGACGAACCTGTATGGACCTAACGACAATTTCCATAAAGATAATTCCCATGTGATCCCTGCGCTATTGCGTCGTTTTCATGAAGCCACCCAACGGGATGACAAGTATGTTGAGGTTTGGGGTAGTGGAAAACCCATGCGTGAATTTTTGCATGTCGATGATATGGCGGCAGCAAGCATCCATGTGATGGAGTTAGACAATGAGGT
>NZ_SZWM01001159.1:321-543 GCF_005280805.1 Citrobacter sp. TBCS-14
TGAACTATCCGACGCCATTGCAAAAGTTGTTGGTTTTCGCGGTGATATTATTTTTGATGCTTCTAAACCTGATGGGACACCACGAAAACTGCTTGATGTCAGTCGCCTGAGAAGACTCGGTTGGCATCATGAAATAGGACTTGAACAGGGGTTGATTAATACTTATCGCTGGTTCCTTGATAATCAGCAGCGGTATCGGGGTGAGTAATGTTTCTCAATAAT
>NZ_SZWM01001158.1:0-165 GCF_005280805.1 Citrobacter sp. TBCS-14
GGGCAAGGCTCGTTTTTTCTCATTAATTATCAGTGGATTAACTAACAGCTTAAAAATAATTCATTTTATGCTTGCTTAATATGTGTCTTAAGGACATTATTAATTGTGTCGAAGGGACACAATTAAGGGGTGAGCGCGATGAACATAAAATTGACACTAACTTTG
>NZ_SZWM01001158.1:338-558 GCF_005280805.1 Citrobacter sp. TBCS-14
ATCTCGACCTTCCCTGGCTGCCGTGGGCGCGTCAGGACAGACATATGGTATCGGGTGACAGCTTTGCGCTGAAAGTCTTCGCCAGTCAGCTCAATACGTTGAAATTTGACAAGGTCAACGTGCTCGACCCGCACAGTGACGCGGCGGCGGCTGCAATCGACAACTTTGTGGCGATCCCCCAGGAGGTTTGCCTGATGCAAAGTGCGTCATTATCGCGGCT
>NZ_SZWM01001165.1:0-1041 GCF_005280805.1 Citrobacter sp. TBCS-14
TTCGATAGCATGAATCACATCAATGACATCACCACCTTGGATAAGGCCATTTCCCGCACTGGCACTGACATCCAGCAATTCAATACGGAATACATCCTTCACCTGCTCATCACCCTCACTAACACTGTTTTTACATACAGTATTATTTTTGAGCTCAGAGGTAAAGAGATCAGCAATTTCAACATCTAAGCTCTTGGCTATATTGCCCAGGGCTTGCTCGGTAAATTGCTTCTGCTTNGTCAAAAGTAATAATTAGACGTCTATCTTCGCTTTTTAATCTATTGTTAATATCATTCATTTCATCTTCAATTAATGAATATTTTTCTGCATCTAACAGTAATTCAATTATTTTCCCTTGTGTCTTGAAATTATCAAGGTTTACAAGTAAATTTGGGTTCTTGCAGCCATATTCTCCTCTGGAGCATACGGCATTCCATATAAAAAAGATCCAAAAACGCTTTATGAATAACTCATCCTTGTGATATGCCTCGAATCCATCAAATTCGAAGTTATCTTTTTCAAAGTTTGTAATATTTAATACATTGTAACTCAAGTGTGTTTTTTGAGCTTTTGATGTTAACATATCAAAAAAACTATTAATTTGAAGAGCTTTATAAAAAGCTGTTTTTCCGGTGCCTTTATCGCCTAATAAAATATTTTTTTCAGGTATAAATAGATCTTCCATACATGGTCTAAAATAGAATAATTTGTTTATATACTCATCAGAGTATTCAATATTTTCAGCATAGAGGTTTGGTAGTTTATCTCTTAAGTCATTTAGTACTTTGTCTTGAATACTTTCTTCTGATTTCGAAATTGTTATATCAGAATTGATTTCATATTCATCATTATTGGCAATTTCTAAAGAATCTATCTCGTTTAATTTACTTAGATGTTCTTCTGCATTAATTGCATCTTTTAATTTGTTTTCTTTTGCAATTAATTGAGGTTTAGATGTAACTTCATATATATATTTGAAGAACTTTTGATATTGAGTGGAACCATTCTCACCATTGATAAAATCGTCTAAATCATCCTTGT
>NZ_SZWM01001164.1:0-566 GCF_005280805.1 Citrobacter sp. TBCS-14
GATCATCACAGCAGACAGACGCTTCCATAAAAAGGCGAGTCGATGGAGGTTATTCATCAATAACAGACCTGTTAACTGTGAATGAAATAAGAAACTACGTGGTCGCCATTAAGCCACTTACCGGCGAGAAAGTACAGTAATGGCGGCATGAAGATCCCTCATTCTCATTAAGGAAAGACCGCCGAAAACCTGTCTATATTTAAACGCAGGCACTTCCACATGTAGTCCTCCGCTTTCATGTTTCATACACTGAGGGGAAGTCAAAATGGCGATGAGAATACNGAGAATACTGTCTATTGATGGCGGTGGCATCAGAGGCATCCTGCCAGGTATGCTATTAGTCGCACTGGAGAAAAAGTTACAAGAAAGAGCAAAAAAGCCAACAGCAAGAATCGCTGATTATTTCGATTTAGTTGCAGGCACCAGTACTGGTGCCATCCTCTGTTCTGCCTATGTGTGTCCCGACGCGACAGGAAACCCCAAATTTTCCGCACAGGAAGCCGTCAACTTCTATCTTCAGGACGGCGATGAGATTTTTGACGTCGGCATTTGGAAAAACATCACTT
>NZ_SZWM01001350.1:0-544 GCF_005280805.1 Citrobacter sp. TBCS-14
ATTAATACTGGCATCAGCACGTGCTGCCGGATGACGCCATGCGGACATATTCCCGGAGGCGCCATGCAGAATAGTTCCGAGCCGTAGTTGCCGATTTTCAGCCATAGTAACCCCTACCCAACAGGTAAATTAAAGGTGTGCGAATGCCGTTTTTGCTAAATGTNTGCGGCAGGTTCAATTAACCGTTCATCCGGATTAAATCCCGGATGATGTAATCCGTATTCACTGGCACTACCGATGCTAACAAACGCACCAGGTGTATTTTGCAAATAAACGGCAAAATCCTCCCCGCCCATATGCAGGTCGGCATGATGCGTTGTGTAACCGGATTGTCTGGCTACTTTGGTCGCAATATCGGCCCAGTGCGCGTCATTGACCAGGGCCGTGGGCCCCGCGTGCCAGATAACATCGATCTGTGCGCCAAAGGCGTGGGCAAACCCAGCGACAATATCACTGACCCGCGATTTAACCTGTTGTTGCACCTCTGCGCGATGTGTCCGAAGCGTCCCTTCCAGCTCAACGGATTCCGGTAGTACGTTCCATG
>NZ_SZWM01000594.1:0-500 GCF_005280805.1 Citrobacter sp. TBCS-14
CACGCTGGTGGTCGCCAGACCCAGCGGCTGCCAGCCGTGTTTCAGTTGATGCAGGGCGACGATTACGCCCGGTTCGCTCATGGCTTTCAGCAGGCGACGAAAGCTCTGCTGAGCATCCTGAACGGGTAAATTAAATGCGGTCTGTAAGGTCATGCGTTATCTCCNCAGGCGACGAAAGCACTGCTGCGCATCCTGGACGGGTAAATTAAAGGCGCTCTGTAGTGCCGTAGATCGTGTCATGCGTTATCTCCGCGTACCAGTGTGAAGAAGTCGACCCGGCTGGCGTTGACTTCGGCACGGCGAGCGTTAATTAGCGCATCGCGTTCCGCTTCCAGCGGGGCAATTAAGGTTTCCATTAGGTTCTGGAAATGCGTTTGTTCCTGCAGTAGCGCGTCAATCACCGCGCACTGCTCGGCATGTTGTTTGTTGCGTCCCAGCAGGTAGCTGTAACCCAGCGTTCCGCTTTTCAGGCGGACAACTGCGCGGGTAAGCGTGGTGTC
>NZ_SZWM01000595.1:0-213 GCF_005280805.1 Citrobacter sp. TBCS-14
TAGGCATCTCCATTTTTACCAGGTTTCGGCAAATTGTCGGATGTTTGGTGCAAAGCGACAAGTAAAAGAGGCTGATTTGTCAGGTGGACCCACATTAATCACGAAAATTCAGACAACAACATCTTATTACTGACTTCCACCTGCTGAAATCTGACGCATAATAGTTGTTCTACGTTGCTAACGGGCCACTCAGGCCAGGGATGAAAAATGAAA
>NZ_SZWM01000595.1:252-484 GCF_005280805.1 Citrobacter sp. TBCS-14
GCGTAGTGGCCTGTATGCTGATGTTGGCGCTGGCGGGGTGCGATAATAACGATAAGCCGTCGACGACGGCAAAAAATGATACGCCCGCCCCACAGACCACACCGGCAAAAGATCCGGCGCAATTACAAAAGCTGATGCAGCAAAGCCAGGGCAAGCCGTTGACGCTGCTGGATGCCTCAGAAGTCCAGTTGGATGGTGCGGCGACGCTGGTGCTGACTTTTTCTATTCCTCT
>NZ_SZWM01001242.1:0-519 GCF_005280805.1 Citrobacter sp. TBCS-14
AAGCTGATGCTGCTCAGCATCCATCACCGTTTTCAGGTCATTGAGGACGGTCGTCATCTGATCAAGTATTTCTGACAAACGAGTCATACTTTATTTACTCTGTAGGTAGCTCTGTGCCTCGCGGATCAGCGAGTCGGCAATTTTTCCGGTATCCATTTTCANGTATCCATTTTCAACTCACCGTTACGGATGGCGGTTTTCAGTGATTCAACGCGCTCCATATTGATGTCGTTGGTGCCGGGTTGCATCAGCTTTGCCTGCGCGTCGCTCAACATGACGCTAGTGCTGTTGGTCGTGGACGTTTTTTCCTTACGCGTTTTTTGGACCAACGTGTCGCTGGCTTCGCGCGGCTGGACAGTACTAACTGGCTTCAATGGTGAGGTACGATCAATACTCATTTTTTCTATCCTCATCGAGGGGTTACGCTATAGCGACCCGCTTTAATCATTGGTTGATTATCTATCGGCACTCGCTAAAAAATCTTTAACCTATTATAGGTTAATAAGAATATTCCCATCA
>NZ_SZWM01000596.1:0-198 GCF_005280805.1 Citrobacter sp. TBCS-14
TGGCAGAACTGTTCCTCAACGATCTCAGTGAAAAAACCGGTACCCACGATATTGTGCGTCTGCATCGGGTTATTTTGCAGATGAACCGGGCGCTGGGCATGTTCGAGGCGCAAAGCAAACTGTGGCGGCTGGCATCGCTCGCACAGTCGTCAGGCGCGCCGGTGAGTAAATGGGCGACGCGCGAGGTGCGTGACGGGC
>NZ_SZWM01000596.1:357-872 GCF_005280805.1 Citrobacter sp. TBCS-14
TCGCTTTGTTGCACTGGACTCACCGTTTAACCACGTTGAACAGGGCAAAATCGTCATTCCGCAGATGCGCTACGAACCGTTAATTGATAACGAAGAGCAGCATATCGCGGAAATGGCCGCCTATTTCCGCGAGCAACTGGAAAGTAAAAAGCATCAGGGCATGTTGGTGCTTTTTGCCAGCGGNNNNTGCAGCGTTTTCTTGAGCACGTTACCGATCTGCGCTTGCTGCTGCTGGTACAGGGTGACCAGCCGCGCTATCGTCTGGTGGAGTTACACCGAAAGCGGGTGGAAAACGGTGAACGCAGTGTACTGGTTGGACTGCAATCTTTTGCCGAAGGTCTGGATTTGAAAGGCGAATTGCTGACCCAGGTACATATTCACAAAATCGCGTTTCCGCCCATCGATAGTCCGGTAGTGGTCACTGAGGGCGAGTGGCTGAAAAGCCTGAACCGCTACCCTTTTGAGGTGCAAAGCTTACCAGCAGCGTCGTTCAATTTGATCCAGCAGGTGGGGCG
>NZ_SZWM01000599.1:0-203 GCF_005280805.1 Citrobacter sp. TBCS-14
GTTCGGGCTGGCTAATGCTGTGGACGTTAGGTTTTTACCTGACCCACAATGGTCAGCAGGCGGCATTATTTCTGCCGCATGGCGTGTATCTCGCGCTATTGATCCTGCTGTCTCGCCGCTACTGGCCCGCGCTGGTATTGCCGCCGGTATTGATCCTGTTCTGGCTGCACAACGAACAGTTACTCAACGGTTATCTTCTGCTG
>NZ_SZWM01000599.1:285-522 GCF_005280805.1 Citrobacter sp. TBCS-14
GCAGCGCTTAACGCTGCTGCTGGCCGCGGTGACGCTCACCTCATTGCTCAATACCGCCCTGCTTTCACCTTTTATTCAAAGCCCGGCAACGTTAATTGGCCTGGCGTCATTTACCGGCGGCGTGCTACTGACGCCGTTTGTCTATCTGATCTATGAATTTCTGCGCCAGCAGCACCGCTACCATTTGCTCGGGCTGGATACCAGCAATCCCCCGCTGCGCACCTCGCTTATCATCTG
>NZ_SZWM01001244.1:0-164 GCF_005280805.1 Citrobacter sp. TBCS-14
GTCGATATACAGACGCTGCTGAATGATGTTCAGGCCTGGCTCACCTGCGACAATGTCGGGAAACACAAAAGCACTGCTGAAGCCCTACAAAAACGTAGCACCCGGTTACTACAGAAGCGTGCGGTGCAATCACTGACCTTTGAGGACGCGCTGGGGGTGAACTT
>NZ_SZWM01001244.1:310-546 GCF_005280805.1 Citrobacter sp. TBCS-14
ATATATTTTTCATCGCGATCCCCTGAGTGCAATCCGGACGGCACTGGGCGCGTTTGCCATCATCCTGAGCGGCTGTCTGATATGGATCGACTCAGCATGGTCAGATGGCGGTACAGCGGTTTCCATTCTTGGGGTTTGTTGCACTCTGTTTGGAAGTTTCGACACGCCTGCACCCCATATTGTGAAATACATTATCGGCTCCTTCTGGGGCGTATTGATAAGTCTCATCTATAGTT
>NZ_SZWM01001245.1:0-170 GCF_005280805.1 Citrobacter sp. TBCS-14
GTGAGCAAACAATGCGCTAACTGCGCGAAGTAACCTATTCGGCCCGGCACTGGACTGACACCAAATTTTTGGGGCCAGCCCAGTGATCCCCCCGGGCCAACTTTATCCCCCCATTAACTGGCGTTGAATTTTTGCCGTTCACAGTGAATAGTAATATTTTCCATTACTTG
>NZ_SZWM01001245.1:205-498 GCF_005280805.1 Citrobacter sp. TBCS-14
ATAGTAATATTTTCCATTACTTGTGAATTCGCCATGCTCCGCACACTGAATCCTGTAATACTGAACACTGGCGCTATAGTGCTGGCGCTGATCCTTATCTACACTGGCTTCTGTGCCACCGAAAAATTGACCTGGCTGATGGAAGTGACGCCGGTCATTATTGTTGTGCCATTGCTGCTCGCCACCATGAAGCGCTACCCGCTGACTCCCATGCTCTACACGCTTATCTTCTTTCATGCCATCATTTTGATGGTTGGCGGCATGTATACCTATGCCAAAGTCCCCATTGGTTT
>NZ_SZWM01001246.1:0-256 GCF_005280805.1 Citrobacter sp. TBCS-14
AACCTTGGTCTGCGTGATGTGATGAGCCTGGCTGAAACGTTGACCCGGGCGCAGAACAGCGGGGAAGATGTCGGTGATTATGCGGTGCTGGCACGCTATCAGCATCGCCGCGAACGCGATCGCGAAACGACGATTGGCGTGACTAATAATTTGGTGTATCTGTTTGCCAATCGCTGGGCCCCGCTGGTTGTTGGACGAAATGTCGGGCTGATGGCGATGGAATTATTTACCCCTGCGCGCGATGCGCTGGCGGAGC
>NZ_SZWM01001246.1:338-968 GCF_005280805.1 Citrobacter sp. TBCS-14
GGTTGGGTTGCGCGATAAATATGACCTGTAGGCCGGATAAGGCAAAGCCGCCATCCGGCAAGGGTCTCCGCAAAAATGCCTGATGGCGCTGCGCTTATCAGGCCTACGGATTACAGGTTTCGAGGTATAAACAGTGCAAAGTGTTGATGTAGCAATTGTGGGTGGCGGCATGGTGGGACTGGCGGTTGCCTGCGGCTTGCAGGGCAGCGGGTTACGCGTTGCCGTATTAGAACAACATGTTCCGCAGCCTCTGGCGGCGGATGCACCTCCTNTCCTCAGCTTCGCGTATCGGCTATTAATGCCGCCAGCGAAAAACTGCTGACCCGTCTTGGCGTCTGGTCCGACATTGTAGCCCGTCGCGCTTGCTGCTACCACGGCATGGAAGTCTGGGACAAAGACAGCTTTGGACGTATTGCGTTTGATGACCAGAGCATGGGCTACAGCCATTTGGGGCACATTGTCGAAAACTCAGAGATTCACTACGCGCTGTGGCAAAAGGCGCAGCGTTCAGCGGATATTACGCTGCTGGCACCCGCTGAATTACAGCAGGTGGCCTGGGGTGAGAACGAGGCATTTCTGACCCTGAAAGGTTTGGTATTTTATACCAACATGGGCAGCCGTAAGGCGCAC
>NZ_SZWM01000589.1:0-488 GCF_005280805.1 Citrobacter sp. TBCS-14
GACCTTCGCTGATGAGCCACTTGTCGCCAATGGCTTGTGTGGCAACAACGGCGCGAGACTCAACCTGACTTTTATCGTTAACGACCATCACGGTGGCATCGCCGCGAGGCGTACGCGTTACCCCCTGCTGCGGAACGAGAATGGCATTTGGCTGAACACCTTCATCAATGCGCGCACGCACGAACATGCCCGGCAGCAGCGTGTGCTGCGGGTTAGGGAAGACGGCCCTGAGGGTGATGGATCCGGTACTTTCATCAACCGTCACGTCAGAAAATTGCAACGTGCCTTTCAGCGGGTATGACTGGCCATTTTCCATCACCAGTTCGACGGTGCTGCTGGTGTTGTCTTTATGCAGACTGCCTTGTNTATGCAGGCTCCCTTGCTCAACTGACTGTTTGAGGCGCATAAAGTCGTTACTGGACTGTGTTACGTCGACATAAATAGGATCAAGCTGTTGAACGGTAGCAAGCTCAGTCGCCTGGCCATTC
>NZ_SZWM01000589.1:541-798 GCF_005280805.1 Citrobacter sp. TBCS-14
GTCCGCTAATGGGCGATGTCACTTTGGTGTAGGCCAGGTTAATACGTGCGCTTTCGACCGCGGCTTTTGCTGCGATTACGGAAGCATCGGCCTGGCGGGCATCAGCAATGGCCTGATCGTACTCTTGCTGGCTGATGTACTTAGTGCCTACCAGCGGAACATAACGTTTTACCGTTAAATGCGCGATAGCTGCCGCCGCTTCACTCTTTGCCAGCTCGCCTTTGGCGCTGTCATAGTCAGCCTGGTAAGTCGCGGGG
>NZ_SZWM01000590.1:0-183 GCF_005280805.1 Citrobacter sp. TBCS-14
CGTGCAATTCGGGCAAGGCTTTGCCATCAAGGCGAATATAAACCGGACCAACGTGGCTTAAGGCATAGTCGATAATTTGTCGGCATTCCACTGGACAGGATGGGGCGTAAATCTCAATATTGCCAAAACCTCGCAGCACGGAAATGTCATCAATGCTGTGGTGCGTACTGGCGAGCGGGCCGT
>NZ_SZWM01000590.1:307-658 GCF_005280805.1 Citrobacter sp. TBCS-14
CCGACCAGCGTCTGTTCGGCAATACCTACGTTGACCAGACGGCCGGGAAATTCCTGTATAAATGGGGCGATTTTAGCTGTTGATGTTGAGTCGGCCACGACGGGCACAACATCCATCCCGCGTTTGACTGCGGCAATTAACGTGTTCACCATCACGGTGGCGAGGTGTTCGCTATTACGCATCTTTCAGTTCCTCCAGCGCCAGTTCAATTTCTTCTCCTTTTGGCACACGGTGATGCCATTCCGGGCGGCCCTGAATAAAGGAGATCCCGGCCCCTTTGGTGGTGTGTGCAATGACAACGTGCGGTTTGCCTTCGGGTGTTAATCCTTCCAGCGTGCGCACCACATCATT
>NZ_SZWM01000590.1:675-887 GCF_005280805.1 Citrobacter sp. TBCS-14
CACTCTGTAACCTGCATGCCGAAGGCACGCCATTTTTCATCCAGCGGATCGGTGTTCATGATCTCTTTGGTTGCTCCGGCGAGTTGGAGGTTATTTTTATCGTTGATAATAATGAGGTTATCGAGTTTATAGTGGGCGGCGACCAGGGCCGCTTCCCAGTTACTGCCTTCGGCCAGTTCACCGTCACCGGTGACGACAAATACCCGGCGCTT
>NZ_SZWM01001349.1:0-142 GCF_005280805.1 Citrobacter sp. TBCS-14
ACTGGATTTCCTGATCGATCAACTCTTTACCTAATGGATGATGTTCCAGCCAGCTTTCCGGCAACGTTAGCGTCAGATCTTCATCCTGAGCTTGCAGGGTGATATGTGGCACTAAATCGTCACGGCGGCGGCTTGCGAAGAT
>NZ_SZWM01001349.1:268-555 GCF_005280805.1 Citrobacter sp. TBCS-14
GGCTAACAGCTTTTTCTGCGCGGGAGTGAAGCCCGGAAGATCGAGATTACGCACCAGCCAGGCGGCATGCAGCGGTGCCTGCTTATATTCCACGCTCAGCCCTATTTCATGCAGCTGACAGGCACTTTGCAGCAGTTCACGGCTAATGGCCTCAAGATGCCACTCATCTTTCACCTGATCGAATAAATGTACAGCCAACTGTGCGACGCGGTTCGCCTGATCGGTGTCGACCATAAAGCGACGCTGAATATTACGCAGCGTACGGCTGCGAATATCCTGATCGACAG
>NZ_SZWM01001171.1:0-565 GCF_005280805.1 Citrobacter sp. TBCS-14
TATTGTTTCATCCGCTATAAAGTATGGCTTGCAGTCTATTCAATCACCCCCTTTAAACTATGACATCCTCACTCATGGTGCTCCTGCATAACCGCTTGAGTTTAATACACTCCAACCGATTCTTAAAAACTTAAGGTTTGCTGTTCATGAAACGTATTGGCGGTAGGGTTCCCCCNGTTGCATACCTGAAACTTCGCGATAAACGAATGCTTTGACAGTTCTCACCACACCACCTATATCTTTTTATTAAGCCAATCACCCATGCGATCAGGATGCGAATATGAATGCCTTGTACCCCACCCTTGAAGAAGCCATTGATGCAGCACGTGAAGAGTTTCTGGCTGATAATCCAGGTCTTGAATCTGACGAAGCCAGCGTCCAGCAGCTGAACGTACAAAAGTACGTGCTACAGGATGGCGATATCATGTGGCAAGCTGAGTTTTTTGCCGACGAAGATGATGGCGAAGGCGAATGTTTACCCATGCTGAGCGGTGAAGCGGCACAAAGCGTTTTTGATGGTGACTATGATGAGATTGATATTCGCCAGGAGTGGCAGGAGGAAAAT
>NZ_SZWM01000287.1:0-178 GCF_005280805.1 Citrobacter sp. TBCS-14
TTTGTGCGCCCGTCCGCAAACTGGCATCGCGCTTGCGGGAAAAAGCATCATTCGCACATATGATTAAATTCCAGGCCCAAGTGGTCGGATCACCTGCAAAATAAAGAAAGAAGGAAAACCCATGACCTTACAAAAACTGCTGGCCCTATCGTGCCTGCTGCTGCCGATGATTGCCTCC
>NZ_SZWM01000287.1:250-501 GCF_005280805.1 Citrobacter sp. TBCS-14
AGCGCGCAACTGCCAGGGAAAGTCCGTATTGTGCAACACATCGCCGGACGTACCTCCGCCAAAGAGAAAAATGCGACACTGATTGAAGCCATCAAAGCGGCCAATCTGCCGCATGATAAATACCAGACCACCACTATCGTCAACACCGATGACGCCATTCCCGGCTCCGGTATGTTTGTGCGCAGCAGTCTGGAGAGCAATAAGAAGCTCTACCCGTGGTCGCAATTCATTGTCGACAGCAATGGCATTGC
>NZ_SZWM01001170.1:0-190 GCF_005280805.1 Citrobacter sp. TBCS-14
AGGGTGCGCGCAGCCCCCGCGAAGAAACGGAAAACGTCCACGATGGCCGGAATTTCATCATTAAGCACACAATGTAGTGGTTTACCGCAGTTAAGCGATTCCAGCTCAGCGAAGGTCTGTGCATTATCTGCAATGGTGTCCGCCAGCTTTAACAACAGCTCCGAACGCACTTTCGGCGTGGTTTGGCCCC
>NZ_SZWM01001170.1:321-550 GCF_005280805.1 Citrobacter sp. TBCS-14
TGATGTTGCATAGCAATTTCCCATATCGTCGTTTATTTACCGTTTCCGGCGACGGTGTCGCCTTCACGCGTTAGCCACCAGGCCCCTAAAATTGGCAGTGTTGTTACCAGCATTACCAGCAATGCCACAACGTTGGTAACAGGCACATCTCGTGGGCGACCCAGTTGATTGAGCAGCCACAGCGGAAGTGTTCTTTCATGTCCGGCGGTGAACGTTGTCACGATGATTT
>NZ_SZWM01001169.1:0-177 GCF_005280805.1 Citrobacter sp. TBCS-14
CCTGCTGGAGCATGTTCTGCTGCCGTGGATGGATGATATCGCACCGCAGGAAGAAGTGGATGAAGATGCGGAATACTGGGCGAAACTGGAAGCCGAGGAAAACGGCGAAGAAGAGCCTGAAGATGACTTCAATCCGCAGGATCTGCCGATCAAACTGGCGATTGTCGGGCGCCCGAA
>NZ_SZWM01001169.1:255-509 GCF_005280805.1 Citrobacter sp. TBCS-14
GGCGAAGACCGCGTGGTGGTTTACGACATGCCGGGGACCACGCGTGACAGTATTTATATCCCAATGCAGCGTGATGAGCGCGAATATGTGCTGATTGACACTGCGGGGGTACGTAAGCGCGGTAAAATTACCGAAGCAGTAGAAAAATTCTCCGTAATCAAAACGTTGCAGGCAATTGAAGATGCCAACGTGGTGATGCTGGTGATTGACGCTCGCGAAGGGATCTCCGATCAGGACCTCTCGCTGTTGGGCTT
>NZ_SZWM01001168.1:0-180 GCF_005280805.1 Citrobacter sp. TBCS-14
CTGATAATGCCATCTTTAATCACCATCCAGTGAGACAGCATACCGCGCGGCGCTTCGAGGAAACCGACACCTTTGAATTCGCCCGTTGCCGGGATATCCGGTTTCACGAAGGTGGTGTGGTCGCCTTTACCGATGTTCACGATCAGCGCGTTGTACTGATCCTGCAGAACGTTCTGCAGT
>NZ_SZWM01001168.1:294-559 GCF_005280805.1 Citrobacter sp. TBCS-14
GCCGCCAGTTTACACAGCATGTTAGCCAGCGGACCCACTTCAACCGTTTTCCCGTAGAAAGTCGGCGCTTTAACCCAGGAGTACTTGCCGTCATCTGACCAACCGGTGTAATCAGGAACCGTTGTGCCTTCCCACGGGGCCTGCGGCGCTTCGTCTTTGTACCACGCGTGTTTCGCACTCTCCTGAATCCCTTTGATCAGGTACTCATCGGAGTGAGAGGTGATCGGACGATAGGTCGACAGATCTTCATTAGTAATGTAACCAC
>NZ_SZWM01000276.1:0-635 GCF_005280805.1 Citrobacter sp. TBCS-14
CCGGAAGCAGCGAATGTTGAAGAGAGAAAATCAGCACCACGACGCCGATCAGTATCCCTGCAGGCATACAGCGCGACACGGTTTCCAGCGTCACCAGTTTCGCAGCCGCCCCCGCGCCGACAACAATCCCGATAGCCACCATAGCGTTGAGATAGGTCGGTGTGGCGTTATCGGTAATACCCAACGCTACCGGCACCCACAGTACCAGCAGAAAACGCAGCGTCACCCCCGCGCCCCAAAACAGACTGGTTCCCACCAACGAGAAACGCGTTTCACCGTTGCGCCACAACGAAGACGCCGCGCAGAAGAAGCTGCGCGTCATTTTCCCCAGATGCCACGACTGACCAGGACGCGCGGCAGCAAGCTTCNACGCGTCATTTTGCCCAGATGCCAGGACTGACCGGGGCGAGCCGCGGCGAGCTTGGGAATATACACGTTAGCGACCACCGCGCCTGCATAGGCCAGCGCACAGGCGGAAAGCGCAGCAATCACATGCCAGTCGGCCAGCACACCGCCGGCAACAGAACCCAGCAAGATAGCGGCAATGGTTGACGCTTCCATCAGGCCATTCGCTTTCACCAGTTTGTCGCCGGTCGTCAGCTCACCCAGGATGCCATACTTGGCCGGAGAATACG
>NZ_SZWM01001335.1:0-532 GCF_005280805.1 Citrobacter sp. TBCS-14
CGGCATCCGCGCCATTGAAGAGTTTGGCCCGTACAAAATCCACGGTGACCCTGAGATGATGCGCCGCATGGACGATCTCCTGCAGGGCTTTGTTGCACAACATCGTATGAAGTTACCGGGCACTGCGTATATCCCGTGCTACGAGATCTGCGCATAACCTTCAACACCCGCTAGCAGCGCTATAGCGGTGACAGTTTTGTCCATATCAAAGCCGGATTTGGCGCTTCAGCCAACCGGCTTTTTTAGTGATACCAGTCACATAGCTCANGTCCATATCCAAGCCGGTTTTGGCCTCGCAGCCAGCCGGCTTTTTTAGTGATACCAGTCACATAGCTCACGCAATAACATAAATATCAATTATCTTTCGTCTGGCGAGCCCCAAAACGCAAACGATTACCTCCCAGGGGAAACCGTGATTTATCACCGCAAATTATAATTAGTCATCAGAATTCACTAAAAACAACAGTTTTTATAGCGCAACCCTCGTATCTTCGCGCCCTGTCTTTCATGCCATATGTCGTTAATGTTAGCC
>NZ_SZWM01000275.1:0-166 GCF_005280805.1 Citrobacter sp. TBCS-14
GCCTGAACACCTTTGTTCTTGAACGCAGAACCACAGGTTACCAGGGTATGCTTTCCAGAATCAGTTTACCCGCTTCCAGTTTAGAGAAGTCGAGCACATCATTGATGATAGCAAGCAGGTTGTTAGCAGAGCGCTCAATTGTATTCAGGTGATCGCGCTGGGTGGT
>NZ_SZWM01000275.1:198-868 GCF_005280805.1 Citrobacter sp. TBCS-14
GTATTCAGGTGATCGCGCTGGGTGGTATTTAACTCGGTTTTCAGTGTCAGGCGTGTAAATCCAATGACACCGTTTAGCGGTGTACGTAGCTCATGAGACATGTTCGCCAGGAACTCTGATTTAATACGTGCAGCTTCCTGGGCGCGTTTCTTCGCCAGATCCAACTCAACGTTTTGGATCTCCATCTGCTCCAGCGTTTCGCGCAGATCTGAAGTCGCCTGATCGATATTGTGCTGCATCTCTTCATGGTAGGCGGCGAGAGACATTGCCATCGAGTTGATGCCATTCTTCAGCATATCCAGTTCGCCCAACATGAAACCTTCCACGCGGCTATCGAGCTGACCTCTACGTATTCGGTCAACGGTATTCACCATGTTACGAATTGGTCCGGTCACATCGCGCATCAGACGCCAGCCGAAAATTAACGCAATGCCAATACAAAACAGCATCATGACGCTGGAGATAAAGATCTCTTTGTACTGCTGTAATCGCACGGACNTCCAGCTCAAGCGCCACATACCCCAACATATTTTTGGTGTTTTTGGCATCGCTAACGGCAGATTCATCAGGTGAATAGCTTTCCGATATAATAGGGGTACGCAGGATCATGATATCCCCGTGCCGGGTTACGCTCAGCTTTCGCGGAAACGGCGATCCGGTAGCCAATTGC
>NZ_SZWM01001167.1:0-181 GCF_005280805.1 Citrobacter sp. TBCS-14
GTCGACGTATTATCGACTCAATCCGGTGGAAGAACGTACGTTGTTGAAATACCTCCAGACACACGCCAGCGATGTGTCTGAACCCAACAAATAATAAGGATAAGATATGGATATTCATGACTTTAATCCGTCCCGCCGTCGTTTTCTGACCGGAATGCTGGCGGTTGGCGCAGCCAGTGCG
>NZ_SZWM01001167.1:348-581 GCF_005280805.1 Citrobacter sp. TBCS-14
TACAACCCTTCACGGGTTCGCTATCCGATGGTTCGACTGGACTGGTTACGCAAGCGTGAGAAGTCGGATCGTAGCCAGCGGGGAGATAATCGTTTTGTGCGGGTTAGCTGGGATCAGGCGCTGGACCTGTTTTATGAAGAGCTTGAGCGGGTGCAAAAAACCTATGGTTCATCCGGCGTCTTTACCGGGCTGGCGGATTGGCAAATGGTGGGCAAATACCACAAGGCTGGCGG
>NZ_SZWM01001166.1:0-169 GCF_005280805.1 Citrobacter sp. TBCS-14
GCGTTCGCAGTAGCGCAGGGCGTAATCCACCTGATGCAGCGTGACGACCACGGTGATGCCGTCGGTCTGGTTGATGTCGCGCAGGGTGTCCATCACGATGCGCGCGGATTCCGGATCCAGCGAGGCAATCGGCTCGTCGGCAAGGATGACTTTGGCCTGCTGCATCAGC
>NZ_SZWM01001166.1:356-544 GCF_005280805.1 Citrobacter sp. TBCS-14
GACGTTCTCCAGCACCGTCAGGCGGTTCACCAGATTGAACTGCTGGAAGATGTAGCCGGTGTGGGCGCGGCTTTTGCGGATATCGCGCGCCAGGCGGCCTTCATGTTGAACGGTGCGACCCAGCAGTTCGATGTGGCTACCAGGTGATTTATCACCGACGATCAAACCGCTTAAATGACGTAAAAGGG
>NZ_SZWM01001344.1:0-555 GCF_005280805.1 Citrobacter sp. TBCS-14
TAACGTGGAGACACGGTAACCTGGCTACCATTGTTAGCCATAACAACGCGCTGACCCGCAGAGAATTTGGTCGCACCCTGCTTCTGAACCACCATAATGGTATTACCGTCATCCTTACGAATTTCCAGTTCTACGCCCTGGGTTTTATTCATCGCGCCTNCGCACCTGCAGCTGTCGCTAATGAACGACCGGTACCGCCGCCTACGGTGTTACCGAGGAACCCACCCAGCACAGCACCACCAATAGCGCCAATCACGTTTGCGTCGTCACCACCCTGGATTTGCACCGGACGAACATGAACAATCGTACCGTAGGTAACGTTCTGAACTTGTTTCGCTTCGGATGCGGTATACACGTCACCGGAAAGGCTATCATTGTTAACGCAGCCCGCTAAAGATACGCCCATTAATGAAACAATCAGCACACGTTTAATCATTTACAAATCTCCTTTGTCACCACGAAACGCTAATAAAGCACTCCTCATGGCTAAATTATATGGCATTTGTGAGTCTAAGGTCACATGTTCTACTGGAACAATATGAAAATCTTAACCGA
>NZ_SZWM01001090.1:0-258 GCF_005280805.1 Citrobacter sp. TBCS-14
GCCAGTGCAAGCCAGATGGAAGTGCTGATCCATCCACAGTCGGTTATTCACTCGATGGTCCGTTATCAGGATGGTAGCGTCCTGGCCCAGTTGGGTGAGCCTGATATGCGCACGCCTATCGCCCATACGATGGCATGGCCGGAACGTGTGAGCTCTGGGGTTAAGCCTGTCGATTTTTGCAAACTCAGTGCGTTGACGTTTTCCGCACCTGATTATCAGCGTTATCCGTGCCTGAAACTGGCGATGGACGCGTTTGAG
>NZ_SZWM01001090.1:270-470 GCF_005280805.1 Citrobacter sp. TBCS-14
CGATGGACGCGTTTGAGCAAGGACAGGCTGCGACAACTGCGCTGAACGCCGCAAATGAGATTACCGTTGCTGCATTTTTGGCGCAGCAGATTCGATTTACGGATATCGCCGATCTCAATTTGTCCGTACTGGATAGGATGGATTTGCAGGAACCGCAGAGCGTTGAAGATGTGCTGAGGGTCGATGCCATCGCCAGAGAC
>NZ_SZWM01001091.1:0-197 GCF_005280805.1 Citrobacter sp. TBCS-14
GATGCGCCGCGTAATCCTTTCCGCGGGGTGAAATTATGCAAACCGAAGCAGCCGTTAGAGCCGGTGTACGCCAGCCGCTTCTTCAGCGTGCTCGGCGAAAGCATCACCCAAAGCACGCTGGTGCAGTATATGAGACTGCAGTGGCAAGGCTGGGGGAACACATCTTCACCCAGCACCATGAACGCTAACGTAGATTA
>NZ_SZWM01001091.1:349-536 GCF_005280805.1 Citrobacter sp. TBCS-14
ACTGCGGACGTTAGTTATCATGCGCTTATACATACCAGAGACAAAAATCTCTGCGATCATACGCTGACGAATATGCACATCCTGTTCTTTACGGACTGCATGGCATACGCGCAATGCTTCATAGGTAACTTGCTGATGAAATTCCGGATAAATAGTAATCCGATCGGCATATTCACGATTCAACCTA
>NZ_SZWM01001240.1:0-164 GCF_005280805.1 Citrobacter sp. TBCS-14
GCGCACGCAGCGGCAGAGTCGACTGGTGGCGAATAAAGTTACGACGGGCAATCTGGTTAAACAGTTCGATGATAATTGAGAAGCCAATCGCCGCATACAGATAGCCTTTCGGAATGTGGAAGCCAAACCCTTCGGCAACCAGGCTCAAACCGATCATCAGCAGG
>NZ_SZWM01001240.1:295-497 GCF_005280805.1 Citrobacter sp. TBCS-14
GCATCACCGCCATCGCAATAACCACCGCCGCCATCATCACCGGCAGATGGTTGACCATACCGACTGCAGTAATGACCGCATCCAGTGAGAACACCGCATCGAGGATAACAATCTGCGTCACCACGACCCAGAAGCTCGCATAGCCTTTTGACTGCCCGGTATCATGTTCACGGTTTTCCAGCCGCTCATGCAGCTCTGTCGT
>NZ_SZWM01001241.1:0-179 GCF_005280805.1 Citrobacter sp. TBCS-14
GGGATCGCCGCTATTGCCAGCCTTTTGCCAGAAACCGGAAACGCAGCGCAAACATGCACAGAAATAAAACCCACCTGGGATACTCCGTTTACCGGAAAAATTCCGGAGTCTCTTCCTGAGGGCTATAATATACTGCTGATCACCTGCGATCAGGAGCGTTTTTTCGATCGCTATCCCTT
>NZ_SZWM01001241.1:313-526 GCF_005280805.1 Citrobacter sp. TBCS-14
ATGAATTACGATCTTGATCCTGAATTGCGTACTGTGGGTCACATGATGAGAGAGCTAGGTTATTACTCAGCTTACAAAGGGAAGTGGCACTTAACACGAGAAATCGATGAACCTGTTGCAGGTAAACATGTGAAAAATGTTGATATTGGTGAAATCCCGACTCCTCGTCTTAACCAGATTATGGAAGGATACGGCTTTTCTGATTATCACGGT
>NZ_SZWM01001247.1:0-535 GCF_005280805.1 Citrobacter sp. TBCS-14
AGGACATCGAGCCAGAACAAATTCACCTTGCGATTAAAGAAGCGCGTGTGCTTGAGCAAAGCGCAGACAGCGTGCCGGAATTTGGCAAAGCGGTGAATATCAAAACCAAGCGCGGAGTGATTAAACCGCGCACGCCGAATCAGGCACAGTACATTGCGAATATCCTCGACCACGACATCACCTTTGGTGTTGGCCCTGCGGGTACAGGTAAAACGTATCTGGCTGTTGCCGCTGCGGTCGATGCACTAGAGCGTCAGGAGATCCGCCGTATTCTGCTAACCCGTCCAGCGGTTGAAGCCGGTGAAAAACTGGGCTTCCTGCCGGGCGATCTCAGCCAGAAAGTCGATCCTTATTTACGTCNTACGACCGCTGTATGACGCGCTGTTCGAAATGCTCGGTTTTGAGAAGGTTGAAAAGCTGATTGAACGTAACGTCATTGAAGTTGCGCCGCTGGCCTATATGCGTGGCCGTACGTTAAACGATGCGTTTATCATTCTTGATGAGAGCCAGAACACCACCATCGAACAGATGAAAA
>NZ_SZWM01001249.1:0-201 GCF_005280805.1 Citrobacter sp. TBCS-14
TCATCATCTGGATCTGTACCGGGACCGCAACCCCCAATAGCCCCAGAGAGACAATGGAAATAAAACGGGCGAGGAAGACGGCGCGAAATGCAGGATGGGTCTTTAACAGGCTGAGATTAAGCAGCCAGGATTGTCGATTCATTACAGAGCCTTACCAGGTACTTTTTCAATATCCATTCAATGGCTGCACATGCTAACATA
>NZ_SZWM01001249.1:300-664 GCF_005280805.1 Citrobacter sp. TBCS-14
GCTGCCCACCTCCGTGGTATTTGATGCACTCACCGGCAGTTGTCAAAGCGCCGATTGCACCATCGTGCTGGACGCGCGACTCCCGCGTACGCTGGCAGGGCTCCTCGCAGGTGGTGCACTGGGCCTGGCGGGTGCGCTGATGCAAACGCTCACGCGAAACCCTCTCGCCGATCCCGGTATTCTGGGCGTCAACTCTGGTGCCAGCTTTGCTATTGTGCTGGGGGCCGCACTGTTCGGCTTCTCCTCTGCGCAAGAACAACTGCTGATGGCTTTTGCCGGTGCGCTGGTCGCATCGCTGATCGTGGCATTTACCGGCAGTCAGGGCGGCGGGCAGCTCAGCCCGGTACGTCTGACATTGGCCGGT
>NZ_SZWM01001099.1:0-534 GCF_005280805.1 Citrobacter sp. TBCS-14
CCAGGCGAACGGTTCAACCTACACGCCGCTGCAGCATGTGCATAACGGCCAGGGCACGTTCCGCGTATGGGACTCCGTGCTGTCTGAAGAAGCGGTACTGGCGTTCGAGTATGGTTATGCCACGGCAGAGCCACGCACGCTGACCATCTGGGAAGCGCAGTTCGGCGACTTTGCCAACGGTGCGCAGGTGGTTATCGACCAGTTCATCTCTTCCGGNAGCACAGTTTGGCGACTTCGCCAACGGCGCACAGGTGGTTATCGACCAGTTCATCTCCTCTGGCGAGCAGAAATGGGGCCGCATGTGTGGTCTGGTGATGCTGCTGCCGCACGGCTATGAAGGTCAGGGTCCGGAGCACTCCTCCGCGCGTCTGGAACGTTATCTGCAACTTTGCGCTGAGCAAAACATGCAGGTTTGCGTCCCGTCTACCCCGGCACAGGTCTACCACATGCTGCGTCGTCAGGCGCTGCGTGGGATGCGTCGTCCGCTGGTGGTGATGTCACCGAAGTCGCTGCTGCGTCATCCGCTGGCAGTGT
>NZ_SZWM01001115.1:0-571 GCF_005280805.1 Citrobacter sp. TBCS-14
CCCCCAGTTCCCCTGCCCGTCAACCAGCGGATAACGGTAAGAGAAGGGCTGGGCCATCAGCACCATCGCTTCATAGCAGGCGCTGTCGCCGTGCGGATGGTATTTACCCAATACGTCACCGACGGTACGGGCGGATTTTTTAAATTTGGCGCTGGCATTCAGCCCCAGTTCGGACATCGCGTAAACGATGCGTCGCTGAACGGGTTTCAGACCATCACCAATAAACGGCAACGCCCTGTCCATGATGACGTACATGGAATAGTTCAGATAGGCGTTTTCCGTGAATTCATGCAGCGCAAGGCGCTCTGCCATATCGCTCATTAATCGTGGTTCCTCAACTGTTAGCCCGAACAATACCCGGTATTCGTCAGGCAATATTGCCGCAGATACTACCCTATCTGGCGAGTTGAGTCACAAAGAAAAGGGCCGCGAANGACTGCGGCCCTGATGGGGATTATTTGGCAACTTTGGTAATCTGTTTCACGTCGATTTCAACGGAGTTCCAGTCTTTATCCACTTCACCCTGGATTTCAACCACATCCTGCGGCGTGACGGTCACGCCGTTCCAGCG
>NZ_SZWM01000668.1:0-167 GCF_005280805.1 Citrobacter sp. TBCS-14
GCTATAGTAGTTACCATAAACATCATTGTTAAAGTGGCCTGAGTTATCACCATGACTGGTTTTATTACGGATATAACCCAGCGCAATACCTCCAGTCAGACTATCGGTATTACCCAGCTCAGTAGTCCAGTCCATACCGCCCTGGGTTCCTTGCAGCACACTTTTAT
>NZ_SZWM01000668.1:316-576 GCF_005280805.1 Citrobacter sp. TBCS-14
TCCATGTGAGCTGCAATATCTGAAGCAATAACATCGCTGGACTGTTTGGCCGCATCCAGGCCAGCAATAGCGCCCTGAACATCACTTGCCAGACCAGCTTTAGCCATGGTTACGCTGGCTGTGGTAGTGGTTGCTGCGTCTGCTGTCAGGTTTTGAGATGCTATGGTTTTATCAGTATTTGTTGTTGAATCAATCGTGGCATCGTAATTATATGCACCAGAGCGAGCAGTAACAGACTGCTGACCATTAGCAAAGGCTAC
>NZ_SZWM01001066.1:0-186 GCF_005280805.1 Citrobacter sp. TBCS-14
GCTGGGTGATATGGGCAGCATCGCAGTTAGTGGCAAAGCCGACGATTTCACCGTAAATCGTTGCTCCGCGCGCTTTAGCGTGTTCCAACTCTTCCAGCACCAGCGTACCAGCACCTTCCCCGATGACCAGACCATCGCGTTTTTCATCGAATGGGGAGGGGGTGGTTTTCGGTTCGTCGTTGCGCT
>NZ_SZWM01001066.1:324-541 GCF_005280805.1 Citrobacter sp. TBCS-14
TCGCCCACGCAGGCCGAAAAACAATCCGGTGTTAACAGCCGTGGTGTGCGGCATCATTTGCACGTAGGTCGTGCCGGTGATGTTATTGGTGTGCTTCTCGGTCAGCATGGTCGCGAACTCACTCACCGGCCCGGTGCTGCCTGTGGAGGAACCGTATGCTATTCCGGTTTCACCGTTGGTCAGTACCCGATCGCCAATCAGTCCGGCTTGTTCTAAC
>NZ_SZWM01001343.1:0-525 GCF_005280805.1 Citrobacter sp. TBCS-14
CGATCCCAAAAAGCCTGGCCCGGTAAACGCGCTGGGACTTCTCCCGGATAGACGGTCAACGGCTCGCCGTCGCTCAGGCGATTGCCGCGCAACGCGGGGATCTTCTCGCCTTTCACATCAATCAGGCCGCTGGTGGTTGCCTGCACCGATGCCAGTCCCAGACAGTCCATACTGNTTTGCCAGGCGTCCTGAATCAATTGCTGCAACAACGACACCATATTGGCATGTTGATCGACCGTAACGTGGTCGGCCTTGGTGGCAGCGAACAGCAACTTATCGATTACCGGCGAGAACAACCGGCGGAACAACGTGCGCTGACCATAATGAAAGCTTTGCATCAGTTGTGTCAGCGCCAGTCGCATATCGTTAAACGCCTGTGGTCCGCTGTTAAGCGGTTGCAGGCAATCGACCAGCACAATTTGGCGATCAAAGCGCAGGAAGTGATTCTTGTAGAACCCTTTCACGACCTTTTCGCAGTAGTAATTAAACCTGTCGCGTAACATACCTGCGTTGGTATGTTTATCC
>NZ_SZWM01001343.1:566-739 GCF_005280805.1 Citrobacter sp. TBCS-14
AACATCCGGCCACGGGAAAAATTGCAGCGCAGGTGCGCCAGCCATGTCCCCCGGCAGCACAAAGCGCCCGGGCTGAATAAAATGCAATCCCTGCTGTTTGCACTGATGCAGATAATCTGTCCACGCCGCGGCGATTTCCGCCAGACGGTTTTCGTCAGCAGGCGCCAGCGGGT
>NZ_SZWM01000752.1:0-571 GCF_005280805.1 Citrobacter sp. TBCS-14
GGGAGGATGATGCCCCGCCGCGCACGCCGTGGGGCAATACCGTGATTTACGAAGCGCATGTCAAAGGGCTGACGTATTTGCATCCTGACCTGCCGGAAGAGATTCGCGGAACCTACAAAGCGCTGGGTCATCCGGTGATGATCGATTACTTCAAGCGTCTCGGTATTACCGCGCTGGAGCTGCTGCCGGTGGCGCATTTTGCCAGCGAACCGCGACTTCAGCGGCTGGGCCTGTCGAACTACTGGGGCTACAACCCGGTGGCCATGTTCGCGCTGCATCCGGCCTATGCCTGCTCGCCAGAGAGTGCGCTGGATGAGTTTCGTGATGCGGTGAAAGCGCTGCACAAAGNGGGCCGGTCTTCTCCCTGCGCGGAATTGATAACCGTAGCTATTATTGGATCAGGGATGATGGCGATTACTACAACTGGACCGGCTGCGGGAACACCCTCAACCTGAGCCATCCTGGCGTTGTGGAATACGCATGTGAATGCCTGCGTTATTGGGTGGAAACCTGCCACGTGGACGGCTTTCGTTTTGATTTAGCATCCGTCATGGGGCGTACGCCTGCGTTT
>NZ_SZWM01000751.1:0-189 GCF_005280805.1 Citrobacter sp. TBCS-14
CGTCTGCTCCGTGGATTAATGGCGGAAGTGGCGCATGTCGGTAAATACCATCGCAATGCCGTGTTCATTGGCGGCGGCAATCACTTCGTCATCGCGGATAGAGCCACCCGGCTGGATAACGCAGGTCACACCGGCGGCAGCGGCGGCGTCAATCCCGTCGCGGAACGGGAAGAAAGCGTCGGAAGCCAT
>NZ_SZWM01000751.1:233-880 GCF_005280805.1 Citrobacter sp. TBCS-14
GTCGGAAGCCATAGAGGAACCTTTCACTTCCAGGCCTTCGTCGGCGGCTTTAATCCCGGCGATTTTGGCGGAGTAAACGCGGCTCATCTGGCCTGCGCCAATACCGATGGTCATATTGCCTTTGGCATAAACGATGGCGTTGGATTTAACGAACTTGGCGACCTTCCAGCAGAACAGCGCATCACGCAGCTCTTGCCCGGTCGGCTGGCGCTTGGTCACCACGCGCAGTTCACCTTCGCTCACCATACCGAGGTCACGATCCTGAACCAGCAGGCCGCCGTTAACGCGTTTGAAGTCCAGACCCGGCACACGCTGTGCCCACTGGCCGCAGGTCAGAACACGAACGTTCTGTTTGGCAGCGGTGATCTTCAGTGCGTCTTCGGTAGCCGATGGGGCGATGATCACTTCCACGAACTGGCGGGAGATGATCGCCTGCGCGGTTTCGGCATCCAGCTCGCGGTTAAAGGCGATGATGCCGCCGAATGCGGAGGTCGGGTCGGTTTTGTAAGCANCGGGTTCGCGTGTTTGACGATCACACAGGCTGGCTCGTTGAATTCTTTCACGCACTCCAGTGCCGCATCGGTATCAGCGATGTTGTTGTAGGAAAGCGCTTTACCCTGAACCTGCTGCGCGGTGGCAACGGACGC
>NZ_SZWM01000754.1:0-179 GCF_005280805.1 Citrobacter sp. TBCS-14
AAAAAACACCAGATGCCCGCCTGGCATTTAATTACCGCCGACGGTCAGGGGATCACGCTGGTTAATATCGGCGTCGGCCCTTCTAACGCCAAAACCATTTGCGATCATCTGGCCGTACTGCGTCCTGACGTCTGGCTGATGATTGGTCACTGCGGCGGTCTGCGTGAAAGTCAGGCAAT
>NZ_SZWM01000754.1:286-564 GCF_005280805.1 Citrobacter sp. TBCS-14
GAGGTTAAGCAGCGTTTACGTACCGGAACCGTCGTCACCACCGACGACCGTAACTGGGAGCTACGCTATTCCGCTTCTGCGCTACGTTTTAACCTCAGCCGCGCGGTAGCTATCGATATGGAGAGCGCCACCATCGCCGCTCAGGGCTACCGCTTCCGCGTCCCTTACGGCACGCTGCTATGTGTTTCCGACAAACCACTGCATGGCGAGATCAAACTGCCTGGTCAGGCCAACCGTTTTTATGAAGGTGCCATTTCTGAACACCTGCAAATAGGTAT
>NZ_SZWM01000753.1:0-171 GCF_005280805.1 Citrobacter sp. TBCS-14
GGCGCCACAGGAGCCTACGCGAATGATTTTCTTCACGCCGAAATCGGTGATCAGCTCTTTGGTATAGATGGAGCAGGACGGGATACCCATACCGTGGCCCATTACGGAAATCTTACGGCCTTTGTAGGTACCGGTGAAGCCTAACATGCCGCGAACGTTGTTCACTTCACG
>NZ_SZWM01000753.1:310-560 GCF_005280805.1 Citrobacter sp. TBCS-14
CTTATTTCGTTGTTATTGCCTGATGGCGGCCACACCTATCAGGCCTACAAAACGTATGCAAAACAGTGAAATACCCTAAGGATTTCGCGTTGTAGGAAGGCGACGAATTCGTGAATCCCCGGGAGCATAGATTAACTATGTGACCGGGGTGAGCGAATGAAGTCAACGCATCTACAGCGCGAAAGACAACGGGTATTACAGCATGTTTTTACCGTAGTCCATCGGCGACGTACCAAAGTAGCTCGCCAGC
>NZ_SZWM01000472.1:0-539 GCF_005280805.1 Citrobacter sp. TBCS-14
CCGCCAGTACCGGCGAAATTCACTTCACCGGCATAGGTGCCGCTACGCCAGTTGAAGGTGTCCATACCTTCACCGGTATTGATTACGCCGCTGGTGACACCGCCGCTGATATCAATGGTGTCATTGCCTTTACCAGACTGAATGGCCACCGCAGTGTCGGTGATGGCCTGCAGGGTGCCGGTGTTGGTGATTTTTTTATTGCTGTCACCGCTGGCATCAATCACCGGTGCGCTGGTGCTGGCAGAGATAATTTTGCCGCTATTGCTGACGGCGAGGACGTTCTTCGCGATGATCGCTGAGCCGCCTGCGCCGTCACGTACATTGATATCGGCATTGGTGGTGAGCGCGCCATCAGTATTTGCGCGAATACCGCTACCTTCAGCCTTAAGGACCTCAANTTGCGCTGTTCAAAGGCGAAGCCGGTACCTTTACCGTTAACGTTAAGGATGTTGTTAAGCCCATCTTTCATGTTCAGGGCTACGCTGGTGCGGATCCCCGCGCCGTCGTTGGAATCGATGGTCACATTTTGCAGTGTGATA
>NZ_SZWM01000755.1:0-465 GCF_005280805.1 Citrobacter sp. TBCS-14
GTTGACGTCTGCCCGACGGGGGCATCGTATCGCGATGCCGCCAACGGCATTGTGGATGTGAACCCCGACCTTTGCGTTGGCTGCCAGTACTGTATCGCCGCGTGTCCTTATCGTGTGCGCTTTATCCATCCGGTAAGCAAAACGGCGGATAAATGCGATTTCTGCCGGAAAACCAACCTGAAAGCGGGCAAACAGCCTGCCTGCGTTGAGTCATGTCCGACGAAGGCGCTGACGTTTGGTAATCTGGACGATCCCAACAGCGAGGTCTCTCGTCTGNTAATCTGGACGATCCCAACAGCGATATCTCCCGCTTGTTGCAGCAGAAAACCACCTACCGTTACAAGCTGGCGCTGGGTACAAAACCGAAGGTCTACCGCGTTCCCTTTAAATTTGGGGAGGTGAGCCAATGACATCCGCTTCTGCATTTCATTTTGAATCACTGGTGTGGGACTGGCCCATTGCCAT
>NZ_SZWM01000474.1:0-201 GCF_005280805.1 Citrobacter sp. TBCS-14
GAAGTCCCCGATTGCGAAACGCTATGGATGCTGGCGACCGGCACGGCTATCGGCCCATATTTGTCGATTCTGCAGTTAGGCAAGGACCTGGATCGCTTTAAAAATCTGGTGCTGGTCCACGCCGCGCGCTATGCCGCCGATTTGAGCTATCTACCGCTGATGCAGGCGTTGGAAAAACGCTACGAAGGTAAATTACGCATC
>NZ_SZWM01000474.1:259-520 GCF_005280805.1 Citrobacter sp. TBCS-14
GGTTCATTAACCGGGCGAGTTCCGGCGTTGATTGAGAGCGGCGCGCTGGAAGCTGCTGTTGGGCTACCCATGGATACAGCAACCAGTCATGTGATGCTCTGTGGTAACCCGCAAATGGTACGCGACACGCAGCAACTGCTGAAAGAGACCCGGCAAATGACCAAACACCTGCGCCGTCGACCGGGCCATATGACCGCAGAGCACTACTGGTAAGAACGTTTCAATGCCCGGTAAACACCCGGGCATTTTGCCGGATGGCGC
>NZ_SZWM01000473.1:0-206 GCF_005280805.1 Citrobacter sp. TBCS-14
GCGCATTATCTGGTTGAGTGAACGTCTCTCCTGGCTTGAGTCGCAACGGCATCAGTTTTTACGCCATCTTTCCCATGAGCTGAAAACACCGCTTGCGAGCATGCGCGAAGGTACCGAATTGTTAGCCGATCAGGTCGTTGGCCCGTTAACGCCGGAGCAAAAAGAGGTAGTCGGGATTCTGGATGACAGCAGCCGTAATCTGCAAA
>NZ_SZWM01000473.1:255-590 GCF_005280805.1 Citrobacter sp. TBCS-14
CTGGTGGAAAGCGTGGTTTCAGCACATAGCCTGCCTGCTCGCGCCAAAATGATCCATACTGATGTTGCGCTGGCGGCGAACGCTTGTCTGGCCGAACCCATGCTGTTAATGAGCGTGCTGGACAATCTTTATTCCAATGCGGTGCACTACGGCGCTGAATCCGGTAACATTTGGATCCGCAGCAGTTTGCATGGCTCAACGGTATATATTGATGTCATAAATACCGGCACACCGATTCCAGAAGCAGAACAGGCGATGATCTTCGAGCCTTTTTTCCAGGGCAGCCATCAGCGAAAAGGGGCAGTCAAAGGAAGCGGGTTGGGGCTGAGCATAGC
>NZ_SZWM01000461.1:0-499 GCF_005280805.1 Citrobacter sp. TBCS-14
GGATACGTTTGGTCAGGTCGGCCGCTTCTTGTTCAGTGAAGCTTACACCAGGGATTTGTGACAGCAGCGGCAGAATGGTCACACCAGAGTGTCCACCGATAACCGGAACTTCAACGTCGCCAGGCTGCTTGCCTTTCAGTTCCGCCACAAAGGTGTTGGAGCGGATGATGTCCAGCGTGGTCACGCCAAACAGTTTGTTCTTGTCGTANCGTATACGCCTGCTTTTTTCAGCACTTCAGCAGCAATAGCAACGGTCGTGTTCACTGGGTTAGTGATGATACCGATACACGCTTTCGGGCAAGTTGTAGCAACCTGCTGCACCAGATTCTTCACGATGCCAGCATTCACGTTAAACAGGTCAGAACGGTCCATACCTGGTTTACGTGCAACACCCGCAGAAATCAGCACCACGTCAGCACCTTCCAGTGCAGGGGTCGCATCTTCACCGCTGAAGCCTTTGATTTTCACAGCAGTAGGGATATGGCTCAAATCAACGGCC
>NZ_SZWM01000455.1:0-167 GCF_005280805.1 Citrobacter sp. TBCS-14
CAACGGCATGAGCGTTATCCAGCAGTTCCGCCAGCAGGCGCGATTTGGCGAGAGAATGGGGGAGGCCAGCCGCTCGCACTATATGGCGCGTATGCAAACCCTGCGACTGGATGGCTTTTTGCTGCGCCCGCTACTGAGCCTTTTCTCGGCGCTGATCCTCTGCGGTT
>NZ_SZWM01000455.1:343-542 GCF_005280805.1 Citrobacter sp. TBCS-14
CAATGCTGCAGCAGGCGGTTGTCGCCGGCGAGCGAGTGTTCGAACTGATGGACGGGCCTCGTCAGCGCTATGGTGAAGATGATCGACCGCTGAAGAGCGGGGACATTGAGGTGGATAACGTTTCATTTGCCTATCGTGACGACAATCTGGTGCTGCAAAACATCAGTCTGTCCGTGCCATCGCGCAGTTTTGTGGCGTT
>NZ_SZWM01001346.1:0-476 GCF_005280805.1 Citrobacter sp. TBCS-14
AGCCTGTCGCACGGCAAAGCCGCCAAGAGTTAACGGATTACCCAGGCTCACTACTGAAAGACTCTCTTTGATGTGCGCGTGCGATGCGCAATAAAAAGCCCCGCTTATAGCGAGGCTCAAAGTTATGCACATGACACTANGGGTTTAAATCGCTGGATGGCGTCTTCCACGTCGGGCATCAAAGGCTCACGCCCATGATGACCAACCAGATACATCTCGCCATTGTCTGAGATGTACTCATTAATAATGAAGACAACTTCACCAAGAGGAAAGGTTTTGTCTGGGGTGTAAGGGATTTCACGACGACCATCTTCAATTTCATATACCTCGCCATTACGTCCTTCACCAAATAGCATTACATCCTGCATAAATATCCCCACATGTAGAAAATCTATCCAGACATTATCACAGGCACTCAGTGAATGCCTGCTGTAATGCAATCATTATCAAGCCCACCAGTATGTGAGCTTTGTAAT
>NZ_SZWM01000868.1:0-168 GCF_005280805.1 Citrobacter sp. TBCS-14
ATGGAGAAGATTAATTGCGTGATAACCGACGATAGCATCAGCAAGCAGGACAAATCAGCGCTGGCTAAAACAGGCGTTGAGTTACTGATCGTTTAGTTTTTTACCCGCCACATCCCGCTTTTCTTCGCACCAACGCGTTGCAACTTTCCTTTTTGCTGCAACGCTATC
>NZ_SZWM01000868.1:275-511 GCF_005280805.1 Citrobacter sp. TBCS-14
GTGTTTGTACAGCGCATTCTTTTTCACGCCGTGGATTTCAGCGGCCAGCGCGGCGGCCTTTTTCAGCGGCAGTTCGGCCTGCAGCAGCGCCAGGGTTCGCAGCGCATCGGCAGGCAGATCGTCTTCTTGCGCTTTATGCCCTTCAACAATCAGCACCATTTCGCCTTTGCGACGATTTTCATCTTCCTTGACCCACGCCAGCAGCTCGCCAACCGGTGCGCCGTGAATGGTTTCCC
>NZ_SZWM01001064.1:0-671 GCF_005280805.1 Citrobacter sp. TBCS-14
CTTGGCGTAACGGGTCACAGTGCCCTGAATATGTGGTCAGGGCTGGTATTCAGTATCACCTTCCTGTTTTCAGCGATTGCCTCACCTTTCTGGGGCGGACTGGCCGATCGTAAAGGCCGGAAAATCATGCTTTTACGCTCGGCGCTGGGCATGGCCATCGTCATGCTGCTGATGGGGCTGGCGCAAAATATCTGGCAATTCTTGATCCTGCGCGCCCTGCTGGGTTTGCTCGGTGGATTTATTCCTAATGCCAACGCACTGATCGCAACCCAGGTGCCACGCAATAAAAGCGGCTGGGCGTTGGGGACACTTTCCACCGGCGGCGTTAGCGGTGCTTTACTTGGGCCACTGGCGGGCGGGTTACTCGCCGATCAGTATGGTCTGCGCCCTGTATTTTTCATCACAGCCCTGGTGCTGTTGATCTGTTTTATTCTGACTCTCTTTTTTATCCGTGAACGCTTCCAGCCAGTGAGCAAGAAAGAGATGCTGCACGTTCGCGAAGTCGTGACGTCTTTAAAGAATCCAAAGCTGGTGCTGAGCTTGTTTGTCACTACCCTGATAATTCAGGTTGCAACCGGCTCCATTGCGCCAATCCTGACGCTGTATGTACGGGAGCTTGCAGGTAATGTCAGCAATATCGCGTTTATCAGTGGGATGATTGCCTCTGTACC
>NZ_SZWM01001064.1:769-1012 GCF_005280805.1 Citrobacter sp. TBCS-14
ATCCCAATGTCATTCGTCCAGACGTCCTGGCAGCTAGGCGTGCTGCGCTTTTTACTGGGTGCCGCTGATGGCGCATTGCTGCCTGCCGTACAGACCTTGCTGGTGTATAACTCAACCAACCAAATCGCCGGGCGTATCTTTAGCTACAACCAGTCGTTTCGTGATATAGGCAACGTTACTGGGCCGTTAATGGGAGCTGCTATATCGGCAAATTATGGCTTCCGTGCCGTCTTCTGCGTCACC
>NZ_SZWM01000869.1:0-246 GCF_005280805.1 Citrobacter sp. TBCS-14
CACCGTAATTTATATAACGGACAACGTTGACCTTTGTTACAATTAGATGCTATTTGAATTTTATGTTTGAGAGCTTGCTTACTTCACAACTTTACAGGGAATAGTTCAGGCCGTGAATTTGTGTCAGACCGCGAACCATGTAAAAAACACCAATAAAATTGCGGCGTTACAAACTCCAGAAAACCGGCATGACAACAACCGATTCTCCAGGAATATTGAATGGAACTACTGACTCAATTATTGAAT
>NZ_SZWM01000869.1:263-1147 GCF_005280805.1 Citrobacter sp. TBCS-14
AATTATTGAATGCTTTATGGGCTCAGGATTTTGAAACTCTGGCCAATCCTTCCATGATTGGTATGCTGTATTTTGTACTGTTTACAATTTTGTTTCTGGAAAATGGGTTGCTACCCGCGGCCTTTTTACCTGGTGACAGTTTGCTGGTACTGGTCGGCGTTCTTATTGCCAAAGGCGCAATGGGTTTTCCGCAAACGGTACTGCTACTCACCACCGCAGCCAGCCTCGGTTGTTGGCTCAGCTATATTCAGGGCCGATGGTTGGGTAATACCCGCACTGTGCAGAACTGGCTTTCACATCTTCCGGCTCATTATCACCAACGCGCGCATCATCTTTTCCACAAGCATGGCTTATCCGCGCTGTTGGTCGGTCGCTTCATTGCGTTCGTCAGAACATTACTGCCGACCATTGCCGGGCTGTCAGGCCTGAATAATGCACGTTTTCAGTTCTTCAACTGGATGAGCGGGCTATTGTGGGTACTGATTCTGACCACGCTAGGCTATCTACTGGGCAAAACACCTGTTTTTCTTAAGTATGAAGATCAGTTGATGTCTTGCCTGATGCTGCTTCCTGTCGTATTACTGGTGGTTGGCCTGGCCGGTTCACTGGTTGTACTCTGGAAAAAGAAATACGGGAACCGAGGGTAAATTATGCTGAAATCACGCATAACGATNGGTTGTACTCTGGAAAAAGAAATACGGGAACCGAGGGTAAATTATGCTGAAATCACGCATAACGATCCGACGACTGGCCTGGTCCACCACCTTTATGTTGTTTATCGGCGCGTTGCTCCTGACCTGGTCGGTCATCCGCCAGCAGGAGTCAACGCTTGCCATTCGTGCTGTAAACCAGGGAGCCAGCATGCCTGATGGCTTCTCTATCTG
>NZ_SZWM01000870.1:0-194 GCF_005280805.1 Citrobacter sp. TBCS-14
GTGCAGAATAGCCAATCCACGCGGGCTAGTGCACCGTCTTTTTCGCAAATGAATGAACATGAAAAAGCGATGGTCGTTCATCAGTCAATGAATAACAGTCATTCATATTCACATGAGCTGCAGGCGAAAAAACATCGCGAACAGGCAGCAACGCAAGGGTAATCCATCTCTCCACCAAGACACGCGTGCGGGCC
>NZ_SZWM01000870.1:336-589 GCF_005280805.1 Citrobacter sp. TBCS-14
AGTCAGGCATGGCTTTAACCCTTACGGTGTTACTTGAAAACAGGCGCGCCCGCGGTGCAGAAAAAGTCCTACGGGCAAAACCTGGATTAAGTCTGTTAGTTCAGGATGAAACTACCACGATATTATTTGATACCGGGCCTGATGACAGTTTTAGGCACAATGCCGCATTAATGGGCGTAGACTTGTCTCAGTTAACCGCTGTCGTGCTCTCACATGGTCACTATGATCACTGTGGCGGCGTCCCGTGGCTTCC
>NZ_SZWM01000864.1:0-535 GCF_005280805.1 Citrobacter sp. TBCS-14
AAGGCGTGAAGATGCACTGCGACCTGCTGGCCTCTCAGAATGCCGGCTGGCAAGGGGTTACGCTCAATACCACCCGCGGGCATTTTTATCGCGCCGCGATGGAAGGACTGACAGAACAGTTGCAGAGAAATCTGCACACGCTGGAAAAAATCGGTCACTTCCAGGCGACCGAACTGCTTCTGGTTGGTGGAGGAAGTCGTAATGCACTATGGAATCAGATAAAAGCGAACATTCTGGGTATTCCCATCAAAGTGCTGGATGATGCCGAAACGACGGTTGCCGGTGCAGCGATGTTTGCCTGGTCCGGTATCGGCGANCCGGTATCGGCGAATTTGCCTCTCCGGAACTGGCTCGCGCGCAGGTGGACTATCAGTATCGTTACTTCTATCCACAAACAGAACCCGTATTCACAGGAGTCGAGTGACATGCTCAAAACGATTTCCCCCTTAATTTCCCCGGATCTGTTAAAGGTGCTGGCTGAAATGGGTCACGGTGATGAGATTATTTTTTCCGACGCCCACTTTCCGGCCCACAG
>NZ_SZWM01000865.1:0-224 GCF_005280805.1 Citrobacter sp. TBCS-14
GCAGATCGGCTTCAATCTCCTTACGCTCTGCCACTTCCTGTTCAAGCTGACTTTTTTGCGTATTGAGCTGACCCAGCGTATGGCGCAGTAACCCCGCAATGCGCCCTAGCTCATCACGACCATAAACCGGGATCGAGGCATCGGTTCTGCCAAGACCAATTTGCACCACGGCCTGGTTGAGCGCGGTAAAACGCTTCACCAACCGTGAACGGATAAAGTAGTGG
>NZ_SZWM01000865.1:245-570 GCF_005280805.1 Citrobacter sp. TBCS-14
CCCGCCGCTAACGCGAACAATCTGCTCCAGTCGCTGGTTAAACATCTGCATTTGTTGATGGCTACTTCCCAACTGAGCCTCAAGCAATGTTCGAAAACGACCAAGTGTAGCTTCTCTGGCATGACTGGCATCAACCAGCGCTTTTTGCGCCGCGACATAATCGCGCATCGTATCGGGCATTTTATTTTTCATCATCCCGATTTCCAGCAATTCGTCGATGGTTTGCCGCAACGTGATAGTACTGGGCCAGTCGTCCAGGGTGCGAATATTTTCATCCGCCGTTTTCTTCAGATTTTCCAGATAGCGAATATGATTCTCGACCAGC
>NZ_SZWM01000866.1:0-862 GCF_005280805.1 Citrobacter sp. TBCS-14
AAGCTGAACTGAGTACCCAGTCCAACACGTACCGCAGAACCTTCTACGCCGTTGTCGATAGAGTCACCGTTTACGTCAGCATCGTTATTAGAATCGTCGTAAACGTAGGCCAGTTTGAAGTACGGGGTCAGCGCCTGGTCGTCGCTGTAGGCGAAGGTATAACCTGCATCTACACCCAGTTCATAACGCATGCTGTCATAAGACTGACCGTCAACTTTCATGTCGTTGCTCAGCTTATAGTCATCACCAGACTGGAACAGACCGGATACGCTACCGTAAGGCGTCACGTAACCTGCGTCACCCAGTTTCAGGTCATAACCCAGTTTCAGACCGAAGCCCCAGGCATCAGAAGCACTGCTACCGTCAACGTACTGACCGTTGCTCATGTTAGCAGACAGATCGTTATTGAAGTGGGAGTAGCTTAAGTTACCGTCAACAAAGATGTTGTTGGCAAAGTGAGCAGAAGAGTAGATATAGGCAGTCTGGCTGTCCTGATCCACCTGACCGGTACGATCGCTCATATCACCTTTCGCGAAGCCTGCTGCTGCACCGACAATCCACTTGGCGTTGTTACCATCAATTTTGGAATCAACACCGACCATGATGCCGTTAACATCCTGATCGTAGTTGATGGTGCCGTTATCCGCATCGAAGCTACCACCGAAGTAGCTTACCCATGCGCCACCGTTATCAACCAGACCATGACGTGCGTTAGTCAGACGAGTACCAACGGTGTCTTGTTCCAGGTTCCAGATATTGGTGTTAGCAGACGGGATGCTCAGAGCCATATTTGCGTAGTCGGTCAGCTCCATCTGCTGCAGAACAACGGTGTTACCCTGCTGCTGCGCCTGATAGGTGTAAG
>NZ_SZWM01000867.1:0-188 GCF_005280805.1 Citrobacter sp. TBCS-14
CCACCACTTTTGCCGAGCGTGGGCTCGGTGACGTATTGATCAGCTTCGAGTCAGAAGTGAATAACATTCGCAAGCAGTATGAAGCGCAGGGTTTTGAGGTTGTTATTCCGAAAACCAATATTCTTGCCGAGTTCCCGGTTGCCTGGGTAGATAAGAATGTGCAGGCCAACGGGACAGAGAAAGCGGCT
>NZ_SZWM01000867.1:263-593 GCF_005280805.1 Citrobacter sp. TBCS-14
CAAACCATCATCACCGACTATTACTACCGTGTGAATAACCCCCAGGTGATGGAAAAGCTGCAAGATAAATTCCCGCAGACTGAATTGTTCCGCGTAGAAGACAAGTTCGGCTCCTGGCCTGAAGTGATGAAAACACACTTTGTCAGCGGTGGAGAGCTGGACAAACTGCTGGCGGCGGGGCGCAAGTAAATGTTTGCTGTTTCTTCCCGACGCGTGCTGCCCGGCTTCACCTTAAGCCTGGGCACCAGCTTACTGTTTGTGTGCCTGATATTGCTTCTGCCGCTTAGCGCGCTGGTGATGCAACTGGCGCAGATGAGCTGGGCGCAATAC
>NZ_SZWM01000862.1:0-187 GCF_005280805.1 Citrobacter sp. TBCS-14
ATTCTTCGCCGTCAAAGATGTTGCGACAACCAACGGTACCTACGTGCTGTCACGTTTGTCGGGGGCGAAAATGCTGACCGTCACCATGGTGAGAAAATCTGACAACTCCGGCTACCGTCTGTTTATCACGCCAGAAATGGAAGGTTACCCGGAAGATGAAAACCTGGCCGCGGCCTATATGAACAAA
>NZ_SZWM01000862.1:323-549 GCF_005280805.1 Citrobacter sp. TBCS-14
CTTATCCTGCTCTTTCCAGCATTCATTACGTCCTTTGATCCAACCTCGTTGCTCTGCTTTTAGCATTGGGTCATTTTTCGATTTAGCCAGCGCCTGTTTGTAGACCCCGTTCAATTTTAGATCCATTGCGGAGAGCGATGGGCTCTGACAGATAATCTCTTCCATACTTCCCTTTTCCACTGCAGAACAGGAGAACGATGGGCCAGCATGAGTCGATTTTTTCGCC
>NZ_SZWM01000863.1:0-286 GCF_005280805.1 Citrobacter sp. TBCS-14
AGCTGCGGGTACTGCTGCCATTATGATAATCGTTGTAGTAGGTACCAAAGTTATAATTCAGGACGTTAGAGAGAGACTCCACGCTGGAAGGTCCAAGCAGGCTACTGCGTGCGACAATCGCTTCAGTTAACGCATCTTTGCTGACAATCATCTCCAGGTGAAATGAAGAGACGTTGAGCTGCAGGCGTGCATTGTCCGATAGCTCGATATTGGTGTTATCGTGAAATTTCACATCACGAATTTTTTCTACCAACGCACGAGTTTTTCCAGATAACACGGCATTATT
>NZ_SZWM01000863.1:331-657 GCF_005280805.1 Citrobacter sp. TBCS-14
GACTTTTCTCGTCAGTCTCGTTGTAACGAATATATACCGGCACCGTCATTCCCTGCTCCAGTGAACGGGCGAAAGCACTGGGAATAACGTAATTACCCACTTTTACTGGGGCTGCATGTGAAGTTCCTGGTGTCAGCGCAAGAAAAAGACAAATGCTACCGCCGACAATATTTATTGTTGTCATATGCATCCTTACATTCCGGTATTTTTATTTATCCCGTACAGATGGCTGCAATCGACCATCACTTCACTGTAATAAACTGCTTACCGTGCCAGATACCGATGCGTGAACGGCTATTGCTGATGTCGGTAAACTGTAATTTTAT
>NZ_SZWM01001345.1:0-430503 GCF_005280805.1 Citrobacter sp. TBCS-14
CGACGTTAACGTGCGGTTTTGTACGTTCAAATTTTTCTTTAGACACGGCTATATTCCTTACTATAGTGCTCTCCCCTTATAGAGAGAGCACGGGATTTTGGTTTTTAACCTGCGGCTTATTTACCGCGGGCTTCGATTACGGCCTGAGCAACGTTGTTCGGCGCATCATCATACTTCAGGAATTCCATAGAGTAAGATGCACGACCTTTGGTCAGAGAACGCAGCTGAGTTGCATATCCGAACATTTCAGACAGCGGAACTTCAGCATGAATCTGAACACCAGTAGCGTTAGATTCCTGACCTTTCAACTGACCACGACGACGGCTAAGATCACCGATGACGTCACCAGTGTTCTCTTCCGGCGTTTCTACTTCAACCTTCATGATCGGCTCAAGCAGAACAGGTTTCGCTTTCTTAAAGCCATCTTTGAAGGCGATAGAAGCAGCCAGTTTAAACGCCAGCTCAGAGGAGTCAACGTCATGGTAAGAACCGAAGTGCAGACGCACGCCCAGATCAACAACCGGATAGCCAGCCAGCGGGCCAGATTTCAGCTGTTCCTGGATGCCTTTATCAACGGCCGGGATGTATTCGCCAGGAATTACACCACCTTTGATGTCGTTGATGAACTCGTAGCCTTTCGGGTTTGAACCCGGCTCCAGCGGGTACATGTCGATAACAACATGACCGTACTGACCGCGACCACCAGACTGCTTAGCGTGTTTACCTTCGATATCGGTAACTTTCGCGCGAATCGCTTCACGGTAAGCAACCTGAGGTTTACCGACGTTCGCTTCAACGTTGAATTCACGCTTCATGCGGTCAACGATGATGTCGAGGTGCAGCTCACCCATACCGGCGATAATGGTCTGGTTAGATTCTTCGTCAGTCCATACGCGGAAAGACGGGTCTTCTTTAGCCAGACGGCCCAGAGCCAGACCCATTTTTTCCTGGTCAGCTTTGGTTTTCGGTTCTACCGCGATGGAGATTACCGGCTCAGGGAATTCCATACGCTCCAGAATGATCACGTGGTCTGGATCACAAATGGTGTCACCAGTTGTCACATCTTTCAGACCGATCGCAGCCGCGATATCGCCCGCGCGAACTTCTTTGATCTCTTCACGCTTGTTGGCGTGCATCTGTACGATACGACCAAAACGTTCACGAGCCGATTTCACTGGGTTGTAAACAGTATCACCGGAGTTAACCACGCCAGAGTACACGCGGAAGAAGGTCAGGTTACCCACGAACGGGTCGGTAGCGATTTTGAATGCCAGAGCAGCAAACGGCTCTTCATCGCTAGCGTGACGCTCAGCCGGAGTATCTTTACCGTCGTCCAGAATACCGTTGATCGCAGGTACGTCGATTGGGGATGGCAGGTAATCAATTACCGCATCCAGCATCGCCTGAACACCTTTGTTCTTGAACGCAGAACCACAGGTTACCAGGATGATTTCGTTGTTCAGAACGCGCTGACGCAGAGCAGTCTTGATCTCTTCTTCAGTCAGTTCTTCACCACCGAGGTATTTCTCCATCAGCTCTTCTGAAGCTTCTGCAGCGGACTCGATCAGGTTCTGGTGCCATTCTTCAGCCAGTTCCTGCATGTCTGCCGGAATATCTTCATAAGTGAAGGTTACGCCTGCGTCTTCTTCGTTCCAGTTGATGGCTTTCATTTTCACCAGGTCAACAACACCGGTGAAATGTTCTTCAGCACCAATAGCCAACTGCAGCGGAACAGGGTTCGCGCCCAGACGGGTTTTGATCTGACCAACAACTTTCAGGAAGTTCGCACCCATACGGTCCATTTTGTTAACGAACGCAATGCGTGGAACTTTATATTTGTTAGCCTGACGCCATACGGTTTCAGACTGCGGCTGAACACCACCAACTGCGCAGTAAACCATTACTGCACCATCAAGCACACGCATGGAACGTTCTACTTCGATTGTGAAGTCAACGTGCCCCGGGGTGTCGATGATGTTTACGCGATGCGGTTCATACTGCTTGGCCATACCAGACCAGAATGCAGTAGTCGCTGCGGAGGTGATAGTAATACCACGCTCCTGCTCCTGTTCCATCCAGTCCATGGTGGCTGCGCCGTCATGAACTTCACCGATTTTATGGTTTACACCGGTGTAGAACAGAATACGTTCGGTAGTAGTGGTTTTACCGGCGTCGATGTGCGCACTGATACCGATGTTACGGTAGCGCGCGATGGGTGTTGTACGAGCCATTTGATTCCTCGTTTATCTTTTAGGCGTTCAATTTAAGTAGCCCAAAGCGGGCTGCTTACAAGAAGCGCCCGCCTGGTGACTATTACTCCGAAGGGATTACCAACGGTAGTGTGCGAACGCCTTGTTGGCTTCTGCCATACGGTGAACGTCTTCACGTTTCTTAACTGCAGTACCTTTGTTTTCTGCAGCATCAGAAAGTTCGTTCGCCAGGCGCAGAGCCATGGATTTATCACCGCGTTTACGAGCAGCTTCAACGATCCAACGCATTGCCAGAGCATTACGACGAACCGGACGGACTTCAACTGGTACCTGATAAGTAGAACCACCAACGCGGCGAGACTTAACTTCGACAGTCGGGCGCACGTTTTCGAGGGCTACTTCAAAGGCTTCCAGGCCATCTTTACCAGAGCGCTGAGCCAGGGTCTCCAGGGCGCTGTATACGATGGTTTCTGCAGTAGATTTTTTACCATCTACCATCAGGATGTTTACAAATTTAGCCAGCAGCTCTGATCCGAACTTAGGATCCGGCAGAATTTTACGCTGACCAATGACGCGACGACGTGGCATGGGAATACTCCGTTGTTAATTCAGGATTGTCCAAAACTCTAAGAGTTTAGTTTGACATTAATATAAAACGTTTGGCCTTACTTAACGGAGAACCATTAAGCCTTAGGACGTTTCACGCCATACTTGGAACGTGATTGCTTACGGTCTTTAACGCCGGAGCAGTCAAGCGCACCACGAACGGTGTGGTAACGAACACCCGGAAGGTCTTTTACACGACCGCCACGGATCAGGATCACGGAGTGTTCCTGCAGGTTGTGACCTTCACCACCGATGTAGGAAGTCACTTCAAAACCGTTAGTCAAACGCACACGGCATACTTTACGCAGTGCGGAGTTTGGTTTTTTAGGAGTGGTGGTATATACACGGGTACATACACCACGTTTCTGCGGGCAGGCTTCCAGCGCAGGCACGTTGCTCTTTGCAACTTTGCGTGCGCGTGGTTTGCGTACCAGCTGGTTAACTGTTGCCATTAAATAGCTCCTGGTTTTAGCTTTTGCTTCGTAAACACGTAATAAAACGTCCTCATACAATATGAGGACGCAGAATTTTAGGTCGGTGTCGAAAAGGTGTCAAGAAATATACAACGATCCCGCAATTACCAGGCAATCTGGTTGGGATGCTTCACCGTAAGTCTGACGAAGTCAGTATAGCTAACCCTGACGACACTGTCTGAAATTTGACCACCCAACCCGCGAGCCTTAATGTCTTCTTCCAGTACATAAACCTTAATGGAGGCATTTTGCAGCGTTTCAAGGAAACGGCTGCCTTCTATGGCTGCAGTCACGCCGTCCTGAAGCAATAAAAGCTCATCGTCTGCGCCAACAAGACGCAGCAGGGAGGAGAAGTCAGTCAGCCACGGTGAGCGATGTAGAGTATGCAGCATGCGCGTTTAGAACCTCATAATGACGTCATAGTTGCCCAGTTCACGGCGCAGTTCTTCAGGTTCAAGTACCGTCGCATCGACAACGAATGTCATGTCCGTATCAAGGCCACGTTCGCGCAATGAGGCAGCGCACAGCCAACATTGTTCTATATCGTACAGCCCCAACAATTTGAAGGTCGCAATATAGTCCCGTGCCAGAATGAGATCAGGTTTTTGCTCTGGCAGGATTTGGAAGACGCCGTCCCCGATAAAAAAGACGCCGAGATCTTCTGTTAGTGCTGATGTCGCCAGTAGTGCATCCAGACCTTCACGGCCCGATGCGCTCCCGTGAGGCACGGTGGAAAATACAAAAGCGATTCGATTCATTAGAACTGCACCACGCGATCGCACGTCAGGGATGCCTCAGCGAGCGAACCCAGCCCACTAAGGTTAAAACCCGCTTGTAAATTAGCCCCAGCCAACGCCAACCTCTCTGCTTCAGTTTCATCAACAACGCCGCGGCGTAGCGCCGCTGCCACGCAGATATTTAGCTCTACGCCATGCTGTTGATTAAGCTGTTGCCAGGCGCGAACCAGATCAAATTCATCACTGGCGGGCGACGTCAGCAGATTGGCGTTATACACGCCTTCACGATAGAAAAAGACACGGCTTAACTCATGACCTTCTTCAATCAATGCGTGAGCAAATTGCAATGCGCTGCTCGCCTGCTGCGTACCATAAGCAGGTCCAGTCACGACGATAGCAAAGCGCATTACTTGTCTTGCCCCTGGAAATCACCGCTCTTGAACTGGCGAATATAAAGATAAACCGTGTGCTTGGAGATGTTCAGGCGGTCAGCAACCTGGTTAATAGCATCTTTGATATCGAAGATACCTTTCTCATACAAGTTCAGGACAATCTGACGATTCTTCGCATTGTTGGAGACGTTACGATCGGCATTCACTTCTTCAATCGTGAACTCCAGCGTCTGGGTAACCAGATCTTCCACTGATGAGGCGAAGTTCACGGCAGAACCCACTTCTGGGGTTTCCGGTGGAATAAAGGTATTCATTATCTGCGAGAAAGGAACATCAAGGTTCATATTGATACACAGCAGACCAATTACGCGATGCTCACGGTTGCGAATGGCAATCGTCACCGACTTCATCAAGACACCGCTTTTCGCACGTGTGAAGTAACACTTCGACACGCTGCTATCCGCACCCGTCATATCATGCAGCATGCGCAACGCCAGATCGGTAATCGGTGAGCCAATTTTACGACCCGTATGTTCACCGTTAGCAATGCGAATAGCCGAGCATTTCAAATCCTGCAAAGAGTGCAATACGATTTCACAATGGGAACCAATGAGCATCGCCAACCCGTCCACTACCGCTTCGTAGGATTTAAGGATATCGAAGTCGGTTTGATCGAAAGGACGTTGATCCAGCAAATCTAGCTCACTGGTTTCGTTGGTTAAAAGCGACCTGGACATGAAAAAAAGCACTCCTTTTCAGGAGCCTGTCGTTATGTTGTCAGGGCAGGCTCATCACTATTAGGGGCATCTAAAGTAATACAGCGCACGAGGCGCTTTCCAGTATTAATTATATCCTGTCGATAATAAAAAACCGCCGCCCTGTGGGCGGCGGTTTTAGGTAACTTATTTTTTGCTGCTGTCTGCAGCTTTTTCAGCCGGGGCAGCATCTGGTTTAGCGTCGGCTTTCGGGGCCGGTTTGATGTCCAGCAGCTCAACATCAAACACCAACGTGGAGTTTGCCGGGATACCCGGAACGCCGGTTTTGCCATATGCCAGATCCGGTGGAATAACCAGCTGGATTTTACCGCCTTTCTTGATGTTTTTCAGACCTTCGGTCCAGCCTGGGATAACACCGTCAAGACGGAAAGAGAGCGGCTCACCACGCGTGTAAGAGTTATCAAACTCTTTACCATCGATCAGTGTGCCTTTGTAGTTCACTACAACGGTATCGCTGTCTTTCGGTGCTTCACCAGTACCTGCTTTCTCTACTTTGTAGACCAGGCCAGTAGAAGAGGTTTTAACGCCTTTCTCTTTAGCAAACTTCTCGCGGTACACTTTACCTTTGGCTTCGTTATCAGCCGCGTCTTTTTCCATTTTCGCCTGAGCGGAAGACTTCACGCGCGCTTCGAACGCCTGCAGGGTTTGCTCGATTTCCTGGTCGGACAGCTTGCTCTTATCAGCAAACGCGTCCTGAACACCAGCGATCAGCTGGTCTTTATCCAGTTTGATGCCCAGTTTTTCCTGTTCTTTCAGGGAATTTTCCATGTAACGACCCAGAGACGCGCCCAGCGCGTAAGCAGATTTTTGGTCGTCATTTTTGAATGCGGCTTTGCTGTCAGCAGTAGCGGCTGGTTTCGCAGCATCGGCGGCGAAGGTGATCGGGGCATGTAGAGCTACGGCCATCGTGGTCGCCAGCAGCGTTACTTTAAACAGTGATTTCATCCATCTCTCCAGGGCCGGGGCATCTCACCCCAGGGTTAACTAACACAAAAATGTACTATAAAGCGTTGCAGAACAAATCAACATACGGGCACGCCCTATTATCACCACTTTTCAGACTCTTTTTGTTTAAATTAGTTTCGTTGCGAAGGAATGAGTGCTGTGCAAACAGACAAAGTTGAGTAAAATTCGCCGCAGTCCGCGATCTGCCGGAAATAACAGAAGAGGTGAATCATGCAGGATACAACGATGGAAACCCGCCTGGCTGAGCTGGAAAGTCGCCTGGCATTTCAGGAAATCACCATTGAAGAACTCAACGTGACGGTCACCGCTCACGAACTGGAAATGGCTAAACTGCGCGATCATCTGCGTCTATTGACGGAGAAGCTTAAAGCAACGCAGCCATCCCATATTGCGTCGCAGTCTGAAGAGACGCCACCACCGCATTATTAAGACGTAAAAAAAGCGGGGTTTCCCCGCTTTTTTTGTGCCGGATGACGACGTAAACGTCTTATCCGTCCTACGGTAGGCCTGATAAGCGTAGCGCCATCAGGCAATCATACCGATTAGTGGCAACCGCAGCCGCCGCCGTTACCTTTGCCTTTACCGCCGCCACCGCAGCAGCCTTCGCCGCCGTGTTCATGACCATGATCGTGGTCATGGCCGTGACCGCCGCAGCAACCATCGTGACCATGTTCGTGATCGTGGTCATGGCCGTTTGCACCGTGAACGTGGCCGTGAGCCAGTTCTTCTTCGGTTGCTTCACGGATAGCGATAACTTCTACGTTGAATTTCAGATTCTGGCCAGCCAGCATGTGGTTACCGTCAACCACGACGTGGTCGTCTTCCACTTCGGTAATTTCTACCGGTACTGGACCCTGGTCGGTTTCCGCCAGGAAACGCATGCCAACCTGCAGTTCGTCAACGCCCATGAAGACGTCTTTCGGCACGCGCTGCACCAGGTTTTCATCATACTGACCGTAAGCGTCGTTTGCGCCAACAGCAACATCGAATTTATCGCCAACTTCGTGACCGTCCAGCGCTGTTTCCAGGCCAGAAATCAGGGAACCGTGACCATGCAGGTAGTCCAGCGGTGCACTCACCGGAGACTCATCAACCAACACACCGTCTTCTGTACGTACCTGATAGGCCAGGCTGACCACCAGGTCCTTTGCTACTTTCATGATATCTCCTGAGCATGGAAAGAATAGTGGCGCAGATTGTAGCGGAATTCTGCACCTGTGTACCCTCTAGCTTAAAAAAAGCTGCGGCATATCGCTAGTCCGGATGAAAAATCCCTATTACTTGCTCTTCTTTGCGAACGTGCTCGCGGGCTTCTTTATCCGCTTCCCGCATCTGGTGACCACACTTAACACACTCAACAATATCGATATTATTTTCGCGCCACATCGCCAGTGAATCCTGCGCCTGGCAGGATGGGCATTTTGCACCTGCAATAAAACGTTTACGAATTGCCATGGTTATCCTCTACTCAAATTCATCCCAGCCGTCCGGCTGACGTCGCTCTCGCTGCATTTCACGCTGGAAAATCTCTTCCAGTTCGCGCCTGGCTTCTCGGGCTCGAGAGATTTGTACCGTATCTGTGTGGATAGGGATCAGCTCCCGCAACATGCTCATGTCCAGCCGACGAAAATGCAGCTGGGCACGCTGCGCCTGATGCGGGTGCATCCCCAATGACACCAGCGTTTTTCGCCCCAACTCCAGTGCGCTGGAGAAGGTTTCGCGGGAAAACTGTGTCACACCAGCCTGTATTAACTCATGCGCCTCTACACGTCCGCGCGCGCGCGCAAGAATATGCAAATGTGGAAAATGCTGTTGGCACAATTCCACTAACTTCATCGTATCTTCGGGTTCGTTACAGGTAATGACGATCGATTGTGCCGCTTCTGCACCAGCAGAACGTAACAATTCCACCTGCGTGGCATCGCCGTAATACACCTTATAACCGTATTTACGCATCAGGTTCACCGCGCTGATATCCCGCTCCAGCACGGTAATACGCATTTTGTTCGCCATCAGCAAACGCCCAATTACCTGACCAAAGCGGCCAAATCCCACCACAATCACCTGCGGCTTATCGTCTTCCACCCAGGGTTTTTCATCTTCTTCATCCGGGCCGTTAATCTGGCGGGAGAGCCATTTATCAATCAGCTTCATCAATAGCGGCGTGGTCATCATCGATAGCGTGACGGCCACCAGCAGCAGCGCCATTTGATCGCCCTGAAACAGTCGTTGCGAGGACGCGGTTGAAAACAATACGAACGCGAACTCGCCCCCCTGGCTTAATACTCCGGCAAACTGCATCCGTTCCGAACTTCTCATGCCATTCAGGCGCGCCAGCACATACAGTACCAGCGCTTTAACCACCACCAGCACAATAACGCTTACCGCCACCCACAGGATATGGGTATACAGCACGCCAAGATTGAGCGACATCCCCACAGAAATAAAGAACAGCCCCAACAGCAGCCCCTTGAAGGGATCGATAGCCGTTTCCAGCTCGTGACGGTATTCGCTTTCCGCCAGCAACACGCCGGCGATAAACGTTCCCAGCGCCATCGACAGCCCCAGCGCGTCCATGAATAAAGCAGAACCGAGCACCAACAACAGCGTGGCGGCAGTAAACACTTCCCGCACGCCGGAATCCGCAATAAAGCGGAAAACGGGGCGCAGCAAATAGCGTCCACCAATCAACATGCCAGCAAAAGCCAGCACCTTCATGCCCACTTTGATCCAGTCAAAATGCTCATCGGCAGAGCCCGCCAATAACGGCACCAGCGCCAATGCTGGGATCACCGCCAGATCCTGAAACAGCAGTACCGAAAAGCCCAGCTGTCCGGATTCGCTGCGGTTCATCCCCTTTTCCCGCATCAACTGGAGCGCCATCGCAGTGGACGACATCGCCAGACCAATCCCTCCCACCACGGCTGCTTGCCAGGAGAAGTGGGTCAGCATCAGCAGCCCGGCCAAAATCACCGCGCTGAGCATCACCTGCGCGGCTCCGACGCCAAAGATAGAGCGCCGCAGTTGCCACAGTTTGGCCGGGTTAAGCTCCAGCCCAATAATGAACATCAGAAAGACCACACCCAGCTCGGAGAAATGGAGAATTTCATCCACATCGCTGATGAATCCTAATCCCCACGGCCCAATCGCCATCCCTGCAAGTAAATACCCTAACACCGGGCCGATACCCAGTTTTGACGCCAGCGGCACCGCCGCTACCGCCGCGAAGAGGAACAGCACTCCCGCAGTCAATAAATCAGAACCTTCCATCAGCGGCCTCCCGCAGGGATTGGATTTGCCAGCCATTCACCATACGCTTTGGCATGGCTGTCCAGTTCCTGCTTCGTTTGCCGTCTGGCCCAGTAAACGATGATGGGGCTCATCCAGTGCATTCGACACATACCGGCTGTCAGCTCAAAGGGGCGCAGCACATCGCTCATTGGATAGCGGTTCAGCGCGTCATAACGGTACGCGCTTTCGGGTTCACCGGTGGTGATGACGCTCCGCCAGTACTTTCCCGCCAGCTGATTTCCTCCCAGCCCACTGGCAAACCCACGACTCAGCACACGGTCAAACCACTCTTTGAGCAGCGCTGGACAGCTATAGGTATACAGCGGATGCTGAAAAACAATCACATCATGGTCACGCAGCAGCGCCTGCTCATGCGGGATGTCGATAAAAAAATCAGGATAGTGCGCATAAAGATCGTGCACGGTAACATTACTGAGCTGCATGGCCGGTTTAAGCAGCACCCGGTTCGCGACCGAGTCCTGAGATTCCGGATGGGCATACAGCAGCAAAACTTTCGCTGGCTGGAACATCATCCCCCTCCCGGTTATGTCTTTGTCTATTTTCGGCGTTTTGGGCTACCATTGCGCCTCGGTGCGGCAAACCGCCCACACATTACATTATCATAATGATAAATTAACATAGTCTGAACATACGGCGCCTTATGATTGTTTTCTCCTCGTTACAAATTCGTCGCGGCGTGCGCGTCCTGCTGGAAAATGCCACGGCCACCATTAATCCAGGTCAGAAAGTGGGCCTGGTGGGTAAGAATGGCTGCGGTAAATCTACCCTGCTGGCATTGCTGAAAAATGAAATCAGCGCCGACGCTGGCGGGTTTACATACCCAGGTAACTGGCAGCTCGCTTGGGTAAATCAGGAAACGCCCGCGCTTGCTCAGCCTGCGCTGGAATACGTCATTGACGGCGACCGCGAGTATCGTCAACTGGAAGCACAGTTGAACGAGGCCAACGAACGTAACGACGGGCATGCGATTGCCACCGTGCACGGCAAACTGGACGCCATCGACGCCTGGACCGTGCGCTCGCGTGCCGCCAGCCTGCTGCACGGCCTCGGTTTTTCTAACGAACAACTTGAACGCCCGGTCAGCGATTTCTCCGGTGGCTGGCGTATGCGTCTTAACCTGGCTCAGGCGCTGATTTGCCGTTCTGACTTGCTGCTGCTTGATGAACCGACCAACCACCTCGATCTCGACGCCGTAATCTGGCTGGAAAGATGGCTGAAAAGCTATCAGGGTACGCTGATCCTGATCTCCCACGACCGTGACTTCCTCGATCCGGTGGTGGATAAGATTATTCATATCGAACAGCAAACCCTGTTCGAGTACACCGGGAACTACAGCGCGTTTGAAGTACAGCGTTCCACTCGCCTCGCGCAGCAACAGGCGATGTACGAAAGCCAGCAGGAGCGCGTGGCGCATCTGCAAAGCTATATCGACCGCTTCCGGGCGCAGGCCACCAAAGCCAAACAGGCGCAGAGCCGTATCAAGATGCTGGAACGCATGGAGCTGATTGCCCCAGCCCATGTTGATAACCCGTTCCACTTCAGCTTCCGCATACCCGAAAGCCTGCCTAACCCACTGCTGAAAATGGAGAAGGTCAGCGCAGGTTATGGCGAGAACATTATTCTCGACTCCATCAAGCTGAACCTGGTGCCAGGGTCACGCATCGGCCTGTTAGGCCGTAACGGCGCGGGTAAATCCACACTGATTAAACTGTTGGCAGGAGAACTGGCACCTATTAGCGGTGAAATCGGTCTGGCGAAAGGTATTAAGCTCGGTTACTTCGCCCAGCATCAGCTGGAGTTTTTACGCGCGGATGAATCGCCCATTCAGCATCTGGCCCGCATGGCGCCACAGGAGTTAGAACAGAAGCTGCGTGATTACCTCGGCGGCTTCGGCTTCCAGGGCGATAAAGTCACCGAACAGACCGCTCGCTTCTCGGGGGGTGAAAAGGCACGACTGGTACTGGCGCTTATCGTTTGGCAGCGTCCGAACCTGCTGCTGCTCGATGAACCGACTAACCACCTGGATCTCGACATGCGCCAGGCACTGACCGAAGCGTTGATCGATTTTGAAGGCGCACTGGTGGTGGTGTCGCACGACCGTCACCTGATTCGCTCCACCACCGACGATCTCTATCTGGTTCATGATAAAAAAGTTGAGCCGTTCGACGGTGATCTGGAAGATTATCAACAGTGGCTGAGCGACGTACAAAAGCAGGAAAGTCAGAGCGATGAACCGGCAAAAGAGAGCGTCAACAGCGCCCAGGCGCGTAAAGACCAGAAGCGCCGTGAAGCCGAACTGCGCACCCTAACCCAGCCGCTGCGTAAAGAGATTACCCGTCTTGAAAAAGAGATGGAGAAGCTGCAGGCACAGCTGGCACAAGCGGAAGAAAAACTCGGTGACAGCGAGCTGTACGACCAAAGCCGCAAGGCCGAACTGACCGCATGTTTACAACAGCAAGCCAGCGCTAAATCAGGGCTGGAAGAGTGTGAAATGGCCTGGCTGGACGCGCAAGAGCAACTTGAGCAGATGCTGCAGAACGACTAACCACGAAAGGCGGACGATGAACTTATCAATCACCGATGATATTACCTTCCGCAAACTGACCATCTTCATGACCTTTATGGAGAAGGGCAACATCGCCCGTACCGCCGAGGCGCTGGATATCAGCGGCGTGAGCGTGCATCGGGCGCTGCATACGCTGGAAGAGAACGTTCGTTGTCCGCTGTTTGTACACAAAGGGCGTAACCTGATTGCGCAACCGGCGGCGTGGACGCTGCTGGAGTACTGTCAGGAAGTGACCCAGCTGATGGAACGTGGGCTGGAAGAGACGCGCAAAACGGCGGGCGTCGGTCAGGGCCGTCTGCGTGTCGGCACGCTCTACTCGTTAACGCTGGAAACGGTGCCACGCCTGATTATGGGTATGAAGCTACGTCGTCCGGATCTGGAAATGGATCTGACGATGGGATCAAACGAAGCCCTGCTGAATATGCTGGAGAGCGGTACCCTGGATGCGATTCTGATCTCGATCTCTGAAAGCGAGATCGACCGTAACAGTCTGGAAGTGTTGCCGCTGTTCCACGATGACATCTACCTTGCTGCACCGATCACGGCAGCGCTGGATCCCAGCAAAACAGCGGATCTTCGCAATTATCGCAATGAGAAGTTCGTCTCGTTGGCGGAAGGCTTTGCCACCTATGCGGGCTTCCAGGAAGCGTTTCATGTCGCCGGGTTTGAGCCTTCAATCGTCACTCGCGTGAACGATATTTTCTCGATGCTCAGTCTGGTGCAGGCAGGGGTTGGATTCTGTTTGATGCCAGGGCGAATGAAGAAGATGTATGAGAATACCGTGAAGCTGCAAAAGCTGTCCGAGCCCTATCAAATGCAGCAACTTATCGCGATTGTCTTTGCCCGCAACCGCGAGCGCGACCCGAGTTTGCTGGCGTTAGCTGCCGAAGGGCGGATGTATGCGCGGAGTTTGAAGAGCGGAGCCTGATTGCCGGATGGCAACGCTAACGCGTTTTATCCGGCCTACCGATTTTGTAGGCCCGATAAGCGCAGCACCATCAGGCAATACCACTATGCACGCAGCCGTTTCGCCAGATGTACAGCAACGTCCACGCCGCTGCGTTCGAGCGAAATTGACTCTCCTTCCCACGCCGCCTGACGCGTCAGGCAGGTCAACACACCGCCGGGTGGCATTTCAATCGCCAGCCGGGCTTCACGCTCATTGGCGGAGACCACCGCCTCCTGCCAGCGCACGGTGCGCGCCATATTCATCGCCAAATCGTCAGCAATGCGCTCCGGCTGCCACAGCACGCGTCCAGTGCTGCCGCTGAGATAAGCGTAGCGAGGACGAGAAAGTGTCACCTGGCTAAACGCCTCTGCCAATTTTTGCGCAGGTTCTGCCAGGAGTTCGCAGTGTGACGGTACGCTAACCGCCAGACGATGTGCTTTGCTCGCCCCTTTCTCCAACGCCCGTTTTGCCACTCCAGCCATTGCCTCATCAGTCCCGGCAATCACAATCTGCGTTTCGGCATTGAGGTTGGCGATATACGTTCCGCTACCCGCCACCAGCGATTCCACCTGCGATAACGTCAGCCCCATGATCGCCGTCAGGCCGTAGCCATGTGGATAGGCCTGCTCCATCAAATCACCGCGCAACGCCACCAGTTTAAGCGCGTCGGTAAAGTCGAGCGCCCCGGCCACCACCGCTGCCGGATATGCACCAATCGACAGCCCGCTCACAATGTCTGGTGAAACGCCGCGACGTTCCAGCTCGCGCGCCCAGGCAACCCCGGCAATCAACAGCGCTAACTGTACCGCCCGGGTGTGTTGCAATGCGTCAGGGGAATCCAGCGTATCCGCTTCTGCACCCAGCACTTCACGTGCCAGCGCCAATTCCGTTCCCGGCAGGTTATGCAGCATCTCTGGTTGCTGGGTTCCCTGTCCCGGAAAGGTGAACAGAATTTTCATTTACTCCTCCCTGCTCCACGGGTCGCTCACCAACCGCGGCCCCTGCGATGTTTTTAACAGTGCCCTGCCGTCGCGCAGCCATTCGTTTAGGGCAAACGCGCCATACGGCGTTTCTACCTGAGTGTCCGCACGGCACAGACCGTCCGTGAGCTGTTGCTGCCATTTTTCCAGCACCTCGCGTGATAGCGCCTGCGGGGCACGGATCAGCAAATCCAGATCGCTACTGGCATGAATCACCGGGATCCCGGTCGCCAGCGCATAACCGGTGCTGCCGGTAATACCCCATGTCCACGGCCACGCTTGCTGTGACAGCAACAAAGCCACCTGAACCGGTGGCTGAGAGATAAACGGTGAACGCAGCATCGCCTGCGGGTCAACCAGCGACTCCGGGGTACAGACGCGGGTGACGGCATCAGGGTTAACCCAACCCGCCGCCCGCTGACAGCGCTTCATGCCGCGCACACCGACGGGGATACGCCCCGCCTCGTCAACATCACGCCGCACAACCACCGGCAGGCCGGTATGCCAAACGTCATCCACCCAGGATTCCGTGGTCTCTTCCAGCGCGTCACGCGCATTCAGCCAGATAAGATCGTGTGGGCGTAATGTTGAGGTCATGATTTACATTCCTGAAGTCAGCGAGATAAACAGCGGCAGCGACAGGATACACAGGACTGAGCTCAACAGCAGCACGGCTTCTGCATCCGGCGACTGCACGCCAAAGCGGTTACCGAACACCACACCGAAGAAACCGGCAGACAGCGCAATCATCAGAATAGCGGTAATGGCTACGGAGCCATGCAGACCGAAGATAAGCACGATGCCCCAGGCAATTGCAGGCTGAATCAGCAGCTTGGTAATAGTCGATGTAATAACCACGGTATTGATCTGCAGTTTACGGGCAGACAAGATAACCCCGGTCAGGAACAGCGCGGCGGCGGTTGCAGACAGGCCCAGCGGTTTAATGGCCGCCAGTACCAGTTCCGGCATTTTGATGCCGATAGCCGAGAGAATAACCCCCAACAGCGGGCCCATCACGATAGGTTTCTTGATAGAGCGCCACATCAATACCGGCAGCATTGACAGTGTGGAGCCGGTATTTCCACCTGCTGCCAGCGCTTTTTCACGCTCCAGAATCAGCAGGCAGAACGGCGTCATCAGCACGGAACCGCAGGCAATAGACACGGCAACCGAAAGCGACGTTGATGACGCTTCACCGAGGACGCTACCAAGAATCGGCAAGCCAAGCGCCGCGTAGTTTGGCAGCGCGACGGTCAACGTCAGCACGGCGGCATCCTGCGGAGATTTTTTGAAGACTTTGGTCGCCATAAAGTAGATGACAGCATAGGTAATCCACATTGCCAACGTCAGCACCACAATCAGCGGTGACTGCGCAACAATACCGGCCCATGGGGTTTGTACCGTCGCGCTAAACAGCGCAGCGGGTAAAGCAAAGTCCATCACGAAGATATTGAGTAGGGAGACGTTTTTGTTGTCCACCATTTTGGCCTTCCCGGCCCAGAATCCTAGTAGCATGATGACGAAAATCGGAGCAAGAGCATGAACAATTACGTAAGTCATAATTCACCTGTAATATAAAAAAAAGTAGCACTGACGCGATGATTATTATTTTTCAGATGCAGTGGCCCACGCGGGCGCAACGTCTGCGCCCGCAAAGTCTTACATCTGGCAGGTCTCTTTTTACTTACCAGCTTGCTCGCATACGTTCGCGTACGAGGGCAGAGCTGCGGCGATTGTCAGCGCCCAGACGGCTTTTCAGCGTTGGATCCTGACGAGCGTCATTGATGGCCTGTTGCAGGGTGTTTTTAACCTGCGTCAGATCGTTTGCAGATGGCGCATCTGGGTTGCTGATATCCAGCAGATTTTCCAGCAACCCCAGCGTGGCGTAGTTGCTGATGTCGTACGCCATTGGCGGAATGGTTGCCGCCAGTTTTTCCAGCGCCTCAACGGAACGCAGCGTGATACGCGCGGCAGATTCTTTACCCATCGCATGAATCAGCACACCTTTGTCGTTGAACGCAATCAGACGGTTTGCCTGGTAACCGTGTGCCAGGAAGGCACCGGACATGGCTTTACCGACAATCAGGCCAATGACCGGGTGGCCCGCCAGACGCGCATTGGCATACGCCGCCGCCGCACCGGCCAGCGCCTGGTGAATACCGAAGCCTTCTTCACGACGACCGTATGCCTGGCTTGGCACATCAATCACCGCCACAATCGGACGTTTTACCGCGTTATTGGCGTCGGCTGCGATGGTCTCGCTCACCACTTTCGCCAGTGTCCAGCCTTCCAGCAGACCGACTTCACCGCCAGCAGCACGTGGGTAATGGTTATTGGCATCCGGGACAACGGCAATAAAGCGCACCGTTTCACCGTTCAGTTCACCATCAGCGGCCTGTACGGACGGACACAGCCCGGCAATACGTTTAGCGTTCGGTACGAGGGTTTCCAGCCATAATTCGCCACGGCTTATTGAGTTACTCATCATTTCACCTCCCGGGCGAAAAGCGCATGAATCTGTTCGGTATCGGCCTGTTTACAGGTGTCAAAACTCGTTAAGCGGTCGAGATACCAGTCGTAGTTATCGGTGCGGTGTTTTGCCGGTACGCCTTTTGCCAGCGCGTCGTTCATTGCCGCTTTCACGGCGTTCACGCCATCGCCGACCAGCGCTTCCACCAGCCCGCTTTGGTAGCGAATTTCACCACCGGTCATGCTCCAGATAAACGGACGGTCACGGGAGTCATACTCTTCAATCCCCGCTTCCTGCTCGATAACCTGCGGGCCGTTCAGCCCCAGACGCGCTTCACGGGTCACAATCAGGTAGCTACACAGTGCCGCAGCGATAGACATCCCGCCAAAGCAGCCCACGGTACCGGCGACAATGCCGACTACCGGGGTGTAACGACGCAGGTCAACAATCGCCGCATGAATATCGGCAATCGCCGCCAGGCCAAGGTTGGCCTCCTGCAAACGCACGCCGCCGGTTTCCAGGCTTAAAACAGCCTGAGTTGGGATGCCGTTGCGGTTATCTTCCGCCGCCAGCTCCAGCGCCGCCGCCATTTTGGCACCGGACACTTCACCCATGCTGCCACCCTGGAATGCGCCTTCAATCGCCACCACCACGGCCGGTTTGCCGTTGATGGTGCCTTTAGCAACGACCATGCCGTCATCCGACTGCGGAACGATGCCCTGCGCGCCAAGCCAAGGCGACATCACGCCATCAAATGGGTCGAGCAGTTCGCGGTAGCTGCCTTCATCAAGCAGCGCGTGGGCACGCTGACGTGCTTTTAATTCGATAAAACTGCTGTCATCACGCATGGCTCACCTCTTCAAATACCTGTTCGATACGAATACGTGCAACACCTGGGGTTGCGCCAAAGTCGTGGATCGTCAGTTTTCCTGCAGGCAGGCTGCTGACCGTTTGCAGACGGTTCAACAACGCTTCCCAGCGACTACGGCTGTTATCGACAGAAGTGGTGATATCAATGGTTAACGTCTGGCTCTGGTCGGCGGTGAATAACACCTCCATATCCCCGGAGCCCACGACGCCTGCCAGCGCTTTACCGCTTAAGGTGCGGCTGGCCGGTACGGTTAACGTAATGTGTTCCATAACATCCTCTTAATACTTCGTGTATAGGGCGAATCGATGCGGTCGATGAACAAGGTGGCGGCGAGTAAATCTGCTGCCCCGCCCGGCGAGGCGTTCAGCGCCAGCATATGGCTATCGAGTGCGGCCAATGCCGCCTGACCTGCTGGATGAGCGCTGCCGCCAGCATTCAGCACCGCGCGGGCACCGTCCTGCATGGCATCCAGCCCTTCCATACCTGCGCGAGACAGCACGCAGGTATCAGTCAGCGAGGTCATGATCGCCATCAGCGCGTCGAGTCTGGCGTGCGTTTCACTGCTGCCGTTAAACCGGCTTAAACGCAGTTGCGGCAGCGCACGCTGCATCACATGCGGAAAAGCCTGCTGTGCCTCTTCACGTGCACCCGGCACCTGATAACGGTGCGTCGCACGCAGCCCTTTGCTGAACACTTTGGGTGCGGCGGCATCCGGCAGTTTTGCCAGCTCGGCGGCAGTCGCCGCGACCTGCTGTGCACTCGCGGTGCCACCGTGCATTGCCACCGCGCTCACCAACAATCCCAGTGCCCAAATCGCGCCACGGTGGGTGTTCACACCGTCCGTGGCCGCCATCATCTGTTGCTCGCCTTCGCGACCGAGTCGCCCTATGGTTTGTCTGAGCGCAATATCCGCTGGACGCTGCCAGCTTTGTTGCGCCAACGACTGAAATGTAGAGGTCAGGCTGTGCGCAGAACGCTCCATTAACGCAAGCGACAAGTCGTGATGCGCGCCATTCCCCCGACTGTCCACCAGACCGGGTTTCGGGCTGAGTCGCGCTTCGTCAATCAGACACTGCGTGGCAGTTTGCGCCAGCCATTCGGCACCGCCTTCAACCTGAATCGGGGACAGAAGTTTCATTACCAGCTCCGGAATTTCGCAGGTGGGTTGTAAAGACCGCCAGACCATTCAACGAGATCGGACACGCTACCGGCGGCCAGCAGAGAACGGGTCGCGTCGGTACGACGAATGCCCATATCTTCTGGATACACCACCTTGCCACTCTGACGCAGTTCAGCGACGCGTTTCGCATCAACGCCCAGACCGATGTCGGTGATCCCGGCAACCGCAGCCACCATCGCCCGGCGCTCTTCAAGATCTTTTGCCCGGTAGAGGTAAGCGATCCCTTCTTCGGTCAGGACGTGGGTGACGTCATCGCCATAAATCATCACCGGTGCCAGCGGCATCCCGGAGGTTTTGGCGACTTCAACCGCATCAAGTTTCTCGACGAAGGTCGGTTTCACACCGGCCTGGAAGGTTTCCACCATCTGAACAACCAGTTTTTTACCGCGCTGCATTGGGTCAGGTTCGGTAATCATGTTCAGCCAGGCAGGTGTTGCATGACGACGGCCGTGCGGGTCATGGCCCATGTTTGGTGCGCCGCCGAAACCAGACAGGCGTCCACGGGTCACCGTTGAGGAGTTGGCATAGCCATCAACCTGCAAAGTGGAACCGATAAACATATCGACCGCGTACTGACCCGCCAGCTGACAGAAAGCACGGTTAGAACGCATTGAACCATCGGCACCGGTGAAGAACACGTCTGGGCGGGCACGGATGTACTCTTCCATCCCTAATTCACCGCCGAAGCAGTGCACGCTTTCAACCCAGCCGCTTTCGATAGCAGGAATCAGCGTTGGATGCGGGTTCAGCGTCCAGTGTTTACAGATTTTGCCTTTCAGACCCAGCTGTTCGCCGTAGGTCGGCAACAGCAGCTCGATTGCCGCAGTGTTAAAGCCGATACCGTGGTTGAGCGACTGGACCTGGTGTTCTGCGTAGATACCTTTAATGGCCATCATCGCCATCAGGATATGTTCTTGTTTGATCAGGCGCGGGTCACGGGTGAACAGCGGTTCAATGAAGAACGGCTTATCGGCGACGACCACGTAATCAATCCATGAGCCCGGAATATCAACGCGCGGCAGGTCGCATTCATCGTCGACCAGTTCGTTAACCTGCGCGATGACGATACCGTCATGGAATGCGGCGGCTTCAACCAGCGCCGGGGTATCTTCGGTACTCGCCCCGGTGTAGAGGTTACCTTTGCGGTCGGCTTTGAAACCGGCAATCAGCGCCACGTTTGGTGACAGGTCAACATACAGACGGGAGTAAAGTTCGATGTAGGTGTGGATGGCGCCAATTTCCAGCTGACCATCTTCCAGTAGCTGCGAAATACGCAGGCTTTGGGTACCGGAGAAAGAGAAGTCCAGCTTGCGAGCGATACCTTTTTCGAAGATATCCAGATGCTCGCTGCGTCCGACGCTTGGCATAATCATGTGCAGGTCGTGCACTTTTTGCGGGTTAACTTCAGCCAGCATGCGAGATAAGAAATCTGCCTGCTTTTGGTTATTCCCTTCTAATACCACGCGGTCACCCGGCGCGATAAGTAATTCCAGCATCGCGGTCAGGTCTGCGGTCGGCAGAACCTTGCCCTGCACCGGAACGGAAGCCAGACGCCGCTGTTTTTCTGTGCGGCGGGTGTTCCAGACTCGAGCTGGCGTTTGCCCAGATAACATTATTAACCTCCTGATTCAGCGAATCATTTTTGATTGCTTAACACTGGAAAGAGTGTGCGCTCTGGTGAGAAATTCATCAATTAAGCGTAGGCGTGAATCATTAGCTTGAGAGTAATAATTGAAGTAACGATTTGTGATGAGGATCAATTTAAGCGGGGTAAGTAAAGCGGGTATCGCTACCCGCTTGTAGGAAATTATTTTTGCGCCGCCAGGCGCTGGCGGATATCGTCGAAATGTTGACGGTGATATAGCTTACCGTCGAGGAAGCGGGTTTTCAGCTCGCCTTCCTGCTCCTGTTGCCAACGTTGTTCATCATGCAGTCGTAACTCGCCCTGCTCATCACGTGCAACGCGCAGCAGCCCGCGGGCAGAGCGTTTCAGACCATTGTCGGTTTTCGGCTCCTTAAAGATGGTCCGGCCTTTACCGTTCACTTCTCCCCACGTCGCTTTCATCGCAAAGCCAAAGGTATCTCGCGTGTTGTACTGATAGGTAAACGATCCCACCCCGAACACCACGTTTGAGCTGGCAAAGCCTTTAGCCTCGAGGCGACGCAAGATTTCATTCGCCCGCTCCAGCGTAATGGAGTCGCCATAAATCAGCCCTACATGCGGGTCGAGCACCTTATACCCTTTGGCGTTTACCGTACCGCCAAAAATCTCCCACAGCACCTCCACGGAACCTTTTTCCTCTGGCGTACGTTCGGCACGGTTATCGTCATCTAGCCCAGTGCCACACAGAATATCGACCGGGTTACCGCTGTCCGGGCGGAACACCACCCGCCCCTCACGCGCCAGAATGATGTGCTTCAGTTCCCGGGTATACTCCGTCAGCACCTGCCAGTAGTCCCAGGTATCGGAGACTATCGACACAAATCCTTGCGGGTACAGATCGGCAATCAGACGACGGAAGGTTTCGATCTCGTGTTCACGCTCGCCCATGCACATCACGCTGTGCTCGGTGGCTGGAATGCTGGCGCCGATGAAATACGCCTCGCCGTCGGTGTAGTAATCACGGGCGTACAGCAGCGACGGAATACTGTCGGTGCCTTTAAAACTCAGCAGATGCCCGCCGCCCGCCTGCATGGTGTCCTGCAATCCTGACATACCGCGAAACGAAAAGTCATGGCACTGGAAGTCAAGGTGCGTCATATCGCTACAGGTTTTTTCTGCCCAATGCGCACAGATTTTGCGGTAGTGATGCGCGATGGTGGCATTGGTTGACGCTTTCCACAGCTCAGCCGACAGTACCGTCTCGAGGTAATTCACCAGCCAGAAAAACTCAGGTTGAGTATTGATGATGGTTAATACCGGCACCGCCATCGGGACTTTGCTGCCTTCATCCAGTGCTTTAATGTGCAACGGCAGATAGCCCAGCTGGTGCAGCGCACGAATGTGATCAACCGCCACGACATCTTTTCCCAGATACCCGTCCATCACCTGTTTGTATTCACTGACCACCTCTTCCTGCGGTCGGGCAAAGAACGCCTCGTTAAACAAATCAACCAAAAACCACTGCAAAAAGCCCTGCAGACCGAAGAACACCAGCTTGCCATCCGGCAACGGCGACGAGAAAAAGCGATCGCTGCGCGGGGTAAAGTTGGAATAGACCCGGCTGGTGCCCTGCGGATACTGCACGCGGTGAGACACTTTGTAGCCATCAATAGCCAAGATTGGATTCATTTTCATAACAGGTGTCTCCCTCAGGCGCGGTAAATCGCGTCAATGTCGATAAGTTCAAGCTGCGGATGGGCCAGCGTAGAGGACGCTAACGATGTGGTGGTGTAAACGGCGTCAATGCCGTTGGCAAACAGGTGCTCAACGCCCTTAGAAAAGATCCCGTGGGTGACGTACAGGCTGACGCTGCGCGCGCCGGCATCGCGTAAAACCTGGGCAGAGCCAATGAAGGTGCCGCCAGCGTCGCACAGGTCGTCGACAATCAGCACATCCCGGTCTTTAACATCCCCGGCAACCAACGCGAAACCCGTCAGGTTGCCGCTGGCGACATCGCGTTTTTTGCTCAAAATGGCGTATTCAGCAACCCCTGAGGCTCTGGCGACAGCATCAATTTTCTTTAATGCTCCGGCATCAGGAGCCACCAGCATCAGCGCATTTTGCTGGAACTGGCGCTGCAAGGTCGCGCTTTGCAGCAAACAGACCTCCTGGGGAAGAGTGATGAAATTATCGATAGCCGCTGCCGCCGCGTCGCTGTGTGGATCAAGTACCTTCACCTTGTCGAACTGCAACGTATTGAGCTGACGGGCAAAAACCTTCAGCGCAAAGCTGTCGCCCGCAACCATATGTCGGTCCTGGCGCGCCCACGGCAGCCAGGGAAGTTCAAGATGGCTGACCCGTACATCGGTCTGATGGCGCACCGCGTCGACCAACTGCGCCAATAGCATAAAGTCGTTCATATCGCGCATCGCCGTGGCACGAATGCGCATCTGGTGAGCGAAGCATGGCAACGCGTCGGTGACTTTCAACCAGACGGCCCCATCAGGAAAAATACCGCTGACAATAGCGTAAGCCTGGTCATCCAGCGTTAAGGTTAATTTTACGCTCATCTCGCTTCCCCTTCAAATTGTGTCCCTTCGACACAATTAATAATGTCCCTAAGACAATTATTAAGCAAGCATAAAATAAAGTATTTTTGAACATACGCTAATCAACTGATAATCAATGGAAAAAAAACGCACCTTGCCCACCGATACCGGGCTGGTACACTTGGCAGCGTTGCACATCATCGTGAGTACCTTATGACCACCGAAGCCGACTACCTGAATCAGTACGATGCCCGCCGCTTTCCCTCCCCGCTGGTAACGGTGGATAGCGTGTTGTTTACCGTGCATCAACAGGCGCTGTGCGTGCTGCTGGTCGAACGGGCAAACCAGCCGCAGAAAGGACGTTGGGGATTACCCGGCGGCTTTATTGATATGGCACACGATGATTCCACTCGCGCCACAGCGCTGCGTAAACTCACTGAAAAAACTGGCGTTTCGCCTTCGTGGCTGGAACAGCTGGACACATTTTCCGGGCCAGATCGTGACCCGCGTGGCTGGAGCCTGACGGTCACCTGGTTTGCGCTTATCGCCTGGGTGGACTGCGAACCGCATATTGCCAGCGTCAGCGATGCCCGCTGGGTCCCGGTTGATAAGCTTGCCGACTATCCGCTGGCCTTTGACCACCAGTCGATCATTGATGCCGCCCTGAACCGGCTGCGGCAAAAAACGAAATATTCTTTACTGCCCGTTTATTGTTTGCCGGATACCTTTACCCATGGTCAGCTACAGGAAGCCACAGAGGTTATCCTCGGCCAGCCGATTCAGCGCAAAAGCCTGATCCGCCGCTTTGAGGCCTCAGATATGTTTGAAGATACCGGTGAAAGCATGGCCACCGGCACGCGGAAAGCCCGCCTGTGGCGACGTAAACCGGGTGTGGATTTTCATCTTTTCTCACGTAACCTGCTGGCTGAATAAGTACAAAATCACATATTGGCTAACCCGCAGGCTCTGTGCGCGGTATAGTTGCTGTTTTCGATGATTAATTGCTCTGGTGTTATGGTTGAAATCACTCCAACAGAAATGAATCTCCCTGCCGATGATTCGCGAGAATTCCGCCCGATGCGCGGGATCAGTAATCGCCATCTGCAGACCATGCTGCCGCGTTTAATTCGCCGTAAGGTGAAGTTCGACGCCCACTGGCAGCGTCTGGAATTACCCGACGGCGACTTTGTCGATCTGGCATGGAGTGAAGATCCGCATCAGGCGAAGCACAAACCGCGTCTGGTGGTTTTTCACGGTCTGGAAGGTAGCCTGAACAGCCCGTACGCCCACGGTCTGATTGAGGCGGCGCAAAAGCGCGGTTGGTTAGGCGTGGTGATGCATTTTCGCGGCTGCAGCGGCGAGCCGAATCGCCTGAACCGCATTTATCACTCCGGCGAGACCGAGGACGGTACCTGGTTTTTACGCTGGCTGGAGCGCGAGTTCGGCCGCGTGCCAACCGCAGCGGTCGGCTACTCGCTCGGTGGCAACATGCTGGCCTGCCTGTTGGCCAAAGAAGGGAACGCTATCCCGATTGATGCCGCGGTTATTGTCTCCGCCCCCTTTGTGCTGGAGGCCTGTAGCTATCATATGGAAAAAGGGTTCTCCCGCGTTTACCAGCGCTATCTGCTTAATCTGTTAAAAGCCAATGCCTCGCGTAAGCTCGAAGCTTATCCTGGCTCGCTGCCGGTAAGCCTGGCACAGCTGAAGTCCCTGCGCCGCATTCGTGACTTTGACGATCTGATCACCGCCAAAATCCACGGTTTTGCCGATGCGATAGACTATTATCGTCAGTGTAGCGCCATGCCACTACTCAACCTGATCGCCAAACCAACGCTGATTATTCACGCCAAGGACGATCCTTTTATGGATCACCACGTGATCCCCAAACCGGAAAATCTGCCCTCACAGGTGGAATATCAGTTAACCGAGCACGGTGGACACGTCGGGTTTATTAGCGGCACGCTGCGCCATCCTGAGATGTGGCTGGAATCCCGTATCCCCGACTGGCTGACAACGTATCTGGAGGCATAATCATGCAGATCCCCTGGCAGGACTTATCCCCTGAAGCGCTGGACAATCTGATTGAAAGCTTTGTCTTGCGCGAAGGTACCGATTATGGTGAACATGAACGTTCGCTCGAACAAAAAGTCGCCGACGTCCGACGCCAGTTACAATCTGGCGAAGCTGTACTGGTATGGTCAGAACTGCATGAAACGGTCAACATTATGCCGCGAAAACAGTTTCGCGAATAACCCGCAGCCGGCGGCTGAATATAATAAAAACTAACCTATCCATGGAGTTATTATGTCTGCCAAACATCCGGTGATTGCGGTAACAGGATCCAGCGGCGCGGGGACCACCACCACCAGCCTCGCGTTTCGTAAAATTTTCGCCCAGTTAAATCTGCGCGCCGCCGAGGTGGAAGGCGACAGTTTTCACCGCTATACCCGTCCGGAGATGGACATGGCGATCCGCAAAGCGCGCGACGCCGGGCGACACATCAGTTACTTCGGCCCCGAAGCCAACGACTTCGGCCTGCTGGAACAAACCTTCAGCGAGTACGGCCAGACCGGCAAAGGCCAGTCACGAAAATATCTGCACACCTACGATGAGGCCGTACCGTGGAATCAGGTTCCGGGAACGTTTACCCCGTGGCAGCCGCTGCCTGAACCCACAGACGTCTTATTCTATGAAGGCCTGCACGGTGGCGTGGTGACGCCGCAGCAAAACGTGGCGCGGCATGTTGATCTGCTGGTCGGCGTGGTACCGATCGTCAATCTGGAGTGGATCCAGAAGCTGACCCGCGACACCAGCGAGCGCGGTCACTCCCGCGAGGCGGTAATGGATTCGGTGGTACGTTCAATGGACGACTACATTAATTACATCACCCCGCAGTTTTCCCGTACGCATATTAACTTCCAGCGTGTACCGACCGTCGACACCTCCAATCCTTTTGCCGCCAAAAGCATTCCGTCACTGGATGAAAGCTTTGTAGTGATTCATTTTCGTAATCTGGAAGGCATCGACTTCCCGTGGCTGCTGGCGATGCTGCAGGGCTCATTCATTTCCCATATCAATACATTAGTGGTGCCGGGCGGCAAGATGGGGCTGGCGATGGAATTGATTATGCTGCCGCTGGTCCAGCGACTGATGGAAGGCAAAAAAATCGAGTGAAGCGTGGGAAGTGCCCGATGGCGTTACGCTTATCGGGCCTACAAATCAACATCATCCATCCGGCATCAGGGATTACGCGGCAATCACTTCATAGGAATGGGTAATATTCACCGCTTTTTCCAGCATCAGCGCCACGGAGCAGTATTTTTCCGCGGAGAGATCGACGGCGCGAGACACCGAAGCGTCTTTCAGATCGTTGCCGGTAACGATGAAATGCAGATTAATATGGGTAAACAGACGCGGCGCTTCTTCACGACGCTCGGAAGTGAGCTTCACTTCGCAGTTGGTCACATCCTGACGACCCTTTTGCAGGATCGACACCACATCAATGGCGCTACAGCCACCCGCAGCCATGAGTACCATTTCCATCGGGCTCGGCGCTTTATCACCGGAGTTACCGTCCATCAAGATTTGGTGGCCTGAGGCGGACTCACCGAGGAAGGTTAACCCCTCAACCCACTTTACACGCGCTTGCATATTTCGTAACTCCAATGTTTCAATTTTCCTGACAGATTACGCGTACATAACAATTCTCGCAACGGAAGGCGACCTGAGTCATGCTGAAGCGAGACACCAGGAGACACACGGCGAAAGCTATGCTAAAACAGTCAGGATGCTACAGTAATACATTGACGTACTGCATGTATGCAGAGGACATCACATTACAGGCTGCAGTTCACTTTTTAGCAGCCCCTTTCCCAGGTAGCGGGAAGCATATTTTTGCAACCCCAGAGGCAGCGTCGTGTTCTGACTCTGGAGACAGCTTATAACAGAGGATAACCGCGCATGGTGCTTGGCAAACCGCAAACAGACCCGACTCTCGAATGGTTCTTGTCTCATTGCCATATTCATAAGTACCCATCGAAGAGCACGCTGATTCACCAGGGTGAAAAAGCGGAAACGTTGTATTACATCGTTAAAGGCTCAGTGGCAGTGCTGATCAAAGATGAAGAAGGGAAAGAAATGATCCTCTCTTATCTGAATCAGGGCGATTTCATTGGTGAATTAGGCCTGTTTGAAGAAGGCCAGGAACGTAGCGCCTGGGTACGTGCCAAAACCGCATGTGAAGTTGCTGAAATTTCATACAAAAAATTTCGTCAATTAATCCAGGTTAACCCGGATATTCTGATGCGCCTGTCTTCTCAGATGGCTCGTCGCCTGCAGGTAACGTCCGAAAAAGTGGGCAACCTGGCCTTCCTGGATGTCACCGGTCGTATCGCCCAGACCCTGTTGAACCTGGCGAAACAACCTGACGCGATGACCCACCCGGACGGCATGCAGATCAAAATCACCCGTCAGGAAATTGGCCAGATCGTTGGCTGCTCCCGTGAAACCGTTGGTCGTATCCTGAAAATGCTGGAAGATCAGAACCTGATCTCCGCGCACGGTAAGACCATCGTCGTCTACGGCACGCGTTAACCTCGTCGAAATGGCGCGTTACCTGGTAATGCGCCATTTTTGTTTGCACCGATGTGGCGAAGACTGATTTATCACCCCGAGATCAACTACGCACTACGACAAACGCTGGTGCTGTGTTTACCCGTGGCTGTCGGTCTTATCATCGGTCAGCTTCATCTGGGGCTGCTGTTCTCCCTCGTCCCCGCCTGCTGCAATATTGCCGGTCTTGATACCCCGCATAAGCGATTTTTTAAACGCTTAGTTATTGGCGCGTCACTGTTTGCCGGATGCAGCCTGATCATGCAGCTATTGCTGGCAGAAAGCATTGCGCTCCCGCTGATCCTTACCGGCCTGACGCTGATTCTCGGCGTGACCGCCGAGTTAAGCCCGCTGCATGCACGACTGCTGCCCGCCTCACTGATTGCGGCAATTTTCACGCTAAGCCTGGCTGGCAACATGCCGGTCTGGGAACCGCTGCTGATCTATGCGCTGGGAACTTTGTGGTACGGCGCGTTCAACTGGTTCTGGTTCTGGCTGTGGCGTGAGCAGCCGCTGCGCGAATCGCTCAGCCTGTTATATCGCGAACTGGCCGATTACTGTGAAGCGAAATACAGCCTGCTAACCCAGCACGTCGATCCCGAAAAAGCGCTGCCCCCGCTGCTGGTTCGCCAGCAAAAAGCGGTGGATCTGATCACCCAGTGCTATCAGCAAATGCATATGCTGTCGGCGCATCACAACAACGAGTACAAACGCCTGCTACGGGCCTTTCAGGAGGCGCTGGATTTGCAGGAGCATATTTCCGTCAGCCTGCATCAACCAGAAGAGGTGCAGAAGCTGGTCGAACGCAGTCATGCAGAACAGGTGATTCGCTGGAATGCGCGCACCGTCGCCGACCGGTTACGCGTACTGGCAGATGACATTCTGTATCACCGCTTACCAACACGCTTTTCGATGGAAAAACAGATTGGCACGCTGGAGAAAATTGCCAACCAGCACCCGGAAAACCCGGTCGGGCAGTTTTGCTACTGGCACTTTAGCCGCATTGCCCGCGTGCTGCGCACCCAGCGTCCGCTGTATGCCCGAGATTTAATGGCCGACAAACAGCGCCGCCTGCCGTTACTCCCGGCCCTGAAAAACTATCTGTCGCTGAAATCTCCCGCGTTGCGTAATGCCGGGCGTATCAGCGTCATGCTGAGCATCGCCAGCCTGATGGGCAGCGCCTTACACCTGCCCAAACCTTATTGGATCCTGATGACGGTCCTGTTCGTCACGCAAAATGGCTACGGCGCCACGCGGGTACGCATTCTGCATCGTTCACTGGGCACGCTTGTCGGGCTGGTGATTGCCGGCGTCACGCTGCACTTTCATATTCCGGAAGGGTTTACGCTGGCTGCCATGCTGGTCATCACCCTCGTCAGCTATCTGATCATGCGCAAAAACTACGGCTGGGCCACCGTCGGGTTTACGGTTACGGCGGTGTATACCCTGCAGTTGCTGACGCTGAACGGAGAACAGTTTATTGTGCCGCGCTTTGTCGATACGGTGCTGGGCTGTTTGATTGCCTTTGGCGGCACGCTCTGGCTGTGGCCACAGTGGCAAAGCGGCCTGCTGCGCAAAAACGCCCACGATGCGCTGGAAGCTGACCAGGAAGCCATTCGCCTGATCCTCAGCAACGATCCACAGGCCACACCGCTGGCGTATCAGCGTATGCGGGTCAACCAGGCGCATAACACGCTGTTTAACTCACTGAACCAGGCGATGCAGGAGCCAGGTTTTAACTCACATTACCTGGCCGATATGAAACTGTGGGTCACGCACAGCCAGTTCATCGTCGAACATATTAATGCGATGACCACGCTGGCCCGGGAACACACCATGTTGACGCCGGATTTGGCGCAGCGGTATCTGCAGTCCTGTGAAATTGCGATTCAGCGTTGTCAGCAGCGGCTGGAATATGACGGGCCGGGGAGCTCCGGTGATGTGAACATTCTCGAGTCGTCGGAGATGCTGTCCCACGGTCCATTAAGTACCCTGGAGCAGCATCTGCAACGTATACTGGGGCATCTGAATACCATGCACACCATTTCGTCGGTGGCATGGCGTCAACGCCCGCACCACGGTATCTGGCTGAGCCGCCGGTTGCGGGATATGAAAGGTTAAGATCGACTGCCGGATGCGCTACGCTTATCCGGCCTACGAATCACACCTTACCCTGTAGGCCGGATAAGGCGTTTACGCCGCCATCCGGCAATCAACCCACCACCTTCGCTACCGCCTGCGCAAAGCGCTGCATCCCTTCATCGATATCCGCCTCTTCCACCACCAGCGATGGCGCAAAACGCATGACGTCCGGCCCCGCGTTCAGCACCATAACGCCTTCATGAGCAGCGGCGTAGAGGAAATCACGCGCCCGACCTTTGAACTGCGGCTTCAGCTCCGCGCCAATCAGCAGCCCCATACCGCGAATATCGCTAAAAATGTCATACTGAGCATCTATTTTCTGTAAATGCGCAACAAATGCCTGACGTTTGACCTGAACACCGTCCAGCACGTCCGGCGTGTTGATAATATCGAACGCCGTCTCTGCAACCGCACAGGCCAGCGGGTTACCGCCGTAGGTTGAACCGTGCGAACCGACATGGAACGCAGAAGCGATTTCCTGAGTGGTCAACATCGCGCTCACCGGGAAACCGCCGCCGAGGGCTTTGGCGCTGGTCAGGATATCCGGCGTCACGCCGTAGTGCATATAGGCAAACAGGTCGCCGGTACGCCCCATACCACACTGCACTTCATCAAACACCAGCAATGCCTGATGCTGATCGCACAGTTCGCGCAGGCCCTGCAGGAATTCCGGCGTGGCGGCCATAACACCCCCTTCGCCCTGAATTGGCTCGACCACCACCGCGCAGGTGTGATCGTCCATCACCGCTTTTACCGCATGCAGGTCGTTAAACGGTACATGGATAATGTCCGCCGGTTTTGGCCCAAAGCCGTCAGAATATTTTGGCTGCCCACCGACGGAAACGGTAAACAGCGAGCGGCCATGAAACGCATTATGGAAGGCGATAATTTTGGTTTTGAACGGACTATGCCGGACGCAGGCATAGTGGCGCGCCAGCTTAAAGGCGGTTTCGTTGGCTTCAGTGCCAGAGTTCATGAACAGCACGCGTTCGGCAAAGGTCGCATCAATGATTTTGCGGCCTAAGCGCAGTGCAGGCTCATTGGTGAAAACGTTACTGGTGTGCCACAGGGTTTCGCCCTGCGTTTTTAACGTTTCGACCAGGGCCGGATGGCAATGCCCTAACGCGGTAACTGCAATACCACCCGCGAAATCAACATACTCTTTACCCTGTTGATCCCAGACTCGACTTCCTTTCCCTTTGACCGGAATAAACTCTGCCGGTGCATAAATCGGCAGAATCACTTCATCGAATGTCGCGCGCGTAATTGCAGTTTGTTCAGTTGCCATGTCATTACCACCCAGTTAAGCAGAAATGCTAGTGAAATTATAATCACAAAATATGAATAAAAAGTCACTGAATAGCAACTACAAATCACCGATTGAGGAAATTAGCCAGCAGCTGATGCCCCTGCTCACTGAGGATACTCTCCGGGTGAAACTGCACGCCTTCCAAATCCCACTCGCGGTGGCGAATGCCCATAATCTCCTGCGTTTCACTCCAGGCCGTTACCTCAAAGCAGGCCGGCAGCGTCTCAGGTGCAACCACCAGAGAGTGGTAGCGCGTCACCGTTAGCGGGTTCGCCAGCCCCTGAAAAACGCCCTGCCCGGTATGCGTAATCGGGGAGGTCTTACCGTGCATGACTTTCGCCGCCCGCACGACGCTGGCACCAAACGCCTGCGCCATCGCCTGGTGGCCCAGACAGACGCCCAGCATCGGGGTTTTTCCCGCATAGTGACGGATGACATCCAGAGAAATCCCGGCATCATCCGGCGTGCAGGGACCGGGGGAAATAACGATTTTTTGCGGACTTAACGCATCAATTTGCGCCAGCGTCAGCTCGTCGTTGCGCCTGACAAGGACCTCTGCGCCCAGTTCGCAGAAATATTGATACAGGTTCCAGGTAAAAGAATCGTAGTTATCGATAAGCAGGATCATGGCGGCTCCGGTACAGAAAAACCGCGCTATTCTACCCAGTTTCTCGGGCTTCGCTTACCACTTTACGAAATATCGCCCGCAGCGCCGACAGGTCGCCCATCGCACCACTCTGGTTGGCCTGATTCCACTCTTCGACCGGGATACCCTCCCAACTGAGCATATACCCGGCATGAACCGCTAACTGTTCGAAGAAAATACGTTGGGCCAGACCGCTGCCAATACGAAATGGGTGTAGCACATTAATTTCGCAATAATAATGCGCAAGTCGGTCGATAAACTTATCCGCCGACAGCCCTACCAGCCAGGACTCGTCTTCCAGGTCCTGCATCAGCGCGTTGCCCTCTTTCTCGATATAAGCAAAGTGGCAGAAGCGGGTATCGCCCTGGTAAATATCGACCTCGCGTAGATGGCCCGCCCAGTCAAAAATATCCTGATAGAGCTGGCGATGAATAGCGCACAGATGCGGCAGACCGCGTTTTAGCGGGCCCAGCCCAATCGTCGCCGCCCGCAGCGCCGTCAATTCGTAGGCCGCCTGCGCCAGACGCTGGGCCTGATGGACCCCGAGACGATTACGCATCACGTTCAGGCCCGGATACAAATAGGGATCTCGCCCATCACCGAATTTATCGCTCATAGTGCCTCCTCAATTCTTCAAGGCGCGCCAGGGCATCTTCAGCGCTCAGCGTAACCCGTGGAATCTCCACGCCTTCCAGACGTCGACTAGCCTGGAAATTGCCGTTTCGCAGCTGCTCCCAAAGACAGGACTTTTGTTTATCGGTGAGTTTTTTCACGTGACCTCCCTGAATGAGCCAGCACTTGCCACAAGTATAAGCAGCAATTTCGGGTTACGCAGAGAAGGGAGAGAACGCGGGCAGGAACCGCCCGCGCAAAAATACGATTACGGCAGAACTTTCGCAGACAGGATAACAATCGGTTTGGACGGAACGTTCTGGTAAGGGCCGACGTCGTGAGTCGGCACTTGAGCTATCTTATCCGCGACATCCATCCCCTTCACCACTTTACCAAAAACGGCATAGCCGAAGTCACGCTGGCCGTGATCGAGGAAAGCGTTGTCCGCAATGTTGATAAAGAACTGGCTGGTCGCGCTGTCTTTGTCTGCGGTCCGCGCCATGGCAATGGTGCCACGGGTATTGCGCAGCCCGTTATCGGCTTCATTTTTGATAGGCGGGTTAGGTTTCTTCTGCTGCATCTGCTCGGTAAAACCGCCGCCCTGTACCATAAACCCAGGGATCACACGGTGAAACGTGGTGTTGTTATAGAAACCACTATTTACATAATCGACAAAGTTTTGCACTGAAACCGGGGCCTTTTGGCTGTTCAGCTCCAGCTCAATGTTACCAGCAGAGGTCGTCAGCAGTACACGTGGGTCACCTTTCGCTGCCAGTGCTGCGGGAGAGAGGGCAGAAAGAGCGAGAACAGCTGCAACAGCCGCCAGAGTCGATTTGAGCATGAGAATTCCTTTACAAGAGCAGAAATGAAGCAAGTGAATTGATTCTAAAGAGCCTTCCATGACAAGGCCATCCCTTTACTTAATTTTACGAACCTGAAACAAATGTAAATGCTTTGCAACGCGCATCAATGTGATCATGATCACATTGAAATATGTAATAGAAACAGCAGTTGCTAAAAAATATTTAAATACATCAACAAAACGCCTAAAATCCGCCCGCTCACGGCGCCTTCAATGCGCCTTACACTTCTATACAGGCCAGTCATGACTAACAGCAATCGTATCAAGCTCACATGGATCAGCTTTCTCTCCTACGCCCTGACAGGCGCGTTGGTTATTGTCACCGGGATGGTGATGGGAAACATCGCAGACTATTTCCATTTGCCCGTTTCCAGTATGAGTAACACCTTCACCTTTCTGAATGCCGGTATTCTGATCTCTATTTTTCTGAATGCGTGGTTGATGGAAATTGTCCCGTTGAAAACGCAACTACGTTTTGGCTTTATTCTGATGCTGCTGGCTGTCGCCGGACTGATGCTCACGCATAGCCTGGCGCTGTTCTCCGCCGCCATGTTTGTGCTGGGGGTCGTCAGCGGGATCACCATGTCGATTGGTACTTTCCTGGTCACCCAGATGTATGAAGGTCGCCAGCGTGGATCTCGCCTGCTGTTTACAGATTCCTTCTTCAGCATGGCGGGCATGATTTTCCCGATGGTTGCCGCGTACCTGCTGGCGCGTAGCATCGAATGGTACTGGGTCTACGCCTGTATCGGCCTGGTGTACGTCGCCATTTTCCTGCTGACCTTTGGCTGTGAGTTCCCGGCGCTGGGTAAACACGCGCAGCAACCGGAAACACCGGTGGCGAAAGAGAAGTGGGGCATCGGTGTGCTGTTTTTGTCCATCGCCGCGCTGTGCTACATCCTCGGTCAGTTGGGTTTTATCTCCTGGGTGCCGGAATACGCCAAAAGCCTCGGCATGAGCCTGAACGATGCAGGTAAGCTGGTCAGCGATTTCTGGATGTCCTACATGGTGGGTATGTGGGCGTTTAGCTTTATCCTGCGCTTCTTTGATTTGCAGCGTATCCTGACCGTGCTGGCAGGACTGGCAACCGTATTGATGTATCTCTTCATCACCGGTACGCCAGAGCACATGCCGTGGTTCATCCTGACGCTGGGCTTCTTCTCCAGCGCCATCTATACCACCATTATCACCCTCGGCTCCCAGCAGACTAAAGTGGCCTCACCGAAGCTGGTTAACTTCGTCCTGACCTGCGGCACCATTGGGACCATGTTAACCTTCGTGGTGACCGGTCCGATCGTTGCCCACAGCGGTCCTCTGGCCGCACTACAAACCGCGAATGGCCTGTATGCTGTGGTATTCGTGATGTGCTTTATCCTTGGGTTTGTTACGCGTCATCGCCAGCATAACGCACCGGCTGTGCAGTAAACCTGAATGCCGGATAGCGGCTCTGATTATCCGGCATTTATCACTCCCCTTTCTAACCCTTAGGATCCTGACCTATTCACACTAAAACCCCTTAATTTGTACGCTAATCATACAAACATGAAAAGCCTGTCAATTCCGTGACTTATAAAAACGCTGACAAATCAGTTATATACCTCTTAAGGAGTATATAAGGGCGAAATTGATTTGTATCAATAAGCGGGGTTGCTGAATCGTTAAGGTAGGCAGTAATAGAAAAGAAATCGAGGCAAAAATGAGCAAAGTCAGACTCGCTATTATCGGTAATGGTATGGTCGGCCATCGCTTTATTGAGGATCTTCTTGATAAATCCGATGCGGACAAGTTTGATATTACCGTCTTCTGTGAAGAACCCCGCAAAGCATACGACCGCGTACACCTGTCTTCTTACTTCTCTCACCACACTGCTGAAGAGCTGTCTCTGGTGCGTGAAGGCTTCTACGAGAAGCACGGCGTGAAGGTATTAGTCGGCGAACGCGCGATTACCATCAACCGCCAGGAGAAGGTGATCCACTCCAGCGCTGGTCGTACGGTTTATTACGATAAACTGATCATGGCAACCGGCTCCTACCCGTGGATCCCGCCAATTAAAGGTTCGGAAACGCAGGACTGTTTCGTTTACCGTACCATTGAAGACCTCAACGCCATTGAGTCTTGCGCTCGTCGCAGTAAACGCGGCGCCGTTGTCGGTGGTGGCCTGCTGGGTCTGGAAGCCGCAGGTGCCCTGAAAAGCTTAGGCGTTGAAACCCACGTGATTGAATTTGCCCCGATGCTGATGGCTGAACAGCTGGATCAGATGGGTGGCGAGCAGTTACGTCGCAAAATTGAAAGCATGGGCGTGCGTGTGCACACCAGCAAAAATACCAAAGAGATCGTCCAGCAAGGCACTGAAGCGCGTAAAACCATGCGCTTTGCCGACGGCAGCGAACTGGAAGTCGACTTCATTGTCTTCTCCACCGGTATTCGCCCGCGCGACAAACTGGCAACCCAGTGCGGCCTTGATGTGGCACAGCGTGGCGGTATCGTGATCAACGACGCCTGCCAGACCTCTGACCCGGATATCTACGCTATCGGCGAATGCGCCAGCTGGAACGACCGCGTTTATGGCCTGGTCGCACCGGGGTACAAAATGGCGCAGGTCGCCGTTGACCATATTCTCGGTAGCAAAAACGCGTTCGAAGGCGCAGACCTGAGCGCCAAGCTGAAACTGCTGGGCGTAGATGTCGGCGGTATCGGCGACGCACATGCGCGTACACCGGGCGCCCGTAGCTACGTTTACCTCGACGAAAGTAAAGAAGTCTACAAACGCCTGATCGTCAGCGAAGATAACAAAACGCTGCTGGGCGCGGTTCTGGTGGGTGACACCAGCGATTACGGCAACCTGCTGCAGCTGGTGCTGAACGCCATCGAACTGCCGGAAAACCCGGACTCACTGATCCTGCCAGCACACTCAGGCAGCGGTAAGCCGTCCATCGGCGTGGATAAACTGCCGGACAGCGCGCAGATTTGTTCCTGCTTCGACGTCACCAAAGGCATGCTGGTTGCCGCCATTAACAAAGGCTGCCACACCGTTGCAGCGCTGAAAGCCGAAACCAAAGCCGGTACTGGCTGCGGTGGTTGTATTCCGCTGGTTACCCAGGTGCTGAATGCCGAACTGGCGAAACAGGGCATCGAAGTCAACAACAACCTGTGCGATCACTTCCCGTACTCACGTCAGGAACTGTTCCATCTCATCCGCGTGGAAGGCATTAAAACCTTCGAGGAATTGCTGGCGAAACACGGTAAAGGTTACGGCTGCGAAGTGTGTAAACCAACCGTCGGTTCCCTGCTGGCCTCCTGCTGGAATGAATACATCCTCAAGCCGCAGCACACGCCGCTGCAGGATACCAACGACAACTTCCTGGCCAACATCCAGAAAGACGGTACCTACTCCGTTATCCCACGCTCTGCCGGTGGCGAAATTACCCCGGAAGGTCTGGTTGCCGTGGGCCGTATCGCTCGTGAGTTCAATCTGTACACCAAGATCACCGGTTCTCAGCGTATTGGTCTGTTCGGCGCGCAAAAAGATGACCTGCCGGAAATCTGGCGTCAGTTGATTGAAGCGGGCTTCGAAACCGGTCATGCGTATGCTAAAGCGCTGCGTATGGCGAAAACCTGCGTGGGTAGCACCTGGTGCCGTTATGGTGTCGGCGATAGCGTAGGCTTCGGCGTTGAGCTTGAAAACCGCTACAAGGGCATTCGTACCCCGCACAAAATGAAGTTTGGCGTCTCTGGCTGTACCCGTGAGTGCGCAGAAGCCCAAGGTAAAGACGTGGGTATCATCGCCACTGAAAAAGGCTGGAACCTGTACGTCTGTGGTAACGGCGGGATGAAACCACGCCATGCGGATCTACTGGCAGCGGATCTCGACCGTGAAACGCTGATGAAATACCTTGACCGCTTCATGATGTTCTACATCCGTACTGCGGACAAACTGACCCGTACCGCACCGTGGTTAGATAACCTGGAAGGCGGCATCGAGTATCTGAAGTCTGTCATCATTGACGACAAACTGGGCCTGAACGAGCATCTGGAAGAAGAGATGGCACGTCTGCGTGAAGCCGTCGTATGCGAGTGGACAGAAACCGTCAACACGCCGTCCGCGCAGGTTCGCTTCAAGCACTTTATTAACAGCGATAAACGCGATCCGAATGTCCAGGTTGTGCCTGAACGTGAACAACATCGCCCGGCCACGCCGTATGAGCGTATCCCGGTCACTCTGGTGGAGGAAAACGCATGAGCCAGTGGAAAAACATCTGCAAAATCGATGACATTCTGCCTGCAACAGGCGTCTGCGCCCTGTTAGGTAAAGAGCAAGTCGCGATTTTCCGTCCTTATCACAGCGACCAGGTGTTTGCGATCAGCAACATCGACCCGTTCTTCCAGTCCAGCGTACTTTCACGCGGGATTATTGCTGAGCACCAGGGCGAGCTATGGGTTGCCAGCCCGCTGAAAAAACAGCGCTTCCGCCTCAGCGACGGTCTGTGCATGGAGGACGAAAGTCATTCCGTGGCGCACTACGAAGCCCGGGTGAAAGACGGCATGGTGCAGTTGCGCGGTTAGTAAATTATTGGGAGGCGCAATGCCTCCCTTTTTAGACGTATTGGTAGGCCTTTTTAGTAGGCCTGATAAGCGTAGCGCCATCAGGCACATTGCCGGATGGCGGCATAACTGCCTTATCCGGCCTACGGTTACGATTTTATTTTACTTTTTGTTCTTCAAGGATAATCAAACACATGTTTACAGACACTATCAATAAGTGTGCGGCTAACGCTGCGCGCATTGCACGCCTGTCGGCCAACAACCCAATCGGTTTCTGGGTCAGTTCCGCCATGGCGGGCGCTTATGTCGGTCTCGGCATCATTCTTATTTTCACTCTCGGCAATCTGCTTGATCCATCCGTACGCCCTCTGGTGATGGGTGCAACCTTTGGTATTGCCTTAACGCTGGTGATTATTGCCGGTTCAGAGTTGTTTACCGGGCACACCATGTTCCTGACGCTTGGCGTCAAAGCGGGCACCATCAGCCACGGTCAGATGTGGGCCATTCTGCCGCAAACCTGGCTGGGAAATCTGCTCGGTTCCGTGTTCGTCGCCCTGCTGTACAGCTGGGGTGGCGGTAGCCTGCTGCCGGTCGATACCAGCATCGTACATAGCGTTGCCCTGGCGAAAACTACAGCCCCTGCCAGCGTACTCTTCTTTAAAGGTGCGTTGTGTAACTGGTTGGTTTGCCTGGCAATCTGGATGGCGATCCGTACTGAAGGTGCGGCGAAGTTCCTCGCCATCTGGTGGTGCCTGCTGGCGTTTATCGCTTCTGGCTATGAACACTCCGTTGCCAACATGACGCTATTTGCGCTCTCCTGGTTCGGTCATCACAGCGATGCCTATACCTTGTCCGGAATTGGCCATAACCTGCTGTGGGTGACACTCGGTAATACTTTGTCCGGTGTCGTATTCATGGGGTTGGGTTATTGGTATGCTACGCCAAAATCGGAGCGTCCCGTTCCGGCAAAAATCAACCAAACTGAGGCTGCTGCCAATAATTAAGGGGTAATGTCGTGGATCATTTGCCTATATTTTGTCAACTACGTGACCGCGACTGCTTGATCGTCGGCGGTGGTGATGTCGCAGAACGCAAAGCGCGGTTACTGCTGGAAGCAGGCGCCCGTTTAACGGTTAATGCGCTAGCGTTTATTCCACAGTTCACCGTATGGGCAAATGAAGGCATGCTGACGCTGGTTGAGGGGCCGTTTGACGAAGCCCTGCTCGACTCCTGCTGGCTGGCGATCGCCGCCACCGATGACGATGCCGTCAACCTTCGCGTCAGCAACGCCGCTGAATCACGTCGCATCTTCTGTAACGTGGTCGACGCCCCAAAAGCGGCCAGTTTCATCATGCCCTCCATTATTGACCGTTCACCACTGATGGTGGCGGTCTCCTCTGGCGGTACCTCTCCTGTTCTGGCGCGACTGCTGCGTGAAAGGCTCGAATCCGTGTTGCCACAGCATCTGGGCCAGGTCGCGCAGTATGCAGGACAGCTGCGTTCCCGGGTGAAAAAGCAGTTCGCCAGTATGGGTGAACGTCGCCGCTTCTGGGAAAAGCTGTTTGTTAACGACAGGCTGGCGCAGTCTCTGGCAAACGACGATCGGCAGGCAATAGAAGAAACGACCGAGCAGATGCTCAGCGAACCGCTGGACCATCGTGGCGAAGTAGTGCTGGTTGGTGCCGGTCCAGGCGATGCCGGACTGCTGACGCTGAAAGGGCTACAACAGATCCAGCAGGCCGATGTCGTGGTGTATGACCGCCTGGTATCCGATGACATCATGAACCTTGTTCGTCGCGATGCCGATCGCATTTTCGTCGGCAAGCGTGCGGGTTATCACTGCGTACCGCAGGAAGAGATCAACCAGATCCTGCTGAACCAGGCGAAACAGGGCAAACGCGTAGTGCGCCTGAAAGGCGGCGACCCGTTCATCTTTGGTCGCGGTGGCGAAGAGCTGGAAACCCTGTGCCACGAAGGTATCCCGTTCTCTGTTGTTCCCGGTATTACCGCGGCGTCCGGCTGTTCTGCCTATTCCGGCATTCCGCTGACGCATCGTGATTACGCCCAGAGCGTACGCCTGGTCACCGGACACCTGAAGACCGGCGGCGAGCTGGACTGGGAAAACCTGGCAGCAGAAAAACAGACGCTGGTGTTCTATATGGGGCTGAATCAGGCGGCCACTATCCAGGAAAAATTGATCGCATTTGGGATGCCAGCAGACATGCCGGTTGCGCTGGTCGAAAACGGGACCTCCGTGAAACAGCGCGTTGTCAATGGTGTACTGACGCAACTCGGTGAACTGGCGCAACAGGTGGAAAGCCCGGCGCTGATCATTGTTGGTCGCGTGGTTGGCCTGCGCGATAAGCTGAACTGGTTCTCAAACCATTAATATTCAGGCGCTATGTTTTCTGCATAGCGCCGTCTTTTGATTACCCTTCCAGTCATTATCCTTCATCTTTAATCATCATCAATTATTATTTTTTAAAAATTCTTAAATCTACTATTAAGTTAAAAGAACAAGTAATAACTTCCTGGTCACGTTATATATAGCAAGCTTAATTCACTACGTGTTTTTCGAAGCATATGGAATTGGCATACTGATATTTTATTGATTGATAGGGATTATTAAATGAAAAACATGCTTAAAGCTGCTGCAGTACTGCTGGCTCTCTCCACATTGACTGCCTGCACCGGTAGCGTTCAGAACAAAAACAAGACCTGTGATTACGATTATTTTCTGCACCCAGCCATTTCTATTTCTAAAATCATTGGCGGCTGCGGTGACACTGCGCTGTAATTATTTATATTCCGTATAAATATATAAAGCCGGATTATCTCCCATGCCGTTATAATATTAAACAGTATGGGAGATAATCCGGCTTTTATTTTAGCCGTACGTTACATTACGGCTTCGCAACAAATCCAATTGCTTCATACACCGCTTTCAGTGTTTCTGCTGCGCGCGCACTGGCTTTTTCTGCACCATCTTTCATCACTTGCTGCAGGAAGGCTTCATCGTTACGGAAACGGTGGTAACGTTCCTGAAGCTCAGTCAACATACCGGAAACGGCATCGGCAACTTCACCCTTCAGGTGGCCATACATCTTGCCTTCAAAGTGCTGCTCCAGTTCCGGGATGCTCTTACCCGTTACGGCAGAGAGAATATCCAGCAAGTTGGCAACACCCGCTTTATTCTGCACATCGTAACGAACAACAGGCGGCTCATCGGAATCCGTCATGGCGCGTTTGATTTTCTTCACCACAGATTTCGGATCTTCCAACAGGCCGATCACGTTGTTGCGGTTGTCATCCGACTTAGACATTTTCTTCGTCGGCTCCAGCAGGGACATCACGCGCGCACCGGATTTCGGAATAAACGGCTCAGGCACTTTGAAGATGTCACCATACAGTGCGTTAAAACGCTGGGCGACGTCACGGCTCAGTTCCAGGTGCTGTTTCTGATCTTCCCCTACCGGTACCAGATTGGTCTGGTACAGCAGAATATCGGCTGCCATCAGTACCGGGTAGTCGAACAGACCGGCATTGATGTTTTCAGCGTAACGGGAAGATTTATCTTTGAACTGGGTCATGCGGCTCAGTTCACCAAAATAGGTGTAGCAGTTCAGCGCCCAGCCTAACTGTGCATGTTCCGGCACGTGGGACTGAACGAAAATGGTGCTTTTCTCAGGATCGATACCACACGCCAGATACAGCGCCAGCGTATTCAGCGTAGCATTACGCAGCTTCTGCGCGTCCTGGCGGACGGTGATAGCATGCTGGTCCACGATACAGTAGATGCAGTGGTAATCATCCTGCATGTTTACCCATTGACGCAGCGCACCCATATAGTTGCCAATGGTCAATTCACCTGAGGGCTGTGCGCCACTAAAAACGATGGGCTTAGTCATTTTTCAATTCCTGATTTTCGCTATGCGGAAGCCCGAGTGCGGGCAGAAGGTCATTAATGCTGTCATATATTACATCCGGCTGGCTGAGGTCGATCCCTTCACCGTAGTTATACCCATACGTAAGACCAACCGAAGGACAGCCAGCGGCTTTTGCCGCCTGAATATCATTGCGCGAATCACCCACAAAGAGCAATTTTTCAGGCGCAATCCCCATACGTGAGGCCACTAGCAGCAGCGGATCGGGATGCGGTTTTTTATTTTTCACGTCGTCACCGCCGATGACCACACTAAAATACTTGGCGATATCCAGTGCGTTAAGCAGCGGTGCCACAAACGGTGTCGGCTTGTTGGTCACCAGACCTAACGGCAGGCCTTTCGCATGCAGCGCGCCCAGCGTATCGGCAACGTGGGGAAATAAGAACGTCCCTTCTTCGGCAACATCACCGTAATAGCGGTCAAACAGCTTACGTAAAATACGCACCTGCTCAACGGCAGGAATGTCGTCATCGATAGGCGGTTTGCCCGTCGTTTTACGCAGCGTAGCGCGTTCAAGGCGAGCCCAGGTGAGTGCACGCTCCATCAATACATCTGCGCCATTACCAATCCAGGTAATCACACGTTCTTCGCCTGCAGTGGGTAATTCCAGCGCGTACAGCGCCATATCCACTGCGGCGGCTAATCCCGGCGCGCTATCAACCAGCGTACCGTCGAGGTCAAAAGCTACGCCCCGAATATCCTGAAATTTATCCATGACTTACCTTCGCCAGTTCATGGCGCATTTCATCAATGACTTTTTTGTAGTCAGGTTGGTCGAAAATCGCGGAACCTGCGACAAACATATCCGCACCCGCTGCGGCGATTTCGCCGATATTGTTCACCTTCACGCCGCCATCAACTTCCAGGCGAATGTCATAGCCAGACTCATCAATACGACGGCGGACTTCACGCAGTTTTTCCAGCGTTTGCGGAATGAAAGATTGGCCGCCAAAACCGGGGTTAACGGACATCAGCAGGATCACATCCAGCTTATCCATAACGTAGTCCAGGTAGCTCAGCGGCGTGGCCGGGTTGAACACCAGGCCCGCTTTACAGCCATTCTCTTTGATCAGCTGTAAGGTGCGATCGACGTGTTCGGAGGCTTCCGGGTGAAAAGTAATGATGCTGGCGCCAGCGGCAGCGAAGTCCGGGATAATACGGTCAACCGGCTTCACCATCAGATGCACATCAATAGGGGCGGTAATCCCATATTTGCGTAGCGATTTCAGTACCATCGGCCCGATAGTCAGGTTAGGTACATAATGGTTGTCCATGACGTCGAAGTGCACGACATCGGCACCGGCGGCCAGAACGCTCGCGGTGTCCTCACCCAGGCGGGCAAAATCAGCCGACAGAATTGAGGGGGCAATCAAATACTGTTTCATCCGCTTCTCCTTGAGAATTATTTTTTCGCAGGCGTTACGACTCCTGGTTTGTACAGAGCCAGCAGTTCATTCACCTTTTTACGTGTGCCGCCGTTGCTGCTTATACTGCGCCGCACTTTTACCTGAAAATGCTTCGCCGCTCGGTACCACTCGCGCGTATCGGGCGTGTCATGGTTCGAAATTAACACCGGGATCTGCTTACTGACCAGCTTTTCTGCCATTTCGGCCAGATGCGCCTGCTCTTTCGGGCTAAAGCTATTGGTGTGATACGCGGTGAAATTCGCCGTCGCCGACAGCGGCGCATAAGGCGGGTCGCAATAAACCACAGAGTTGATATCAGCACGCTCCATGCACTCTTCATAGGAGAGGCAATGAAACTCTGCATTCTGCGCTTTTTCGGCAAAATGATACAACTCTGCTTCCGGGAAGTAGGGTTTTTTATAACGGCCAAACGGCACGTTAAATTCGCCACGCAGGTTGTACCGACACAGGCCGTTGTAACCAAAACGGTTGAGGTATAAGAACAGTACCGCACGTCGGAATGGATCCTGGCTGGCGTTAAATTCTGTCCGGAACTGATAGTACACCTCAGACTGATTGGTCTCAGGGACAAACAGCTCGCGCGAAGCCTGCACATACTCATCGGTACGCGACTTCACGATGTTATAGAGACTGATGAGGTCGCTGTTGATATCGGCAAGAATATAACGAGAAAAGTCGGTGTTGAGGAACACCGACCCTGCACCCACGAAGGGTTCGACAAGACATTCGCCCTGAGGCAAATGCCGTTTGATATCATCAAGCAGGGGGTATTTTCCCCCTGCCCACTTCAGAAAAGCGCGATTTTTTTTCATGCTGACTAACTAATTACACCTTCTCCGGCTGTGGAGAAAGCTCCGACAGCATCCTGCGCTTTAGTCTTTGTCCCGCAATTGGGCGAAACATCAAACCATTGCAGAACATATCCTATCTTACTTCAGATCGGCCTGAACCTGATGCAGCGGTTTCGCCCACGGGTTTTTCGCCTGAATGTCGGCTGGCAACGTAGACACCGCACGTTTAGCATCGTCTTTAGATGCATATACACCCGTCACCAGAACATACCACGGTTGACCGTTACGCGTCGTCTGATACACCACGTAGTTCTTCAGGTTCTCTTTCTTCGCCCAACCGTTCAGGTTGTCGTAGTTAGAAGAACTGCTGAGCTGCAGAGTGTAATGACTGGACGGCGCTGATTTTAACGCCCCAACATTACCCGCCGTTTTTGCTCCGCCCGCTACAGGCGTTGCCGTAGTTGGCGCAGGAGTAGCAGTCTGCGCAGGTGTGGTGGTACTGACGGTTGCTTTAGGCTCAGCTGTCGCTTTTGGCGCAGTCGTTGCCGCAGGTGCTTTGGTCGTAGTAACCGGTGCAGTCACTGGCGCAGTCGGTTCAGTGCGCTTCGCCTGGGCAACAGGTTTTGGCTCTGTCGGCGTTGCTTTCACGGTCGTCTGCGGTTTGCTCTTCGGCTCAATAACGGCCTGTTTGCGTTCCGGACGCGCAGTCGCGTGACGCTCAGCAGGCTCCGTTGTTGCAGGACGCGCCGTAGTACCATTACGAACAGGTGCAACGGTAGCAGGTTCGGTTGGCAGCGTGGAGTTCACAACCACGTTGTTCACCTGTTCCTGACCTTGCGATTGCGTCAGGGCATTATTCAGATCGCCCTGAACTTCAACACGCTGTTGACCTTCAGCGGCAACAGGTGCTTGCCCCTGAGTTGGCGTAGAAGAAATTGGCGGCAGAGAAACATCCTGCTGCGCATTGCCAGCCGGTTGCTCAGCAGTCGTTGCAGGCTGAGTGGTACTCGCCTGATCGGTCGCGCTATTGCCAGAAAGATCGATACTCTTCTCGCCAGACGCCGTCTGATCGCTGGAAGAGGGAGATGAGGGGGCTTTCAACGCTGACCCGATGCCGACTATCAACAGCAGCAGCACCAGAACCCCCACACCCATCATCATATATTGACGAGAGGCAGGTTTGCTGGCGGCCTTCTTACGCTTACGCGGACGGCGTTCTACACGCTCTTCATCCACGGTATCGTCATCAGATTCATAGTCTTCTTCAATGTCTTGCTCTTCGTCACGTTCTTTACGCGCGCGCGCTGGACGACGATCGTCAGTATCCAGATCAACATCATCAAAATTGATTTGCGGCTCATTATCGCGTTCAGACGATTGACGAGAACGACCAGTACGACGATCGCTGGGATCGGGTTTCAGCTCGTCTTCTGGTTTGAATTCATCCATTTAACACCCCACTCAAAGGTTAATGCTTACGACGTTGCACATAACCTGAAGCTAAAAGACTTACGCCTTACAACGCAAGCCGGACCTTTCTTGTTGTTACGCCTGCTGGCAATCAGCAATAGCGTTAAGAACCACCTCGTGCGACACTCCGCCGCGCACTTCACTCTTCCCTATTGCCAACGGAAGCACTAAACGCATCTCCCCCGCCAACACTTTTTTATCTCGCAGCATGTGCGGTAAATAGGCCTGAGTGGACATCTCACGTGGTCCATCAACCGGTAAGCCTGCCCGCTTCAGCAGCGTAATGATGCGCTGCGTGTCCGCGGAGCAAAACTGACCCAGACGTTCTGACGTACGAGCAGCCATTACCATACCTGCGGCCACCGCTTCACCATGTAACCAATTGCCATAACCCATTTCAGCTTCGATTGCATGGCCAAACGTATGTCCCAGATTCAGTAAAGCACGTAAGCCCATTTCGCGCTCGTCTGCTGCGACAACTTCTGCCTTCAGCTCACAACAACGGCGGATACAGTACGCCATTGCCGGACCGTCCAGATGCAGTAATGCGTCCAGATTGTCTTCCAGCCAGCTGAAAAATTCACCGTCAAGGATGATGCCGTATTTGATCACTTCCGCCAGACCCGACGCCAGTTCACGCGCAGGAAGCGTTTTCAGACAGTCGAGGTCCACCACCACGGAAGCGGGTTGGTAAAAAGCACCAATCATGTTCTTGCCGAGGGGATGGTTTACGGCGGTTTTGCCGCCAACGGAGGAATCAACCTGCGACAACAGCGTTGTCGGAACTTGAATAAAACGTACGCCGCGCTGATAGCTGGCGGCTGCAAAACCGGTAAGATCGCCAATCACGCCGCCGCCAAGAGCAACCAGCGTGGTATCGCGACCGTGCGGTTTTTGCAGTAATGCTGTGAATACCGTATCCAGCACCGTCAGGCTTTTATACTGCTCGCCGTCGGGAAGGATGACGCTATCAACATTAACACCCGCCTGTTCAAGTACGCCGCGAATCTTATCGAGATAAAGGGGAGCCAGGGTTTCGTTGGTCACCAACATAACCTGATCGCCCGATTTCAGCGGTAAGAATGAAGCCGGCTCATTAAACAAACCAGCCGCGATGGTGATAGGGTAACTACGTTCCCCGAGAGTGACTGTAATCCTCTCCATGACGCGACATCCACCTTAGTTACTTGTACCCGCAGACGAGTGTATTAAGCCAGAATCAGTTGCTTTCCAACATATGAATAATCTGGTTTGCCACGACTTTAGCGCTCTGATCATCGGTGCGAATGGTCACGTCAGCAATCTCTTCATACAGAGGATTGCGTTCGTCAGCCAACGCTTCCAGAACTTCGCGAGGCGGTGATTCTACCTGCAGCAGTGGGCGTTTCTTGTCGCGTTGAGTTCGCGCAAGTTGTTTTTCAATTGTCGTTTCAAGATAGACCACGACGCCACGCGCGGAAAGACGGTTACGTGTTTCACGTGATTTAACAGAGCCACCGCCAGTTGCCAGCACAATACCCTGTTTTTCCGTCAACTCGTTGATGACTTTTTCTTCGCGATCGCGGAAGCCGTCTTCACCTTCTACATCGAAGACCCAGCCCACATCAGCTCCGGTTCGTTTCTCAATCTCTTGATCAGAATCGTAAAATTCCATATTGAGTTGTTGAGCTAACTGGCGCCCAATAGTGCTTTTTCCGGCACCCATAGGCCCAACCAGAAAGATATTGCGTTTCTCTGCCATTTTTTCGGTACTACTAAGACTATTCGTTAATGATAAACCCGCTTCGCAGACACTCAGCGCAGCAGGACATGAACTGAAACCTCATAAGATATTGCGAGAGTCAGACTGAAAATTATCTCAATACTCAAGCGGGTTTGGCAACTGAATAAATCACCAAACCTTTCGCATTTCTGGTCGTGGCAGGCGTATTGCCCTGCAAACATCAGGCCTGGCAACGAATCGCACGGCCAAATGACGCCAAATCAACCCATGACACACCACCAGAAAGGCAAAGCGTATTACCGGTGCACAAGTAAAGAAAACGACCGACGCTCAAATCGGTACTCCTTGTATGCTAAATACACCCGCACGTCAAATTTCTGAAACATGTCCAGTGCAAAAACAACGGCTTTTCATGCATAAATTATTCGCTCGAGACCAGTCTGGGCGTGATAAAAACCACTAACTCGCGCCGCTCATCCTCTTTACCGTCATGGCGAAATAAATATCCAAGCCAGGGGATATCGCCTAACAACGGCACGCTGTCCGCCGCAGATTTATTTTTATGCGAAAAAATCCCACCCAGCGCGATTGTCTCTCCGCTTTTTACCTCGACCTGCGTTTCAATTTCCTGCTTATCGATAGCCAGTACTTCGCCATCCGCCTGCTGTAACACCTGCCCGGGGACATTCTGGCTGATATGCAACTTTAGTCTAATTCGCCCTTTTTGCAGCACGGTTGGCGTCACCTCCATTCCCAGTACGGCTTCTTTGAACTCAACGGACGTGGCTCCGCTTTCCCCGCTGGAGACCTGATAAGGGATCTCGCTGCCCTGCTTAATACTGGCAGGTTGCAGGTGAGAAGCCAGTAATCGTGGGCTGGCGATGATATCAAGCTGCTGTTTTTGCTCCAGTGCAGACAGCTCCAGTTCCAGTAGACGACCATTGATACGACCAATGTTAAACCCCACACGCGACGTCGCTGCGGGCACAGAGAGATCGCTGGTCATTGTAGTGACGCCGCCCACAGTCCCCGCTTGCGTGGCATCGGCGAGCGACCATTTCACGCCCAACTCGTGTAGGCTTTTTTCGTTAATCGTCACAATGTGTGCCGCCAGTTCGACCTGTTCAACCGGCAAGTCCATCTGTGCCACCCACGTTTCCAGCGCCATCAGCGCAGGTTTGTTATCACGAAGCAGCAGTCGGTTCGTGCGTTTATCTACCGTCATACTGCCTTTGGCGCTCAGCAGTTTCTCACCCGCTTTTGCCAGATCGGTGGCGTCAGCGTACTGCAAAACAATGCTGCGATGTTCCAGCGGGAGACTGGCCTGCCGCCGCGCCTGCTCGATCTCCAGGCGTGCCACATTTTCATTCTGCCAGCCTACCGAATGCACATGCAGGATGCTCCCCTCCTGGCGCAACACCAGTCCGGCGCTTTTCACCACCGTCTGGAATGCCTGCTTCCACGGGACATCCGTCAGATGCAACGACATCACGCCGCTGACATCGGGCGAAATCACCAGATTTTTTCCTTCCTGCTCAGCCATCGCCTGCAATACCTGAACCACGGGAACATCATCCACCACCAGCGTCACGTTTGGCGCTTTTCCCGCCAGCACGCTGGGGATGACGATCATCAGCACCACGGCTATCCATCGCTTCATGCCCTTCTCCTTGTCGTTGCCACTGCCAGCGTGACGGCTCACAGTCTTTACCCATCTCAATAGTTATGCTTTGTGCCGAGATATGAGAAACCGTCCATCCCCCCTTCAGCGCCTCATGCAATTCGATCCGCCGCCATGTATTTTTACTATCCTGAACCAGGCCAATCAGGCGCCCTCCCCGACTTACCGCGCCTTGATAACGCCACGTCGACAGCTCAGTAGTATGGCAACGATCCTCCGGCGGCAGGAAAGGATCGCGCATCCCGGTCAGTATCAGCAGGCTAATCCCCACCAACAGTCCACGCTTAACCGTCATTCAGGCGCTCCAGCTGCAGTGTTAGCATCAACTCGGCATTCTCCAGGTGAAGAGAAAAACCGTTGACCTGCATCCCCCGTTCCGCCAGCCGGACAAACAATGCTGGAACAGCATCCCAGGCGGGCTTCAGCGTCATCTCCCCGCCCTGTGCAGAAGGCTGCCAGTGAGTCAGGCGTGAAAGCGGAGTCTGAAAATCCAGAGCGGAAAAAGGCATCGTATTCTCGTCATTAGCCCAAAGTGTGGGGTCAGCCGGTGTAACCAGTTGGTACAGATTCCGCCATTGCGCCTGGTTCGCCGCATGTTGCTGCCGCAGTTCCTCCCGTTGTACGTTCCATTCTTGCCGTAGCGGATAAAGCAGGCACAACATGACCATCAGCGCCATGGTGACACTCCAGCCGCCCCAGCAGACGATTCGACAACGCGGCGACAAGGCCAGCCAACGATCACAGAGTACGTTCATGCATTACGCTCCGCGTCAGACGATAGTGAAATTGCCAACGTCCCAACGCATCCTTCTGAGTTTCGCCGGGGTCGCCTAAGCGAAAAAAGGACTGTTTGCGTAATTGCGTTTCCAGCGTATTGAGGGCGCTAAAGTTCTGCGCCATTCCGCTCAGTTCCAGCACTTCATGTTGCCAGGTCAGGGTTGTCAGCCACACCTGTTCGGGCAGTAAATTTGCCAGTCCTTCGAGCATCGGTTGCCAGCTTCGCGTCTGATCTCGCTGCGTTTTACGCAGCTGTCGCTGTTGCCATTGTTGCTGGCTGCTGAGTAAATGCGGTTTTTGGGCCACAAGCGTCTCGCCCCGCATTTTCTCAGCAGCTATCTTCACCGTTTTTGCCCGGTTGTCTTCGATGACGACAGCGTAATAGCTCAGTGCACAGCCAACGATCAACAGCAGCGATCCGCTAAATAAAACAGCCCAAAACCGCAGGCAGGCGCGCCGCTGTGACTGACGCCAGGGGAGAAGGTTGATGGTCGCTATCATCAGTCTGTTCCCCCCATTGCCAGCCCAAGCGCAATAGTAAAGATATGACTTTCAGGCGGAATGGGCGGCTGACGAACAGACACCACGCTTAAGGGGTCAAAACGGCCTGGCCCGCACAACGCAATCTCTTCCGGGGAAAGCGATAATGTTGCAGCAAGATCGTCGATAGCGTGACTGTCGCCCACCGGTTTACGCCCCCATGCATAACGAGTCGCCCACAACCACTGCGCGTCATCGCGCCAGGCCAGACACTGCTGATGCACCGATAAGTACGGTATAAAGCGCTGTAACGCGCTGGCATCCGGCGTAATGGCGGTTATCTGTACTTTCAGCGTTTGCATCAGCGTCAGGAGGGTCGACACCTCTTTGCTTTGCGCGGCGGTCACGTTAAAGGCCGGACTTAAGGTGTCTTCGCTATAATCGAATTGCAGCGCATCTGGGTCCATATCCAGCTCACGCGCCATCGACCCAGACAACCATGCCGTTTGTTCTGGCTCACGCAGCGTCATGACTGGGCGGGGGATCTTTTTTTGTAACGTCCTGTGGGCGGGAAAGGACAGATGAATGTGGTGTCTGCGAGGGAGTTCACGACTCCACGGCAATAACACCTTGCTGAGCTGTTCAGGTGCGCGAATGTGCCCGTCGACAATCGTCTGGTTCGCCAGCGGCAACCGCCACCAGCGCTGTAGAAACCAACCGGAGGCGTCGCGAACGACGGCCACAGCCAGCACGTCATGTTGCTGAATATGCAGACCAATTTGCCAGATATTGAAAGCCATTGCTGATGATCTCCTTATCACCCGTTGCTTTAACGGGTATATCAATGCGTCTGGCTTGCCTTTATACTACCGCGCGTNATTGCTGGACGGGGTAACTTTTTTTGTAACGTCCTGTTGGCAGGAAAAGAAAGGTGAATATGGTGCCTGTGCGGTAGTTCACGGCTCCACGGCAGGAGCACCGCAGTAAGCTGTTCCGGCTCACGAATGTGCCCATCGACGACAACCTGATGTGCCAGCGGCATACGCCACCAGCGTTGTAGGACCCAACNCAACCGGAGGCGTCGCGAACGACGGCCACAGCCAGCACGTCATGTTGCTGAATATGCAGACCAATTTGCCAGATATTGAAAGCCATTGCTGATGATCTCCTTATCACCCGTTGCTTTAACGGGTATATCAATGCGTCTGGCTTGCCTTTATACTACCGCGCGTTTGTTTATAAACTGCCCAAATGCCACTAAATGGGAAATCTCCAGTGAAGTTCGTAAAGTATTTATTAATCCTTGCAGTATGTTGCATCCTGCTGGGAGCAGGCTCGATTTATGGCCTCTATCGCTATATTGAGCCGCAATTACCTGACGTCGCGACGTTAAAAGATGTGCGTTTGCAGATCCCGATGCAGGTTTACAGCGCTGACGGCGAACTGATCGCGCAATATGGCGAGAAACGTCGTATTCCGGTCACGCTGGATCAGATGCCGCCGGAAATGGTCAAAGCCTTTATCGCCACCGAAGACAGCCGCTTTTATGAGCACCACGGCGTTGACCCGGTGGGGATCTTCCGTGCGGCCAGCGTTGCGCTGTTCTCCGGGCACGCGTCGCAAGGGGCGAGTACCATCACCCAACAGTTGGCGAGAAACTTCTTCCTCAGCCCGGAACGCACGCTGATGCGTAAGATCAAAGAGGTCTTCCTCGCGATCCGCATCGAGCAACTGCTGAGTAAAGATGAGATCCTCGAGCTTTATCTGAATAAGATCTACCTGGGGTATCGCGCCTATGGCGTTGGTGCCGCAGCACAAGTCTATTTCGGTAAGACGGTCGACCAGCTCAGCTTAAGCGAGATGGCAGTCATCGCCGGTCTGCCAAAAGCACCGTCAACCTTCAACCCGCTCTATTCAATGGACCGGGCTACCTCGCGACGTAACGTTGTGCTGTCGCGTATGTTGAGCGAAAACTACATCACGCAGGCCCAGTACGATCAGGCACGCAGCGAAGCTATTGACGCCAACTATCATGCGCCGGAAATTGCCTTCTCTGCGCCGTATCTGTCTGAAATGGTGCGCCAGGAAATGTATAGCCGTTATGGTGAAAAAGCCTATGAAGACGGGTATCGCATCACCACCACCATTACGCGTAAAGTCCAACAGGCGGCCCAGCAGGCGGTCCGTAATAACGTCATGGATTACGACATGCGCCACGGCTACCGTGGCCCGTCAAACGTGCTATGGAAAGTGGGCGAAAGCGCCTGGGACACCAAAAAAATCACCGACTCACTAAAAGCGCTGCCGACCTACGGACCGCTGCTGCCGGCGGTGGTCACCAACGCAAATCCACAGGAAGCGACCGCCACGCTGGCGGACGGCACATCGGTGGCGCTGCGTATGGAAGGCATGCGCTGGGCGCGTCCTTACCGCTCCGATACCCAACAGGGCCCGACGCCGCGAAAAGTGACCGATGTTGTCCAGACGGGTCAGCAAATCTGGGTCCGCCAGGTCGGTGACGCCTGGTGGCTGGCACAGGTTCCTGACGTCAACTCCGCGTTGGTCTCCATCAATCCGCAAAACGGCGCGGTAATGGCGCTGGTTGGTGGCTTTGATTTCAACCAGAGCAAGTTTAACCGTGCTACCCAGGCGTTACGTCAGGTCGGTTCGAATATCAAACCGTTCCTCTACACCGCGGCAATGGATAAAGGCCTGACGCTGGCCAGTATGCTGAATGACGTCCCAATTTCCCGCTGGGATGCGGGCGCAGGCTCTGACTGGCAGCCGAAAAACTCACCGCCGCAATATGCCGGCCCTATCCGCTTACGTCAGGGGCTGGGTCAGTCGAAGAACGTGGTGATGGTCCGCGCCATGCGCGCGATGGGTGTAGATTACGCAGCAGAGTATCTGCAACGTTTTGGCTTCCCGGCGCAAAATATTGTTCATACCGAGTCGCTGGCGCTGGGTTCCGCCTCGTTCACCCCGCTGCAAGTTGCCCGCGGCTACGCGGTGATGGCCAACGGTGGTTTCCTGGTTGATCCGTACTTCATCAGTAAGATTGAAACCGATCAGGGCGGTGTTATCTTCGAAGCGAAGCCCAAAATTGCCTGTCCGGAGTGTGATATTCCGGTGATTTATGGCGACACCCAGAAATCTAACGTGCTGGAAAACAGTAACGTTGAAGACGTTGCCATTTCTCAGGAACAGCAGAATGCCGCGGTGCCAATGCCGCAACTTGAGCAGGCGAATCAGGCGCTGGTCGCGCAAAGCGGGACCCAGGAATACGCCCCGCATGTGATCAACACGCCGCTGGCGTTCCTGATTAAAAGCGCGCTGAACACCAATATCTTTGGTGAGCCAGGCTGGATGGGTACCGGCTGGCGTGCAGGTCGTGATTTACAGCGTCGAGATATCGGCGGTAAAACCGGGACCACCAACAGCTCGAAAGATGCCTGGTTCTCCGGCTACGGCCCAGGGGTCGTGACCTCGGTATGGATTGGTTTTGATGACCATCGCCGTAACCTTGGACACTCTACGGCCTCGGGTGCGATCAAAGATCAGATCTCCGGCTATGAAGGGGGGGCGAAGAGTGCCCAGCCAGCGTGGGATGCCTATATGAAGAGTGTGTTAGAGGGCGTACCAGAGCAGCCGCTGACGCCACCGCCAGGTATCGTAACGGTCAATATCGATCGCAGCACCGGTCAACTGGCGAGCGGCGGCAACAGTCGCGAAGAGTATTTTATTGAAGGGACTCAGCCCACACAGCAGGCGGTACATGAAGTGGGGACCACCATTATTGATAATGGTGAGGCTCACGAACTGTTCTGATCTATTGCCGGATGGCGCTTCGCTTATCCGGCCTACTTAACGCAACATGGTAGGCCGGATAAGACGCCTCTGGCGTCACCTTCCGGCGCTATACGCTACAGTCGTCCCTGCCCTTTCAGCCATTCACGCACCAGAAACAGCGCGCTCACATTACGCGCTTCGTGAAAGTCCGGGTCTTCTAACAAATCCATCAAATGTGCCAACGGCCAGCGCACCTGCGGCAACGGCTCGGGTTCATCACCTTCCAGCGATTCAGGATACAGGTCCTCGGCCACGACGATGTTCATCTTGCTGGAGAAATAGGACGGTGCCATGCTGAGTTTTTTCAAAAACGTCAGGTCATTTGCCCCATACCCGACCTCTTCTTTCAGCTCCCGATTCGCCGCTTCAAACACGCTTTCACCGGGATCGATTAACCCTTTGGAAAAACCAAGCTCATAAGATTCGGTCCCGACCGCGTATTCGCGGATGAGAATCAGATGGTCATCAACAATCGGCACAATCATTACCGCTTCGCGCGTGGACGGACGCATACGTTCGTAGACGCGGCGTACGCCGTTGCTGAACTCAAGGTCAACACTTTCGACTTTAAACAGCCGGGATTGTGCGACGGTTTCCACTTTCAGAATCGTGGGTTTTTGTAATGATTTGCTCATCGTGAGAGTCTTTGCCGTGAAATCTGGGGTCATTGTGCGATATACCGCACGGTTTCGGCAATGTGAATTGCCGTTTATTTACATTTATGTAACGCACTAAAAGTTAATTCCCATTTCAAATTAAAAGTCAATAGGTTGAAATAACTCCAGGAATTTGCTGATATGCCGTTTTTGGTGATTTTGCTATGATTCGCATTTACTGGGCTGTACTTTAAAGATGCTCAAGTTCAACTCCACGCTTGCCGATAGCCAACGACAGAATCACGATTATTTTCCAGGGTGCGACTGACCACGCCTGACAGACTAAGTAAGATGGGGAAAGCATGAGCACCATTCTGATTTTTTTAGCTGCTTTGCTGGCCTGCTCGTTACTTGCAGGGTGGCGACTCAGATCAAAATCCAGGCGGCAAAAACTGCCCTGGAGTAACGTTTTCTCAGACGCCAATAAGCGTAAACTGACGCCCGAAGAGCGCAGCGCAGTCGAAAACTACCTGGAAAACCTGAGTCAAAATCAGCAGATACCTGGCCCAACAGGCGCCAGCGCCGCCCCTGTATCGCTCACACTGAATGCCCAAAGTAATAGCGTCATCGTGCTGACCCATTCGATTACGCGCTACGGTATCACCACGGACGATCCCAATAAGTGGCGTTATTATCTGGATTCCGTCGAAGTGCATTTGCCTCCCTTCTGGGAACAATACATCAATGACGAAAATAGCGTTGAGCTGATCCACACAAATACGCTACCGCTGGTGATCTCGTTAAACGGTCATACGCTGCAAGAGTACATGCAGGAAGCGCGTGGCTATGCGCTACAGCATACTGCATCGACGCAGGCCTCTATTCGTGGTGAAGAAAGCGAGCAAATTGAGCTGCTAAATATTCGCCAGGAAACCCATGAAGAGTATGCGCTGAGCCGCCCGGCAGGACTCCGCGAGGCGTTGCTGATTGCCGCATCTTTCCTGTTGTTCTTCTTTTGCTTAATCGTGCCGGATGGTTTTGTACCGTGGCTGGCCGGTGGTGCCGTATTGCTGCTGGCTGCGGGCCTGTGGGGACTGTTCGCCCCGCCGTCTAAAACTGCCCTGCGGGAGATCCATTGCCTGCGCGGAACCCCGCGTCGTTGGGGGCTGTTTGGCGAAAACGACCAGGAACATATTAATAATATCTCACTGGGTATTATTGATCTGATTTATCCACCTCACTGGCAGCCCTACATTGCGCAAGATCTCGGGCAGCAAACGGATATCGATATTTATCTCGATCGCCACGTTGTCCGCCAGGGGCGTTTTTTATCCTTGCATGACGAAGTGAAAAACTTCCCCTTGCAGCACTGGCTACGCAGCGCTGTTATCGCAGGGGGATCGTTGCTGGTCCTGCTGATGCTGCTGTTCTGGATCCCGCTGGATATGCCGATAAAATTCACGCTGTCCTGGATGAAAGGCGCGCAAACTATCGAGGCCACCAGCGTTAAGCAGCTCGAAAACGCCGGGGTTCGCGTCGGCGATACCCTGCATCTGAGCGGTACGGGAATGTGCAACATTCACACATCCGGAAGCTGGAACGCACAGCCCACCACGCCTTTTCTACCTTTCGATTGCTCACAGATTATCTGGAATGATGCACGCGCGCTGCCGCTGCCCGAGTCCGATTTGGTGAATAAAGCGACGGCACTCACGCAGGCCGTCAGCCGCCAACTACACCCCAAACCCGATGATGATTCCCGTGTCAGCGCATCGTTACGATCGGCCATTCAGAAATCCGGCATGGTATTACTGGATGACTTTGGTGAGATTGTCCTGAAGACTGCCGACCTGTGCGCCGCCGAAGATGAATGTGTGCGCCTGAAAAATGCGCTGGTCAATCTGGGTAACAGTAAAGACTGGACCGCGCTGGTGAAGCGGGCCAACGCAGGTAAGCTGGATGGTGTAAACGTGTTGCTGCGCCCGGTCAGCGCCGAGTCGCTGGATAACCTGGTCAATACCTCCACTGCGCCGTTTATTGCACGTGAGACCGCCCGCGCCGCTCAGGCACTGAACAGCCCTGCGCCTGGCGGCTTCCTGATTATCAGTGACGAAGGCAGCGATCTGGTCGATCAGCCCTGGCCTGCCACATCGTTGTATGACTATCCGCCTCAGGAGCAGTGGAACGCCTTCCAGCGTCTGGCGCAGATGCTCATGCAGACACCATTCCGCGCGGAAGGGATCGTCACCAATGTCACGACCGATGCCAATGGAACCCAACACATCGGGCTGCACCGTATCCCGGATCGTTCAGGCCTGTGGCGTTACCTCGGCACCACCTTGCTGATGTTTTCCATGCTGGGTTGTGCGCTCTATAACGGCATTCAGGCGTTCAGACGCTACCAGCGCCACCGCTCACGCATCGCAGAAATTCAGGGATACTACGAAAGTTGCCTGAATCCCACGCTGATTGACGATCCGGAAAGCCTCATTCGATAACACGCCCGCGCGACAGGATATGCTACCCTGTCGCGCATCTGTTTTCCTTTGGGAGTTCCTATGCATATTGATATCGCCTGGCAGGACGTCGACACCGTGCTGCTGGATATGGACGGCACACTGCTCGATCTGGCGTTCGATAACTATTTCTGGCAAAAACTGGTGCCGGAAACGTATGGCGCGCAGCAGGGGATCTCTCCCGAGGAAGCCCAGAACTATATTCGCCAGCAATATCACGCCGTGCAACATACGCTAAACTGGTACTGCCTGGATTACTGGAGCGAACGCCTGGGTCTGGATATTTGTGCCATGACGACAGCCCAAGGGCCACGCGCCGTGCTGCGCGAAGATACTGTCCCCTTTCTTGATGCCTTAAAGGCCTGCGGCAAGCGCCGTATTTTGCTGACCAACGCGCATCCACATAACCTGGCGGTGAAGCTGGAGCATACCGGTCTGGCCTCACACCTTGATTTATTACTTTCCACCCATACATTTGGTTATCCCAAAGAGGATCAGCGGTTATGGCACGCTGTAGCTGAAGAAACGGGAATGCGTGCTGAGAAAACGCTGTTTATTGACGACAGCGAAGCCATTCTCGACGCCGCTGCTCAATTCGGCATTCGTTACTGCCTCGGCGTGACCAATCCCGATTCAGGTATTGCGGAAAAACAGTATGCACGCCATCCGTCACTGAATGACTACCGCCGACTGATCCCCTCACTGATGTGAAGGAGATGCCATGAAAGAGAAGCCCCCTGTTGACGTCAGGCTGGATAAATGGCTGTGGGCTGCGCGTTTTTATAAAACGCGTGCGATAGCTCGCGAAATGGTTGAAGGCGGTAAGGTGCATTACAACGGGCAGCGCAGTAAGCCGAGCAAGATTGTCGAGCTGAATGCCACCCTCACCTTGCGCCAGGGAAATGACGAGCGGACGGTGATTGTTAAGGCCATTACCGAACAGCGTCGCCCGGCAACGGAAGCCGTTACGCTGTACGAAGAAACCGCGCAAAGCGTGGAAAAGCGCGAAAAAATAGCGCTGGCGCGTAAACTTAACGCGTTGACCATGCCGCACCCGGACAGGCGACCGGACAAAAAAGAGCGCCGCGACCTGTTACGATTTAAACACGGCGACAGTGAATGACTGTCACCCGCAAGAGAGATGATTATGCCGCAACATGACCAATTACATCGTTATCTGTTTGAAAACTTTGCCGTGCGCGGCGAGCTGGTAACTGTTTCACAAACCCTGCAACAGATCCTCGAAAACCATACTTACCCACAGCCGGTTAAAACCGTACTGGCCGAGCTGCTGGTCGCCACCAGCCTGCTGACCGCTACGCTAAAGTTTGCCGGTGATATCACCGTACAGCTCCAGGGCGATGGCCCGCTGAGCCTGGCGGTGATTAACGGTAACAACAAGCAGCAGATGCGCGGTGTCGCGCGCATTCAGGGCGATATCCCTGAAGATGCAGATCTGAAAACGCTGGTCGGTAACGGCTATCTGGTGATCACCATTACACCGGAAGAAGGTGAACGCTATCAGGGCGTGGTGGGTCTGGAAGGTGACACGCTGGCCGCCTGTCTGGAAGATTACTTCCTGCGTTCAGAACAGCTGCCAACGCGTCTGTTTATCCGCACTGGCGACGTCGATGGCAAGCCAGCAGCAGGCGGTATGCTGTTGCAGGTGATGCCAGCACAAGACGCGCAGGCCGATGATTTTACCCACCTCGCCACGCTGACGGAAACCATTAAAGCCGAAGAGCTGCTGACGCTGCCAGCGAATGATGTGCTGTGGCGTTTGTATCACGAAGAAGAGGTGACTCTGTACGATCCGCAGGACGTGGTGTTCAAATGCACCTGTTCACGTGAGCGTTGTGCAGATGCGCTAAGAACCCTGCCGGACGAAGAAGTGGACAGCATTCTGGCTGAAGAAGGCGAGATCGATATGAATTGCGATTACTGCGCGAGCCACTATCTGTTTAACGCGATGGATATTGCTGAGATCCGCAACAACGCATCCCCTGCTGACCCACAAGTGCATTAAGTTCATAGCCCGGCAGACAGTCCATTCTGCCGGGCTACTTGTTCCAGCGTTTACTCAGCGTAGTAGTTAATCTCTAACCGTTTCCCATCGAGAGTGATATCCCGCCAGATTCTGGGGGCTGTAGTCAGCCTGTGATTTTCCACCGCCTGCAAAAGCGTCGCTTTCGTGAATCCTTCAGGTAACTGGGCTGCGCCGAGCAAAGACCATTGCTTTTCCTTCATGCCAAAGATCAGACTTTCTCCCTCGCCAAAAGCATAAAGCACCTGCTCCGGCTGACCATCTGCGTTAAGATCCTGATTCACTAACACGCATGCATCCTGCTCAACACAGGAGCTAATACGGTAGCTTTGCTGTTTTACAAACCGCCAGAATGCGTCATCGGGTTTTTTGCTACCCGGCGCAATCATCACCATAGGTGCCAGTTGCGTTGTGGTCAGTTCCCACATGGGATCGAGGTTTCCGCGTAGAATGGCGTTTAAATCACGTCTGCGCTTACTGTCCTTAGTGAAAGCGTCATCCTTTTGTAACGCCTCCAACGCAGCACGCCCCGGTTTTCCGCTATTACGCAACATGTACAGGCTGACCTGATCCGGTGAAATTTGGCCACTATGATAACGGGCCATATGGCTGTTGACGCTAATACGCCAGACGTCAATGACCGGCGATGTCAGCAGAATCAACAGTCCCAGAGACAGTAACGAAACACCGAGGATGACTTTGCTCTGAATTTCCAGTGGATTGCGTCCACGGCGCATAATGCTCGCCATGTAGCCGAATGACCAAACCAGCAGCACTGCGATGATCAGCGCACCATGCAGACGCTCAGGCGTCCAGCCATACTGATTGACGCGGACCCAGAGCGCCCAGCTGGCTATCAACATATAAACCGGGGCGACGAGAAGTGAGGTGTTAATCAGATAACGTAATGCCCCTGGATAGGGTAAGTCGCGTTTATGCGGCTCGCGCACAACGACCATCAATAGCAGGAGCAGCAACGTCAGCGTCGACATTAACCCCGCCGCAGACACCCGTTGCGAAATCGCCTCCAGACCGGTAAAGGGTAATGTCAGCATAAACATCAGCGCTAACAACGCGACCAGAGGCAGCAGACCCGTGGCGATCAACGTCAGAAGCTTTTGTACCGCCGTCACCAGGCGTGACTGCGTACGTGCCAGAATCACCGCCAGCGCGGTAATAAGGCCAAACGTTACATAACCAAACCAGTCGGTCTCAAAGAATAGCGTGTTAAAAAAGGGAATACCGACCAGCTTAAACATCTCGCTCCACAGCAAGAGGACCAGCCAGAACAGGCCGTTGGCGACAAAGACGATCAGCAATGTCAGAACATTCAGCCATATCTGGCTGTAAAACTGCGGATAGCGCGCCTGGTCGGTACGCGTATGGAGTTGGTACTGGATCCAGGGTAACGCCAGCATAGCCATGAGAAAGAGGCGCCAACCGTAGACAAAGAAAATCTCATTCTCATTCCACCGGTTCCCTCCTGCAACGTGCCCCTTCAACCAGATGCTCATCGCCAGTACGACGCAGAAGATCACCGCCATCCAGCACCACAGCGCGCGCTGTTTAAACGAGACCACAGAAAGCAGAATCGCCGACGTCAGCGCTATCGTTACAGGCATTCCATAGAACAGCCAGCTACTGTTATGGGGGATGAGGTAAGTCATCAGCAGGTAACACACTACGCCTTGCAGCAGGCCAATAAACATCATGCCCCAGCGGGTCGTACGTGAAAGCTCAACACTGTCCATGTCGTAATCCAGAATGAGGGGAAAAGATCATTATCGCATCAACATCACAATTATTGGCACTTACCGGTGTCTTTCAGCCCCTCACAACGCGACGTGAATCGATATTTCATATGTTTGAGTTACGTTATTTTCCTACATGAATGCGATTACACTCACAAGATTCCCGCCAAATATACTCTCCATTAACGTTTTAAGAACATTTTCCACAACAAAAAAGGGTTTCCTGCCATAATATCCGCCTATTTGCGACAGGAGTCGCAGCGTATTCAGTTATCTGTGATTTTGCCGGATGCGTAAATCTATGAGCCTTGTCGCGGTTAACAATCCCTAAAAAACCTTACTATTCCAGGTAATACATATTGGCTAAGGAGCAGTGAAATGCGTGTGAACAACAGTTTAACCCCGCAAGATCTCGAGGCTTATGGTATCAATGACGTTCAGGATATCGTTTACAATCCCAGCTACGACCTGCTGTACCAGGAAGAGCTTGATCCAAATCTGGAAGGCTACGAGCGCGGAGTGTTAACTAATCTGGGCGCCGTTGCTGTTGATACCGGTATCTTTACCGGGCGTTCACCAAAGGATAAGTACATTGTCCGTGACGACACCACGCGAGATACGCTCTGGTGGTCCGACAAGGGTAAAGGTAAGAACGACAACAAACCGCTTTCCCAGGAAACCTGGCAGCACCTGAAAGGATTAGTCACCCAGCAACTCTCAGGCAAACGCCTGTTTATCGTTGATGCATTCTGCGGCGCGAACGCCGATACCCGCCTTTCAGTGCGCTTTATTACCGAAGTCGCCTGGCAGGCACATTTCGTTAAAAACATGTTTATCCGCCCAAGCGACGAAGAACTGCTTGATTTTAAACCTGATTTTATCGTGATGAACGGTGCGAAATGCACCAACCCGCAGTGGAAAGAACAGGGGCTCAACTCTGAGAACTTCGTGGCTTTCAACCTGACTGAACGTATTCAGTTAATTGGCGGGACCTGGTACGGCGGAGAGATGAAAAAAGGCATGTTCTCCGTGATGAATTACCTGCTGCCGCTGAAAGGCATTGCCTCCATGCACTGCTCAGCAAACGTCGGTGAAAAAGGTGATGTGGCGGTGTTCTTTGGCCTGTCCGGTACCGGTAAAACCACGCTGTCTACCGACCCGAAACGTCGCCTGATTGGCGATGATGAGCACGGTTGGGACGACGACGGCGTGTTCAACTTTGAAGGCGGCTGCTACGCGAAGACCATCAAGCTGTCTAAAGATGCAGAGCCAGAAATCTACAATGCAATTCGCCGCGATGCGCTGCTGGAAAACGTCACCGTACGTGAAGATGGCTCTATCGACTTCGATGACGGTTCTAAAACCGAGAATACCCGCGTTTCCTACCCGATTTATCACATCGATAATATCGTTAAACCAGTGTCAAAAGCGGGCCATGCCACCAAGGTTATCTTCCTGACCGCCGATGCGTTTGGCGTTCTGCCACCGGTATCCCGTCTGACCGCAGATCAAACCCAGTACCACTTCCTGTCTGGCTTCACCGCCAAACTGGCTGGAACCGAGCGCGGCGTGACTGAACCGACCCCAACATTCTCTGCCTGTTTCGGTGCGGCCTTCCTGTCACTGCACCCGACGCAGTACGCAGAAGTGCTGGTGAAACGCATGCAGGCTGCTGGCGCACAGGCCTATCTGGTTAACACCGGCTGGAACGGTACCGGCAAACGTATCTCGATTAAAGATACCCGCGCCATTATCGATGCCATCCTGAACGGTTCTCTGGATGACGCAGAAACGTTCCGTCTGCCGATGTTTGACCTGGCGATCCCAACCGAACTGCCGGGCGTAGACACACGTATTCTCGATCCGCGTAATACCTACGCGTCACCAGAACAGTGGCAGGAAAAAGCCAATGCGCTGGCGAAACTGTTTATCGAAAACTTCGAGAAGTATACCGATACCCCAGCGGGTGCCGCGTTAGTCAGCGCCGGTCCGAAGCTGTAATTTTTGATTCGTTATATAGCCCCTTATCTGAAAGGATAAGGGGCTTTTTATTGTATTTACTCTTTTAAAATGTACTCTGTACACCTATAATTTGTACTATTAGCCCCATGCGCAGGAAGCGCCATGTTCACATTTATTGAGCTACAGGGATTTAGTAAACGCCGTCCGTTACTTTTACCTGACGATGAGTTTCGTGCCTTTCAAGAGGCGCTTATTGAAAACCCTGAGGCAGGGGATACTATCGCTGGTACGGGGGGATTCAGAAAAATTCGCTGGAGTCGCTCTGGTATGGGTAAGCGCAGCGGTATTCGGGTTATCTATTACAACGTGACGCGTAAAGGTCGAATCTATCTGGCTTTGCTCTATCCTAAGAATGAACAGGATGATTTAACCGAAGAGCAAAAAAGAGTTTTAATGCACTTATCCGATATGCTGATTTAATTATGAGAATTTTAATCATCAGGACACCGCGATCCGGTGTGGTGAGGCCAAAATGAAAGACGAATTATTTGCCGATTTGCTGGCCAGTGCAGAAGAAATGGTACGTATAGAGAAAGGTGAAGAAACACCTAAACCTGAACATGTACATACTTTTAGCGAAATTGATGTTAAAGCCATCCGCGAAGCAACAGGGTTACGCCAACAGGATTTTGCCATAGCGGTTGGTGTGAGTTATGACCTGGTTAAAAGCTGGGAAACGAAACGACGCCAACCCACTGGAGCACCAAGAAAACTGCTTTTATTAATTCAAAAAAACCCATTTATAATTAATCAATTAAAAGCAATTTAAGCCAGAGGTTTTACTGTTTACCCCATAAACAGAGGGAGGCTTTCGCCTCCCTTTTTTATGCGTCTTTGGTTGTTCCCGGCACACGGGAGACAGGAACAGGAAGCCAGGCGCGAATCGACAGCCCACCGCGTTCGCTGGTGCCGATTTCCAGCATGCCGTTATGGTTATCGATGATGCGCTGCACGATCGCCAGGCCCAGACCGGTACCGCTGGTACTACGGGCACTGTCGCCGCGTACAAACGGCTGGAACAGATGTTTACGCTGCTCCGGTTTGATGCCCGGACCATCATCCTCGACCTGGAACCAGGCGCGATGTGGCTCTGTGCCACTGCTAACCTTAATCCAGCCATTACCATAGCGGGCAGCATTGACCACCATATTGGCGACCGCGCGTTTGATCGACAGCGGATGCATCTTCACCTGAATGAGGCCAGGCTGCAGCGCGGTATCAATCTCACGTTCATAACCGCTTTCTGCCGCAACGACTTCTCCTAACACCGCGTTCAGATCCGCCATCTCCATCGGCATCTCCTGCCCGGTGCGCAGATAGTCGATAAACTGTTCGATAATGGCGTTACACTCTTCGATGTCCTTATTGATGGACTCCGCAAGGTAGCCGTCTTCTTCCCCCATCATCTCGGTCGCCAGGCGGATACGCGTCAGCGGCGTACGTAAATCATGGCTCACCCCGGCCATCAGCAGCGTTCGGTCATCGGCCAGCTGCTTCACGCCCGCCGCCATATGGTTGAAGGCTCGGGTCACCGAGCGCACCTCAGAGGCACCATATTCGCGCAGTGGCGGCGGAATAATGCCTTTACCCACCTGCAACGCCGCATGTTCCAGATCCACCAACGGCCGGTTCTGGATACGAATAAACAGCCATGCACCACCGATTGCCAGCAGCATGATCGCCAGTGTATAGCGGAACAGCGGCGAGAAATCGCCCTGATGAATTTCAGTGAGAGGAACGCGAACCCAGATATTCGGAGACAGCCAGGTTTTCAGCCACACGACCGGCGAGCTTTTGTTGACCTCAACGCGAACTTCCGTTGGGCCGCCCAGCTGCTGCGCCATCTGATGACTTAAGAATTCATAGTGCTGCGCCCAACGCAACCCCGCTTCTTCAGCGGCTTCGTTGGAATAGAGGGAAATCCCCAGCTCACGGTAAATTTCCCGGCGGAATGCGGGAGGCACGACCAGTTGCGTGCCGTCCTCCAGCTGCAGTTTATCGGTCATCAGCATACGGACTTCGTAAGCCAGGACCTTATTAAACTGCTGGAGGCTCGGCAGGATCGCGAAGTTCAGCACCACCAGATAAGTCGTCACCAGGCTGGCGAACAGCAAGGTGACGATGAGCAATAACGTGCGAGCAAACGAACTTCGTGGCGAGAAGCGCATTCGCCTCATGCTTTAGAACCGTCCGGGACAAAGACGTAGCCCAGACCCCATACGGTCTGAATATAACGTGGATGTGCCGGATCTTCTTCCACCATACGACGCAGACGGGAAATCTGCACGTCAATAGAACGTTCCATCGCGGAGTACTCGCGACCACGGGCCAGGTTCATCAGCTTATCGCGGGACAACGGCTCACGCGGGTGACTGACCAACGCTTTCAGCACGGCAAATTCACCGCTGGTCAGCGGCATAGGTTCATCTTCACGGAACATCTCACGGGTGCCGAGGTTCAGTTTGAACTTACCAAAAGCGATAACCGCTTCTTCCTGAGACGGCGCGCCCGGCAGTTCATTTGCCTGACGACGCAGTACGGCACGAATACGCGCCAACAGTTCGCGCGGATTAAACGGTTTCGGAATATAGTCGTCAGCGCCGATTTCCAGCCCAACGATACGGTCAACCTCTTCCCCCTTCGCCGTCACCATAATGATCGGCATTGGGTTGCTCTGGCTACGCAGGCGGCGGCAAATCGACAGACCATCTTCACCTGGCAGCATCAAATCCAGTACCATAAGGTGGAAGGATTCACGGGTCAGCAGACGATCCATCTGCTCAGCGTTTGCGACGCTTCGAACCTGGAAGCCCTGCTCGGTCAGATAACGTTCCAGTAGCGCGCGCAGGCGCATGTCGTCATCGACCACCAGAATCTTATAGTTCTCTTGCATTGTTATTACTCCCAAAGGTTCGCAACAATTGTAAGTGTGTATTCTTAAGAAAGCTCACCTGAGTAACCAGCAAATTCTGGTATGAATTCCAGGCTAAATTGTTACAAAGCATATTAAACAGCAGCTTAAGTATACAATGTTTCTCGTAATACATTATTTATTCTGTTGATATGCTCACGTAATACCAATTGTGCGCATCATCACAGAATCAAGGTAAAACAATAAGATGAAAACGCCCCTGATAACCCGTGAAGGGTATGAAAAACTCAAACAAGAGCTGAATTACCTCTGGCGTGAAGAGCGCCCGGAAGTCACCAAGAAAGTGACCTGGGCCGCCAGTCTGGGTGACCGCAGCGAAAACGCTGACTACCAGTATAATAAAAAGCGCCTGCGTGAGATCGACAGACGCGTCCGTTATTTGACCAAGTGCATGGAGAATCTAAAAATTGTCGATTACTCCCCTCAGCAGGAAGGAAAAGTGTTCTTTGGCGCATGGGTTGAGATTGAAAATGATGACGGCGACATCCGCAAATTTCGCATTGTCGGCTACGATGAAATCTTTGGCCGTAAGGATTACATCTCTATCGACTCACCGATGGCGCGCGCCCTGCTCAAAAAAGAGGTCGGCGATCTCGCGGTAGTGAACACCCCTGGCGGAGAAGCAAGCTGGTACGTGAATGAGATTGAGTACGTTAAATAAGACGGAACAATCCGAAGCCCCTGCTGATGGCTGGCATTTTTGCCAGTCAATCCGTATAACTATCCCCTGATTTTTATCCTAAAGACGAAGCTATCCATGATGAATGATTCTTTCTGCCGCATTATCGCAGGTGAAATTCAGGCTCGTGCTGAACAGGTAGAAGCTGCCGTTCGCCTGCTTGATGAAGGGAACACCGTGCCGTTTATCGCACGTTATCGTAAGGAAATCACCGGCGGTCTGGATGACACGCAGCTGCGTAATCTGGAGACCCGTCTGGGATATCTGCGGGAACTGGAAGACCGCCGTCAGGCGATCCTCAAATCTATCGGCGAGCAAGGCAAACTGACCGACGATCTGGCGAAAGCGATCAACGGCACGTTAAGTAAGACCGAACTCGAAGACCTCTACCTGCCGTACAAACCTAAACGCCGCACCCGTGGGCAAATCGCCATTGAAGCGGGTCTTGAGCCGCTGGCCGACCTGCTGTGGAACGATCCCTCTCACGACCCAGAAACCGAAGCAGCCAAATACCTCAATGCCGAAAACGGTGTGGCGGATACCAAAGCGGCTCTCGACGGCGCGCGCTACATTCTGATGGAGCGTTTTGCCGAAGACGCCGCGCTGCTGGCAAAAGTCCGTGATTACCTGTGGAAGAACGCCCATCTGGTTTCCATCGTAGTGAGCGGGAAAGAAGAGGAAGGCGCCAAATTCCGCGACTACTTCGATCACCACGAACCTATTTCCACCGTTCCTTCTCACCGAGCACTGGCGATGTTCCGCGGGCGTAACGAAGGCGTGCTGCAGCTTTCTCTGAATGCTGACCCGCAGTTCGATGAGCCGCCAAAAGAGAGCCACGGCGAGCAGATTATCCGCGATCATCTGGGTCTGCGCCTGAACAACGCGCCGGCGGACAGCTGGCGTAAAGGCGTTGTCAGCTGGACATGGCGCATCAAAGTGCTGATGCACCTCGAAACCGAACTGATGGGCACCGTGCGCGAACGTGCGGAAGATGAGGCCATTAACGTCTTTGCCCGCAACCTGCACGACCTGCTGATGGCCGCTCCGGCCGGGTTGCGTGCCACTATGGGTCTCGATCCTGGTCTGCGTACCGGCGTGAAGGTCGCGGTTGTTGACGGGACCGGCAAGCTGGTGGCGACCGACACCATTTATCCGCATACCGGACAGGCAGCCAAAGCCGCCGTTGCGGTGGCCGCGCTGTGCGAAAAATACAACGTTGAGCTGGTGGCGATTGGCAACGGTACCGCATCGCGTGAGACCGAACGCTTCTTCCTCGACGTGCAGAAACAGTTCCCGAAAGTGACCGCACAAAAAGTGATCGTCAGCGAAGCCGGGGCCTCGGTGTACTCTGCTTCTGAACTGGCGGCACTGGAGTTCCCGGATCTCGACGTTTCCCTGCGCGGTGCGGTATCTATTGCCCGCCGTCTGCAGGATCCGCTGGCCGAGCTGGTGAAAATCGACCCGAAATCGATCGGTGTCGGCCAGTACCAGCACGACGTTAGCCAGACCCAGCTTGCCCGTAAATTGGATGCGGTAGTCGAGGACTGCGTAAACGCCGTCGGCGTTGATCTGAATACCGCCTCCGTGCCGCTGTTGACTCGCGTAGCCGGTTTAACCCGCATGATGGCGCAGAACATTGTTGCCTGGCGTGATGAGAACGGTCAGTTCCAGAACCGTCAACAGTTGCTAAAAGTCAGCCGTCTGGGGCCTAAAGCCTTTGAGCAGTGCGCGGGCTTCCTGCGCATTAACCACGGCGATAACCCGCTGGATGCCTCAACCGTTCACCCGGAAGTCTATCCGATAGTGGAACGCATTCTGGCCGCCACCGAGCAGTCGCTGCGCGACCTGATGGGCAACAGCACCGAATTGCGTAACCTGAAAGCAGCCGACTTTACCGACGAGCGCTTCGGGGTGCCGACCGTAACCGACATCATCAAAGAGCTGGAAAAACCGGGTCGTGACCCGCGTCCTGAGTTCAAAACCGCACAGTTTGCTGACGGCGTAGAAACCATGAACGATCTGCTGCCGGGCATGATTCTGGAAGGCGCAGTCACCAACGTCACCAACTTTGGTGCGTTTGTCGATATCGGCGTTCATCAGGACGGTCTGGTGCATATCTCCTCGTTATCGAACAAATTCGTTGAAGACCCGCACACCGTGGTAAAAGCCGGCGACATTGTGAAGGTGAAAGTGCTGGAGGTTGATCTACCGCGTAAGCGTATCGCCCTGACCATGCGTCTGGACGAACAGCCGGGTGAAACCAATGCCCGTCGCGGCGGCGGTGGCAACAACGAGCGCACACAGGGTAACCGCCCGGCGCCTAAAGCCGCAAAACCCCGTGGTCGTGAAGCGCAGTCAGCCGGTAACAGTGCGATGATGGATGCACTGGCGGCGGCAATGGGTAAAAAGCGCTAGTGTGACGCGTGTGCCGGATGGCGGTGTAAACACCTTAGCCGGCCAACTTGTCGTTATTAATTTGTAGGCCGGATAAGACGCGCGAGCGTTGCCATCCGGCCTATTTAATATATTTATCGCTTTCCGTCACAATATATTTATCACTTTATTAACAGCTGAAACCTTAATTAAACATTAATAAATTCCAATAGTTTCTCCCTCGAATCATTCATGTCAGACCTGAATAAATGTTGAGCCATATCAAAATTGACTCAAATTATTCGCCAATCCAACATTCCGTCACATTTATTCTATTGATGATAGAAACCATTCTCATTATCATTGTTTTGTTGATTATTTACTCTTTCCTTCGTTGGCTAATCATCTGGTCTCATGCCGCCTTTCGCCCCATGAGGTAATCATCCAGTTAGCGAGATATAAGTAGGTCCCTATGCAATTCACTCCAGACACTGCTTGGAAAATTACCGGTTTTTCTCGTGATATCAGCCCGGCGTACCGGCAGAAGCTCTTGTCGCTCGGCATGCTGCCAGGCTCATCGTTCAATGTGGTTCGCGTCGCCCCATTAGGCGATCCTATCCATATTGAAACACGCCGAGTCAGCCTGGTGTTGCGGAAAAAAGATCTGGCGTTATTAGAAGTGGAAGCGGTTTCCTGTTAATACAGTGAGTCTATAAAAATGAAAAAACTAACCATTGGTTTAATTGGTAATCCTAATTCCGGCAAGACAACATTATTCAATCAGCTTACCGGCGCACGTCAGCGTGTGGGTAACTGGGCTGGCGTTACCGTTGAGCGCAAAGAAGGTCATTTCTCGACAACTGACCATCAGGTTACGCTGGTGGATTTACCCGGCACCTATTCTTTGACGACCATCTCATCGCAGACCTCCCTCGATGAGCAAATTGCCTGTCACTATATCTTAAGCGGCGACGCCGACCTGCTGATCAACGTGGTCGATGCCTCCAACCTCGAGCGTAACCTCTACCTGACGCTGCAACTGCTTGAACTGGGTATCCCCTGCATCGTCGCGCTGAACATGCTGGACATTGCTGAGAAGCAGCAAATCCGGATTGATATCGATGCCCTTTCCGCCCGTCTGGGCTGCCCGGTGGTGCCGCTGGTCTCAACCCGTGGTCGCGGGATTGAAGCACTGAAGCTGGCTATCGATCGCTACAAAGAAAACGACACCGTCGAGCTGGTACATTATGCCCAACCGCTGCTGCGTGAAGCCGAGTCTCTGGCTGACGCGATGGCCAAAGAGATGCCGCAGCAACAACGTCGCTGGCTCGGTCTGCAGATGCTGGAAGGCGATATCTACAGCCGCGCCTACGCGGGTGATGCGGCACAAAATCTGGATGCCGCGCTGACTCGTCTGAGTGAAACAATGGACGATCCGGCGCTGCATATTGCTGATGCACGTTACCAGTGCATTGCCGCCATCTGCGATACCGTCAGCAACACCCTGACCGCAGAGCCAAGCCGCTTCACCACCGCGGTCGATAAGGTCGTACTTAATCGCTTCCTCGGCCTGCCAGTATTTCTGTTCGTAATGTACCTGATGTTCCTGCTCGCCATTAACATCGGTGGCGCGCTGCAGCCGCTGTTTGACGTCGGTTCCGTGGCACTCTTTATCCATGGTATTCAGTGGATTGGCTACACCCTGCACTTCCCGGACTGGTTAACCATCTTCCTGGCGCAGGGTCTTGGCGGCGGGATTAACACCGTGCTGCCGCTGGTGCCGCAAATCGGCATGATGTACCTGTTCCTCTCGTTCCTCGAAGACTCCGGCTATATGGCGCGTGCTGCGTTTGTGATGGACCGTTTGATGCAGGCACTGGGATTACCGGGTAAATCGTTTGTCCCGCTAATTGTCGGCTTCGGCTGTAACGTCCCTTCCGTGATGGGCGCACGCACGCTGGATGCACCGCGTGAACGTCTGATGACCATCATGATGGCGCCGTTTATGTCCTGCGGTGCGCGTCTGGCGATTTTCGCCGTGTTTGCTGCGGCGTTCTTTGGCCAGAACGGCGCGCTGGCCGTCTTCTCACTGTACGTACTGGGTATCGTCATGGCGGTACTGACCGGCCTGATGCTCAAGCACACCATTATGCGTGGCGAAGCCACACCGTTCGTGATGGAGCTGCCGGTTTACCATGTACCGCACGTTAAAAGCCTGGTCATTCAGACCTGGCAGCGCCTGAAAGGCTTTGTCCTGCGCGCCGGTAAAGTCATCATCATCGTCAGTATTTTCCTCAGCGCGTTTAACAGTTTCTCCCTGAGCGGAAAAATCGTCGATAACATCAACGACTCGGCGCTGGCGTCCGTCAGTCGCGTAATCACCCCTATCTTCAAACCGATTGGCGTACACGAAGATAACTGGCAGGCCACCGTGGGTCTGTTCACCGGAGCCATGGCAAAAGAAGTGGTTGTCGGTACGCTGAATACGCTCTATACCGCTGAAAATATTCAGGAAGAAGAGTTCAACCCGGCCGAGTTCAACCTCGGTGACGAGTTAGCAGGTGCGCTGGGTGAAACCTGGCAAAGTCTGAAAGACACCTTCAGCCTGAGCGTGCTGGCTAACCCTATCGAAGCCAGCAAAGGCGACGGTGAGATGGCAACCGGCGCAATGGGCGTGATGGGTGCGAAGTTCGGCAGCGCCGCCGCCGCGTACAGTTACCTGATTTTCGTGCTGCTGTATGTCCCGTGCATTTCGGTAATGGGCGCTATTGCTCGTGAATCCAGCCGTGGCTGGATGGGCTTCTCCATTCTGTGGGGACTGAACATCGCCTACTCTCTGTCGACGCTGTTTTACCAGACGGTCAGCTACAAAGAGCATCCGACCTACAGTCTGGTGTGCATTTTAACCGTCATTCTGTTTAACATCGTGCTGCTGGGAATGCTGCGCCGCGCACGCAGTCGGGTAGATATCGAACTGCTGGCGACCAATAAGACGCCAGGTTCCTGCTGTGCCAGCACCACCGGCGATTGCCACTAGGCGGTGAATGATGGCATCGCTTATTCAGGTACGTGATTTACTGGCTCTGCGGGGGCGTATGGAGGCAACACAAATCAGCCATACGCTGCACACCCCGCAGCCGATGATTGACGCCATGCTGAATCAGTTAGAACAGATGGGTAAAGCAGTACGTATTCAGGAAGATGCCGACGGGTGTCTTTCTGGAAGCTGCAAGAGTTGCCCTGAAGGGAAAGCCTGTCTGCGCGAGTGGTGGGCATTACGCTAACCTGTTGCAATAGGCCGGATGGCGCTACGCTTATCCGGCCTACAAATAGCCCCAATCCCCGAGCGGGATACAGCGCTAGATCTGCTGCTTCAACGCCACCAGCGCGGTACAGAACTCAGCAGGATGCGAAATAAACGGCGCATGTGCCGCTTTGGCAAATATCAACGACTCACTCTGCGGCCACAGTGCATCCAGCATCGGCACGACTTTACGCGGCACCAGACCATCGAGATAGCCGTACAAACGCAGGAACGGCATGTCCAGGGCGCAGAGCGGCTCACGCAGGTCGACCGTTTTCAGGATCTCCAGCCCACCATTCAGCACCGCCACATCCGGCATCGGTAACGCCAGCACCGTTTTCTTCAGCGCACGCGCATCCTGACGCGCCGTCTCCGTCCCCATCGTTTGCAGTGCCAGGAAACGCTCCACCGTCCGCTGGAAGTCTTCGCTAAGCTGCTGCTGGAAGCCCGCCAGCACTTCAGGCTTAATACCAGGCCACTCATCGCGTGCGCTAAAGCATGGCGAAGAGGCGACGGTAACCAGCGCCTGCACGCGCTCAGGATGGGTCAACGCCACCTGACTCGCCACCAATCCGCCCAGACTCCAGCCCAGCCAGATGGCTTTCTCCGGAGCCTGTTGCAAAACGCACTCCGCCATTTCTTCCAGCGGCATCGCACCAAAACCCTGACTGCGCCCAAATCCCGGTAAATCAACCAGGTGCAGCGTAAAATGCGAGCTTAATTCCTCACTTATGCAATGCCAGACTTCCGCATTCAGTCCCCATCCGTGCAGCAGCACAAGATGGCAATTTCCCGAACCCCGGGTCTGCCACCAGATGTCATTCATCAGTTACTGTTCTCTTTTGACCAACAAGGATGAACCTATGCTAACAGTACCAGGATTGTGCTGGCTATGCCGAATGCCGTTAATGCTCGGGCACTGGGGAATGTGTTCCGTTTGCACGCGTGCGACGTGTCAACATGTCTGCCTGTGCCCACAGTGCGGGCTGCCCGCCGCCCACCCCGATATTCCCTGCGGACGCTGCCTGCAAAAGCCGCCGCCGTGGCAGCGACTGATCGCGGTCAGTGACTACGTGCCGCCGCTGAGCGGGCTAATCCACCAGCTGAAGTTTTCCCGGCGTAGTGACATCGCCCCCGCACTGTCGCGCTTGATGTTGCTGGAGGTATTACAGGCTCGCCGTACTCGTGGCCTTCCCCTGCCGGATCGGCTGATTAGCGTTCCACTCTGGCAACGCCGCCATTGGCGCAGGGGATTTAATCAAAGTGACTTACTGTGTCGCTCACTGGCACGCTGGCTGGGCTGCGACTGGGACGGTCAGGCCATCACACGAACTCGCCCCACCGCCACACAGCACCATCTCAGCGCCCGATTACGCAAACGCAACCTGAAAAATGCGTTTCGCCTTGAATTGCCGGTGCAGGGACTCCATATGGTTGTTGTGGATGATGTCGTCACTACCGGAAGTACCGTCGCGGAGATCGCGCAGCTGCTTTTACGCAACGGCGCGGCGACTGTCCAGGTATGGTGCCTGTGTCGAACCTTGTAGAGCCTCGATGATGGGCGTATTATAACCAAGTAAAATAGTCAACTATTAGGCCATTACTATGATCCATATTTCCGATGCTGCACAAGCGCACTTTGCCAAACTGTTGGCAAATCAGGAAGAAGGGACACAAATTCGCGTATTTGTGATTAATCCCGGCACGCCTAACGCTGAATGCGGCGTTTCTTATTGCCCGCCGGACGCCGTGGAAGCAACCGACACCGCCATTAAATTTGACCTGCTGACCGCTTACGTTGATGAACTGAGCGCACCGTACCTGGAAGAGGCAGAAATTGATTTTGTTACCGACCAGTTAGGCTCCCAGCTGACCCTGAAAGCACCTAATGCGAAAATGCGTAAAGTGTCTGATGACGCACCGCTGATGGAACGCGTGGAGTACATGCTGCAGTCACAGATTAACCCACAGCTGGCTGGCCACGGTGGCCGTGTCTCCTTGATGGAAATCACCGACGAAGGCTACGCAATTCTGCAATTCGGTGGCGGCTGTAACGGCTGTTCAATGGTCGATGTCACACTGAAAGAAGGCATCGAGAAGCAGCTGCTGGCTGAATTCCCGGAGCTGAAAGGCGTTCGCGATTTGACCGAACACCAGCGCGGCGAACACTCTTACTACTAGTATCCGTAGGCCCGATAAGACGCATCAGCGTCGTCATCGGGCATTGGTGCCGGATGGCAGCGTAAACGCGTTATCCGGCCTACACCCCTGCATTTCTCCGCATATGTCCTGCAACAACCCCCCTATAATTTGACCTGCCTCTCATAATTTAAATTTTGCCTGCCCAGGTGATTTTCAATCACTACATGTTACCCGTATCATTATCGCACGCACCTGGAACACTCATAACAGCCAGCTAAACTACGTAGTTTTGAAGGCAATCAGCATTGGTGCCGTAATAACTCTGTTCCCGGTCGGGACAATCAGAATTTGTCATCTAAACACTGACGTTACCCATAACAAAGTAAAGGCCAGGTAAATCATGCCATTAGTCATCGTTGCTATCGGTGTAATCTTGTTACTCCTCCTGATGATCCGTTTCAAAATGAACGGCTTCATCGCTCTCGTCCTGGTGGCGCTTGCTGTCGGATTGATGCAAGGGATGCCACTGGATAAAGTCATCGGTTCAATTAAAGCCGGCGTCGGCGGAACCCTTGGTAGCCTCGCCCTGATTATGGGTTTTGGCGCCATGTTGGGCAAAATGCTGGCAGACTGCGGCGGTGCGCAACGTATTGCCACCACGCTGATTGCTAAATTCGGCAAAAAGCACATCCAGTGGGCCGTGGTATTAACCGGCTTCACCGTGGGCTTTGCGCTGTTCTACGAAGTGGGCTTCGTGCTGATGCTGCCGCTGGTATTCACCATCGCTGCCGCCGCGAACATCCCGCTGCTGTATGTCGGTGTGCCAATGGCCGCTGCGCTGTCTGTGACCCACGGCTTCTTGCCGCCACACCCGGGCCCGACCGCAATTGCCACCATTTTCCACGCCGATATGGGTAAAACCCTGCTGTTTGGTACGATTCTGGCGATCCCGACCGTTATTCTGGCGGGTCCGGTGTATGCGCGTTTCCTGAAGGGCATTGATAAGCCAATCCCGGAAGGTCTGTACAGTGCAAAAACCTTCACTGAAGAAGAAATGCCAGGCTTTGGCGTCAGCGTCTGGACCTCTCTGGTTCCGGTCGTGCTGATGGCGATGCGTGCTATCGCGGAGATGATCCTGCCGAAAGGCCATGCCTTCCTGCCGGTTGCAGAGTTCCTCGGTGACCCGGTTATGGCAACGCTGATTGCCGTTCTGATTGCGATGTTCACCTTTGGTCTGAACCGTGGACGTTCGATGGATCAGATTAACGACACGCTGGTGTCCTCCATCAAGATCATCGCAATGATGCTGCTGATTATCGGCGGTGGCGGTGCGTTCAAACAGGTACTGGTGGATAGCGGCGTCGACAAATACATCGCCTCTATGATGCATGAAACCAACGTCTCTCCGCTGCTGATGGCATGGTCAATTGCCGCTGTACTGCGTATCGCACTGGGTTCTGCTACCGTGGCAGCCATCACCGCAGGTGGGATTGTGGCACCGCTGATTGCAACGACCGGCGTGAGCCCTGAGCTGATGGTTATTGCAGTAGGCTCCGGCTCCGTCATCTTCTCCCACGTGAACGATCCGGGCTTCTGGCTGTTCAAGGAATACTTCAACCTGACCATCGGCGAGACCATCAAGTCATGGTCAATGCTGGAAACCATTATTTCGGTATGCGGTCTGGTAGGATGCCTGCTGCTAAATATGGCTATCTGATGTAAAAAAGCCGGGATTTTCCCGGCTTTTTTTTACTTCTTCTTCGCGGCAGCTTTTCGCCGTTTGTCCAAATCCTTAATCAGCTTGTTCACCCCACCATCGGCAAACATCGCCTCTAGCGTCGTCGTCAGCTTACGCCGCCAGTTTTTGTACTGGTCGCTGGTCCCCGGAATATTGACCGGCTCCGCCATATCCAGCCAGTCCTCCGGCTGCAGGCCCAGTAGGGCGCTGTTGCTGTCGGCGATATAGCGCTGCATACCCCGGTTGAGGATCGGCGTCATCGACATCAACGACGCCTTGTGTCCGGCGCGTTTTGGCAGACAGCCGTATTTGTGCAGCGCATCCAACAGGCCCTGCTTCGCCAGTTCACGGTCCTGATACAACCCGCGCAGCACAACTTCATCCGGGTACAGCCCCAGCGTTTTACCGAGCGTCAGATCACCGCTGTCCCAATAGCCTTTAAGCGTAGGAAGGTCATGCGTCGCCGCGACTGCCATTGATTGTTCCGGGTACGCCTGCGGCGCGCGGAAGTTCTTCTCATGGTCATTCTCAAAATAGAGCACTTTGTAGGAATACACGCCGCTGTCACGCAGCTTGCTGACAATTTCTACCGGTACAGTACCCAGGTCTTCACCAATCACCATACAGTGATGACGTTGACTTTCCAGCGCCAGAATAGAAAGCAGGTCGTCGACCGGGTAATGCACGTAGGCGCCATGATCGGCGGTTTCGCCGTAGGGGATCCACCACAAACGCAGCATCGACATTACATGGTCAATACGCAGCGCCCCGCAGTTCTGCATATTGGCACGCAGCAGCTCGATAAACGGCTCGTAGGCGCGCGCGGTGATGATATGCGGATCCATCGGCGGCAGGCCCCAGTTCTGACCGAGCGGACCAAGAATATCCGGCGGTGCACCAACGGACGCTTTCAGGCAGTACAGCTCACGGTCACACCAGGTTTCCGCCCCACCTTCTGCTACGCCGACCGCCAGATCGCGGTACAACCCGATAGGCATTGCAAAGCCCTGACTGGTTTCCCAACAGGCAGCAAACTGGGTATACGCCAGCCACTGTAGCCAGAGGTAGAAATCCACTTCATCGCGGTGCTCTGCGCAGAATTGTTTCACCGCCGGTGAGTCCACCGTCCGGAAGTCTTCCGGCCACGCAGGCCAACCCCAGCGCGACTCATCTTCTTTCGCCTGATATGCATGCAGCGCGTCGAACGCCGCCTGCCAGTAAAGACTTTCACCTTCCTGAGCCACAAAACGACGGAATGCCGCCATCTGCTCATCATCACGCACAGAGAACCCTTTCCACGCCAGACGTAACGCGGTCATCTTCAGCGTGGTCACGGTGGTGTAATCCACCCACTCGGCATCGCGGGCCTGTTGCAGGGCTTGCTGCGTGGCAGGCTTCTGCCACCAGTTCTGCGCCGCTTTGCTCAGACGGAAGTCCTCTACCGCATTCACATCAATGTAGATCACGTTCAGCCAACGGCGCGAAGACGGGCTATACGGGCTGGCGCTCTCCGGGTTCGCCGGATACAGCGCGTGGATCGGGTTGAGGCCAATAAACGCCCCGCCGCGTTTAGCCACTTCCGGCAGCATCGCCTTCAGATCGCCAAAATCACCAATCCCCCAATTGTTCTCTGAACGCAGGGTATAAAGCTGGACGCAGGCACCCCACAGCTTTTGCCCGGCCAGCAGCGCCTGCGGCTCATAGCAACGTTTTGGCGCGACGATGATGCGGCAATGGCTGCGCGCTTCGTCCTGAGTCAGGGTGAGCGTGTGATACCCCTCCGGCAACTTCGCCGGAAGGTGAAAAGATTTACCGCCAGTGACATGCCCTTTGTGCTGCACACCGTCTTCGGTGGTCAGCAGCCAGCTAAATTCACCACTCCCTTCAACCGCCAGCGGCATTTTTTTGCCGACGGTATACACCATCACGTTTGGCACCGGAGTCACCGCCACTTTCGTGGCGGCGGTAGTACGATGCATGGCGTCAAGCAAACGCCGTTTGGTATCGGCGCCAATAGACTGCGGTTTACCGTGGGCATTAATGTAATTGGGGCTGATCCCCGCCGCCAGCGCGGCATTATCCAGACGTTTGCCTTCCATCGCGGTTCCTTATTAGCGTTTTGCCTGCCAGATACGAGCCTGATAATCGCGGATGGAGCGATCCGAGCTGAACATGCCACAGCGTGCGGTATTCAGGATCGCCGCTCGGGTCCAGGCCTCCTGGTCACGGTACAACACATCAACCTGCTTCTGGGCTTCAACGTAGGCGGCGAAGTCGGCCATCACCAGATACGGGTCACCGCCCTGCTTACCGATGCTGTGCAACATCTGATCAAAGGCGTGTTTATCACCGTTGCTGTATTTACCGCTTTCCAGCTCTTTCAGTACCGCATCCAGCACTTTGTCTTTCTTGCGCCATTTCACCGGGTCATAGCCTTTCGCCTTCAGCGCCTTCACCTCTTCCACGGTGTGGCCAAAGATAAAGATGTTTTCATCACCCACTTTCTCGGCGATTTCGACGTTAGCCCCGTCCAGCGTGCCCACCGTTAACGCTCCGTTCAGCGCCAGCTTCATGTTGCCGGTACCAGACGCTTCTTTGCCCGCCGTCGAGATCTGCTCAGAGATATCCGCCGCCGGGATCAGCATTTCCGCCGCTGAGACACAGTAATCCGGCAGGAATACCACCTTCAACTTGTCGCCGACGTGCGGATCGTTATTAATGGTTTCCGCCACTTTGTTGATAGCAAAGATGATGTTCTTCGCCAGGTAGTAACCCGGTGCCGCTTTCGCGCCAAACAGGAATACGCGCGGGACGCGATCTGCCTGCGGGTTCTCACGAATTTCTTTGTACAACGCCAGAATATGCAGCAGATTCAGGTGTTGGCGTTTGTACTCATGCAGACGTTTGATCTGAATATCAAAGATGGCGTCGGTGGTTATCTCAATACCGGTACGCGCTTTAATAAACGCCACCAGGCGCTGTTTGTTCGCCAGCTTGATGTCGCGATACTGCTGACGAAACTTAGCGTCGTCGGCGTATTTTTCCAGGTTGATCAACTGGTCAAGATCGTTGGCCCACTCTTTCTTCAGCGATTTATCCAACAACGCAGCAAGTGCCGGGTTGCACTGTTTAATCCAGCGGCGCGGCGTAATACCGTTAGTCACGTTATGGAATTTGTTCGGCCACAGCTGGTGATATTCCGGGAACAAGTCTTTCACGACCAGATCAGAGTGCAGCGCCGCTACGCCGTTAACAGCAAAGCCGCTAACCACGCACAGGTTCGCCATGCGTACCTGCTTGTTGTGCACGACTGCCAGCTTCGCCCACACCGCATCGTCGCCAGGCCAGGTTTTATCCACCAACGTCTTAAAGCGGTCGTTAATCTCTTTGATGATTTGCATATGGCGCGGCAGCAGCGCTTTTATCAGTTTCTCATCCCAGCACTCCAGCGCTTCCGGCATCAGCGTATGGTTGGTATACGCGAACGTTTTGCTGGTAATCGCCCACGCGTCGTCCCAGCTCATCTGATGCTCGTCAATCAGCACGCGCAGCAGCTCAGGAATAGCGATGGTCGGGTGGGTGTCGTTCAGCTGAATGACTTCAAAATCAGCCAGTTGATGCAGCTTACGCCCTGCCAGGTGATGGCGGCGCAGAATATCGGCCACCGAACAAGCACACTGGAAGTACTGCTGCATCAGGCGCAGCTTCTTGCCCGCCGTGTGGTTATCGTTCGGGTACAGCACTTTAGTCAGTTTTTCAGCGTCGATACCTTGCTGCTCTGCACGCAGGAAATCGCCGTCGTTGAATTTGGTCAGGTTAAACGGATGCGCGTGGCTGGCCTGCCACAGACGCAGCGGTTGCGCCACGCCGTTACGATAACCGAGCACCGGCAGATCCCAGGCCTGGCCAGTGATGATAAACCCGGGCGTCCAGTGACCTTCTTTGCTAACTTTGCCGCCAATACCGACCTGCACATCCAGCGCCTCGTTATGACGGAACCACGGATAGCTTCCGCGATGCCAGTCGTCCGGCGCTTCCATCTGTTGGCCATCAGCAAACGACTGACGGAACAGGCCGTACTGGTAATTCAGGCCGTAGCCCGTCGCGGACTGGCCGACCGTTGCCATTGAGTCGAGGAAGCAGGCCGCCAGGCGTCCCAGCCCACCGTTACCCAGCGCCGGGTCGGTTTCTTCTTCCAGCAGGTCGGTCAGATTGATGTCGTGCGCTTTCAGCTCATCGCTCACCCCCTGATACCAGCCCAGGTTTAGCAGGTTGTTGCCCGTCAGGCGACCGATCAAAAACTCCATCGAAATGTAGTTAACATGGCGCTGGTTTTTAGCGGGTTTCACCGCAGGCTGGGCGCTGAGCAATTCAGCCAACGCCCCACTCACGGCCTGCCACCACTGACGTGACGTCATTTCGTGAGCCGACAGTAAACCAAAGCGCTGCCACTGACGAGTCAGGGCCGCTTGAAAGAGATCCTTGTTGAAGGTTGGCTGTGACATAGAGGTTCCAGATCCTTTAGGTAATAAACAACGTTATCGCTAGTTTGCCAGGCTCAATGTTGACCTTCCTCATCCTGGTGAGGATTAGGGAGGGAGGAGGTGCGGGGATGAGCATAAAAATGTGATCGCCGCCACTTAAAGGAGAGGGTATTGCCCGTCGTTACGCAGAATACCCACATAAAATACCTGTCAATGCGACAGGTTTTTCGCATTAACCAAAAGGGACTCAGCAGACAATATCAAATAGCGGGATACGGTTGAGAAAAAATATGTAAACAGAGAAACAGTTTCTAACCTGAAATACATATAGTGATTAAGATATTTCACACGAAAGTTTTAAGTCGATCGCGAATACCCATGACAACACTCCGGACAATACACGAGTCATAAAAAACGAGTGGGTATTTTCGCGACCATCAGAATAACGCCAAACCCAGTCGCCACGGCCTTTGTGGCCCCTAAGAGCAATTATTGCAATAGATGTATAGAATTGTGACATAGTGCAAATTCAGACACACAAAAAACCCGCTTAGCTTGCATAAAATGACTTTCTGGCCGACCTTATAGCTATTAATTACGAAGCGCAAAAAAAATCATTTTCCCCATTTTCACACAGTGAAGTGACTAACATATGTTGATTCCGTCTAAATTAAGTCGTCCGGTTCGTCTCGACCATACGGTGGTTCGTGAGCGCCTGTTGGCTAAACTTTCCGGCGCGAACAATTTCAGGCTCGCCCTGGTAACAAGTCCTGCTGGTTATGGAAAAACGACGCTGGTTTCACAGTGGGCGGCGGGGAAAAATGAACTGGGCTGGTTCTCACTGGATGAGGGTGATAACCAGCAGGAACGCTTTGCCAGCTATTTGATTGCCGCTATTCAACAGGCGACCGGTGGACACTGTACGACCAGTGAAGCCATGGTACAAAAACGCCAGTACGCCAGCCTGACCTCACTGTTTGCTCAGCTCTTCATTGAACTGGCAGAATGGCATCGTCCGCTGTACCTGGTGGTGGATGATTATCACTTAATCTCTAATCCGGCCATCCACGAAGCCATGCGTTTTTTCCTGCGCCACCAACCTGAGAATCTCACGCTGGTGGTGCTGTCACGTAACTTACCGCAGCTGGGTATTGCCAACCTGCGGGTGCGCGATCAGCTATTGGAAATCGGCAGCCAACAGCTGGCCTTCAACCATCAGGAAGCGAAACAGTTCTTCGATCGACGTTTATCCTCCCCCATCGAAGCGGCGGAAAGCAGCCGCATGTGCGATGACGTCGCCGGGTGGGCTACCGCATTACAGCTGATCGCCCTTTCCGCACGCCAGAACAATCATTCCGCGCACCAGTCGGCACGACGCCTGGCCGGGATCAACGCCAGCCATTTATCAGATTATCTGGTCGATGAAGCGCTGGACAGCGTGGATCTCAGTACCCGCCACTTCCTGTTGAAAAGCGCCATATTGCGCTCCATGAACGATGCGCTGATTGTGCGGGTGACCGGGGAAGAGAACGGCCAAATGCGGCTGGAAGAGATTGAGCGTCAGGGGCTATTCCTGCAGCGGATGGACGACATCGGCGAATGGTTTAGCTATCACCCGCTGTTTGGTAACTTCTTACGCCAGCGCTGTCAGTGGGAACTGGCGGCCGAACTCCCCGAGATCCATCGCGCCGCTGCAGAAAGCTGGATGGAGCAAGGTTTCCCCAGCGAAGCCATTCACCATGCGCTGGCGGCAGGCGACGCCCATATGCTGCGAGATATCCTGCTCAATCATGCGTGGGGGTTGTTTAACCACAGCGAGCTGGCGCTGCTGGAAGAGTCATTAAAAGCGCTGCCGTGGGAAAGCCTGCTGGAAAATCCACGTCTGGTGCTGCTACAGGCCTGGCTGATGCAGAGCCAGCACCGCTACAGTGAAGTGAACACCCTTCTGGCGCGCGCTGAGCAGGAAATGAAAGGTGATATGGAGCCAACGCTGCATGCCGAATTTAATGCACTGCGTGCTCAGGTAGCGATTAACGACGGTAATCCTGACGAAGCTGAGCGTCTGGCAAAACTGGCGCTGGATGAGTTACCGATCGCCTGGTTCTACAGCCGTATCGTCGCCACCTCGGTGCACGGCGAAGTCCTGCACTGTAAGGGCGACCTGACACGCTCGCTGTCATTAATGCAGCAAACGGAGCAAATGGCGCGTCATCATGACGTCTGGCATTACGCGTTGTGGAGTTTGATCCAACAAAGCGAAATTTTATTCGCCCAGGGCTTTTTGCAAGCCGCCTGGGAAACCCAGGAAAAAGCCTTCCAGCTGGTGAAAGAGCAGCATCTGGAACAGCTGCCTATGCATGAATTCCTGGTACGCATCCGCGCGCAGCTCCTGTGGGCCTGGGCGCGGCTGGACGAATCCGAAGCGTCTGCCCGCAGCGGCATTGAACTGCTTTCCACCTTTCAGCCGCAGCAGCAGCTACAGTGTCTGGCACTGCTGGTACAGTGTTCGCTGGCGCGAGGCGATCTGGACAATGCCCGCAGCTTGCTCAACCGTCTGGAAAACCTGCTGGGCAACGGACATTATCACAGCGACTGGATCTCCAATGCCGATAAGGTCCGCGTGATTTACTGGCAAATGGTCGGTGACAAAAATTCGGCCGCCAACTGGCTGCGTCATACGCCGAAACCGGAGTTTGCCAACAACCACTTCCTGCAAGGTCAGTGGCGTAACATTGCCCGCGCGCAGATCCTGCTCGGTGAATTTGAACCGGCAGAAATTGTACTGGAAGAACTCAATGAAAATGCGCGTAACCTGCGCCTGATGAGCGATCTCAACCGCAACCTGTTGCTGCTGAATCAGCTGTACTGGCAGGCTGGACGCAAAAATGATGCACAGCGCGTGTTACTTGATGCACTGCAGTTGGCGAATCGTACCGGGTTTATCAGCCATTTTGTGATTGAAGGTGAAGCGATGGCGCAGCAGTTACGCCAGCTAATCCAGCTTAATACGTTACCGGAACTCGATCAGCATCGCGCCCAGCGCATTCTGCGTGAAATTAACCAACATCACCGCCACAAATTCGCCCACTTTGATGAAGGGTTCGTGGAGCGTCTGCTGACCCATCCCGAAGTCCCGGAGCTTATCCGCACCAGTCCGCTGACCCAGCGCGAATGGCAGGTGTTAGGACTGATTTATTCCGGCTACAGCAACGAGCAAATCGCCGGTGAGCTGGCCGTTGCCGCGACGACCATCAAAACGCACATCCGCAATTTGTACCAAAAACTCGGCGTGGCTCACCGCCAGGACGCGGTACAGCATGCGCAAAAACTGTTGAAGATGATGGGGTACGGGGTGTAATTAGCCCGGAGGCGTTAACGCTTACCGGGCCTGTCGTTGGCTTAGCACAACTCCAGCTGAATATGGTGGTCGGCAATCACCTGCATCACGCCCGCAGGCGGCAGGGTGTCGGTATACACGGCGTCCACCATGCTGATGCTGCCCATATTCACCATTGCATTTCGACCAAACTTCGAATGATCCACCACCAGCATTACATGCCGTGAATTCTCAATAATGGCGCGTTTGGTGCGGACTTCGTGGTAATCAAATTCCAGCAATGAACCATCGCTGTCGATACCGCTGATCCCCAAAATACCGAAATCCAGACGAAATTGTGAAATAAAGTCGAGGGTGGCTTCGCCCATAATGCCGCCATCGCGGCTACGCAGTTCGCCCCCGGCCAGAATAATGCGGAAATCCTCTTTCACCATCAGCGTATTGGCCACGTTGAGGTTGTTGGTCACAATACGCAAGTTGCTATGGTTCAGCAGCGCGTGAGCGACGGCTTCCGGCGTGGTACCAATGTCAATAAACAACGTGGAGCCGTTCGGGATCTGCGTGGCGACCTTACGGGCAATGCGCTCTTTTTCTGCCGTCTGCGTGGCCTTACGATCATGCCAGGGGGTATTCACCGAGCTGGAGGGCAACGCCGCGCCGCCGTGGTGGCGCAAAATCATGTTCTGATCGGCCAGGTCGTTAAGGTCCCGGCGAATCGTTTGTGGGCTGACGGAGAAATGCTCCACCAACTCCTCAGTGCTGACGTATCCCTGTTTTTTTACCAGTTCAATGATCGCGTCATGTCGTTGTGTTTGTTTCATTATTGTTCCCTGGAATTTTGCCGGATGGCGCTAACGCTTATCCGGCCTACAGTTTGCTATCACAACACTCTCATTCAAGTTCGTTTTCGCACATTGAGCGTGTCTGCCAATGCCATAGCCAGACCAACGGCCAGGCCAGCCATATGTGCGCCGTTCGCCATCGACATACCAAACAGATCGAACCAACCGGCAACAATCCAAATCAAGGCAAAGAGAATCAAACCACGCTGCAGGAAAATACCGCTTTGCGGATCGCGTTCGCCGCGTAGCCACACATAGCCCATCAACGCATACACCACGCCAGACAACCCACCAAACCACGGGCCGCTGAATTTCTGCTGCACATAGCCGCTCAGCAGGGCGCTGATAACGGTAATAACGATCAGTTTTCCGCTGCCCAACCGCTTTTCTACCGCCCCGCCGAGATACCACCACCACAGCAGGTTGAAGAGGATGTGCATCAGCGAGAAGTGCATAAAAGCGTGGGTGAAATAACGCCAGAATTCAAATTTCAGCGAGGGATCGAACGGCCACGCTAACCACAGCATCACCGTTTGATCGCCCACCACATTCATGGCGATAAACACCAGCACACACGCGGCCATCACCACCCAGGTGACCGGGCCGGCGCGTTCGCGCAGCGTGGCAAGAAACGGAAAACGTTGATAGTGCAGGCCACTGTCGGTTTGGCCGGACTGCCAGCTGGCCGCCAGGTAACGCGGGTCGCCTGGGTTTTCCAGAAAACGCGCCAGCTCAGCGCGCACGCGTTCAGCCTGGGACTCATCCGCCAGCCAGACATCCGTTTGACTATGTTGCTGAATCGTCAGGATAACGCCCTGTGTCGCCATATAATCAACAAAGGCCTGCGCCACGCGGGGGTTAGCAAAAGAGGTAATCATCAACATCGTTGCTGTCGCTTCATCCACACAAAAGAGGACAGTATATCGACACTACCCGTTTCAGGCTGCATCTTTGTTATATCCGCCATACTTCACTGTAGCGTCGGGCTTACGCACCAAACGTCACTTCCGCAGGAAAATGTCGATGCCAGGCATCGAATCCACCGTCGATGCTGTACACCGCATCGTACCCCTGCTGAAGCAGATATTGTGCCGCACCTTTACTGCTGTTGCCGTGGTAACACATCACCAGCACAACGGTATCAAAATCATGGTCACGCATAAAGGAACCCAGCGTGTCGTTAGTCAGGTGAAACGCCTGTGGCGCATGGCCCATGGCATAGCTTTGCGGATCGCGGATATCCACCAGCACCGCCGTTCCGTGCAGCAGCTTCTGATGGGCTTCTTCGACATTGATACATTCAAACTGATCCATGATGTTCTCTTATTATTTCTATGCAGGTAACCAATATTACCTGGCAGTGTACGTCGCCTGCACAGGTAAACGCCATAATGTTATATGTATCACTGTAAATTGTTTATCCGATGTTACCAATGGCGCGATTCTTTGCTATTATGCTCGATAACGAACATTAATGAGCTATAACGAAAGTGCGAGAGGCCAGCATGGAAACCAAAGATCTGATTGTGATAGGTGGAGGCATCAACGGTGCCGGTATCGCGGCAGATGCCGCTGGACGCGGTTTATCCGTGCTGATGCTGGAAGCGCAGGATTTAGCCTGTGCAACCTCCTCCGCCAGCTCCAAACTCATCCACGGTGGCCTGCGCTACCTGGAACACTACGAATTTCGTCTGGTCAGCGAAGCGCTGGCTGAACGTGAAGTCCTGTTGAAGATGGCACCGCATATCGCCTTCCCGATGCGCTTTCGTCTGCCCCATCGCCCACACCTGCGTCCGGCCTGGATGATCCGTATTGGTCTGTTTATGTACGATCATCTGGGCAAACGCACCAGTTTACCGAGTTCCACTGGTTTGCGTTTTGGCGCAGATTCTGTGATGAAACCCGAGATTGTGCGCGGTTTCGAATATTCTGACTGTTGGGTAGACGATGCACGGCTAGTTTTGGCAAATGCCCAAATGGTTGTGCGTAAAGGCGGGGAAGTATTAACCCGTACTCGCGCCACCTCCGCTCGTCGTGAAAACGGTCTGTGGATTGTCGAAGCGGAAGATATCGATACCGGCAAGAAACACACCTGGCAGGCTCGCGGCCTGGTTAACGCCACCGGTCCGTGGGTGAAAGAGTTCTTCGACGACGGTATGCACCTGCCTTCACCTTACGGTATCCGCCTGATTAAAGGCAGCCACATTGTGGTGCCGCGCGTACACACCCAGAAACAGGCATACATCCTGCAAAACGAAGATAAACGTATTGTGTTTGTCATTCCGTGGATGGATGAGTTCTCAATTATCGGCACCACCGACGTCGAATACAAAGGCGATCCTAAAGCAGTGAAAATTGACGACAGCGAAATCAATTATCTGCTGCAGGTCTACAACGCACACTTTAAGAAACAGCTGGGCCGCGAGGATATCGTCTGGACCTACTCGGGCGTACGCCCGCTGTGCGATGACGAGTCCGACTCGCCGCAGGCTATTACCCGCGATTATACGCTGGATATCCACGACGAAAACGGCAAAGCGCCGCTGCTGTCAGTCTTCGGCGGCAAGTTAACCACCTACCGTAAACTGGCCGAGCACGCGATGGAAAAACTGTCGTCGTACTATCAGGGCATAGGTCCGGCATGGACCAAAGAGTGCATCCTGCCTGGCGGTGACATCGGCGGCGATCGCGAAGATTACGCGGCAAAACTGCGCCGTCGCTATCCGTTCCTGACCGAATCACTGGCGCGCCACTACTCGCGCACCTACGGCAGCAACACCGAGTGGATCATCGGCGAGGCGACCTCGCTTGCTGAGTTAGGCGAAGACTTCGGGCACGAGTTCTATGAGGCAGAGCTGAAGTATCTGGTCGATCACGAATGGGTACGCCGCGCCGACGATGCGCTGTGGCGCCGCACGAAAGAAGGCATGTGGCTGAACGCTGAGCAGCAGGCACGCATGACCCAATGGCTGGCCGAGTATGTTGAAAAACACCAGCTGTCGCTGGCGTCTTGATAAAAATGCCGGATGGCGGCTGACGCCTTATCCGGCCTACAAGAGTGCATTAACGTAGGCCGGGAAGCGAAGCGCCCCCGGCAACGAGCGCCCTGTAGGCCCGGTAAGCGTCACGCCACCGGGCATTTTGCCGGATGGCGGCTAACGCCTTATCCGGCCTACAGGTAGCCCTATCTCTTGTTACAACCGTACTGAATCAATATGCCAGATGTTCTCGGCGTACTCTTTGATGGTTCTGTCCGATGAGAAGTAGCCCATGTTGGCGATGTTAATCATTGCCTTGGTGGTCCACTGCTCCGGCTCGCGGTACAGTTCATCAACCTTGTCCTGACAATCGACATAGCTACGATAATCCGCCAGCACCTGATAGTGGTCACCGAAGTTGATCAGCGAATCCACCAGGTCGCGATAGCGTCCCGGCTCTTCAGGACTGAAGACCCCGCTGCCAATTTGCGTCAGCACCTGATGCAGTTCCTCATCTTTCTCGTAATACTCGCGCGGCTTGTAACCTTTGCTACGCAAGGCCTCCACCTCTTCAGCGGTATTCCCGAAGATAAAGATATTCTCCGCACCCACATGCTCCAGCATCTCGACGTTGGCTCCGTCCAGCGTACCGATGGTCAACGCACCGTTCAGCGCAAATTTCATGTTACTGGTCCCGGAGGCTTCGGTCCCGGCCAGTGAAATCTGCTCAGACAGGTCGGCGGCAGGAATGATCACCTGCGCCAGACTGACGCTGTAGTTCGGGATGAACACCACCTTCAGCTTGTCGCCAATCTGCGGATCGTTGTTGATCACTTTCGCCACATCGTTGATCAGATGGATGATGTGCTTCGCCATGTAATAGGCCGACGCGGCCTTACCGGCGAAGATATTCACGCGCGGCACCCACTCGGCGTCAGGATCGGCCTTGATGCGGTTGTAGCGGGTGATCACATGCAGCACGTTCATCAGCTGGCGTTTGTACTCATGAATACGCTTGATCTGCACATCAAACAGCGATTTCGGGTTCACCACCACGTTAAGCTGCTGGGCGATAAGCGTCGCCAGACGCTTTTTATTCTCCAGCTTCGCACGGCGTATGGCCTGGTTCACCAGAGGGTAATCACAATGCTGTTCCAGCTCGCTGAGTTGGCTGAGATCGGTTCGCCAGGTACGGCCAATGTTCTCGTCCAGCACCTCAGAAAGCGGCGGGTTGGCCAGCGCCAGCCAGCGGCGCGGCGTCACGCCGTTGGTGACGTTGCAAAAACGCGTCGGGAAGATTTTCGCAAAATCAGCAAACAGCGACTGCACCATCAGGTTGGAGTGCAGCTCAGACACGCCGTTTACTTTATGGCTGACCACCACCGCCAGCCACGCCATACGCACGCGGCGGCCGTTGGACTCATCAATGATCGAGGTACGTCCCAGCAGGCCGGTATCGTTCGGATACTGCTCCTGCAACGTCTTCAGGAAGTAGTCGTTAATCTCAAAGATGATTTGCAGATGGCGCGGCAGGATCTTGCCCAGCATATCCACCGGCCAGGTTTCCAGTGCTTCGCTCATCAGCGTGTGGTTGGTGTACGAGAACACCTGGCAGCAGACCTCAAACGCATCGTCCCAGCTAAACTTGTGCTCATCAATCAGCAGGCGCATCAGCTCAGGGATCGACAACACCGGGTGGGTATCGTTGAGGTGAATGGCGATTTTATCCGCCAGGTTGTCGTAGGTTTTGTGCAGCTGATAATGGCGGCTCAAAATATCCTGGATCGTCGAGGAGACCAGGAAGTACTCCTGGCGCAGACGCAGCTCGCGCCCGGAATAGGTGGAGTCATCCGGATACAGTACGCGGGAGACGTTCTCAGAGTGGTTTTTATCTTCCACCGCCGCAAAGTAGTCGCCCTGGTTAAATTTACCGAGGTTGATTGCGCTACTGGCCTGAGCATTCCACAGGCGCAGCGTATTGGTCGCGTCAGTGTCGTAGCCCGGGATAATCTGGTCGTATGCTACCGCGAGGATCTCTTCGGTCTCGACCCAGCGCATCTTCTTGCCTTCCATCTGAACACGGCCACCAAAGCGCACCTTGTAGCGCGTATTGTGGCGTTTGAACTCCCACGGGTTACCGTATTCCAGCCAGTAGTCCGGCGACTCTTTCTGTCGGCCATCAACAATATTCTGCTTGAACATGCCGTAGTCGTAGCGAATACCGTAGCCGCGGCCCGGCAGGCCTAACGTCGCCAGCGAGTCGAGGAAGCAGGCTGCCAGACGCCCGAGGCCGCCGTTACCGAGGCCGGGATCATTTTCTTCGTCGATCAGATCTTCGAGATCCAACCCCATGCCTTCCAGCGCATTTTTGACATCGTCATAAATTCCCAACGATAACAGCGCATTGGAAAGCGTGCGGCCAATCAGAAACTCCATTGACAGGTAATAGACCTGGCGGGTTTCCTGAGATAATTGCGCACGATTAGAACGCAGCCAGCGCTCCACGAGGCGATCGCGCACCGCGAACAACGTGGCGTTCAGCCACTCATGTTTGTTGGCAATGACCGGATCTTTGCCAATCGTGAACATCAGCTTGTAGGCGATAGAATGCTTAAGAGCCTCTACGCTGAGTGTGGGCGATGCATAACTAAATGGAGCATTCATATAGGTGATTCCTGGATATCTATTTCAAGCGATAGTAAAGCTCACGGTAGGATTTCGCCGCGACTTGCCAGCTAAAATCCATGGCCATTGCCTGACGTTGTACAAACCGCCAGAGCGAAGGGCGCGACCACAACACGAAAGCACGCCGGATTGCCCGCAACAGCGACCAGGCATTACTATCTTCAAATACAAACCCACTGGCGATACCGTCCGCCAGGTTTTCCAGCGAACTGTCGGACACCGTATCAGCCAGCCCACCGGTACGCCGCACCAGCGGTAGCGTACCGTACTTCAGTCCATACAATTGTGTTAAGCCACACGGCTCAAAGCGACTGGGCACCAGAATAACGTCAGCCCCGCCCATAATGCGGTGCGAGAAGGCCTCATGATAGCCAATCTGTACACCCACCTGGCCAGGATGCTCTGCCGCTGCCGCCAGGAAACCTTCCTGCAACACCGGATCGCCCGCACCAAGTAACGCTAACTGTCCGCCCTGCTCCAGTAAACCGGGCAGCGCTTCCAGCACCAGATCCAGCCCTTTCTGGCTGGTCAGGCGGCTCACGACTGCAAAAAGCGGCACTTTGTCGTTAACCTTAAGCCCCATCGCAATCTGCAGTTCACGCTTGTTCTCGGCTTTGTCTTCCAGCGAGTCACGCGTGTAGCGCGATGCCAGTAGCAGGTCCGTTTCCGGACTCCAGATGTTTTCATCAACGCCGTTCAGCACGCCGGAAAGACGTCCTTCACGATGACGCTGCTGCAACAATCCCTCCATTCCATAGGCAAATTGCGCCTCGGTGATTTCCCGCGCGTAGGTCGGGCTAACCGCCGTAATATGGTCGGCGTAGTACAACCCCGCCTTCAGGAAAGAAATCTGCCCGTTGAACTCCAGTCCATGCACATTAAAGAATGACCATGGCAATTGGATGTCATCCATATGCTTTGCATAAAACATGCCTTGATAGGCCAGGTTGTGCACGGTGAACACCGATTTCGCCGGGTGGCCGCGTGCCGCCAGATACGCCGGGGCCAGACCTGCATGCCAGTCGTGCGCATGCACCACATCCGGGCGCCAGAATGGATCAAGCCCGCAGGCCATTTCGCATCCCACCCAGCCGAGCAGCGCAAAGCGCAGGACGTTATCAGAGTAAGCAAACAGGTTAGTATCGTGATACGGGCTGCCGGGACGGTCGTAGAGGTGCGGCGCGTCAATCAGGTAAATACCGACGCCGTTGTAATGGCCGAACAGCAGCGTGATACGTCCGGCAAAGGTATCGCGCCGCGTCACGACCTGCGCATCAGGAATGCCGCGACGGATATCCGGAAACGCCGGGAGCACGACGCGGGCATCCACGCCATCGGCAATTTGCGCGGCCGGCAACGCGCCAAGAACATCTGCCAGTCCCCCGGTTTTTAACAGGGGGAACATCTCTGAACATACGTGTAAAACCTGCATTATCGCTCCTGTTTGATCTGCAGTTTGCGCAGCATTTCACGCGTGACCAGCACAATACCTTCCTCTGAACGGTAGAAACGACGTGCATCTTCTTCCGCGTTTTCACCAATCACCATGCCTTCAGGGATGACGCAGGCACGGTCAACGATACAGCGGCGTAAGCGGCATGAACGCCCGACCCACACTTCAGGTAACAACACTGCCGAATCAATGTTACAGAAAGAATTCACCCGCACCCGCGGGAACAGAACGGACTGCACCACCACCGAACCGGAAATAATACAGCCGCCAGAGACCAGCGAGTTCAGCGTCATGCCGTGGCTACCGGAGCGGTCCTGCACAAACTTCGCCGGCGGCAGTGATTCCATGTGTGTGCGAATCGGCCAGTCCTGATCGTACATATCCAGTTCCGGGGTAACCGACGCCAGATCGAGGTTAGCCTTCCAGTAGGCTTCCAGCGTCCCAACGTCGCGCCAGTACGGCTCGGATTCCGGGTCTGACTGTACGCAGGATTTAGGGAATGGATGTGCATAAGCCATGCCAGCTGCGGTAATTTTCGGGATGATATCTTTGCCAAAGTCGTGGCTGGAGTTTTCATCGAGATCATCTTCTTCAAGTAATTCATACAGATAATCGGCGTTGAAAACATAGATCCCCATACTGGCAAGGGATCGAGTCGGATCGTTTGGCATAGCCGGTGGATTCGCCGGTTTTTCCACGAATTCGATGATTTTGTCGCTGTCGTCGACGTCCATGACGCCAAAGGCGCTGGCTTCCTCAATCGGCACCGGCATACAGGCCACGGTGCAGCGTGCGCCTTTTTCGACATGGTCGATCAGCATGCGCGAATAGTCCTGTTTGTAGATATGATCGCCCGCGAGGATCACCACATATTCCGCTTTATAGCGTCGAATGATGTCCAGGTTTTGGGTGACCGCATCTGCCGTACCGCGATACCAATTTTCACCCTGCATTCTTTGCTGAGCAGGCAGCAGATCGACAAACTCGTTCATCTCTTCACTGAAGAACGACCAGCCGCGCTGAATATGCTGCACCAGCGTGTGGGACTGGTACTGGGTGATCACGCCAATACGGCGGATCCCGGAGTTAATGCAGTTGGATAAAGCAAAATCGATAATGCGGAACTTACCGCCAAAGTGCACGGCAGGCTTAGCACGTTTGTTGGTTAAATCTTTCAGGCGGGTACCACGACCACCGGCCAGGATTAGGGCAACAGATTTTAATGGCAGCTGGCGCGCCAACATTACACGATCGTTCTTCTCTAAACTCACCATGACTAACTCCTTTTTTATCATCTTTGGAACACACACAGTCCGTGCGCAGGTCCCTGCCAGACAGCCGTAATAACCGGATTATCCTCTCCGGCAAATGGAGGAACGGCATGCCATTCCCCTTCAGGTAAAACGATATCTGTCACCTCAAGCGTGGCGTTTATCACGATCAGAAAACGGTCTGAGAGCAGGATCTGCATCTGCCTCGGGCCGTTTTGCCACTCATCCGCACTTAAGGGTTGTGCGTATCGGTTCAGCCAACGCACATTGCCGTCGCCCTCTTCCCACCAGCGATCGTCTGTTAAGGCAGGGATCTGCTGGCGAAGATGAATCAACGCGGCGGTGAATGTGGTTAGCCCGCTGTTTGCCTGCTGCCAGTCCAGCCAGGTTAAGGCGTTATCCTGGCAGTAAGCGTTATTGTTACCGTGCTGGCTATGACCATGTTCATCTCCCGCCAGCAACATCGGTGTACCCTGAGAAAGCAGCAACGTCGTCAACAGGGCATGCATGCTGTCGCGTCGCCGTTCAATCAGGTCCAGCGTGCCGCCTAATCCTTCTTTACCATGATTGTCGCTGTAGTTATTGCTAGTGCCGTCGCGATTTTCCTCACCATTCGCTTCATTGTGCTTATTTGTGAAGCACACACAGTCACGCAGCGTAAAACCATCGTGCGCCGTCACCAGATTGACCGATGCGCTGGGTTTGCGACCAGGGTGTTTAAACATGTCGCTGGAAGCCGCAAAACGTCCGGCAAACTCCCCAAGGGGCAGATTACGCTGGAGCCAGAAGCGTCGACTTGCATCGCGGAAATGGTCATTCCACTCAGCAAACGGCGGGGGAAAATTCCCAACCTGATACCCGCCTTCACCGATATCCCACGGCTCCGCAATCAGCTTAACGCCTGAAAGCAGCGGGCAGTTTTGGATTGCGGTAAACAGCGGCGCATCCTGACGAAACGCAGGCGTACGCCCCATGACGGATGCTAAATCAAAACGAAAACCGTCCACATGGCAGGTTTCCACCCAATAGCGCAGGCATTCACACGCATACTCCACGACACCGGGATGGCTCAGGTTGAGGGTGTTCCCACAGCCGGTCCAGTTGTAGTAATCACCATCGTCCCTGATCCAATAATAGCTACGGTTATCAATTCCGCGCAGGGAGAAGACCGGCCCTTCAAGATCCAGCTCAGCGCTGTGGTTCAAAACGATATCGAGAATGACCTCAATCCCCGCTTTGTGTAGCGCTTTGACGGCATCGCGAAACTCATCCAGCGCGTGTTCAGGTGAGCAGGCATAGGCCGGATGCAGTGCAAACATGGCTACCGGGTTGTAGCCCCAGTAGTTCGACAGCCCCAGCCGCTGCAGTCGCGGCTCGCTGGCGAAATGCACCACGGGCAGCAGTTCCAGCGCAGTAATGCCGAGACGCTTGAAATAGTCGATCATCACCGGATGACCGAGCGCTTTGTAAGTGCCACGAATCTGTTGCGGAATGTCCGGGTGCAGATACGTCAGCCCTTTAACATGCGCTTCGTAGATAACGGTATTGCCCCACGGCGTGCGCGGCGGGGCATCGTCTTCCCAGTCATAATGGTCTGACACCACCACGCTTTTCAGGGCAATCGCCGCGTTATCGTGATGATCCGGTTCGTTCATTCCACCGTGCAGCAGCGGGTTATCTTTTAACTCGCCGTCGACCCGGCGCGCACAGGGGTCAATCAGCAGTTTCGCCGGGTTAAAACGGTGTCCCTGCTGCGGCTGCCACGGACCATGTACGCGGTAACCGTAGCGCAAACCGGGCCGGGCATCGGCCAGATAGCCGTGCCAGACATCACCGCTACGCCCCGGCAAATCATAGCGATGCTCACAGCCTTGCTCATCGAATATGCACAGTTCGACGCGCTCGGCATGCGCCGAAAAAAGGGTGAAATTAACGCCATGGCCGTCATACGTTGCACCATGGGGGGTGGCATTGCCGGTTGCCAGTTGTGTCATCACCCCTCCCGCATCAGCCAAATCGTGGCCAGCGGCGGCAACGTCAGGCTCAGTGAATGCTGGCGACCGTGGCTGGCAATTTCATCGCTTTGTACTGCGCCGCCGTTGCCGGTATTGCTACCGTGGTAATGCATCGAGTCTGTGTTGAGGATTTCTCGCCATTTGCCCGGTTGATTGATGCCAAAGCGGTAGCCGTGGCGAGGTACCGGCGTAAAGTTGCTGGCAACGATAATTTCATTACCGGCTTTATCACGACGAACAAAAATCAGCACCGACCGTTCGTTGTCATCGACCACCAGCCATTCAAAACCATAGCCGTCAAAGTCGAGTTCATGCAGCGCTTTGTGATGACGATAAGTGTGGTTCAGGTCGCGCACCAGACGCTGTACACCGTGGTGCCAGTTATCCCCCCCCTCCAGCAGATGCCAGTCGAGGCTGGCGTCGTGGTTCCATTCACGGCCCTGGGCAAACTCATTACCCATAAACAGCAGCTTCTTACCCGGGAAGGCCCACATCCAGCCATAGTAGGCGCGCAGGTTGGCAAACTTCTGCCACGCATCGCCCGGCATGCGGTCGAGGATCGATTTCTTACCGTGCACCACTTCATCGTGTGACAGCGGCAGCACAAAGTTCTCGGTGTAGTTGTACAGCATGCCGAAGGTCAGCTTATCGTGATGGTGCTGGCGATAAACCGGGTCCAGCTTCATGTAGTCCAGCGTGTCGTGCATCCAGCCGAGGTTCCACTTGTACCAGAAACCTAAGCCTCCCATGTCCTGCGGTCTTGATACACCGGCAAAGTCGGTCGACTCTTCCGCCATACTCACCGCGCCCGGTACCTGTTCGCCAAGAATACGGTTGGTATTACGCAAAAATTCGATGGCTTCGAGGTTCTCACGCCCGCCGAATTCGTTCGGGATCCACTCGCCGTTTTTGCGGCTGTAATCGCGGTAAATCATCGACGCCACGGCATCCACGCGCAGCGCGTCAATACCAAAGCGCTCAATCCAGTACAGGGCGTTACCCACCAGATAATTACTGACTTCACGGCGACCGTAGTTGTAGATCAGCGTGTTCCAGTCCTGGTGATAGCCTTCGCGCGGGTCGCTGTGCTCATACAAGCTGGTACCGTCAAACTGAGCCAGGCCGAAGTCATCCGACGGGAAGTGACCGGGTACCCAGTCGAGGATCACGTTCAGCCCCGCCTGATGCGCAGCATTCACAAAATAGCGGAAGTCATCGCGCGTGCCGAAGCGTCGGGTCGGTGCATACATGCCGGTCGGCTGATAGCCCCAACTGCCGTCAAACGGGTGCTCGCTAACCGGCAACAGCTCAATATGGGTAAAGCCCATCCACTTCACATAGGGGATCAGTTGATCCGCCAGTTCGCGATAGCTCAGCCAGAAGTTGTTGTCCGTATGGCGACGCCACGAGCCCAGATGCACTTCGTAGATAGAGATCGGCGCATCAAACTGGTTGGCTTTTTTGCGTTCCTCCGTTTGCACCACTTTTTCGGGCAAACCGCAGATCACCGACGCCGTTTCCGGACGCATTTGCGCTTCAAAGGCATACGGGTCGGCTTTAACACGCAAATGACCGTTGGCATCGATCATCTCGTATTTGTACAGCTGCCCCTGCTGTGCACCGGGGATAAACAGCTCCCAGATTCCGCTCTCTTTGCGCAGGCGCATCGGGTGGCGGCGACCGTCCCAGTAGTTGAACTGTCCTACTACCGAAACGCGTCGTGCGTTCGGTGCCCAGACGGAAAATCGCGTGCCGGTCACGCCATCCATGGTATCCGCATGTGCGCCCAGCGTTTCGTACGGGCGCAGATGCGTCCCTTCGGACAACAACCAGGCATCCATATCCTGAATAAGCGGGCCAAAACGGTAAGGGTCATCGATCAGATTCTGCTGTCCATGCCAGACAACAGCCAGCTGATAGCGAAAGAAATTTTTACGGCGGGGAATTACAGCACAGAAAAAACCGCGAGGGTCGAGGCAATCCAGCTTGCCGACTTTGCGTCCGGTTTTTGGTTCGATCACCCACACTTCGGTGGCGTCAGGTAAAAGAGCACGGACTTCAAGTCCGGCGTCAGTTTGGTGCATACCGAGTACGGAAAAAGGATCCGCAAAATGGCCTGCAATTAGCGCATTAATCACGTCTCTATCGATACGAACGGACATGGTTGTCATCCTGTTTTATGGTGTCACCCCTTCCAACTGATTTTCGACATCAGGTAGTGACACTTTTTTTGACCTGAACGACGCAGCACAATTGTGCATCCTCTCTGCGTCGTCCCACCTTCAGGCAACAACTTAATACCTCCGGTATTAAGTCACTCTTAAAGAATAGCCAATGCTTTATCTTACTCCCGGTAAAAAATGAAACATCTGCGCTTACTCCTGTATTACGCAAAAAAAAGGGCGACTCAGCACCCAATGTTTAAACACGGTCTGTGTCTGCCGGATGGCGATATGCTTATCCGGCAGTCCCGCATTACGCCAGCTGACGCAGCATCCGGCGCAATGGTTCCGCAGCACCCCAGAGCAGCTGATCGCCCACGGTAAAGGCTGACAGGAACTCCGGCCCCATATTCAGCTTACGCAGACGACCGACTGGCGTGGTCAACGTACCGGTAACGGCCGCTGGAGTTAACTCACGCATGGTGATATCCCGATCGTTTGGCACCACTTTCGCCCACGGATTGTGCGCGGCCAGCAGTTCTTCCACGGTCGGAATCGACACATCTTTTTTCAGTTTAATCGTGAACGCCTGGCTGTGGCAGCGCAGTGCGCCGACGCGCACGCACAGACCATCTACCGGGATCACGGAAGACGTGTTAAGAATTTTGTTGGTTTCCGCCTGCCCTTTCCACTCTTCGCGGCTCTGGCCGTTATCGAGCTGTTTGTCGATCCACGGAATCAGGCTCCCGGCCAGCGGGACGCCAAAGTTATCAACCGGCAGGGAGCCGCTACGGGACAGGGTTGTCACTTTACGTTCGATATCGAGGATAGCAGAAGAAGGGGTCGCCAGTTCATCGGCCACATGGCTATACAGATGGCCCATCTGCGACAGCAGTTCACGCATATGACGCGCGCCGCCGCCGGAAGCCGCCTGGTAGGTCGCCACGGACACCCAGTCCACCAGATCGTTGGCGAACAGACCGCCGAGTGACATCAGCATCAGGCTAACGGTGCAGTTACCGCCGACAAACGTCTTGATGCCGTTGTTCAGACCATCGGTGATCACATTCTGGTTAACCGGATCGAGAATAATGATGGCATCGTCTTTCATGCGCAGTGAAGAGGCCGCGTCAATCCAGTAACCCTGCCAACCGCTTTCACGAAGCTTTGGATAGATTTCGTTGGTATAATCGCCGCCCTGACAGGTCACAATAATGTCGAGCGCCTTCAGCGCATCGAGATCAAATGCATCCTGAAGCATGCCGGTGGAGGTCGCACCAAACGTCGGTGCCGCCTGCCCAAGCTGGGAAGTAGAAAAGAAAACAGGGCGAATGGCGTCGAAGTCGCGTTCTTCTACCATGCGTTGCATGAGTACAGAGCCGACCATACCGCGCCAGCCGATAAAACCAACATTTTTCATAGCGTTTTTTTCCTGCAGAGATGTGTGCTGTGTATGTACGCCATTATCCTGTGACGTATCCTTCACCATACAAAAAGCAGCCAAAGTCGCAAGTGAAATTAATCAATGATAGCGAAGCCATCAGTAATGCGACTTATCCCGCTGCGCTCGCAAGCAGAAAGTCCGCGGTAATTATCAGGGAATTTGAGTTATGAATGAAATCATTTCAGCGGCAGTTTTATTGATCCTGATTATGGATCCACTCGGAAATCTGCCCATTTTCATGTCCGTATTGAAACATACTGAACCGAAACGCCGTCGCGCAATTATGATTCGCGAGCTGTTTATTGCGCTGCTGGTGATGCTGATATTCCTGTTTGCGGGCGAGAAAATTCTGGCATTTCTTAACCTGCGCGCGGAAACCGTGTCGATCTCCGGGGGCATCATTTTGTTCCTGATCGCCATCAAGATGATTTTCCCCAGCGCCACCGGTAACAGCACCGGACTGCCCGCAGGCGAAGAGCCGTTTATCGTTCCACTGGCCATTCCGCTGGTGGCGGGCCCCACCATCCTGGCGTCGTTGATGCTGTTGTCGCATCAGTACCCGAATCAGATGGGACATCTGGTGATTGCCCTGCTGATCGCCTGGGGCGGAACGTTTGTGATTTTATTGCAGTCGTCGCTGTTCCTGCGCCTGCTGGGTGAGAAAGGGGTTAACGCGCTCGAGCGCCTGATGGGGCTGATTCTGGTGATGATGGCAACCCAGATGTTCCTCGATGGCGTACGGATGTGGATGAAGGGGTGACGCACTCATATTACGCCGGGTGGCGGCTTCGCCTGACCCGGCCTACGATGTGGATGTGTGCTCGTTTGTAGGCCCGGTAAGCGCAAGCACCACCGGGCAACCGTTTTGAAGCTGGAGAGCATGGTATTTCAGAGAACGGTTCCGTTCACGTTATGTTCATTGCTTCTCTGAGATCTCGTCACCGGTGAACGTGTTAAGGGGGCTACGCAGCCCCCTTAACAATCCCGGCTCTCCGGCAGGAAAATCGCCGCTTCGCGGTTCCCTCATCTTATTCCTTCCCGCTTCCGTGGACGGGCGCAGGTAGCGTCCATGCAAACAGCGCCCTCGCCGCGCATCCTTGCGCGTCGCCCCGGCGTTAAGGAAACGACTCAGCGATTTTCAGCCGGGTCAACGGCACCGCTGTAATTTCAGGTATTCCTTATGCTTTTAAACCGCTGAAAAAGCGTATTTTCATTTCTGCGAAGCGCCTTCCGGAATACGCTCTTGTCAGCATCGCGGATTAGCATTATCTTCTCGCTGCTCCTGCAAAATCAGGTGCCGGGATTGGTCCCCTGATTACCTCATTCGCGATAAAATCACTTTTATCGTGCGACCAGTTACACCTCTATGGTGGGCTAGACGGTGGCGTCGTAAGACGCGCCGGTATCCAATGAGGCCGGTAGGACCAACTCCGTTCAGCCCGCCACCAAAAGGTTGGTCCCTTAGGTGGTGGTAAAATTTGACTCATTGGAGGCTGCCCTATGGCGACTACCCCTCTCTTTTCACACTCTTTATTTACCCTGCCCTTTAGCCATGCCACAGATTTCACCGAGCTGGCGGATAACTGCGAGCGTTTTGTCGAAGGACTTGTTGAATGCCATGACCCGGTTGAAAAACTGGCGATTTGCGCACGGCTGTCGGCCTGCCTCGCGTTATTGCAACCGACCCTGACAGAACCGGTGCCGCATCACCTGCACGCCAGCCTGACGGTGGAAACATTCCCCACCCGTTCTCCGCTCTTTGAGCCTGAACCCGACCAGATGGGGCGCTACTGTCAGTTATTAACGCACCTGCTGATGAGTAAAACGCTGTCTGACGAGATGGAACGCGTGGCGGGTGACTTACTGCAGGATCTGGTGGAATATTTCGCCGATACGCTAAAAGCGCCGCGCTGGCTGAAAACAGAAGAAGGGTTGGTCGTGCTATAAAAAAGCCGGGTAGCGCTTACCCGGTCTACGGTGAGGAAATGTGCTCGTTTGTAGGCCCGGTAAGCGCAAGCGCCACCGGGCAATGCCCTCAGCTCAATAGCTGGAAAGCAATCATACCGACAATTGCACCGACCGTGCCGAGGATGGTTTCCATCATCGTCCAGGTCTTCAGCGTTTGCGCTTCGGTCGCACCAGTGAACTTACCGAACAGCCAGAAACCGGCGTCATTCACGTGACTGACCACGATAGAGCCACCCGCGATACAGATAGACAGGGCCGCCATCTGCGCGCCGGAGAAGTTCAGCTGTTCAATCACCGGCATCACCAGACCGACCGCCGTTAAGCAGGCCACGGTTGCAGAACCCTGAATGATACGCACCGCCGCTGCCAGCACAAAGCAGGTGATGGCAATCGGCAGGCCCATTCCGGTTAATGCTTCACCCAGTGCCGGACCGACACCAGAATCCACCAGCACCTGCTTGAATACGCCACCAGCACCGATCACCAGCAGAATAATCCCCGCCGGTTGCAGCGCATGACCGCAGATCTCCATCACTTTGTCTTTTGGCATCCCCTGGCGAATGGCCAGGCCGTAAATCGCCACCAGGCACGCCACAAGAATCGCGGTGAACGGGTGACCGATAAACTCGAACCATTCGTAGGTTGAAGAACCGACCGGCACAAAGCGTGCGGCGATGGTTTTCAGACCCACCAGTACCAGCGGCAGCAGGATCAGCGACAGGCTGAAGCCGAAGGATGGCATTTTCCCCTCGCCCAGATGCGGCTCGGTAATGTCTTCCGGCACGTGCAGCTCAACGTAACGGCTGATGAAGTTGCCCCACAGCGGCCCGGCGATAATCATGCCAGGGATCGCCGCACACAGGCCAATCAGGATCATCCAGCCAAAGTCGGCGTGCATCTGAGAAGCCAGCAGCATCGGCGCGGGCCCCGGCAGCAGAAACGCCGCCGCTGCCGCCACGCCCGCAAACAGCGGAATGACCAGCTTAACCAGGTTGGTACCGGTGTGGCGCGCCATCGAGAACGCCACGCTTATCAGCAGCACAATCGCCACTTCAAAGAACAACGGTAATGCGCAAATCAGACCGGCCAGGCCAATCGCATAGTGCGCGCGACTGTGACCAAAGGATTTCAGCATTTTGACGGCAATCTGATCGACCGCGCCCGTTTCATGCAAAATCTTACCGAACATGGCACCGAGAGCGACCACAATCGCCAGGAAGCCCAGCGTGCCCCCCATCCCTTTTTCCATGGTGGCCGCGATTTTATCGAGCGGCATACCGGAAAAGAGACCTGCACCAATAGACACCACCATCAAAGCAACGAAGGCGTGCATACGCGCCTTCATTACTAAAAACAGCAGTAATAAAACAGACCCTACTGCTGTTAAAACAAGCGTTAATGTAGTCACTACTTACTGCCTTGGTTTATAACCTCAATGGTGCTCGCTACCACACCGTCCAGTGGTTGATCGATATCCACCACCAGTACATCGCTTTCGTCCGCACCCGGTTCTTCCAGCGCATCAAACTGGGTAACCAGCATCTGCGTTTTGAAGAAGTGACCTTTGCGCGCTTTCAGGCGGCTTTCAATCACGTCGAAATCCCCTTTCAGGTAGATGAAAGAGAGATTCGGATTGCCTTCGCGAAGCAGGTCGCGATAGTGTTTTTTCAGCGCAGAACACACGATCAGCGAGACCTTGTTGGTACGCTGCATCGCAAAGGCGGCGTCATTGAGCGCCTGTAACCACGGCTTACGGTCGTCGTCGTTCAACGGCTCACCGGCGGCCATTTTCGTGATGTTGCTGCGCGGATGGAGAAAATCGCCATCAAGAAACGCGGCCTGCAGTTGATGCGCCACTTCGCTGGCGACAGCAGATTTACCGCTGCCCGATACGCCCATCAGAACGTAAACGTGGTGATCATGATTAGTCGTGCTCAAAGCGTTGCCCCCACTGGTACAAGAATCAGGAATTGTTACGGGTAACTGTTATCGGTAACATTGTCAAGCCGGACAAATGGAGAAGCAATATCCATTCGTGCTCGAAGTGTATAAGTGTGAGCTACGTCAAACTTGTCGGCTTAAATAGATCCGCCCGGTGACAAGGTGAAACCTAAATCTAACATTTTAGGTGTGACTGCTTCACCGCGGATACGCGCCAGCAGACGCTCAGCGCCAATGCTGCCCATCCGTTCACGCGGCGTGAGCACGCTCGCCAGACGCGGTTCCATCACCTGCCCGATGTCATGACCGTGGAAACCAGCGATCGCCATATCATCCGGAATTTTCAGCCCTAAGCGCTGGCATTCAAATGCCGCCCCGACCGCCAGATCATCGTTAGTACAGAACACACCGTCCAGCTGCGGGTATTCACGCCGCGCCTGACGGATAAGCTCAATGCCAGACGAATAGGAAGAAGATTGTTCCACCATCACGCTATACGGCACCAGACCGGCGTCGCGCATGGCCTGCTCGTAGCCCCTCTGTTTGATGATAGTTCGTTCATCCAGACGCGCTCCCAGATAGGCAATGTGGCGATGCCCACGCGCGATAATGGCGGCGGTCATCTGGCGGGCGGCTTCGAAGTTGTCAAAACCGACGGCGATATCAAGACACGGAGACTGGCTGTCCATCAGTTCAACCACCGGGATCCCCGCCACTTCGATCATTTTCAATGTACGCGGGGTGTGGCTGCGTTCGGTGAGGATCAGGCCATCGATATTCCACGATAGCATTGACTCCAGACGTTCCTGCTCCATCTCGGGCTTATAGCCGTAGTGCGCCAGCATGGTCTGATAACCGTGGCGGTCAGTCACAGCCTCAATGCCGCGTAACACTTCAGCAAAAACCTGGTTGGTGAGAGAGGGTAACAGCACGCCGATAGCACGACTGGTAGCATTTGAAAGGATATCAGGAGCACGATTGGGAATATAACCCAGCTCATCAAGTGCAGCGGCAATTTTGCCCCGCAGCGCCACGGAGACCTGCTCCGGGTTGCGCAAAAAGCGACTGACCGTCATTTTGGTCACGCCCACGCGGTCGGCTACATCCTGAAGTACGGGTCTTTTCTTTTTCATCGTCCTGAAGCGTTAAAAAGGGATAGATTCCCCGAGTTTACCACGGACGTGCGGATTTAATGACAAACGATGAAAAGCCGGATGGCGACGCTGTCGCGTCTTATCCGGCCTACAAGGGTTACAGCACGTTATACAGGCGGCAAGTCAAACAGTAACACTTCGCTGTCGCTGTCGGCATGAATCGAAATGGCCTGTTCATCCCAGATTGCCAGACCATCACTGGTGGACGCTTTGGTTCCGTTGATGGTGACATTGCCTTTCACGACCTGGATCCACACGCGGCGTTCCGCGGCTATCTGATGTACCGATTGCTCATCTTTGAGCAGCGCCCAGCGGTACAGCTCCATATCCTGGTAAACCTTCAGCGAACCGTCACGCGCATCCGGCGACAGCACTAGCTGTTTGCCCTGCGCGGCATCAAAACGGCGCTGCTCGTAGCGTGGCGTAATGCCGTTTTCCTGCGGGATGATCCAAATCTGATACAGGTGCAGCTTCTCGGTGTCGCTTGGGTTGTACTCCGAGTGACGGATCCCCGTCCCGGCGCTCATAATCTGGAATTCACCTGCAGGTACCTGCTCTTTGTTACCCATGCTGTCCTGATGCTCCACCGCACCTTCCAGTACGTAGGTCAGGATTTCCATGTCTTTATGGGGATGCGTACCAAAGCCCTGGCCTGCGTCGATCACGTCATCGTTAATCACGCGCAGTGCCGAAAACCCCATAAAATTCGGGTCATAGTAGTTGGCAAACGAAAAGGTATGCCAGGAATCGAGCCAGCCATGATTTGCATGACCACGGTCGTTTGCTTTGCGTAAGAAGATCATTGTGTTCACCCCCAGATGTTTTCGATGGAGTCAGTGTGGACTCAATCACTCAGGGATCATAGAGGGTGAAAATTGACGCCTCTGTTCAAAAAAAATGAACAAGCCCAGAGGCGTCACTTAGCGCTATTTGGCGAGGGTTATCGTGGCAGGCGTTGCCTGTTCAAAGGCGCGCTCGAGGATCTCGAGGTTAGTAAGAACGTCAGATTCCTTGACGTAATTAGGCGTACCGGTGGTCAGCGACTGATACAGCGCATCATAGACGCGGCCGTAGTCGCCCACTTCCGGTTTCATCTCTTCTTTCACCGTAATGCCATCATCGTTGACATATTCCAGCACACCCACTGAATCATCGGCGGCAAAACCGGGTTCCCCCGGCATAATATTGGCCTTCAGGCTGGTCTCCTGCTGGTCGATACCGTACTTCACAAACGAGCCTTTAGTGCCGTGAACGATAAACTTCGGATAGTCGATTTTCACCAGGTGGCTGGTTTTGACGATAGCCTTCAGGTCACCGTAGAACAGCTGCGCTTCAAAGGTATCATCAGGATTCGCTTTGTTGCGCAGGCTACGGATGTCATAGGCAACGTGGTCGGGGCGACCAAACAACGAGATAATTTGGTCCATGGTGTGTACGCCCAGCCCATAGAATGCGCCGTCCTGCGGCAGACCCGGCTGGGTTTCCACCACCGGGCGGTAGTAGTCAAAATGGCTCTCCACTTCAACAATCTCGCCCAACTTGCCGCTCTCAATCGCCTTTTTGGCGGTGAGGAAGCAGGAATCGAAGCGACGATTCTGGTACGGCGTAACGATCAGCCCCTTGCTTTGCGCCAGTTCGAACAGCGCTTTTGCCTCTGCCAGTGTTGGTGTGAACGGTTTCTCCACCAGCACGTTTTTACCCGCTTCCAGCGCACGCTTTGCGTATTCAAAGTGACTGTCTGCATGTGTGCAGACGATCACCAACTTCACCTGCGGATCGTTTAATACCTCGTCGAGGTCGCTGGTAAAGTGGATGTGTGAATATTGCGGTGCCTGCTCTTCCGGCTTGGCGTGACGACGGAAGATATGCGCCACGTGCCAGCTGTCTTTGCGGTTGAGAACGTACGGTAAATGGTAGCGGGTGGTGCTTTTACCAAACCCAATGAATGCGCAGTGTAAGGTCATGAGGCAATCCTTTTGAAGGTGATTACCTACACCATAGCGCAAAGTGGGGGGAGACTGAATCCATCCTGTCATCGTGCCGGATGCGGCGTGGTCTTATCCGGCCTACAAAAGCAGTAGCCTCAAGATCGGCCGGCGGCGTCGCGGTCAGTTTGTTCACGGCAGGCGCGCAGGACCCGGAGCGTACTAAATGTACGTGAGGAGCACGAGCACTTCCCGGGGACAAAATGGCAAGTAAGCCAGGCTGAAACAAAACCCCAAAAAAAAAGCCAGCAAAAGCTGGCTAAAGTAATACTGGAAGCAATGTGAGCAATGTCGTGCTTTCAGGTTCTCCGTAGGGTTCCCCTGAACGCAGAGCAATAATAATCATTCTCATTCGCACTTGTCTACTTCTTTTTGCAAAAAAAATGCAGTTGACGGATTTTTCTTTCTCAGCGAGTGTAAATACACAATTAACCCTGCAGGAGATAAGGAATGAGTGAGATAGTGATACGCCACGCTGAAAAGAAAGATTACGACGCCATTCGTCAAATCCATGCCCAGCCGGAGGTGTATCACAATACGCTACAGGTTCCTCATCCTTCCATGGAGATGTGGCAAGAACGGCTCGCCGAGCGCACCGGTGTCAAACAACTGGTTGCCTGCATTGATGATATTGTCGTGGGGCACTTATGCATTGAAGTCACCCAGCGCCCGCGCCGCAGTCACGTCGCTGATTTTGGGATCTGCGTAGATGCCCGCTGGCAAAATCGCGGCGTCGCCAGCGCGCTCATCCGCACCATGATCGACATGTGCGACAACTGGCTGCGCGTCGAGCGCATTGAGCTGACGGTGTTTGTCGATAATGAGCCTGCTGTGGCGGTGTACAAAAAGTATGGCTTTGAAATCGAAGGGACCGGTAAGAAATATGGCCTGCGCAACGGTGAGTACGTTGATGCGTACTTTATGGCGCGCGTGAAGTAATGGTTGGGCGAGTCATCTCGCCCTTTTTATTGAAAGGACGCATCGTGAAAAAGGTTTTATCGCTGGTTCTGCTGGCAACGATTTCCCCCGGCTACGCCACGACCGTACAAAATGTGGATTCCATCCCCAACGCCATTCAACATCCGGAAGGTAAGCAGATTTTCGCCGAGCAAATGATGGGGGCAACGCCCGCCAAAGGGTTTGGTGAACTGCCGCAAGGGTTAGAGGTAGCGCAATGGATTAGCTGGGTTGCGCCGAATGAAGACCCCAAAAACCTGATTATGACCGGTGCCAAAGCCTGGGGCAAAAACGGGAAATACATTGGCGTCGCCTGTTTTGCCGATAATCAGGCAGAGGCAGAACAAACCAGGAAACGCGCAGATAACGGCTGTCCGGAAAATTACAGCACCAGCCGCGTCAATAAATTATATCTCGGCGTTTTTTCCTGGCAGAATCAACAGTTGCAGCCGATCGCACGTTCAGAAAAACCGCTGGACCAGCTCTCAACGTGGAATGAAAACGCCGAAGCGCAGAGTGATGATGAGTCCGTCAAACCGCTGGCTTATTACACCAAACTGGATCTGGCCCCTTATCGGATCGCACCCGATACCCTGGCATTCGGGGTACGCGGCGGGTACTCAAATGCGTATTCCGGCGGCGGTGCATTTTATGAAGTGCTGGAGCTCTACGCGATTAAAGACAACAAGATAATCAACGTGTTTTCCAACCTTGTTTACCAATATCAGGATATCGCCGGGGACTGGAATCAGGACGGAACGCGACAGCACGACATCAGCGAAAGTAAGTACATCCTGAAAATACGCACGGCAAAGACCGCCGGTTTTTATGACGTAGAGCGTGTTAACCTTGAGGATAAAAGCAGTCGCATATATCGCTGGTCTGAATCACAGCAACAGTACGTTCCCTAGCTGACAGATAAGGCCTACAGCGTATAGCACGATGTAGGCCATTCACCTTAGTACCCCGCCGTTAAATCATCCACGGAGCGTGGGTCAGACGCGCCATACAGTGCGCCATCCGGCCCGACCATAATGCTCTGGGTGCTGCCCATCGCCTCTTTGAGCGCGACTTTTTGCCCTTTCTGTTCCAACAGTTTGATGGTGTCCGGGCTGAAGCCTTTCTCGATGCGCAGCTCATCCGGCAACCACTGATGATGGAAACGCGGTGCATTGGTGGCTTCGGCGACGTTCATTCCAAAATCAATGCTGTTGACCACCATTTGCAGCACAGTAGTGATAATACGACTGCCGCCAGGGCTGCCGGTAACCAGCCAGGTTTTGCCGTCTTTCACTACGATGGTCGGCGACATGGACGACAGCGGGCGCTTATTCGGCCCTACCGCGTTGGCATCACCGCCCACCAGCCCGTAAACGTTCGGGACACCCGGTTTGGCAGAGAAGTCATCCATTTCGTTATTGAGCAGAATACCGGTGTTACCCGCCACAATACCGGTGCCGAAGGTGGTGTTCAGGGTATAGGTCACCGCCACGGCGTTGCCGTCTTTATCCACCACCGAGAAGTGGGTGGTTTGGTTACTTTCGTACGGGGCAAGCTTGCCCGGTTTGATCTGACTGGAGGGTTTGGCTTTATTGATATCGATCTGCTCGGCAAGCGATTTGGCATACGCTTTGTTGGTCAGCGCCTGCCACGGTACCTTCACAAAATCCGGATCGCCAAGGTATTCAGAGCGGTCGGCGTAAGCATACTTCTCCGCCTCCGCCATTACCTGCATGGCATCGGCGCTGCCAAATCCGTATTTCTTCATATCGAAGTTTTCGAGAATATTAAGGATCTGCACGATATGAATACCGCCAGAGGACGGGGGCGGCATCGAGAAGACCTGGTATCCGCGATAGTCGCCGCTAATCGGTTTACGCTCCACGGCTTTATAAGCAGCTAAATCGACTTTGCTCATCAGCCCGCCGTTCTTCTTCATCTCCTCGGCTATCTGATCGGCAATCGCCCCTTTATAAAACGCATCCGGGCCATTCTCGGCAATCATCTCGAGGCTTTTCGCCAGGTTTTTCTGTACCAGCTTGTCGCCCTTTTTTAGCGGTTCGCCGTCTTTCCAGAAAATAGCTTTGCTGTTCTCGTGGTTGGGGATCACTTCGCTGCCGTAGGTTTTGAGATCGTCAGCCAGCGCATCGTTTACCACAAACCCCTCTGCCGCCAACTTCATCGCCGGGCGTACCACTTTGTTGAGCGGCAGGGTGCCGTATTTCTCCAGCGCCAGCGAGAATCCGGCCACGGTCCCCGGCGTGCCGGAAGCCAGATGCGAGGTTAGCGATTTTTTACTGTCCGGATTGCCCTGATCGTCGAGGAACATATCACGCGTGGCGTTAGCCGGCGCCATTTCACGGAAATCGATAGCGGTCGTATTCCCGTCTTTGGTGCGCAGCAGCATAAATCCACCGCCGCCCAGGTTCCCCGCCTGGGGATGCGTCACCGCCAGTGCATACCCCACGGCCACGGCAGCATCTACCGCGTTCCCCCCCTGCTTTAAGATATCTACCCCAACCTGCGTGGCCATCGCATCCACGGAGGCAACCATCCCCTGCTGCGCGCGCACGGGATGGAACACATCTTCTTCCACGCCATATGATACTGGCGGCGCAGCCGGTGCGGCAGCCGCGCTGAAACAGCTTCCTGAGAGCAGAGCAGCAATGGCTACCCGGCGTATAAACGTCGGTTTTATCATCGTTATTCTCCAGATGTACGGGGTTCTGCCCCCACTAAGCCTGGTGCATAACTCTGAAATAACCATCGTAACGGCGAGAAAGGAGTAAACTAAAGAGATCCCCGAGAGGAGAAAAGCGATGAAACGACTCTTGATTTTAGCCATGCTATTGCCGTTTGCAGGCTTTGCACAGCCCATCAACACCATGAACAACCCGAATAAACCGGGTTATCAGATCCCGAGTCAGCAGCGGATGCAGACACAAATGCAATCACAGCAAATTCAGCAGAAAGGGATGCTGAACCAACAGTTGCAGACGCAGACGCGCATGCAACAGCAGCATATGGAAAATCAGATCAACACCAATTCCCAGCGCGTGCGCCAGTCTCAGCCGGGGGAGTTGAATACCAGCCAACAGCAAATGCTACCCAACAACAACGGTGGGATGCTAAACACCAACCGCAATCCGGACAGCACGCTGAATAAACAGCAGCAAATGCTGTCGGAGAAAAAGAACGGCGACATGCTTAAGCCCTCCAGCACGCCGCAGCCTAACGTGCCGTTAAAAACGATTGGGCCTTAATAGGGCTGAAAATCCGGCCCAATGACATCAATGGCATCGGTACAGATGCAATCCACCCCCCAGCGCAATAGCTCTGCCGCGCGCTGGGGACGGTTGACGGTGTACACCAGAATGCGTAACCCGGCATCACGTATCGCATCGACACGCGCTTCATCCAGCAGCGTATAGTTTAGATGAAGAGAAACGCAGCCCAGCCGCGACGTGAGTTCGCGCCAGTCGTCACGCCATTCATCAAGCAGCAGCCCGCGCGGCAGTTCCGGTGCGGCCTGCTGTGCAGCTTCAAGAGCCTCAATGTCAAAGGATGACAGCAGCGGCGGCGTCATGTCAGCCCAGAGTTCACGCGCTGCCAGCGCAACGGCTCTGCCGGTGAGTGCCTCGCTACCCGTAGTGGGTTTAATCTCAATATTGGCCATCATGCGATGCTGACGGCAGCGGTCCGCCACCTGAGAAAGCAACGGCAACGGCTCGCCTTTGAACTCGCCGCTAAACCAGCCCCCGGCATCAACGCGCAGCAGATCCTGCCAGTTCAGCTCCCCTGCGACGCCCCAGCCGTTGCTGGTGCGTTCAAGGTTGTCGTCGTGCAGTAAGAAGATCTCGCCATCTTTTGACAATTTCGCGTCAAATTCGATCATGGTATGCCCGAATCGCGCCCCCACATCGATTGCCGCCAGCGTGTTTTCCGGGGCCAGTTTACCGCCACCACGATGGGCGACAATATGGGGATAAGGCCAGTTACTCATACTCGTTGTCCTGTTTCGCCATCAAAGAGATGCATATGGTTTTCGGGCAGATGAAGCCACAGCGTGCTGCCTGCCGTCGGGCGATGCTGATGCGCCAGCCGCACCACCAGTTTCTGCTCGCCCCAGCGTCCGTGGGCCAGGTTATCCGCGCCCAGCATTTCCAGGGTGTCTAGCACCTGTGGCACGCCGCCTTCGGCCTGCGAGCTTAGCGCAATATGCTCCGGGCGGATACCCAGCGTCATGTTACGCCCAATATGGCGCGAATAATCCTTGCCGAGGGGCAACATCATGCCGCTCTCCAGCTCAAAATGATGGCCCGTGGCGCTGATACGCCCGTCCAGAAGGTTCATGGCCGGGCTGCCGATAAAGCTCGCCACAAAGCGGCTGGCCGGTTTTTCGTACACCTCAACCGGCGTACCGATTTGTTCGGCGACGCCTTTGTTCATCACCAGTACCCGCTGGGCAAGGGTCATAGCTTCGACCTGATCGTGGGTTACGTAAAGTGAGGTGGTTTTCAGTCGCCGGTGCAAATGTTGTAACTCCAGACGCATCTGCACGCGCAGCTTGGCATCAAGGTTGGAAAGCGGCTCATCAAACAGGAATACTGCCGGTTCGCGCACAATCGCCCGTCCCATCGCCACACGCTGACGCTGGCCACCGGAAAGCTCGCGTGGGCGACGTTTGAGCAGTTCGCTCAGCTCAAGGATACGCGCGGCATCGTTCACACGCTCGGCAATGTGCGCTTTGCTCATGCCGCGAATTTTCAGCCCCCAGGCCATATTTTCTTCCACACTCATATGCGGGTAGAGCGCGTAATTCTGGAACACCATCGCAATACCGCGATCTTTCGGCTCCATCTCGGTGACGCGCTTATTTTCAATCCAGATATCGCCGCTGCTCACCCGCTCCAGTCCGGCGACCATGCGCAGCAGCGTAGACTTACCGCAGCCGGACGGCCCGACCATTACGATAAACTCCCCGTCCGCAACGTCCAGCGTCAGCGGTTTAATTACCTGGGTTTTACCGTCCCAGCTTTTGGTTACTGCCTGTAGTTTTAAACCAGCCATTTTATTTCTCACTATCGACCAGGCCACGCACAAACGCGCGCTGCATGGCTAACACGATGATTACCGGAGGGATAAGTGTTAGCAGCATAGCTGCCATCACGTGGTTCCACTGCGTCGTACCTTCACCGGTGGCGATCATGCCTTTGATACCCGCCACCGCCGTGCCCAGGTTCACGTCGGTAATAATCAACAACGGCCACAGATACTGGTTCCAGCCGTAAATAAAGGTGATGACGAACAGCGCCGCCAGATTGGTTTTTGACAACGGCAGCACGATGTCGCGGAAAAAACGCATCGGTGATGCGCCGTCAATACGCGCCGCTTCCACCAGTTCATCTGGCAGGGTCATAAAGAACTGGCGGAACAGGAATGTCGCGGTGGCGGATGCCATCAGCGGCAGCGTCAGACCTGCGTAGCTGTCGAGCATATTCAGGTTGGCGATCACCTCTACCGTCGGGAATATTCGCACCTCCACCGGCAGCATCAACGTAATAAAAATCATCCAGAAGAACAGGTTACGCAGCGGAAAGCGAAACCAGACGATGGCGAATGCGGAGAGCATCGACACCGTGATTTTCCCCAGCGTAATGCTGAACGCCATGATGAAACTGTTGAGCATCATCAACCAGAATGGTGCGCTGTTCACGCCCACCCCGTTGACCCAGATGGTGTGCATGTTATCCAGCAGATGGGTTCCGGGAACCAGCGTCATCGGCGTGTCATATACCGCCTGGTTGTCCAGCGTCGCCGCCACAAACGCAACGTACAGCGGGAACAGGATCACCATGATCCCCAGAATCAGCAGGGTGTGGCTGAATATTGTCAGCCAGCGACGGTTCTCAATCATTGGTAACGCACCTTACTTTCCACATAGCGGAACTGCACCACGGTCAAAATAATAACGAGGAACATCAGCACCACCGATTGTGCAGCGGAAGACGCCAGATCCAGCCCGACAAATCCTTCACGGTAGATCTTATAAATCAGCGTGGTCGTCGCCTGCACCGGTCCGCCCGCCGTGGCGGCATCAATCACTGGGAAGGTGTCAAAGAAGGCGTACACCAGATTCACCACCAGCAGGAAAAAACTCACCGGGGCAATCAGCGGCAACGCCAGCTTGAAGAAGCGCCGGATTGGACCCGCACCGTCAATCGCGGCGGCTTCTATCAGCGAGCGAGGAATAGACTGTAATGCGGCAAAGAAGAACAGGAAGTTGTAACTAATCTGCTTCCAGACCGAGGCAAATACCACGAGGAACATGGCCTGGCCGCTATTTTGCGCATGATTCCAGTCGTAGCCAAACTCACCGAGAAAATGCGTAATCAACCCGCGCCCTGGATTAAACAGAAAGATCCACAGCACCGCAGCGACGGCAGGGGCCACCGCGTAAGGCAGCAGCATCAGCGTCTGGTAGAAACGGCTGCCGCGCACCACGTAATTCACCAGCGCGGCAAAAAACAGCGACACCAACAGACCGCTTACCGTGACTAACGTACTGAACTTGATGGTGGTCCAGAACGAATCAAGGTAGTACGGGTCATGAAACAGCGCGACAAAATTATCCAGCCCCACGAACTGGCTGGAAAAACCAAATGGATCGACGCTTTGTAGCGAATACCACAGCGCTTCACCCGCAGGCCAGATAAAGAAAATAAGGGTGATAGCCAGCTGCGGGGCCACCAATAAATAGGGTAGCCAGCGCGAGCGGAACACCGGTCGGGATGAGGACATGACAGTTCTTTTCCTGGAAGGTGCCGGATAGCGCTGCGCTTATCCGGCCTACAAACGCTGTAGGCCTGATAAGCGCAGCGCCATCAGGCACTTATACACTTAAGATTTGGTCGACTGCTCGAAGCGACGCAGTAACTGGTTGCCGCGCTCAACGGCGGTATCCAACGCTTGCTGTGGGGTTTTCTTACCGGTCCAGACGCTTTCCAGTTCCTCATCCACGATGGTGCGGATCTGCGGCATATTGCCCAAGCGCAGTCCTTTGGTGAACGGCAACGGTGGCTTGTTCAGCATTTGACGCGTGGCGGTATCCGCCCCCGGGTTCTTGTCATAGAAGCCCTGTTCGCGGGTCAGATCGTAGGCGGCGGTGGTGATCGGCAGATAGCCCGTTTTCTGGTGCCATTCAGCCGCAATTTCAGGCTTCGCCAGGAAGTTAAGGAACTGCGCCACGCCAGCGTAGGTTTCTTTGTCTTTACCCTGCATCACCCACAGGCTCGCACCGCCGATAATCGCGTTCTGCGGGGCACCTTTCACGTCGGCATCGTACGGCATCATACCGACGCCATAGTTGAATTTCGCATAGTGACGGATGTCGGCCAGAGAGCCGGAAGAAGCAGTGGTAATCGCACAGTCACCGCTGTAAAACTTCTCGGTGGATTCATCTTTGCGCCCGAAGTAGCTGAAATCACCCTTCTTGTTTAGCTCTTGCAGCAGTGCAATATGTTTCACCTGCTCCGGCTTATTAAACTCCAGCACCGCATCGGTACCGTCAAAACCATTGTTTTTAGTGGCGACCGGCAAACCGTTCCAGGCACTAAAGTTTTCAATCTGGATCCACCCCTGCCAGCCGCTGGCATAGCCGCACTTCATGCCTGCAGCCTTCAACTTCGCGGTGTACTCCGCCAGGTCCTGCCAGGTTTTTGGCGGCTGTTCAGGGTCTAAACCGGCTTTTTTGAAGGCATCTTTGTTGTAGTACAGCACCGGGGTGGAGCTGTTAAACGGCTGGGAGAGCAAATGTCCGGTTTTAGAGTCGGTGTAATAACCGGAAACCGTCGGCACAAACTGAGACTCATCAAAGTTAATTCCAGCCTCTTTGAACACTTCATAGACCGGCTTAATTGCCTTTGAGGCCATCATGGTTGCCGTCCCGACTTCGTAAACCTGCAGCAGAGCAGGCACGTTACCGGTACGGAATGCGGCGATCCCCGCGCTCAGGCTCTGCTCATAGTTGCCTTTGTACTGCGGAACGATTTTGTAGTCGGGATTGGATTCATTAAAACGTTGCGCCAGTGAATCAACTTCTTTACCCAGTTCGCCTTCCATTGAATGCCAGAACGGGATAGTGGTGACGGCCAGTGCCTGACCTGCAAATGCCAGGCTGATTGCCAGTCCTAAAGCTGTATGTCGTAACGATTTCATCGGTTATCTCTCTTGTTGTGCCGGATGCGCGATATCACGCGTTTTAAGCTCGCGGGGGTAACATGACATGCTCGAATGACAGAAAAATAACTTTTTTATTACAAAAAAAAGATAGTAAGGCGACAGAGAGATGGCAAGGCAGTGAAGGCGTAGTGACAGGAAAATGCGGGGTGGTGCACAACAAAGCCGGGTAGTGGTGATGTCTTACCCGGCCTACGGAGGGATTTTATCAGTCCAGTAAAATCAGGAAGATTGCGCGAAAATAAATTCCAGCGCCAACCCCAGGATCTGCATACCATGGATGTTTTCTTCCGGAGATATCGCCACCAGGCTTTCCAGAAACTTGAGTTGGCGTGACTGGGCGTTAATGATGCGTTTTCCCCGTAACGCAGGAAGTTTCAGCGAAGAGATGGGATAAACCACGCGACCACAGACTTCCACCGGCAGATTGCGCAGATCGACCTGCTGGAGCACTCCTACAGAGGAATGCAGCAGCGCAACTGGCGTAACGGCAAGCAACAGCGTTGCCGGCCTTAATCTCTACGCCAGCGTCGTTCGTACTCATTCTGTAAACGCTGCTGCTCCCGCCGCTCACGCTCACGCTGGATATCCGATTTTTCATCTTCCCAACTCGGGCACACCGAGCTGGTGAATACTTCGCAGGGCGAGTTGGATTGTGCTAACGGATTGGTGGTTTTTTCTTCCCAGATAGCGGGATCGCGCGGGTCGAACGTTTGCGGCTTCAATGCCTGAGCGCTGGATGAGAGCGCCAAAAACAGACTTCCAATCATCATGCAGGTGCCAGAACGTCGCATCCTTTCTCCTTGTTCATTTTATTATTGATAATTATTCTCAATAATAACATGGAGCAATAAAAAGGGGCCACATCGGCCCCTGGTCTATTTCAAGAAATATTACCCGCCCAGATAGGCGCTGCGCACCGCTTCGTTGGCCAGCAGCGCATCGCCGGTGTCCTCCAGAACCACATGACCGTTTTCCAGCACGTAGCCGCGATCGGCGAGCTTCAGCGCCTGATTGGCGTTCTGCTCGACGAGGAAGATGGTCATCCCCTGCTCACGCAGCTGTTCGATGGTGTTAAAGATCTGCTGGATGATAATCGGCGCCAACCCCAGAGATGGTTCATCAAGCAGCAGCAGACGTGGCTGGCTCATCAGCGCGCGGCCAATCGCCAGCATCTGCTGTTCACCGCCGGACATGGTGCCCGCCCGCTGAATACGACGCTCATGCAGGCGTGGGAACAGGTCATACACCCACTTGATACGTTCCTGAAACTGGTTGCGTTCAACAAAGAAGCCACCCATTGCCAGGTTCTCTTCCACCGTCATGCGCGAAAACACGCGACGCCCTTCCGGGACAATCGCCACCGCTTCACGCATGATTTTCGCCGTCTGCCAGTCGGTGATGTCTTTACCATCAAAAACAATGCGCCCGCTGGTCGCTCGCGGATCGCCGCACAATGTGCCGAGCAGCGTGGTTTTACCCGCACCGTTGGCACCGATTAACGTCACGATCTCACCCTGATTGATATACAGACTGACGTCGTGCAGCGCCTGGATCTTTCCGTAGTGGGCGTTCACCTTGTCAAACGTTAACATCGCTTTATCCATCTTTTGGCTCGCCCCCATTATGCTTCACCTAAATAGGCGCGGATGACATCCGGGTTATTACGAATCTGTTCCGGCGTCCCGTTTGCCAGCGGCGTGCCCTGGTTCACCACGTAGATACGGTCTGAAATCCCCATCACCAGCTTCATGTCATGTTCAATCAACAAGATTGAAGTGTTGTGATGATTACGCAGCTCAGCAATCAGCTCATCCAGCTCTTTAGTCTCTTTCGGGTTGAGCCCCGCGGCAGGTTCGTCGAGCATCAGGATTTCCGGCTGGGTCACCATGCAACGAGCAATCTCCAGACGACGCTGGTCACCATAGGCCAGGTTACTGGCCTGACGGTTGGCGTGTTCCAGCAGACCGATACGCTCAAGCCAGGTGGCAGCACGGTCCAGTGCTTCGCTCTGGGCACGACGGAAAGACGGGGTTTTCAGCAATCCGGAGAAGACACCGGTTTTCAGCTGTTGGTGTTGCGCCACCAGCAGGTTTTCAATCACCGTCATCTCGCGGAACAGACGCACGTGCTGGAAGGTGCGCACCACGCCCATGCGGGCAATTTGCTGGCCCGGCAGCCCTTCCAGATGCTGATCGCGCAGCTTGATCGTCCCACCCGTCGGCTTGTAAAAACCGGTCAGACAGTTGAAAACTGTGGTTTTACCCGCACCGTTTGGCCCGATTAACGAGACAATTTCCTGTGGCCTCAGTTCCAGTTCAACGTTGTTGACCGCCAGCAGACCGCCGAAGCGCATCATCAGGCCGTTCACGGATAATAATGGCTGACTCATGCCTGCTCTCCTTCTTTCGCTTGCCCGTTTTTCAACTTCAACTGTGGACGGGTCATCGGCAGAAGCCCCTGTGGGCGCCAGATCATCATCAGTACCATCAAACCACCGAGCATCAACATGCTGTATTCATTGAAATCACGCATCAGTTCGCGTGACACCACCAGCAGGATGGCCGCCAGGATCACCGCAAACTGCGACCCCATGCCACCGAGGACTACAATCGCCAGTACGAAGGCCGATTCGGCAAAAGTGAAAGACTCCGGACTAACGAAGCCCTGACGCGCAGCAAACAGCGTGCCGGCAAAGCCGGCAAACGCGGCACTGATGGTAAAGGCGGTCAGCTTGATACGTGTTGGGTTTAAACCCAGCGAGCGGCAGGCGATTTCATCTTCACGCAAGGCTTCCCACGCGCGGCCCAGCGGCATACGCAGCAGGCGGTTAATGACGAACAGTGAGAAAACCACCAGCAGCAACGCCACCAGATAGAGGAAAATCACACGGTCAGACGGGTCATACTTCACGCCGAAGAAGTTGCTGAAGGTATCCCAGCCGCCTTCGCGGGCGCTACGGCTGAACTCGAGACCGAAGAGAGTCGGTTTCGGGATCTGGCTGATGCCGTTCGGGCCACCGGTCACTTCAGTATTGTTCAGCAACAGAATACGGACGATCTCACCAAAACCTAAGGTCACAATCGCCAGATAGTCACCGCGCAGACGCAGTACCGGGAAGCCGAGCAGGAAACCCGCTGCCGCAGAGACCAGGCCTGCCAGCGGCAGGCAGGTCCAGAAACCGAGACCGTAATAGTGGTTCAACAGCGCGAAGGTGTAAGCACCGATAGCATAAAAACCTCCGTAGCCCAGCACCAACAGACCAGACAGCCCCACCACCACGTTCAAGCCCAGACCGAGGATGATATAGATCATCGTCAGGGTGGCGATATCGACCGTGCCGCGTGAGACCATAAACGGCCACGCTACGGCAATCACCAGCAGCGCCACCAGGAACAGTTTTTGTTTGACGGTGGAGCCGTCAATCGCCGGCAGAATAAACTTCGGGCCGGAAACTCGCTTCATGCTGTGCTGGAAAGCCGGGCGCAGCAGTTGGAACAGAAAAACGACTCCGGTGCCGATAAACACCCACTGCCAGCGAATATCACTGGCGACATCAACGACCAGCTTGGTGCCATCCAGCTCTAACTGAACGCCCATAAAGACACCCGCGAGGATGAAAAACATGGCGGCAGAGAGCAGCGCCATCGCAACGTGCATTGGTTTCATACTTTCTCTACCTCCGGGCGACCCAGAATACCGGTCGGCATCACCAGCAGCACGATAATCAGCAGTGCAAACGACACCACGTCTTTGTATTCCGTACTCAGATACGCAGAGGAAAGCGCTTCCGCTACACCCAGAATCAGACCGCCAATCATCGCCCCAGGGATGCTACCGATGCCACCCAGTACGGCGGCGGTAAAGGCTTTCATCCCGGCCATAAAGCCGATATACGGGTTGATAACGCCGTAGAACTGGCCGAGCAGCACGCCCGCCACTGCCGCCATCGCCGCACCGATCACAAAAGTCAGCGCAATCACGCGGTCAGTGTTAATACCGAGCAGGCTGGCCATTTTCAGATCTTCTGCACAGGCGCGACACGCACGGCCCATACGCGAGTAGCGGATGAAAATCGTCAGCGCCAGCATGGCTACAAAGGTCACAACCCAGATAACCGCCTGCATGGTCGTAATGGAGGCAGAGAAGTTTTCGCTACTGCCGATGGTCCACTGGCCGTTAAACAGGCTGGGCAGCGCCACGTCGCGCGAGCCTTCGGTCAGGCTGACGTAGTTTTGCAGGAAGATGGACATCCCGATGGCGGAAATCAGCGCAATCAGGCGCTTGGAGCTGCGCACGGGCCGGTATGCCACGCGTTCAATACTCCAGCCGTAGGCGCTGGCAATCACGATAGCGCCGACGAATCCGGCCGCTACCAGCAGCCAGCTGGTATCAATACCCATCATCATTAGCGCAGCGATGATCATAAAGGAGACATAGCTGCCGATCATATACACCTCGCCGTGGGCGAAGTTGATCATGCCGATAATGCCGTACACCATCGTGTAACCGATAGCGATCAGCGCGTAGGTGCTTCCCAGCGTGACGCCGTTAAACATCTGCTGTAAGAAATAGAGGAACTGCTCGGACATATGCAAACCTTTTCATACCCGCCCGGCATCACCGGGCGGTGGGATAATTATTTGGCTACCGAGGACGACCCGTCGGCGTGCCACTGGAAGACACCAAACTCAAATCCCTTTAGATCGCCTTTTTCATCCCAATTCAGCGGCCCAATCACGGTATCAGCCCCGTGTGCTTTTAAATCTTTCACCAGATCCAGCGGTTCTTTGCTGCCGCTGCGATCCAAAGCGGTTGCCAGCGACTGCACAGCGGCGTAGGTGATCCACACATATGGTCCGGTCGGATCTTTCTTGTCCGCTTTGAGCGCATCGACGATAGCCTTATTCGCCGGATCCTGGTCATAGCGTTTTGGCATGGTCACCAGCATGCCTTCGCCTGCCTCGCCCGCGATGTTGGACAGTGACGCATTACCCACGCCTTCTGGTCCCATAAACTGCGTTTTCAGGCCCACAGAGCGTGCCTGACGCAGCATTTGTCCCATTTCCGGGTAGTAGCCGCCGTAATAAACGAAGTCGATGTTTTCTTTCTTCAGACGGGCAATCAGCGCAGAAAAATCTTTTTCTCCGGCAGTGATCCCATCAAAGAAGACGATATTGGCTTTGCCCGCTTTCAGGCTGTCTTGTACCGAGCGCGCCAGTCCTTCACCGTACTGCTGCTTATCATGGAGGATGGCAATACGCTGAGGCTTAACCGTCTCAAGAATATATTTCGCCGCGGTGGGTCCCTGAGAGGAGTCCAGACCGGCCGTACGCATGATGTGCGCATAACCGCGCTGCGTCAGTTCCGGGTTGGTGGCACCCGGGGAAATCATCAGGATGCCTTCATCTTCGTAGATGTCGGATGCAGGTTGAGTCGACGATGAGCACAGGTGACCAATCACATACTGAATGCCGTCGTTAACGATTTTATTCGCCACGGCCACCGCCTGTTTTGGATCGCAGGCGTCGTCATATTCCACGCCCACCAGCTTGTCGCCTTTGATGCCACCTTTGGCATTAATATCTTTAATCGCCTGACGCGCGCCATTGAATTCCATATCGCCCCACTGCGCGACCGGACCTGACATTGCCCCGACCACAGCGACTTTGATCTCCTCCGCCATAGCCGTGTGCGACATTGCCAGTGCGATTACCCCTGCGATGATTGTCTTCGCATTCCTTTTCATTCCTGAATCCCCATTCGTGATGTTGTGTATTTATTTTGTATTTATATGGTTAAAAAGCAGACTGTGCTTTTTTTGAACTGTACTATTTTTACCAGTCTGATTAATGGTTTAGCACAGTTTTTTAAGCAAATTACCGCTAAAATCTCTATTTTTCAGTCGATTAAGAAAAGATAATATTCTGCTTTTCACTATAGATAAACAAAAAAAAGCACGTTTGTCAGCATAAAATAATGGCACAAAGAGCGGAATAAAATGCTGCATCCTAGGGTAATATCCTGCCTGTTTTTCAATGCCTAATGTTTCAAACTGTAATTATCGTTGTTATAAAATTAATCACCTGGTTATTCACATAAAAAAGAGAAAGCGTCCGGGGGAATTATTTCGGTACACTGATTTCATCTTTTGTGATTTGGACACGCTGTCAATGAAGCTGACCATCATTCGTTTAGAAAACTTTAGTGCTCAGGACAACATTGATCTGGGCAAAATCTGGCCGGAATATTCCGCCTCATCTCTACGCGTCGATGACGCTCACCGGATCTATGCTGCGCGGTTTAATGAGCGCCTGTTAGGCGCAGTACGCGTCACCCTGAGCGGTACGCAAGGCGCGCTGGATTCCTTACGCATACGCGAAATCACCCGCCGTCGCGGCGTCGGGCAGTATTTGATCGAAGAAGTGATCCGCGAAAACCCTGACGTGAGTTCATGGTGGATGGCAGATGTAGGCGTGGAAGACCGCGGCGTGATGGCCGCATTTATGCAGGCATTAGGGTTTAGCACACAGGCGGATGGCTGGGAGAAACGGTAATAAAAAAGCCGGATGGCGCTGACGCTTATCCGGCCTATGAAGTGCTCGTTGTAGGCCCGGTAAGCAAAGCGCCACCGGGCAGTTACTCACTTAGCGTCTGTAGCCGTACCGTTAGCATGCCAATCAAACACGCCGAACTCGAAGCCTTTCAGGTCACCCTTCGCATCCCATGACAGCGGCCCCATCACGGTTTCAACAGAGTTTGCTTTCAGGTATTTAGCAATTTCAGCCGGATCGTCGGAATGGTTCAGACCAGCCTGCAATGATTGCAGCGCAGCGTAGGTGGTCCACACAAACGCGCCGCTTGGATCCTGTTTCTTGGCCTTGATGGCATCCACGATCGGTTTGTTCGCCGGAACCTGGTCATAGTTCTTCGGCTTGGTCACCAGTAAGCCTTCCGCAGATTCACCGGCGATGTTAGACAGCGACACGTTCGCCACCCCTTCTGGTCCCATAAACTGGGTTTTCAGGCCAGCAGCACGCGCCTGACGCAGGATCTGCCCCATTTCCGGGTGGTAGCCACCGTAGTAAACAAAGTCGATGTTATCTTTCTTCAGACGCGCCACCAGGGTGGAGAAGTCTTTCTCACCGGCGGTGATACCGTCAAAGAACACCACATCAGCATTCGCTTTCTTCAGGTTGTCTTGCACAGAGCGCGCCAGACCTTCGCCGTACTGCTGCTTGTCGTGAACGATGGCAATGCGTTTCGGCTTCACTTTTTCAACAATATATTTCGCGGCGGTTGGCCCCTGATCAGAGTCCAGGCCAGTGGTACGCATCACCAGATTATAGCCACGCGCGGTCAGTTCCGGCGCGGTTGCCGCCGGGGTGATCATCAGAATGCCTTCGTCTTCATAGATATCTGACGCGGGCTGAGTAGAAGACGAGCACAGGTGACCGATAACGTATTTAATCCCGTCGTTAACCACTTTGTTGGCAACCGCTACCGCCTGTTTCGGGTCACAGGCATCGTCGTATTTCACCACGACCAGCTTGTCACCCTTCACGCCGCCTTTGGCGTTAATGTCTGCAATCGCCTGTTCTGCACCGGTAAACTCCTGGTCGCCATACTGCGCCACCGGACCCGACATCGCGCCGACGACGGCAACTTTAATATCCTTAGCAAAGGCCATATTGCTCAAAGACAGGGCGATACATCCTGCCAATAACGCTTTACCCTTCATATTCATCCTGACAATCCCCATTATTGTGGTTATTACGTGTGTTGTGATGTTGTTGTTCAGCACTTTATTTCGATTATTGGATAGCTACCCGTGCTTTAGCAGCATACTCTGCTAAAACATACCCGATTTTTATTATTTTGGAATAGCTAATTTTACATCCAGATAACAGATTCGTGTCGGTGGGAGGGGAGGAAAGGCCCGTTTGCCCGATAAGCGAAGCGCCATCAGGCAAACGTGTTGCCGGATGGCAGCGTAAACGCCTTATCCGGCCTACAAAAAACAAAACCCCCGAATTCACATTCGAGGGTTCATTGGCAATTCGCGAAAATTACGCTTCGATTGCCGCGCGGAGTTTTTTCATGGCGTTCTTTTCAAGCTGACGCACACGTTCAGCGGAAACACCGTAGCGATCGGCCAGCTCCTGCAACGTCGACTTGTTGTCTTCGTCGAGCCAACGAGCACGGATGATGTCCTGGCTACGTTCGTCCAGACCTTCCATCGCGTAAGTCAATTTGTTCGCCGCCTGCTCTTCCCAGTTATCGTCTTCAATGCCGTCAGCAAAGTTAGACGATTTGTCCTGCAGATAAAGCACCGGAGCCATCGGCTGGCTGTCGGACTCGTCGTCCGAAGACATGTCAAACGTCATGTCCTGCGCCGCCATACGGGATTCCATTTCGCGGACGTCTTTGCTGGAAACCCCCAGCTCGCGAGCGACCATTTCAACTTCATCCTGGTTAAACCAGCCCAGACGCTGCTTAGTTTTACGCAGGTTAAAGAACAGCTTACGCTGTGCTTTGGTGGTCGCGACTTTAACGATACGCCAGTTACGCAGAACGTATTCGTGGATCTCTGCTTTGATCCAGTGCACGGCGAAAGACACCAGGCGCACACCCACTTCCGGGTTGAAACGGCGCACGGCTTTCATCAGGCCGATATTACCTTCCTGAATCAGATCCGCCTGCGGCAGGCCATAGCCCGCGTAGTTACGAGCAACATGAACAACAAAGCGCAGGTGAGACAGGATCAGCGTTTTAGCTGCTTCCAGATCGCCCTGGTAATGCAGCTTTTCAGCCAGTGCCCGCTCCTCGTCAGCCGACAACATCGGCCACGCGTTTGCAGCCCGGATGTAAGATTCCAGGTTACCAACAGGGGCTAAAGCTAAATTTTGCATTTCTTTGGTCATTCAAATCCTCTCAATCTATATCATCTGGCGCGTTGAAAAATCGATAGCAACAACCATGCCAGAGCTTATGAGCAACGAGAATATCATTCAATCTTTTATCAGACAGTGATTTTATCCACAAGTTCCATGTCGTACTGTGTATACATTACGCACAAAATGTGACATCACAATGACTATGTCGGGAAGAGACAACAGGGACTCTTTCCCTGCAGAGCGAACTTCTCAGTGCAGGGAAAGATTATACCAGAGATTTTTTAATCGGGGGTAAAGTGGCGTAAATGTTGGACCGTGGCAAGCCAGGCTGCCACCCAGCCAATCATTGAGCACACCAGCAGCAGCAGCAGGCACTCGTCGAATGATAAGCCGTTGATATCAAATTTAGTTCCAAAAACCTGTGCCACTTCAGTGACCGCTGAAGACAGACGCATCACCAAAATTTCTGACAAAATCAGTGAAAGAAAAGCGCCCGAAAAGCCAAGCAGCGCTCCGCCGTAGAGGAACGGTCGCAGGATAAACCCATCCGTTGCACCAATCAGTTTCTGTACGTTGATGGTATCGCGACGGGCAAAAATGCTCAGTCGTACGCTGTTGCCGATAACCAAGAACACCGCGGCCACCATCAGCACGCCAATCATTGCCGAAACGCGCCCCACCAGACTCGTCAACGCCGCCAGCCGCGCAAACCAGCTGTCATCCATGCGCACTTCATCAATACCATTGATTTGTGCCACCCGATCACGCAGCGTGTTCAGCGACTCCGTGCCCTGGAAATCCAGTTTTGGGATAACCACCGCCACGGCCGGCAGCGGGTTCTCTTCCAGCATATCCAGCGCACCGCCAAAACCAGACCAGTTACGGAATTCACCCAGCGCATCGTCGCGGGAAAGATAATTTACCTTCTCCACGCCCTGCTCGGCCTGCAATTGACCAACCACCCGCGCCGCCGCGTCATCATCCAGCGTTTTCTGCAAATACACGGTGATCTGCGGGGACGGATAATACTGGCTTGCCGCCTGGTTTACGTTCTTATAGACCATGTAACACACGCTCGGCAGCGTCAGGGAGATGGCGATCACCATCACCGTCAGGAACGTCGCCAGCGGCTTGCTTTTCAGGTCCTGTAACGCGCCCTGGAACGCATAGCGTACCTGCTCGTTAAAGACATTGGTTTTACGTGAGTTCGGCTTTGGTGAGGATTTTGCCCGCTTCGGCGCGTTGCGTCCCCCGTCACCTGGCGCACCGCCCGATTTACGAAAACGGTCCAGTCGCCCACCGAACTGTTTGATTTGATTAATAGCGTCACGTCTATTCATGCGCCAGGCCTCCATGCAGGTGTCCGTCGCTCAGGACCATCTGGCGATAGGAACGACGGGAGATCAGCCCAATGTCGTGCGTCGCCATTAATACCGTAACCCCGACGCGGTTGAACTCTTCGAACAGGCGTAAGATCCCCTCCGACAACGCGTCATCGAGGTTCCCGGTCGGTTCATCCGCCAGCAGTACCGCAGGTTTATTCACCACCGCACGGGCAATTCCCACACGCTGCTGCTCACCGCCGGAGAGTTGAATCGGGAAATTCTTCGCTTTGTCCAACAGCCCGACCTTGTCCAGCGCCGCTGACACGCGGCGACGAATATCGTCCCCGCTGGCACCCGCGATAATCAGCGGAATCGCCACGTTGTCAAAAACGGTCCGATCCATCAGCAGATGGTGATCCTGAAAAATCATGCCGATCTGGCGACGCAGAAACGGCACTTCACGGTTTTTCAAACGGCTGATGTCATGCCCGCTGAAGGAAATTTTCCCGGCACTGGGCCGTTCAATCCCACAGATCAGCTTCAGCAGGGTACTTTTCCCCGCACCGGAGTGGCCGGTCAGAAACGCCATCTCGCCAGGCTGCATATGGAATGTGACTCCCTGCAGCGCTTGTCTCCCACCGAGATAGGCCTTGCTGACATGTTCAAAGCGAATCATTGTTAATCCTCTCGGGCAAAAAGTGCCTCTATAAAATCGTCCGCTTTAAACGGACGTAAATCCTCGATACGTTCGCCCACACCGATGTAGCGGATAGGGATGCCAAACTGGTCGGCAACCGAGAAAATTACCCCACCTTTCGCCGTACCGTCCAGCTTGGTCAGGGTAATACCGGTCAAACCCACCGCTTCATGGAACAGTTTGGCCTGGCTTATGGCATTCTGCCCGGTACTGGCGTCAAGGGTCAGCATAATTTCATGCGGCGCATCTTCGTCGAGCTTTTTCATCACGCGAACGATTTTTTTCAATTCTTCCATCAGATGCGCTTTGTTCTGCAAGCGACCTGCGGTATCGGCGATCAGCACGTCAACGTTACGCGCCTTCGCCGCCTGGATGGCATCAAAGATAACGGACGCGGAATCCGCGCCGGTATGCTGTGCAATCACCGGAATGTTGTTACGCTGGCCCCAGACCTGCAGCTGCTCGACCGCCGCCGCACGGAAGGTATCTCCCGCAGCCAACATCACCGATTTGCCCTGCTGCTCGAACTGACGTGCCAGCTTGCCGATGGTGGTGGTTTTACCCACACCGTTCACGCCAACCATCAAGATAACAAACGGCGTCTTACCATCCACATTTAGCGGTTCATCAACCTTTGCCAGAATCTCGCCCATTTCATCTTTCAGCAGACCGTACAGCGCTTCAGCATCTTTAAGCTGCTTGCGGCTGGCCCCTTCCGTCAGGTTGGCGATGATCTTCCGGGTGGTTTCGACCCCCACATCGGCGATCAGCAACTGCTCTTCCAGTTCTTCAAACAGATCATCGTCGATCTTTTTACCGCGGAACAGACTGATAAATCCGGAACCGAGGTTTTCTTTGGTTTTTAGCAGGCTGCGTTTCAGACGCGCAAAGAAACCTTCTTTCGTCGGTTTCTCCTGTTCCTGTACCGCTTCTTCTTCTGCTGGCTCTTCTACAGCAGGTTCTTCTACGACTGGTTCTTCTACCGGCACAACCATGACGGCTTCTTCTGCCGCTTCAGCAGCCAGCGCCTGCGCTTCCAGTTCTTCGTCGGTCAGCTGCGGTTCGTTTTCCGCTTCTTCTTCAACCGCTTCAACAATTTCAACGGTTTCCGCTTCGGCCTGCCATTCTTCTGGCGAAATTTCTTCAGTTTTTACTTCTTCCGGCAGCGGTAACTCTTCGTGTTCGATAACCGCCGTTGGCGCAGGAGCTTCAACAACCGGTTCAACCTCCGGCTGCGGTTGCTCGACCACAGGTTCCGGCTCAGGCTGCAGTTTTTCGATTTCTGCAACCTGTTCAGTGACTTCCACAACTTCAGCCGCAAAGGCCTCCGTTTCGGCTTCGCTATGGTTTTCCTGCGCGCGCGGCTGTTCCTCAACAACGGCAGCTTCTTCCACAACCTGTTGTTGTTCTTCGTTTTTTAATTCTGTCTCGTTTTCCGGTGCCTGCTCTTTTTGACCAAAGCCCAGCCAGGAAAAAAAGCCACGTTTTTTCTCTTTCGCCATTTGCGACTACACTCCCCGCTGTTGCTTCATGGCACAGCGTCAACGCTATGTACATAGCAGCTAAAAAAATGATGAAATAGTCTATCACTTATACCCAATGAATTTCGAGTTACGTCAAGGCGGCAAGCGCACGAATCCCGATGAGCTTACTTTAGTAAGTGATTCGGGTGAGTAAGTGCAGCCAACGAAGAGGTCACTTGAAAGGCGACGGGTTAACTTAACTCACATCACCGCCTGGAATGACATGCTATAGGCGGATTGAGCAATAATAGAAATGAAAAAACCGAATCACTCAGGCAGCGGCCAGATCCGCATTATTGGCGGGCAATGGCGCGGCCGTAAACTCCCGGTTCCGGACAGCCCGGGTCTGCGACCCACTACTGACCGTGTCCGCGAAACGTTGTTTAACTGGCTGGCACCAATGATGGTCGATGCCCAGTGTCTGGACTGCTTTGCTGGCAGCGGTGCGCTGGGGCTGGAAGCACTCTCCCGTTATGCCGCAGGCGCAACGCTTCTGGAAATGGATCGGGCGGTGTCTCAGCAGCTACAAAAAAATCTCGTCACGCTGAAGGCCAATCACGCCCGCGTCGTCAACACCAATACGCTGGCGTTTCTGGCTCAGGCAGGGTCGCCGCATAATGTAGTGTTTGTTGATCCGCCGTTTCGTAAAGGATTACTGGAAGAAACATTAACGCTTCTGGAAACGAATGGCTGGCTGGCAAACGAGGCGTATATTTACGTTGAGAGCGAAGTCGAAAACGGCCTGCCGCCGGTTCCGGTTAACTGGTCGTTGTATCGTGAAAAAGTCGCCGGCCAGGTTGCCTATCGCCTGTATCAACGTGAAGCACGAGGAGAACACCATGCTGATTAACCTGGGACGCCTGCTGATGCTGGGCGTCTGGGCATTCTTGCTGCTCAACCTTTTTCAGCCCTTCCCGCGCCCGCTCAATATCTTCGTTAACGTGGCGCTGGTGTTTATGGTGCTGATGCACGGCATGCAGCTGGCGCTGCTAAAAAGCACCCTGCCGAAAGACGGCCCGCAGATGACCACCGGCGAGAAAGTGCGTATTTTCCTGTTCGGCGTGTTTGAGTTGCTGGTCTGGCAGAAGAAGATTAAAGATCAGTTGAAGAAGTAGCCGTGATCTTTTCGCCCGGCGGCGCGTTGCGAGCCGGGCCTGCAAAACGTCATCACGGTGGTAATATGCCGTCCAGTTGATCTTTCAGTTTTGGAATATCTTTACTGGCTCTTGTTTTCCTCAGGTATTTCACCTGCTCGCAAATCTCTTCTGTCCGGGTGTAATAGGTGCCAGACGTCGGGCCTGGACGCTCACATAAAACATAGTTAGTACCAAGAGGATAAAAAATGACAATAAAAGAGAGGATATTACCAATAACAAATCCTACCCCCGCAACATGGATACCGATAGTAAATGCCCTGTCGAAGAATTTAGGCGGCTGCATGCTTTTCGTAAAGGTCACGTAGGCAATACATAAAACAAAGAAAAACCCTACAGGAAACATAAGCAGCAGACAAAACGACCCCCAGAAAAAATAAACAATGCTCCTGGATTCAATAAGATCGGTAATGTCTGGCACACTGGCATAATAAAACCCCCAACTAATCCCTCCCACAAAAAGCATAAAAAGAAACAAACAACATCTTTTCTTAATGCTCTCCAGATTAATATTCATATCAATAAATTCCGCCGTAAAGGGAGTTTCTGTACCCCAATCGTTGGGCGTTCCACTCTTCGATTCTTTGCCGTTCTTTAAGTCCCTCACGAATACACGCTATCAGTTTGTCTGATAGCTCATATTTTTTGTCCACTTCATTCAGAGACCAGGCAATGAATAGACCTAACGCAACAGCACCAATAATTTCTCCCCAAACGGGAACAGCCGCACTCGTTACAAAAAGAGAGACGCCCCAACGAATAACATTGCCTGATAATCTTGAGACAAAAATACTTACAATCACCTTCGCCACATCCATCGTCACGTTCCCCAGCAGTGCGGCGACGTCATGCTCGGATTTAAACACCACCTCAATGAACCGCCAGCATGCGGAAAACCAGATGCAGAATCTGGCCCCTGACATTATGCCATTTCGAAACCCGGCGCTGCCAATGCCCACTTCAAGTACTTTAGGATGGTTAATCCGGTAACGGGTGCCGTTCAGAATGCGCCGCAGAGAAGGGTAGCCAGTAATCTTCACATACAGCTTCCCCTGATAAGTATATTGCGTTGCTTTAATCCCAAGGCCTTTTAAGGTGAAGACAATCTTTCCGGCCTGCTGATAAGAAAAAAGCTTCGACAGCTTTCTAGTCGCATCAGCCGCATCTTTGATGTTACCGGCATAATTCGTCGAAAAACTGACGGGTTTGCTGCCCAGCAAATCATCAATCACGCCCTGCGCCTCTTCAAGCGTTAGCAGCATAATGTGTTGTGTATTGCTATTCAGATTATTTTTCAGCGTTCTGATTTCGTCCTCGATACGCTGATTACGTTGCCAGTTATTTCCTCTAAGAATATCTTCACGGTGATTCCTAATCCAGTCATAATACCCTTCCATTATTACTCCTTAAAAAATTCGTTCATCCCAGGTGCTGTATGCACTGGTTCCTGCAATAAGGTGTTCCCAGGCAATAGACTCATACGACAGCTCAATAATTTCTTCTGGCTGACCCGCGCTGTCATCAATGGTATGAGGTACCTGAAGATGGATGCTGGATATTCTGGCATTAATCAGTTTTAACGTGTAATAGCATTTGTTTAAACCCGCCTGACTGGTGCGATAGAAGCTAAATTCACAGCTCAATGTTTCATTGTCAGTGATAGCTTTACCTAATAACGGTGAGGATTTATCTACTGGCTTAATAAACGTCAAACATTGATGGTTCACATTTTGTACCCGGCTCATGCTATGACTAACTGTCATTACCATTATCTGATCACGATGAGCAGGTTGTGATTTATTTCCTATCGAATTTACCGAGGCGCATCCAGCAGAAATCAATCCCTGCGCCTGCCCATTTAAGGTTAACCACATTGTATTTGCCATATAAATCCCTTAGCCATTTAAAATTATATTTTTGTATACCTGAGATAATATTGAAATAGTATGATAGTGAAAATCGGATAGCAGAATAGTGATGTGTTCGATGTTGTATCACACAAAAAATATAATAATAACGGTATTACCACAGTTAAATAAATAACAACTATACTTGAATGGCATTATATATTTCGGTTGAATTTATTGTCGCCAGTGGCGGAATAAACACTATGCCGTTCGGGGTTATTGCCCAGTCTTAAATCCCTCAAAGCGCGACCCTTTGTAACTCAGCGTGCCTTTATCGCCGACCGTTAACGCATGATACTGCTGCGCATCCAGGCGAAACGTCTGCTCCATTCCCCCGCTAAGTGGCTTAAAGCTCGCTTCATAACGCATGCTGGTACCCGCTGGAGTCACTTCCTGCTGGCGCGAACGTCGGTCATTCAGCGGTTTTTCCCGCTTATTGCTCACCACAACCTGCTTTTGCACCAGCGGCGCGGCATCATTATCCGCTTTTTCCCGGCGCTGTTGGACAAAGCGAAACGATGCGGCGACAACGATTAATACAATGATAACAATGAAAAAAAGTGGTGGCTTACTCATTTTATTAACCCATCAGAAAATGCGGAAATAAGCATACCCTGCCTGTTATGGTGTTGTCATCTGGCGGTATCGACCTCTACACTGGACAGAAGAGCCGTAAGCACCCCGCTTACGAAAAAATAACGAATTCAAGGAACTAAGATGCTTTGGTCGTTTATCGCTGTTTGTCTTTCCGCATGGCTGTTCGTGGATGCGTCCTATCGTGGTCCCACCTGGCAACGCTGGGTCTTTAAACCCCTGACATTATTGCTGCTGTTGCTGCTGGCCTGGCAGGCGCCAATGTTTAATGCCATCAGCTATCTGGTGCTGGCCGGCCTGTTGGCCTCGCTGCTCGGCGATGCGCTGACGCTGTTGCCGCGTCAACGTCTGCTGTACGCCGTGGGGGCGTTTTTCCTGTCGCATTTACTCTATACCATCTATTTCGCCAGCCAAATGACGATGTCATTCTTCTGGCCTCTGCCGCTGGTGCTGCTGGTATTGGGTGCCCTGCTGATCGCCGTGATCTGGACGCGACTGGAAGAACTGCGCGTCGCCATCTGCACCTTTATCGGCATCACTCTGATGATGGTCTGGATGGCTGGCGAGCTGTGGTTCTTCCGCCCAACCGCCCCGGCGCTATCGGCATTTATGGGTGCCTCATTGCTGTTCATCGGCAATATTGTCTGGCTGGGTAGTCATTATCGCCGCCGCTTCCGCGCCGATAACGCCATTGCCGCCGCCTGCTACTTCGCCGGACATTTCCTGATTGTACGTTCACTGTACCTTTAAAAACGCTTGACTCTGGAGTCGACTCCAGAGTGTATCCTCCGGTTAATACGAAATGATTATCAACCGGAGGATGCCATGTCGACGCCCGATACTAATGGCAAAAAGGCCCCACAATTTTCTTCATTCAAGCTCGCGCCTGCACCGCAGAAGGTTGATGACTGCTGCAGTGAAGGCCGTTGCTCGACAGCCGCACCCTCACCCACGCCCGTATCCAATACGGTGGACGGCACGCGCTATACCTGGAAAGTCTCAGGCATGGATTGCGCCGCCTGCGCGCGTAAAGTTGAAAATGCGGTCCGCCAGGTCAGCGGCGTCAACCAGGTTCAGGTGCTGTTCGCTACCGAAAAACTGGTGGTCGATGCCGGGGCCGATATTCGCCAGAACATAGAAAACGCGGTGCAAAAAGCGGGCTATACCCTGCGCGATGAGCAAGCACCGGAAGCCGCACCCGAGTCGCGGTTTAAAGAAAATCTGCCGCTGATCACCCTCATCGTCATGATGGCGATTAGCTGGGGGCTGGAGCAGTTCAATCATCCCTTTGGTCAGATGGCGTTTATCGCCACGACGCTGGTCGGGCTGTATCCCATTGCCCGTCAGGCGCTGCGCCTGATGAAAACCGGTAGCTACTTTGCCATTGAAACGTTAATGAGCGTCGCCGCCATTGGTGCGCTGTTTATTGGTGCCACGGCGGAAGCCGCGATGGTACTGCTGCTGTTTTTAATTGGCGAACGCCTGGAAGGATGGGCTGCCAGCCGCGCCCGCAAAGGGGTCAGCGCGCTGATGGCGCTAAAACCCGAAACCGCCGTCCGCCTGCGCAATGGCGAGCGCGAAGAGGTGGCCATTAACAGCCTCCAGCCCGGCGACGTGATTGAAGTGGCTGCAGGTGGGCGCTTACCCGCCGACGGCAAACTGGTCTCCGGCTTTGCCAGCTTTGATGAAAGCGCCCTGACCGGCGAATCTATTCCTGTCGAACGCGCCACGGGCGATAAAGTCCCGGCGGGCGCCACCAGCGTTGACCGCCTTGTCACGCTGGAAGTCCTGTCTGAACCGGGCGCCAGCGCCATTGACCGCATCCTGAAGCTGATAGAAGAAGCCGAAGAGCGTCGGGCCCCGATTGAGCGGTTTATTGATCGCTTCAGCCGCATTTACACTCCGGCCATCATGGCGATCGCCCTGCTGGTCACTCTTGTTCCCCCACTGCTGTTTGCCGCCTCCTGGCAGGAGTGGATTTATAAAGGGCTGACGCTGCTGTTGATTGGCTGCCCGTGTGCACTGGTGATCTCAACGCCTGCCGCAATCACCTCCGGGCTGGCGGCAGCGGCGCGGCGTGGGGCGCTGATTAAAGGCGGAGCCGCGCTGGAGCAATTAGGTAGGGTCACTCATGTGGCATTCGATAAAACCGGTACCCTGACCGTGGGTAAACCGCGCGTGACGGCGATTCATCCAGCGAGCGGCATCAGCGAGTCCGAACTGCTGGCGCTGGCGGCAGCGGTTGAGCAAGGTGCCACGCACCCGCTGGCTCAGGCGATTGTCCGTGAAGCGCAGACCCGTGAATTGACCATCCCGGCAGCACAAGCGCAGCGGGCGTTGGTGGGTTCGGGTATTGAAGCGCAGGTCAACGGCGAGCGGATACTGATTTGCGCAGCGGGCAAACAGCCCGCCGAAGCCTTTGTCGGACAGATTAGCGAACTGGAAAGCGCCGGGCAAACGGTGGTACTGGTGCTGCGCAACGATGCGGTGCTCGGCGTGCTGGCCTTACAGGATACACTGCGTGACGACGCCCTGACCGCCATCAACGAGCTTCATCAGTTGGGCGTAAAAGGCGTGATCCTGACCGGGGATAACCCACTTGCGGCGGCAGCAATTGCCGGTGAGTTGGGGCTGGAATTCAAAGCAGGCCTGCTACCGGAGGATAAAGTTCGGGTAGTGACCAGCCTGAACCAGCAGTCCCCGCTGGCGATGGTTGGGGACGGGATTAACGACGCGCCGGCAATGAAAGTGGCCACCATCGGCATTGCGATGGGAAGCGGCACCGACGTCGCGCTGGAAACGGCGGATGCCGCCCTGACCCATAACCGCCTGCGCGGCCTGGTGCAAATGATCCAACTGGCACGCGCCACTCACGCCAATATTCGCCAGAACATTGCCATTGCGCTGGGTCTGAAGGGGATTTTCCTGATAACCACGCTACTGGGGATAACCGGATTGTGGCTGGCGGTGCTGGCAGATACAGGGGCAACGGTACTGGTGACTGCCAACGCGCTGCGACTGTTACGGAAAGGGTAGTGCCTGTTTCTCGCCTGATGGTGCTTCGCTTATCAGGCCGACTGGTTGTTCGTCATTCGTAGGCCGGATTAGGCGCTTGCGCCGCCATCCGGCAAACAAGCTTACTGACCTTTGCGCACTAAATAGCGGTACGGCAGAGAGTCGGTCTCTTTGGCCACCAGCTCATGTTCCATAAACGTACAAAAGCCGGGAATGTCGCGGGTTGTCGCCGGATCGTCCGCGACAATCAGCAGCGTTTCACCGGCCTGCATGCCGCGCACAGTTTTACGCACCATCATCACTGGTTCCGGGCAGCGCAGCCCTTGGGCATCAAGGGTATGGTCGGGAGAGGTAAACAAATCGCTCATCGTTGTCTCGTTCAATAAAAAACGGCGTTATTTTACGCTCTGTTGGTCAGTAAGCCAATCAGGTTAACGATTGCGTGAAAAACAACCATTGCAAAGCCCTGTTAAAGCAGTATCATGCGACCGTTTTATTGGGTTCCCTCACCCCAATTCTTGACTAAAAAGGTACAATATGACTCCGTTTACACAAACTCAGCGCGTAAAAGCGTTGTTCTGGCTATCGCTATTCCATCTGCTGGTGATCACATCCAGCAACTATCTGGTACAACTGCCGATCACCATCTTCGGTTTCCATACCACATGGGGCGCCTTTAGCTTTCCGTTTATTTTCCTCGCCACCGACCTGACCGTTCGCATTTTTGGCGCACCGCTGGCACGACGCATCATTTTTGCGGTCATGATCCCCGCGCTGTTGATCTCCTATGGGGTTTCCGCGCTGTTTTATATGGGGTCCTGGCAAGGATTTGACGCGCTGCTGCACTTTAATCTGTTTGTCGCCCGTATCGCCGCCGCCAGCTTTATGGCCTACGCACTGGGTCAAATTCTGGATGTGCACGTCTTTAACCGCCTGCGTCAAAACCGCCGCTGGTGGCTCGCACCTACCGCCTCCACGCTGTTTGGCAACATCAGCGATACGCTGGCCTTCTTCTTTATCGCCTTCTGGCGCAGCCCGGATGCCTTTATGGCCGAGCACTGGATGGAAATCGCGCTGGTCGATTACTGTTTCAAGGTGCTGATCAGTATTATTTTCTTCCTGCCGATGTACGGTGTGTTGCTGAATATGTTACTGAAAAGGCTGGCAGATAAATCCGAAATCGCGGCATTACAGACGAGTTAAAGGTTCATTTTCCGAGTTGTGATAAGATGGACGAATGAGCCGTTATGGCCGTTTATCGAAAGGAAGAAGTCAATGCGCAATCTGGTTAAATATGTCGGTATTGGCCTGCTGGTTATGGGGCTTGCGGCCTGTGATAATAGCGATACCAAAGCGCCAGCCGAGGGTGCTGCCGCGGAAAGTAACGCCGCCGGACAACCGGTCAGCCTGCTGGACGGCAAGCTCAGTTTTTCCCTGCCAGCAGATATGACCGATCAGAGCGGCAAGCTGGGTACTCAGGCCAACAATATGCACGTGTATTCTGACGCAACCGGCCAGAAAGCAGTGATTGTGATTGTCGGTGATGACACCAGTGAAGACCTGACCGTGCTGGCCAAACGCCTGGAAGATCAGCAGCGTAGCCGTGACCCGCAGCTGCAGGTCGTCACCAACAAGTCGATTGAGCTGAAGGGCCATACCCTGCAGCAGTTAGACAGCATCATCTCCGCCAAAGGCCAGACCGCTTACTCTTCTGTGGTGCTGGGCAAAGTGGACAACCAGCTTCTGACCCTGCAGATCACGCTGCCTGCTGACGATCAGCAGAAAGCGCAGGCGACCGCAGAGAACATCATTAACACGCTGGTTATCCAGTAACGGTTAAGACGATGACACGGCCTCCGCAGAGTCCTCCGGGGGCCGTTTTTTTAACCGCCAGGTCAGCAATAACGCCACCGCCACCAGCCCGGCTGCCGCCAGATAAATAACCGGTACGCCCGCCCACGTCATCACCAGTCCCGCCAGCGGCCCGGTAATCCCCAGTGAGAGATCCATAAATACCGTGTAGGTCGCCAGCGCAGCGCCCTGATTCTGCTGCGGCACCGCTTTTACCGCCACCACGCCCAGCGCCGGGAACACCAGCGAGAACCCCGCACCTGCCAACAGAACGCCTACTTTCGCCATCCACGGCAGATCCGCCATCCCTACCAGCAGCAGCCCAACTATTTCCACGCTAAAACAGATCATCGCCACATTTAACCCGCCTAAGCGGTTAATGCCGTTTGGGAATAACAGGCGGGTCCCGACAAACGTACAGCTAAACAGCGTCAACGCGAATGCCGCGCCGTCCCAGCCTTTGGCGTCATAAAACAGCGTGATAAAGGTGGCGATCACCCCAAAACCAGCGGAAGCCAACGCCAGCGCCATACCGTACAACCAGACGCGCCCGAGCACCGCGCGAAACGGCATCGGCTTGCCCTTGCTGGCCTTCACCGCCGGACGTGGCAGCGCCAACAGTATTGCTAACAGAGCCACCGCCATGATGGTCAGCGCCAGTCCCTGCAAACCACCCCAGGCGTAACACAGCACGCCCAGCGGCGCGCCTATCGCCATCGCCCCGTAGGTGACGATACCGTTCCATGAAATCACCCGCCCAATGTGTATGGAGCCCACCACACCCACGCCCCACAGCGTTGAACCGGTACCGGCAAAACTTTGCCCAATCCCCAGGATCACACGCCCGAGGCACAGCAACAGTAAGCTCACCATCGGCCAGCCGCTGGTTGTTCCCGCCAGCAAATAGCCCAGGCCACTTAAAAAACAGCCGCACAGCCCGAACACGACAATCTTTTTCGGCCCCAGCAGATCGGCGTATCGCCCCGCATGCGGGCGGCTCAACAATGTGGCGAAATATTGCAGGCTGATCACAAGCCCAGCCCAGAAGGCGCTAAAACCCATAACATCATGAACATAGCCGGGTAGCACCGCGAGCGGCAAGCCAATAGTCAGGTAGCTGGCGAAGTTAAACATCACCACCGAGACAATGCGCAGATTGAGACGAAATCCGTTAAGCGCCGGTTCAGCGACGGGTTCGGGCATGAAGGGTCACCACATTTTTACAACAGTGTTTCATTTCTACCATGTTGCCGGGCAGAAATCAGCAGACAGTTTAGGAATATAGGTCGTAAGCCAGCCGCTACACTTAGAGCAAAACGTAAAAAGGAAGAACACATGACAAGCGCTCAGCCTGATAAAACAGGTTTGCATATTTTGCTCAAACTGGCCGCCCTGGTGGTGATCCTCGCAGGTATTCATGCGGCTGCCGACATTATTGTGCAGCTGTTGCTGGCCCTCTTTTTTGCCATCGTCCTGAACCCGCTGGTGACCTGGTTTATTCGCCGGGGGCTGCGTCGCCCGATTGCCATTACGCTGGTGGTGGTAGTGATGCTGTTCGTGCTCACCGCGCTGGTCGGCGTTCTCGCATCTTCAATCACGGAATTCATGGACATGCTGCCAAAGTACAACAAGGAGCTGACGCGCAAGGTCCTCTACGTGCAAGAGATGGTGCCCTTTCTTAACCTGCACATGTCGCCAGAACGTCTACTGCAACGTATTGACTCCGACAAGCTAATGACCTTCACGACCACGCTGATGACCGGACTTTCCGGCGCAATGGCCAGCGTCTTCCTGCTGGTAATGACGGTGGTGTTTATGCTGTTTGAGGTGCGCCATGTTCCTTACAAGCTGCGCTTTGCGCTGAATAATCCGCAGATCCATATTGCGGGTCTGCACCGTGCATTGAAGGGCGTTTCTCACTACCTGGCGTTAAAAACATTGCTCAGCTTATGGACCGGGGCTATCGTCTGGCTGGGACTGGCGCTAATGGGCATTCAGTTTGCGCTGATGTGGGGCGTGCTGGCATTCCTGCTTAACTATGTACCCAATATTGGCTCGGTGATTTCCGCCGTCCCCCCCATGCTGCAGGCGCTGCTGTTCAACGGGATTTACGAATGCGTGCTGGTCGGCGCCCTATTTTTGGTCGTACATATGGTGATTGGCAATATCCTCGAGCCGCGTATGATGGGCCATCGTTTAGGCCTGTCGACGCTTGTTGTCTTCCTGTCCTTACTGGTATGGGGATGGCTGCTAGGTCCGGTCGGCATGTTACTTTCCGTGCCGCTTACCAGCGTGTGTAAAATCTGGATGGAAACCACCAGGGGTGGCAGCAAGCTGGCAATTTTGCTTGGCCCCGGTAGACCGAAAAGTCGATTACCGGGATAAACTACCAGACAAGGTAGTTTATATATTACGAATAAGATGGTAATAACGCAGACATTACCATCTTAACTTAAATAAAAAACCAATATACAAAGTAAAACCATAATAACTAAAATAAAAAACCTTCCAAAAACACATCTCCGGCACTAACCCACTATATTTAAAAACCATTTAAATTGATGCGCTTAGCTTGATAACGTATACTTCGCACCAATCATGTTGCTGCAAAATTTTCAACTGAAGAAAACCATTAAATATTAAGAAATCATGCCACCAGCACCGTGTTATCTGTCATGTGGAATACAAGTCTAATTTAGCTTAAATAAAGATACAGATGATGAAAGGCGAGAATAATTTCATCACTTATTATTTCAATCGTATAAAAATACCGTGATAGGGAGTTTTAATGAAACAGTATATTAAGTGGTTTGCCGCTATTGCGGTTGTCGGCGCGCTGGCAGGCTGTGCGCGTACTGCGCCGATCGATCAAGTTCACTCAAGCGTTAGCGCGGGGCACACTCAGGACCAGGTTAAAAACGCCATTCTAAAAGCCGGCATTCAACGCCAGTGGATCATGACGGAAATTAACCCGGGGGTGATCAAAGCTCGTCAACAGACACGCGATCACGTGGCAGAAGTCCGTATCACCTACACCGCGACCAGCTACGACATCAAATATGACAGCAGTCTTAACCTGCAGGCTTCAGGCGGAAAAATTCATAAAAACTATAACCGTTGGGTGCGCAATCTGGACAAAGACATTCAGGTCAATCTGGCAGCCGGTGCCAATCTGTAATTATGCCTAAAGTCGGGCCGATAAGGCCCGATAACCTCACTATCTGCCACTCAACAGGTTGTTCCCACATGTACGAACAGGACTCGCTCAGCGCACTGGATGCTATTACTGAAGCACAACGTATCGCATTTGCCCCTATGCTTTTTCAAACCGCGTTGTGCCTGCGAAATGCGGGAGTACTGACCTGGCTGGATAAGCAAGGTAAACGCGGCACTACGCTCGACGAAATTACCGAAAACAGCACCATCAACGAATATGCCGCCAGCATATTGCTGGATATGGGATTAAGTGGGCGCATCATTACCCACAAAGAGGGATATTATTACCTCGCCAAAATCGGTCATTTTCTTTTACATGACACGATGACCAGAGTGAACATGGATTTCACTCAGGATGTTTGCTATCAGGGGCTGTTCTATCTGGAAAATGCGCTGAAAGAAGGTAAACCCGCCGGATTAAAAATATTTGGCGACTGGCCAACCATTTATCCCGCCCTGTCGCAATTACCGCTGGCGGCGCGTGAAAGTTGGTTTGCTTTTGATCATTACTATTCAGACGGGGCATTTGACGCGGCATTACCGTATGTATTCGCTAATGCCCATGCAACCCTGTACGATGTCGGCGGAAATACCGGAAAATGGGCATTACGTTGTTGTCAGCATGATGACAATATCGCCGTCACGTTATTAGATTTACCACAACAAATTGCGCTGGCCCGTGAAAATATCGAAAATGCAGGATTATCTCATCGCATAAAGTTCCATGCTGTGGATATGCTTAGTGACTCGCCTTTACCCGCAGAGGCTGATATCTGGTGGATGAGTCAATTCCTGGACTGTTTTTCCCCGGAGCAAATTATCGCCATGCTGAGCAAGATTGCCGGCGTAATGAAACCCGGTGCCAAACTCTGCATTATGGAACTGTTCTGGGATGCGCAGAAATTTGAAGCGGCCTCATTTAGCCTGAATGCGTCTTCGCTTTATTTTACCTGTATGGCGAACGGCAACAGTCGTTTCTACAGCGTAGAGAAGTTTTATCACTATCTGAAACAGGCAGGTTTTCAGGTAGATGAACGCCACGATAACCTGGGTATTGGGCATACTTTATTGATATGCCAGAAGAAAAAATAACAAACAACTGGAATAACCGATTTATCGCGGACGCGCGTTGATGAAATTTGCATTAAACATTACCGACTGGCAGGCAAAAGCTCCAGGATTAAGCGAAGCGGCACAGTGGCATGAATGGTCACGGCTTTCGCACACCATCGATCCAGCCGCGCCACAGGGAAAGCTCAGTGAATTACCGATGATGACCGCTCGCCGCCTCAGTTCGGGTAGCAAGCTGGCCGTCGAGTGCGGGCTGGCAATGCTCCGTCGCCATGCGATCGATGCCGTCCTCTATACCAGTCGTCACGGTGAACTGGAACGTAACTACCGCATCCTGCACGCATTAGCGACAGAGCAGCCGATCTCTCCGACCGATTTCGCCCTGTCCGTGCATAACTCCGCCGTCGGCAACCTGACCATCGCCGCAAAAAAACCGATCGTCTCCTCCTCGCTCTCAGCAGGCAAAGACACGTTCCAGCAAGGGTTATGCGAAGTGATGGGCCTGCTACAGGCGGGATATCAGCGGGTGTTAATGGTCGATTTCGATGGTTTCCTGCCTGAGTTTTATCACCCGCGGCTGCCTGCTGACATGCCGACCTGGCCATTTGCCGTCGCGTTGGTTATTGAACCAGGTAGTCAGTGGCGGTGTGAAACCCGCCCATACCGCGACCACGGCGAGTCCACGTTGCCGCAAAGCCTGCTGTTTTTACAACACTATCTGCGAGATACCCCGGCGTTTACGCTGACGGGTGAACGCGTACAGTGGCAATGGAGTCAGGGATGAGCGCGGTGTTCCAGACCCTTAACCGGGCATGGCGACTGGTGATGACCGGTTTATGCTTCGCCCTGTTTGGCATCGGCGGACTGCTTCTTTCCACTATCTGGTTTAACGTATTGTTAATCACAGTATGGAATAATTCCAGACGTCGGCGCATTGCCAGACGCAGCATAGCCGCCAGTTTTCGTCTCTTTTTAACGGTGACGAAGGGGCTTGGCGTGCTGGATTACCACATTGAAGGGCGTGACGTTTTGCTCAAGGAACGAGGATGTCTGGTCGTCGCCAACCATCCGACGCTCATCGACTATGTGCTACTGGCTTCGGTCATGGCAGAAACAGACTGTCTGGTGAAAAGCGCGCTCCTGAAGAATCCGTTCCTCGGCGGCGTAGTCCGGGCGGCGGATTATCTGATTAACAGCCAGGCTGATGCACTGTTGCCCGCCTGTCAGCAGCGGCTGGAACAAGGCGATACAATATTGATTTTCCCCGAGGGGACACGCACGCGTCCCGGTGAGGAAATGACGCTCCAGCGTGGTGCGGCAAATATCGCCGTGCGCTGCCACAGCGACTTACGCATAGTCACGATTAGCTGCAGCGAGCAAATGCTTGATAAGCAAAGCAAATGGTATGACATTCCACCGGCTAAACCCGTGTTTACCATTTCCGTCCGCGCACGGGTAAAAATCGACCAATTTTACGATGCAAATTCACAAGAACCGGCGCTGGCCGCAAGGCAGTTGAACCGGCATCTTTTGCTTCAATTACAACCAGGTACGTTACCTCTTTCAGGAATTAATGATGCAAGCGCTTTATCTTGAAATCAAAAATCTCATTATAACGACATTGAATCTCGACGAACTTACTGCTGACGATATTGAAACCGACGCAGCACTCTTTGGCGATGGCTTAGGGCTGGACTCCATCGACGCCCTGGAGTTAGGCCTGGCGGTGAAAAATGAGTATGGCGTGGTTCTCTCGGCTGAGAGCGAAGAGATGCGCCAGCACTTCTTCTCCGTCGCCACGCTGGCATCTTTCATTCACGCGCAACGTGCCTGAGGAAAGTCCGTTATGACTGAACAAAAAGCCATTTACGAAGAAGTCTCCGCGCTGCTGGTTAAGCTGTTTGAAGTCGACCCACAGGACATTAAGCCCGAGGCGCGCCTGTACGACGATCTGGAACTGGACAGCATTGACGCTGTTGACATGATCGTGCATCTGCAAAAGAAAACCGGCAAGAAAATCAAGCCGGAGGAATTTAAAGCGGTGCGGACTGTGCAGGATGTCGTCGATGCGGTAGAACGCCTGCTCAAAGAAGCATAACGCATCGTGTCGGGCGCGCGTTCGCTGCCAGTCGTACAACTGCTGACAGGCTTACTGCTGTTGGCCTGGCCATTTTTAATCTGGTTTGGCCTGGCACATAACGGCCTGCACTGGCTGCTACCGCTGATGGCATTGCTGCTGTTTGTACGCTTTCGCCAGACCCGGCGACAGGCGGGACCGTTGCGCGTCGTGACGCAGATAGTGGCGGTAGCGGGCATCACGCTTTGCGTTACCAGCTATCTGCTCAAAACGCACCAGTTGCTGCTGTTTTATCCGGTGGTGGTCAACGGGGTCATGCTGGCAGTCTTTGGTGGCTCACTCTGGTCTACCATGCCGGTTGTCGAACGCCTGGCACGGCTGCGCGATCCCAATCTACCCGCAGCAGGCGTGCGCTACACGCGCCGCGTCACGCAAATCTGGTGTGCCTTTTTCATCCTCAATGGCAGCATTGCGCTCGGTACCGCGCTGTATGGCGATATGTCCCTGTGGACGGTGTGGAACGGCATGCTCTCCTACCTGCTGATGGGAACACTGATGGCAGGAGAGTGGCTGGTGCGCCGCCAGGTGATAAAACGAGATAACCCATGAAGCAGCCCCTTCCACTCTCTGAGTGGCTCAGCGCTCCACGTCCATCCGACGTACCCGTTGCGTGGTTAGAAGACGCGACCTGGACACTCGGCCATCTACGCCACGATGTTGCCCTGTTGATAACGTACCTGCAGCAGCAGGAGGGTGAACGCTGGGCACTGTGCTTTGAGGACAGCTATCTGTTTATCGTGGCACTGCTGGCAACGCTCCATGCTGGCAAAACGCCGGTGATCCCGGGCCATTGTCGCGTTTCATTATTGAACGAGCAGCATGCGCTGTTTGACGGCGTATTGAGCGATAAACCGCTGAACTGGCAGGGTCCGCTACAGGTTGTCCAGTCTGCCATGACGGCCGCCACAGACGACGTGACGTTTCCCCCCATCCGCAGCGACGCCTTTGTGGAACTCTTCACCTCCGGCTCTACCGGCCAGCCGAAGCGGGTCGTTAAACCGATCGGGCGTCTCGATAACGAAGCGGCGTTGCTCGCCGCGCGCTTTGCCGACCGTTTAACAGGTTGTCGGGTGGTGGCATCAGTGTTGCCACAGCATCTGTACGGCCTGACATTTCGTATCTTCCTGCCGATGTCCTTGGGCTTGCCGCTACACGCGGCAATGCTCTGGTACGCCGAACAACTGGCGGCGTTGGGCCATGAGCATCAGTATGTGTTTATCAGCAGCCCGGCGTTTCTGAAACGCCTCGACCACCAGCTTGCCGCGCCGCCGGTCCGGATGGTTCTGTCAGCGGGCGGTATGCTGCCCTGGCAGGACGTCACGCAGACAGCAGACTGGCTAAACGTCTGGCCTGATGAGATCTACGGCAGCACTGAAACCGGCATCCTCGCCTGGCGTTATCGCCAGCAGGATGATGTGGCATGGCAGCCCTTCCCCGACATCAGATTCCGGTCAGAAAATGACGCGTTTCGCGTATTTTCCCCGCTGATTGCTGCTGATGATGGCCTGTTGCTCGACGATATTCTGCATTTTGCAGAAAACGGTCAGTTCCGCCTGATGGGACGGCGGGGCCGGGTGGTCAAAATTGAAGAAAAGCGTATTTCGCTAAGCGAAGTAGAGCGCCGTCTGCTGGCACTGGACGGCATTTGCGACGTTGCTGCTATGCCTGTCTCACGCGGCGGACGCCAGGGCGTTGGCGTCCTGCTGGTTCTGGATAACGAAACGCGTCAACGCTGGTATCAGCGCGGAGGGAAACCACAAGAGCTGAGCTGGCGGCGCGCGCTGCGCCCATGGCTGGAGCCGGTTGCTGTTCCCCGCTACTGGCGGGTGATTGACGAAATCCCGGTGAACAGTATGAACAAGCGTGTCTATGCGCAATTACAGGAGTTATTCCATGAAACCCCATGAAATTGAGCGTCATCAGGCACAACCTCAGCAGGTGGAGATTGTTTTGCATCTCGACCCTTCTCTATTCTGGTTCTGCGGACATTTTACCGTGCAGCCACTGCTGCCCGGCGTGGCACAGATCGACTGGGTGATGCATTATGCCACCACGCTGCTCGCCCCCAGCTGGCGCTTTCACAGCATTCAGAACGTGAAATTTCAGGCTCCGCTGTTACCGGAGAACACCGTCACGCTAGCCCTGGACTGGCAAGAAGAGCGCCAGATACTAACCTTCAGCTACCAGCGCCACGACGGCGAAGCGCGCCATACCGCCAGCAGCGGGAAGATCCGGTTATGCCGTTAACGTTTTCTCCCTGCGTGCTGATCCCCTGCTACAACCATGGCGCAATGATGGCCAGCGTGCTGGCACGTTTGCAGCCGTTTGGCCTGCCCTGCATTGTGGTGGATGACGGCAGCGACACCACCACGCGGGATGAACTTGCTCGCCTGGCAGTAGCTCATCCCCAACTGACCTTAGTTCGTCTGCCTGAAAACGCAGGCAAAGGCGCGGCGGTGCTTAGCGGTATGCAGGCAGCGGCAGAAGCCGGATTCAGCCACGCGGTGCAGGTAGACGCCGACGGGCAGCATGCCATTGAAGATATCCCGAAGCTGCTTGCACTGGCGGAGCTTCACCCAACAGCGTTGATTTCCGGGCAGCCTATTTATGACGACTCAATTCCCCGCTCGCGCCTGTACGGACGCTGGGTGACCCACGTCTGGGTGTGGATTGAAACGCTCTCGCTCCAGCTCAAAGACAGCATGTGCGGCTTTCGGGTTTATCCGGTAGCACCGACGCTACAGCTGGCGCAGCGCGTGACCCTCGGCAAGCGAATGGATTTTGATACCGAAGTAATGGTGCGCCTCTACTGGCAAGGCAACACCAGCTATTTTGTCCCCACCCGCGTCACCTATCCGCTGGACGGTCTCTCTCATTTCGATGCCCTCAAAGACAACCTGCGCATTTCACGGATGCACACGCGCCTGTTTTTTGGCATGTTGCCGCGCATCCCGTCGCTGCTTTTTCGCCGCGCATCGCCACACTGGGCGCGCCAGCAGGAAGTAAAGGGATTATGGGGGATGCGCCTGATGCTACTGGTCTGGCGCTTACTGGGGCGCAAAGCATTCTCCCTGCTGCTCTACCCGGTGGTCGGCGTTTACTGTCTGACGGCAACCACCGCCCGCCAGTCCTCCCAACGCTGGATTGCCCGCGTGCGCGAACAGCTAACCGCACGCCAGATACCGCTGCCGCCATCGCTCACCAGCTATCAGCACTTCCTGCGTTTTGGCGATGCGATGCTCGATAAAATTGCCAGCTGGCGTGGCGAACTGCGGTTAGGCCGCGATGTGATCTTTGCCCCAGGTGCTGAAGAGACGCTCAACGTTAGCTCACCACGCGGCAAGCTGCTGCTGGCCTCGCATCTGGGCGATGTGGAAGCCTGTCGCGCGCTGGCGCAATTACAGGCCAGCAAAACCATCAACGCGCTGGTGTTTAGCGACAATGCCCAGCGCTTTAAGCAAATTATGCAAGAGATGGCCCCGCAGGCCGGGCTGAACCTACTGCCGGTGACCGATATTGGCCCGGATACCGCGATCCTGCTTAAAGAGAAGCTGGATCGCGGCGAGTGGATTGCCATCGTCGGCGATCGTATTGCAGTCAACCCGCAACGCGGCGGCGAATGGCGCGTCTGCTGGAGCCGCTTTATGGGGCAAGCGGCCCCCTTCCCGCAGGGACCCTTTATTCTCGCCTCTATTTTACGCTGCCCGGTGGATCTGATTTTCGCCCTGCGACAACAGGGGAAACTGCGTATTCACTGCGAGCCTTTCGCCGACCCGCTACTGTTGCCACGCGCCGAACGGCAAAACGCGTTACAGCAAGCCATCGATCGCTACGCCGAGCGTCTGGAGCACTACGCGCTACAGTCGCCGCTCGACTGGTTTAACTTTTTCGATTTCTGGCAGCTGCCGGATACCAAAGACAAGGAGTAAGGGTGCTTAACGATCCCCGCTTTACGGCTGAAGTCGAGCTGACCATTCCGTTCCACGACGTCGATATGATGGGCGTGGCGTGGCACGGCAACTATTTCCGCTATTTCGAAATTGCCCGCGAGGCGCTGCTTAACCAGTTCGATTATGGCTATCGGCAAATGAAAGAATCGGGCTATCTGTGGCCGGTGGTCGATACCCGCGTCAAGTACCGCAACCCTCTGACCTTTGAGCAGCGCATTCGCGTACGCGCCCGCCTTGAGGAGTTCGAAAACCGTCTGCGCATTGGTTACGAAATTTTCGATGCCGAAACCGGCAAACGCGCGACTACCGGCTATACCATCCAGGTGGCGGTAGAAGAGAACAGCCGCGAACTGTGCTTCGTCAGCCCGGCTATCCTGTTCGAACGTATGGGGGTCACGCCATGAGATTTTTACCGCTGCTGGCGCTGCTTATCAGCCCATGGGTCAGCGCTCTGACGCTGGATGATCTGCAACAGCGCTTTACCGAACAGCCGGTCGTTCGCGCCCACTTCGATCAAACCCGCACCATCAAGGATCTGCCGCAGCCGCTGCGATCGCAGGGCAACATGTTGATCGCCCGCGACCAGGGATTGCTGTGGGATCAAACGTCCCCATTCCCGATGCAGCTGCTGCTCGATGACAAACGGATGGTGCAGGTGATCAACGGCCAGCCGCCGCAAACCCTCACCGCTGAGAACAACCCGCAGATGTTCCAGTTCAACCATCTGCTGCGCGCACTGTTCCAGGCGGATCGTAACGTGCTGGAACAGAACTTCCGCGTGGCGTTTGCCGACAAAGGTGAAGGCCGCTGGACGCTGCGCCTGACGCCGATCACCACGCCGCTGGATAAGATTTTCGCGACCATTGATTTAGCCGGAAAAACTTATCTGGAGAGCATTCAACTGAACGATAAGCAGGGCGATCGCACCGACATCACGCTTTCCCAACACCAACTGACGCCCGCACAGCTGACTGATGATGAACGCCAACGCTTTGCCGCCCAGTAAACGTCCCGCGCTGCTGTGGGGAATCGCCTGCCTGATCCTATTGGGCGTGTTGCTGACGCTGTTGCCTCAGGCACGGCTTAACAGCAGCGTGCTGGCAATGCTGCCCAAGCAGACGTTGGGGGCGATCCCGCCGAGCCTCAACGACGGCTTTATGCAGCGCCTTGACCGGCAACTGGTCTGGCTGGTAAGCCCCGGGAAAAAAGCCGACCCGCAGGTTGCCCGCAGCTGGTTGTCGCTATTACAGAAATCGCAGGCGCTGGCTGAGGTCAAAGGCCCGATGGACGCCGACAGCCAGCAGGCATGGGGCGCTTTCTTCTGGCAGCACCGCAACGGCCTGATCGATAGCGACACCCGCGCCCGCCTACAAAACGGCGGTGAAGCGCAGGCGCAATGGATACTTTCCCAGCTCTACTCTGCTTTTTCCGGTGTCAGCGGCAAAGAGCTGCAAAACGACCCGCTGATGCTGATGCGCGGCTCGCAGTTGGCAATGGCCAAAAACGGCCAGCGCCTGCGGCTGATGGACGGCTGGCTGGTGGCTCAGGATGATCAGGGCAACTACTGGTACCTGCTGCACGGCGAGTTGGCCGGTTCGTCGTTTGACATGCAGCAGACGCACCAGCTGGTCACCACGCTGAATACGCTGGAAGGTGAACTCAAGGCGCAATATCCGCAGGCGCAGCTGTTGTCTCGCGGGACCATGTTCTACAGCGATTACGCCAGCCAGCAGGCAAAGCGGGATGTTTCGACCCTCGGTGTCGCCACCCTGCTTGGGGTGATTTTGCTGATTGTGGCGGTGTTCCGCTCCCTGCGCCCGCTGCTGCTGTGTCTGATTTCGATCGGCATTGGCGCGCTGGCAGGCACCGTCATCACGTTGCTGATTTTTGGCGAGCTGCACCTGATGACGCTGGTGATGAGCATGAGCATCATCGGGATCTCCGCCGACTACACGCTCTACTATCTGACCGAGCGGATGGTGCACGGCGCAGAAACCTCACCGTGGCAAAGCCTCAGCAAAGTGCGCAATGCCCTGCTGCTGGCGCTGCTTACCACCGTGGCGGCGTATCTGATTATGATGCTCGCGCCCTTCCCCGGCATTCGTCAGATGGCGGTATTCGCGGCGGTGGGCCTGAGCGCTTCCTGCCTGACGGTGATTTTCTGGCACCCGTGGCTGTGTCGTGGGCTGCCGGTGCGCCCGGTTCCGGCGATGGTACTGATGCTACGCTGGCTTGCCGCATGGCGACGCAATAAAAAGCTTTCCGTCGGCTTGCCGGTGGCGCTGGCCCTGTTCTCGCTGGCGGGTCTTGCCACACTGCGCGTGGACGATGATATCTCGCAGCTTCAGGCGCTGCCGCAGGATATTTTGGCACAGGAAAAAGCGATTACCGCGCTGACCGGGCAGAGTGTCGATCAGAAGTGGTTTGTGGTGTACGGCCAATCTGTACAGCAAACGCTGGAACGGCTGGAAGCCTTTACTGCTGCGCTGGAGCAGGCGAAAAAAGAGGGATGGCTTGGCGGGTATCGCACTATTCCGCTGAATTCACTCGCCCGCCAGCAACAGGATCTCAGCCTGCTGAAAAACGCTGCACCAGCCGTCACTAAAGCCCTGAACAACGCCGGACTGGCGACGGTAAATGCCGAACTTAACGCCATGCCGGTAACGGTCGATGCCTGGCTTGCCAGCCCGGCCAGCGAAGGCTGGCGGCTACTGTGGCTGACCCTGGCCAATGGCGAAAGCGGCGTGCTGGTACCGGTTGAAGGGGTGAAAGACAGCGCTGCATTAAACACCCTCAGTACCCAATACACCGGCGTCGCGTGGGTAGATCGTAAAAGCAGCTTTGACGAACTGTTCGCGCTGTATCGCCATATTCTGACCGGCCTGCTATTGGTTGCGCTGGCAGTGATTGCCTGCGGCGCGATGGTGCGGCTTGGCTGGCGCAAAGGGCTAATCAGTCTCGTGCCATCGGTATTATCGCTAGGCTGCGGTCTGGCGGTGCTGGCGCTCAGCGGCCATGCAGTCAATCTGTTCTCGCTGCTGGCGCTGGTGCTGGTACTCGGCATCGGCATTAACTACACGCTGTTTTTCAGCAATCCGCGCGGCACACCGTTAACCTCATTTTTAGCGATTACGCTGGCGATGCTGACCACGCTGCTGACCCTCGGCATGCTGGTTTTCAGTGCCACCCAGGCTATCAGCAGCTTTGGTATCGTGCTGGTGAGCGGCATTTTCACCGCCTTCCTGCTGTCACCGCTGGCGATGCCAGTGAAAAAGAGAAAAAAAGACGATGAGTAAACTGATATTTCGTTGGTTGAGTGGGCTTTTGCCGGATGGCGGCATTGCCTTATCCGGCCTACGTCAGCACATCAATTGTAGGCCGGATAAGCGCAGCGCCATCCGGCGGGGCCTGCTCGTCGCCACGCTGATGCTGGCCGGTTGCAGCCACTCACAGCCCGAACAAGAAGGCCGACCACAGGCGTGGCTGGAGCCGGGCGCACGCGTGACGCTACCCGCGCCGGGGATCTCTCCGGCGGTCAGTTCCCAGCAGCTCCTCACCGGCAGCTTTAACGGCAAAACCCAGTCGCTGCTGGTGATGCTTAACGCCGATGATAAAAAACTCACCCTGGCAGGCCTCTCCTCTGTCGGTATCCGCCTGTTCCTCGTCACTTACGATGAAAAAGGGCTGCATGCCGAACAGTCGATTGTGGTGCCGCAACTGCCGCCCGCCAGCCAGGTTCTGGCCGACGTGATGCTCAGCCACTGGCCGATTAGCGCCTGGCAGCCGCAGCTGCCGAAGGGCTGGACGCTTACCGATATCGGCGACAAGCGCGAGCTGCGCAACGCCCGCGGCAAGCTGGTCACAGAAATCACCTACCTGAACCGCAAAGGCAAGCGCGAGCCCATCAGCATCGAACAGCACGTGTTTAAATACCACATCACCATTCAATATCTGGGTGACTGAGATGATCTACATTTCTGCGGTTGGCATGATTAACGCGTTGGGCAACAACCTCGATGAGATTGCCGCCAACCTGACGCGCGGCGTGGCCCCCGGTATGCGCCCGCGCACCGGCTGGCTTCAGGGCCATCCGCATGCGGTGTTAGCCGGCGTTGACGGTGAACTGCCGACGATCCCCGATGAATTTAGCGCTCACCGTTCGCGCAATAATCAGCTGCTGCTGGCGGCACTGGCGCAAATCCAGCCGCAGGTAGATGACGCCATTGCGCAGTTTGGTCGCGACCGCGTTGCCGTGGTGCTCGGCACCAGCACCTCCGGACTGGACGAAGGCGACGTGCATGTTGATCTCACGCTCAACGGCAAAGCGAGCAGCGCCTGGCAGTACCCGCAGCAGGAGCTGGGCGACCCGTCGCGCTTTCTCAGCCACTGGCTGGCATTGGACGGCCCGGCGTTTACGCTCTCTACCGCCTGCTCCTCCAGCGCCCGCGCGATCATGAGCGGACGCCGCCTGATTGAATCCGGGCTGGCGGACGTGGCGATTGTCGGCGGGGCGGACACGCTAAGCCGGATGCCCATCAACGGTTTCCACAGCCTGGAATCACTCTCGCCAACGTTATGCCAGCCATTTGGTCGCGACCGCTGCGGGATTACCATCGGTGAAGGCGCGGCGCTGATGCTGCTGACCCGCGAACCGCAGCCGATTGCGCTGCTGGGCGTTGGCGAATCCAGCGATGCGTACCATATTTCGGCCCCGCATCCGCAGGGCGAAGGGGCGATCCGCGCCATTACGCAGGCGCTTAACGACGCGGGGATGACGCCAGAGCAGGTGGGCTACATCAATCTGCACGGCACCGCCACGCCGCTGAACGACAAAATTGAGGCTAACGTAGTGAACACGCTATTTGGCGAAAGCGTCCCGTGCAGTTCGACTAAACATCTGACCGGACACACGCTAGGTGCTGCGGGGATCACCGAAGCTGCCATCAGCATGCTGATTTTACAGCGTGACCTGGCGCTGCCACCGCAGGATTTTGGCTCCTCGCCACGCGATGAAACGCTGCCTGCCTGTGGGATCATCGAACAAATGCAGCCGCTACCGCACCCGGTCATCCTGTCAAACTCCTTTGCCTTTGGCGGCAATAACGCCAGTATCCTGCTAGGGAGAAATTCATGAGCCGCTATTTAGCACCCGGCGACTATCTGCCGCACGACGCGCCGATGCTACTGCTTGAAGAAGTGCTCAGCGTGACGGACGACTCCGCCACCTGCCGCGTCATGGTATCGCCCGACGGCGTACTGGCTCCGTTTCTCGATGCCGAGGGCAATCTACCCGGTTGGTTCGCCCTTGAACTAATGGCGCAAACCGTTGGCGTCTGGTCCGGCTGGCACCGTCATCAGGCGGGCCAGGCCAGCATCTCCTTAGGCATGGTGCTCGGCGCACGTGAATTAGTCTGCGCGGCGGGAATATTGCCCGGCGGCCTGACGCTGGATATTAGCGTCACGCTACTGATGCAAGATGCACGTTTTGGCAGCTTTGAATGCACCGTTCAGGCCGGTGAAGAGCTGCTGGCAAGCGGTCGCGTCAACACCTTCCAGCCGACAGCGGAAGAACTTAACACCCTATTTCAACAAGGAGCGTCCGCATGAGTCGTTCAGTTTTGGTTACCGGCGCCAGCAAGGGCATTGGTCGCGCCATCGCCCGCCAGCTGGCGGCGGACGGCTTTGTGGTCGGCGTTCACTATCATCGCGATGCGCAAGGTGCCCAGGAGACGTTGGATGCAATCCTCGCTGCTGGAGGCACGGGGCGTCTGCTGGCCTTTGACGTCGCCAACCGTGAGCAGTGCCGTGAAGTGCTGGAGCAAGATAACGACGCGCACGGTGCGTGGTACGGCATCGTCAGTAACGCCGGTATTACCCGTGATGCGGCCTTCCCGGCGCTCAGCGACAACGACTGGGATGCGGTGATCCACACCAACCTCGACAGCTTCTACAACGTCATCCAGCCGTGCATGATGCCGATGATTAGCGCCCGCCTGGGTGGGCGCATCATTACCTTATCGTCGGTTTCCGGCGTGATGGGCAATCGCGGTCAGGTCAACTACAGCGCCGCCAAGGCGGGGATTATTGGAGCGACAAAAGCGCTGGCGATTGAGCTGGCAAAACGCAAAATTACCGTCAACTGCATCGCGCCGGGGCTGATTGATACCGGGATGATCGAAATGGAAGAGGCCGCGCTGAAAGAGGCGATGTCGATGATCCCGATGAAACGGATGGGCCAGGCCGATGAAGTGGCCGGGCTTGCCAGCTATTTAATGTCGGATATCGCGGGTTACGTCACCCGCCAGGTGATTTCTATCAATGGAGGGATGCTATGACGCGTCGCGTGGTCATTACAGGGATGGGCGGCGTCACCGCCTTTGGGGAAAACTGGCAGGATGTCTCCGCCAGGCTACTGGCGTATGAAAACGCGGTGCGCAAAATGCCGGAGTGGCAGGTTTATGACGGGCTGCACACGCTGCTGGGCGCGCCGGTCGATGATTTCACCCCACCGGAGCACTATACCCGCAAGCGTATTCGCTCTATGGGTCGCGTGTCGCTGATGTCCACCCGCGCGACCGAACTGGCGCTGGAGCAGGCCGGGCTGATTGGCGATGCGGTGCTGACCAACGGTGAAACTGGGATTGCCTACGGCTCGTCAACCGGCAGCACCGGTCCGGTGAGCGAGTTCGCCACCATGCTGACCGAGAAGCACACCAACAATATAACCGGCACCACCTACGTGCAGATGATGCCGCACACCACCGCCGTCAACACCGGATTATTCTTCGGCCTGCGTGGGCGAGTGATCCCCACCTCCAGCGCCTGCACCTCCGGCAGCCAGGCGATTGGCTACGCATGGGAAGCCATTCGTCACGGCTACCAAACGGTGATGGTCGCCGGCGGCGCGGAAGAGCTGTGTCCGTCGGAAGCGGCGGTGTTTGATACCCTGTTCGCCACCAGCCAGCGCAACGACGAACCAAAAACCACGCCCTCGCCGTTTGATGAACATCGCGACGGGCTGGTAATTGGCGAAGGCGCAGGCACGTTGATTCTGGAAGAGCTTGAGCACGCCAAAGCGCGCGGCGCGACAATTTACGGTGAGATTGTCGGTTTTGCTACCAACTGCGATGCGGCGCATATCACCCAGCCGCAGCGCGAGACGATGCAGATTTGCATGGAGCAGTCGCTGAAAATGGCGGGCTTACGCGCGCGGGATATCGGTTATATTTCAGCCCACGGCACGGCGACCGATCGAGGTGATATTGCAGAAAGTCAGGCAACCGCCGCCATTTACGGTGATAATGTGCCGCTGTCCTCGCTCAAAAGTTATTTTGGCCATACCCTTGGCGCCTGTGGGGCGCTGGAAGCCTGGATGAGTTTGCAAATGATGCGCGAAGGCTGGTTTGCGCCTACGCTAAATTTAAGCCAGCCTGATGCCAACTGTGGCGCGCTGGATTACATTATGGGTGAAGCCCGCAAGATTGATTGTGAGTTCCTGCAGAGCAATAACTTTGCGTTTGGCGGCATAAATACTTCTATTATCATCAAACGTTGGCCCTGATATGTACCGGATCGTTGTTGGGAAAGTTTCTGTTTTAAGCGCTGGCACCCTGCCTCGCGCGTTGTATGAACAGGCGCCGCAAGGTGCGCGCCGCACGCGCTGGCTGGCTGGCCGCGTGCTGCTTTCCCATGCCTTGTCACCACTGCCTGACATTGTCTATGGTGAGCAGGGAAAACCGGCATTCTCAGGCGACACGCCGCTGTGGTTTAATCTCAGCCACAGCGGGGATGACATCGCCCTGCTGCTCAGTGATGAAGGGGAAGTCGGCTGCGATATTGAAGTCGTGCGCCCCCGTGATAACTGGCGGACGCTGGCAAATACAGTATTCAGCCTTGGGGAACATGCCGAAGTCGAAGCTGAACGCCCGGACCACCAGCTGGCGGCGTTCTGGCGCATCTGGACGCGCAAAGAGGCCATCGTTAAGCAACGTGGCGGCAGCGCCTGGCAAATTGTCAGCGTCGACAGCACCACCCTGACGTCCTCACTCTCTGTCAGTCAGTGCCAGCTCGATACCCTGAGCCTGGCCGTGTGTACGCCAACGCCGTTTACATTGACCGCCGACGCCGTGCAGAGACTGGATACCTTAGCGTAAATTTTCCGGGAAGTTATCCGGCAATTCGCTGGCAGCACAGGCAATAACGCTGTCATTATTCGCCCCGCAGTCACGCACGAAGGTAATGGTCGCGAACTCATCAATCACCTCGGTTGGATACGCCGGGCCCGCATCACGATACGACATCATCAGCGGAACATGGTCATTCTGGAAGCAGACCGTTTTCTCCGGATTGTTGATCACCCAGCGTGGAAAGAAGATGGTGCCGTGGAAAAGTTTGTCACCCAGATTTACGATCAAGCTGACGTCGGTTCCGGTCGGTTCGGTCCATGAAATTTTATAAACGCTCTCCCCAACTCGCACAATGTACGCCCGCTGATCTTTCACCCAACGGTTAGCCACAATACCGCTGTGAATACGGTAATCCAGCGTGGTGTCATTTTTCACGTAGATCTCGTAATTCCAGCCATTATCGTAGGTATAGACCAGATGTTTGCCGACAAACCCGCTCAAATCATGTTTATCAAAAGCGCTCATATGCGTTCTCCTCTCAGTTGATGGGGCGATCTTAACGCTTCAAAAATTGGATGAATAACGCTATGTTTACATCATATTCATTCAATTTTTAGATGAGTTATGCATAAGACAACCCTGGAGCAGTGGGCCCTGCTGGAAAAAGTGGTGGAGCTGGGTAGCTTTACTAAAGCAGCGGAAGAGACCAACCGTAGTCAGTCTTCGGTGAGCTACAATCTTGCACTGTTACAGGAGCGGCTCGGTGTTACGCTACTGACGCCGGAAGGCCGCAGAGCTGTATTAACTCCGGCAGGCGAGGTACTGCTCAATCAGGTCAAACCGCTATTGAAGGCTTTTTCATGGGTGGAAACCCGGGCGGCGACTTTACGCGATGGCACGCGAACACGACTGGATTTGATGGTAGATAGCATCTTCCCACGCAAACGCCTGTTCGCGATCCTCAAGCAGTTCCAGCAGGCGTGGCCGCAGACGCAGGTGCGTCTGACTGAAGTGCTGGAGAATGCTGACGATCGGCTGGCGGCACATGCCGATGCGGACGTGATGGTTCTGACCCGGCGTCAGGATGTCACCGGACGCGGTGAATGGTTGATGAATATTGATTTCGTGGCCGTTGCCCACCGCGATCACCCGCTCTGCACGCAGGATACGCCGCTGGATGAAGACGCCTTACGCGCCTGGCCGCTGATACGTATTGCCGATCGCGACAACCCACAGCAGGCGGTTCGCGACGCCTGGACCTTCTCTACCATTGATGCCGCTATTGATGCGGTACTGTATCAGGTCGGTTACGGCTGGTTGCCCGAGGAGCGCATTCAAGCGCAGCTTGAGCAGGGGCTATTACGTCCGCTGCCGTTAAGTCACGGCGCTCGCCGTGCCACACCGTTGCATCTGATCGTCAAAGAGACGCTAGCGCCGCTGGATGAGCAGGTAAGCACCCTGCTGCGTTTATTGCGAGCGCATTAACCTTTTCCCCAGATGCCACACGTGTGTTACAAAATACGCTATTTCCGCATGCCCTGTACGCCACATAAAAGGTTAACTTTAGATGCAACGAGTCACTATTACTCTTGATGACGATTTACTGGAAACGCTGGACAGCCTGAGCCAGCGCCGGGGTTATAACAACCGTTCCGAAGCCATCCGCGACATTTTGCGCGGCGCGCTGTCCCAGGAAAGCACGCAAGAGCATGGCACCCAGGGCTTTGCGGTGCTCTCCTATGTTTATGAACATGAGAAACGTGACTTAGCCAGCCGTATTGTCTCGACCCAGCATCACCACCACGACTTGTCGGTCGCCACACTGCACGTGCACATCAACCATGACGACTGCCTGGAAATCGCTGTGCTGAAAGGCGATATGGGCGATGTTCAGCATTTTGCCGATGACGTTATCTCCCAACGCGGCGTGCGCCACGGCCATTTGCAGTGCCTGCCGAAAGAAGAGTGACGTCTATTACGTTGCTGGCCACGACTACATCAGATGACGCGTAATATTAAAACGTTATACGGTTTACCTTCACCGTCACTCCCCGGACACTTGTAATGTGATAAAAAAGTTATGCCACTAATTGTGAAAACGGTGGTAGTTATACCACTAAACAACATAACAAACTGTTTTGTTTAGGTTTTAATATCTCATAGCTGATTGCAGGTTATATGAATGAAACTGAAGATATTTGGCTCACCTTCATTCAGCCAAGATAGGGTGACAGCCTGTTCAAACTTTAGTCCCCCAAGGGGATATCCTCAGAAAAAATGGCAACGCCAGTGATGTTATGTATTGTCGTGGGTCTGTAGAAATCCTGCCTGAGCTGACCCCGTATCGGCTTTGATGGAAGTTAATGCGAACTCTAGCAGGGTTGGTGTGGCATGATTTTGAGGGAATTATAACTGAATACACTCCTCCTTCTGGGGGATGATAGGAACTATTCTGGCGATGGTTATTTCCATTCAGGTTTCACATTCGTTAAGCGTATATGCCCTTCTATATTTTGTAACTGGGGCATCAAGTAGTTCCTGATAGCAAGTGCTATCAAGAGACATTACACATAGAGCCAAAGATGAGGTTCTGTGCCTCGTACACTGCATGATTAATGATGAAAGCATTTCTGGTCAGAATCAACCTCCAAAAGAAATTGCAACTGCCACATAAGCACTGATTTCAATCAATTTCCGCCGAACGATCGCTCACAAAACTTACCATTTACTACCTCGAAAAAATATTTATTTTGCATTGACAATAGGCTCAGGTCTTACCAGATGTGGCTCTGCGCTTTATGCAAAATCTGGAGCTCTGAATAAGCTAAATTTCAAGCCTTGATCAGTTTTTTTTCCTTACTATGATAGTCACTATAGACATGTGAAACACAACATGTATGCACATAAAGTCAAATGAAGCACATTATATTGAATCCAAGGCAGGGGTATCCTACATGCGCAATTCCGGTTCAGCTTTACGAGTTAGTAAAGAAAAAAAACAATATGTTGGTGATTTTCTGGATTGCATCGTGGATTCATTGGATCTGACAGAGACACAACATAAGCACATTAAAAGTGCCTACCATGCAGTCGGAAAGTACCTTTCTGAAGGTGACAATCCTATTCTTGAAGGGGCCATAATTTATTCACAAGGCAGCGTCAGACTTAACACTACTGTCAAGCCTAAGGGCAGTGAACAGTATGACGTTGACCTGCTGTGTTATTTGCCAAATGCCCGTAAAACTACCGGCTGGGCACAAGTACTCGACGCCGTTTACGAGCGCCTGAACAATCATGAAACCTACCGTAAAATGCTTTACCCGCTTCCCAGAGGCTATCGCATCATGTATGCGGGCGATTATCATTTGGACATCACTCCCGGGATTGACTGGAGTAATAACCCATCTGAAAAAACTCACCCTCTCTGGGTACCTGACTCCCGACTCAGGAACTGGAAAGAATCCAACCCAGCAGGCTATGCAACATGGTTTGACACCATTACAGAGAAGTCGCCCTTATTTTTAATGCTTGAGTCTGCCAGCGAAAGTTTCGCTAAATCGGCGTCAGTCAGGCCGCTGCCCAATCATAATCACAAGAAGTTGTTGAACCGTATAGTGCAGATTTTCAAGCGCCATCGCGATGTCTGGGCCGCTAACCAGGGGGAAGATTGTGTTGAGTTCAAACCTATCTCGGCGATCATTACGACACTTTCAGCACACGCATATAACCTCATCTGCGACCAGGAAAAGGTTTACGATACTGATTTCGACGTAATCCTTGATGTGCTCGACCTAATGCCGGACTTTATTGATTTCAGAGATGGGAATTATCACGTCTCTAACCCAGGTATGCCCGCAGAGAACTTTGCAGAGAAATGGAATATCGCGGAAAGTGGTAAAGGCAAAAAGCTCAAAAGTAACTTTATCCAGTGGCATGAGGCTGCAATAGAAAGCATCAATGAGATCGCAGCTTCCGAAGGTGAAGATGAACTGCTTGATAATTTGAGTAAATATTTCGGTGAAAGACCAGTTAAAACAGTGCGTAAAGCTATGCTGGAAGGGATCAACGCAGCCCGGAGCCAAAATAGCTTGAACGTATTACCCTTTACCGGGGCACTGTCAGCGGGAGCTGTAAGTACATCCGTCGCTGCCCGGCGGGTACCAGCAAACACGTTTTATGGTGAAGAGGCTGCATCACCGGTGGTCGTGCCAAAGAACACTTTCTTTGGGGATTGAGCTCGGATGAATGTATTCAAGCCTCATCGACACCTTACTCTGGTTGAGCATTATCATGGGCTTTGCGCCCGATTTCCTGATGGCCAGTGTACGATCACAGGGAAAAACAAGAAACTTGTTTGGGAAGGGATACTCAGACCTATCCCGTTCAGTCGTGGATATAAAGTCCGACTGGAGTACGCCCCTCCTTCTGCTCCGCGTTGTTTCGTGATTTCTCCGGAACTGAAACAACTATCTGGAGGTAAGAGGATCCCTCATACATATGCTTCCCCATCATCTTCGAAAATCACGCAACTGTGCCTTTATTTACCAAAAGAAAGGCATCCTGATAAATTTGCCGAATGGCTGCCACAGTACCAGTTGAGTGAAACAATCCTTCCCTGGGCTTCACTGTGGTTGTTTTACTTTGAACAGTGGCTACATTCTGGGAAATGGGAAGGTGGTGGTGCACATCCAAATGACAGTGATGATGGGATCTATTATGAAGAAATCTCGCGCCAGGTAACTGCCCCACGAGACCGAAGAAAATTTTAGCCTGCATTCAGGCACAATCACACGGTAACAGGACAAAACATGAATGAATTCTGGAAGCACCAGCTTTCCAAAATTATCGATTATCTGACCCGTCAAAAGCGCCCAGGCGTAATTATGATGGCGACAGGGGCGGCCCTTGCGGTAGGACCGAATGTATGGAACTTCGTGTTGACCGGGACTTTTCGCGGGGAGGCGCTATCTATTGGCACAGCAGACGGTAATGTGGTTAGTGATTACATTGTGCCAATCATTGGGGTGATACTCGCCCTTGCAGGTCTGGTTTTTATATCAATCGGTGAATTTCAGACGATCAAGCAAAACTCTCGCAAACGCATCATACTTGTTACTGGTAATGGTTTGAGGACTACAACAGGTACTGGTCTAGAGAAGGTTGTGCGGAAAGTGCTGCAAGGAATAATTCAGCCACAAGATATAGATATTACCCAACGCATACGCGATGGGGTTGTTATTGAGCCTGAAATTACTTTCCAGCGGCAGATATTGCCCGCAAAGGACAATATTACACAGAGTTTGTCTAAAGCTGAACCGGATATGGTACAGGTTGCTTATGGCGGTTTTCTCCCCGTACCATTTACCTTTTTCCTTGGAAATGTTCTGGATGATAAAGGGGATGTCACTGTATTTGATTGGGACCGAAAAGATGAGGAATGGAAATACATTTCTGCGAACAATATAGATGACGGAGAAAGCTTTGTTCACGAAACCATCTGTGAATCAAATTCAGACGAGATAGTGCTAGCTGTCTCTTGTTCATACAGAGTGGACATTGAGCAAGTTGCCAAGAGCTTTCCCGGTCAGGGCATCAAGCATCTGTATCTGGAAAATAATACATTCAATAATCACTGGTCTCTGGCAAAGCAACGTCGCCTCTCACTGGAATTTGCAGAAAAAGTTAAAACTCTTTCCAGCCGGGGTATCCGTACTGTGCATCTGATATTGTCGGCGCAGAGTAGCGTCGTCCTTAATTTTGGACGGCGTTATGATAACAGGAACATGGGCGATATCATTGTGTACCAGTTCGAACAATCAAACCCAAACCCCTATCCGTGGGGTATTTATGGCCTGTCACACAGGCATGAAAACAGTGGGTTTATCATGCGTACACAACCGAAAGATTAAGAGATCGGGTGGTATCCCGTATAGGCTTGTACCGCTACATTAATTTAGGAATATGGTACAAGCTGTTACATATTCATTATGTATGACATTTTATGTTCATGTGCTTAGTTTCTTTTCTGCATTTCAATCATCAATGAGAACAATTCAGCCTGAAACCTTGCGTCATCCAAAGCATTATGGCTGGGGTGGCTAATGGGGCTAAGCCTCTCGGCCATGCGTGAGGATTTGGTTTCGGACCAGGAACACCCTGTTAACCCCATGTAATAAGCCTTGATATCAATTGCAGTAAATCCAAACGGGTTTTCTCCAAGGTATTTATGGAAATAATAATTGATAAACGACCAGTCAAAAGGAGCATTCAATCCAACGAAAATTACTTTCACTTCTGGTTTTTTTAGCGAGTTGATCCATTCATAAAAGCACTCCATTGCTTTTATAGGGGGAAGTCCATATTGTTCCAGATGCTCCAGACTCAAACCTGTAACTGCCAGTGCTTCAGGTTCGTGTCGAGAACTCTCAGGCTGTATCTCTATATAAATCGATTTTGTAGGGTCCTGTACCAAGCAAGCACCCACGGATAGAAGACTAAACTCACCCGGGACGGGGCCTGATGTTTCAATATCAACTGAAATATAAAGTTCTTCACTTTCCATACATTAACCTCAGATTATTCATAAGGATAGGATATCATCATGCTGCTGACGCTTACTAATCTCGCGGATGTATTAATTAATGGGGGTAGAAGCTCATCCTTCTCCTGACAATTTACGGTATGTACGGACTTATATGAAATTTTATTTAGTTAAAGATGCGAATACATCAATGAACGATTCCAGAGAGCTCAGTACTTCATTTTCATAGCCGAAAGCCTAAAAAATTTATTCTTCGACCACCTTTGCAATGGGATGATGATTATTTCCAATCAGGTTTAAGATTCATTAAGCGTTTACGCCCTTCTACATTTTGCAATGGGGCTTCAAGTTGTTCAATAAACTCCTGATAGTGAGCATCATCAAGGTGGATAATGCTTTGAGTAAGGATGATGTTTTGTGCCTCATGCACTGCATTATCAATGATAAAAGCGCTTCGATTCTTGCTCACCAAAGTAGCAGCATAGTCGATAACTGCGCATTCTTCTTCGGTTACACGCATGCTAATTCTTTTATCACGGTTGGGTCTGCAAACAGTATTTTTCATATCCCCCCCCACATAGCAAAAAATTGCTATTGATCTTCCCCTAATATTATATATATTAGTTAGTTAGTAATGTTGAACTGTGATTTTGATCACGAATATTCTCCAATTATCATCAGGAATAATCGCAAATTTCTTGGCTAAATAAAATGAGGTCCTCAATCCCATACCGCGGTCTGACATTGAACACTCAGCCATGGCCGTTATCCGTCTGTTTTCACTGTCGGGAGAAGTCAATGCAGATACCACTTTCACATACCTATTTTTGCAGTATTTTCCTGTAAATTCAGAGCATTTATCAATTTTCAATCACTGTAACAAAGGACACCTGAGGGCGATGCTGTTCAGCATTACTGTGACGTCTATTGAACGCAGATGCTTTATACTAGCCACATTAATCACCTGACATTAGCGGTGTACAAATCGCTAACCCCCAGCAGAAATACCCCCCACCCGTCAAATAGCGCATCAGGGATAATGTCCATGATCCAAGCGTAATTAGAATATAACCCTTGAGATAGCTACCGCGACAGGGGCATCGTTTTATACTCCCCCGCTCACACGGTGGGGGCGGTAAATGCGCTATGGTTATCCCACCTGTATTCCCACCTAAGCACGAGATGTACCCTACTGAGCAATTGTGATGCTCTCACGAATGTAGGGGCGTAACAGAGATAGCGGATAAAAGATTATATTCTGTAATATCGTGAGTTGTCATCAAAATAACCTCTAGTCTGGATATTGAATATCATACCTTAATTCTGTTTCTGAATGGAGCAGGATCTTCGGGCAGTTTTATATATCTTTAGAATAAATGCACCTCCGGCGCATTTATTCTAACTACTCAACACTCAGGCGATAATAACTTTGTACCATCAGGTTTATTACTAATCAAAAGAACAGGCTTCATCCTATCACCTTCAAAATCATAAACAATCATGTCCGGATGATGCAAATCGTATGCTTGCCCCACAAAAACAGAAGCAGCATTAGATGCACAAATCAGAAGGTGGACACGTTTAACACCATATTTAAGCCTGAAATCATGCATGTCCTGTTGTAACTGGGCACAAAAAGCGATGCCATTTACAGGATGAGGAATTGCACCATTACCCATAAATTCAGGATCCGCTGTGTAGCTAATAACGCCACACCCCAATCGATATTTTAATTCTTGCGTTTTATTTTCAACAGTCTTGGATATTGCAGTGAAATTAATACTGATGACTAAATCTTCATGATCAACCAGTGTGTCCTTACCTTCAACAGAATAGAATTTGCTGACTGGTTCTTCTGTCGGCCACATCCAGCACCCACCATCCCTGTACCGAAGCATTGGAAGGAATTGTCCTTTGTTGCCAAGTAATGCTCCCAAGCCAACTAACGCTGGCATAGGCCCAAAAACAAACAATGCCGCCTTGAAATCATGTCTTCTTGTCTGATCCAAAATCCGACGTGCAGATGATTCTATAATTGCAGGAAGTAGACCATCAGTTGCCTCCACTCGCTGAAACACGTTCTCCCCCCCGTTATCCAGCACATTCGGAGAACATAATGATCGTAGCTTCATCGTGGCCAGAGAGCCTGCAATATCTCTCGAACCTGGAGGGGAGACAACCTGAGTATTCACAGGCCACAACAAAACGTATACGTCTACAGGCTCGTAACTCAGGCCATCCAGCAATATTTCGGATAACTGGCAATGTTGTACACGCATATCAGAAAGACGACTAGCGGGATAGTTACAACCAGCAATCTTATCTACAAGTCGATGATGTTTATCACATAATAACAATACATTACTTGTTTCATTAGATAGCTTGTCAGAAAGAACAGGTATTCCTCGTTCCCCATTCTCAGAAGATGCAACATTATGGGCAAGATAGCTAAAGTTTCCCCTCTCACCAGACAATTCATCGATACCAAGGCGCAGTCCACACCCTGTAAACATACATCTCCCATGGCTATCTTTCCAGATAGCCTCTTTCGTGTCTTTAGTGAATCTGGGGCCCCTGCCCTTAGCCCCTGGCTTTCCAATAGATGCCAGAAATTTTTTAATTTCAGTGAGCGTCACTTTAATTGTCTGGAAACAACATTTAACCAGAACATTCTGAAGCGATGTAAACTCAGCTATATCTGCTTCACTAAGAACATTACCTTGTAATACTGCCAGCTTAAGATCTTTACCATTCCGACATAACCGCTGAATGACCGTTACAAATTCAGACTGTTCTAAATTGAAACGCATAGCGCAAACAATTAATTTATTTTTTAAAAGAAGAATAAGTGTGTTCTGATGATTATCATCACTCAAAACAATAACATCATTCCATTGAATATTCGTGTTTATAAATTCGAAATAACTTTCAACATTTTCACTGGTATCAAGGGGGGGAAGAAGAGCTTGATTCGCCAAGTTTAAAATAGACTCATTAACACTCGTCATAAAACCATCCATGCGTGTAATAAATTTTGAAAAGTTATCAGTATTCCTGATAGCCCCGTTGTAAACTTTCTGATGCAACTGACTGTTTGTAGAGCTAATCTATACAAAAATACTCATACACCGTTTGTATCTTTTGCTCAGAACTCAATCCGGTTCAGGACTCTCTTATCGTAATAATATAAAGCCATTTTTTTTAATCCTACGATCACAAAAAATAACTGTCGATCCAAATTACGTTTCGCACATTCCTTCCAGTCGTTGATATCTGTCAGGGAAGCATTAGGGAAATCTTCAGGATGTGTATGCCAAGTTCCCAGATACGCAAGCTCACCTCCCGAATCAACATAGTGTTTATCTACAATGGCTTGATGCTCCGGATCCTTTAAAGTAAAGCGTGTCCTTGAACAATGATCTCCGACCTTTGGCTCGGTAATTTCAGTGATTTTGTACTGTTTATTATCCAGCGTTCTTCCACCAATCAGCACACCAAACGCCTCAGGTGCGGTCTTATCAATCTGACGAAAACTATCCAAAACACTGCATACTTTTGGATGTATCAATACCTGGAATCCTGAGCCTGATATAACAAGATAGTCGCTATTCATCACAAAGATCGCATCCCTGTTTATAGAGAGGTATAATTTCAAGGGAACATGTAAACGACTTAAATCTATCACTCAGTTGAAATCCACTTTTCATTGCATCAGAGGGATCACCTTTCCAGCTAACTTTAGAAGAGTCACTAATCGTACCCAATAAATATTTCACTGCAAGATCCGCAGCAATCAAGGATGTTTGTGTTGATGAAATATAGCTGTACGGCAGGAAAGCATCACCGCATCCAGCATGATTCTTCGTTAGGTTTTGATTTGGCTTTAGGAAATTCAAATTAGAAGCAAGGCCTCTGGAAAAATCAGTTGGATCCATGTAGGAACAGAGCAAGCACCCTTTCTTGCCCGGGATCGCTAATACTGCATGCCCACCTACACCATATCCTTCGACCCATGTATTTATCACTGGTGTTTTGATTTTTTCTTTCAGAAGATACTCATTGAATAAACGCTCGTGGGTGGGCGAGCCGATTGCGATGATGATGAGGTCAAACCTAGTAAGAAAGTCCCGATTTCGTAGGTCTAATAACCTATGAGTCATACCATTAATGCTAAGCCAAGGATATTTATAAATAAGACTAAACTTAAGAGCGGATGATTTATAACTAGAAACATGCATTGGGGCCAAAATATGACGGTAAAGATTATCCAGAGTTAGGGTGTCAGGGTCGGACAACGTCATACGTCCAATCCCAGATGCAGCAAGTTTGTCTGCAATTTCTCCACCTACAGACCCACATCCAATTAAAAGGATATTTTTATCACCTAGAGAACTATTGGCTCCACTACGTGGCATCAACCTTTCTTTGTTAAAAAGCGAAACCGTAAATGCTTTTAGATTCCAGTTTCTAAGATGTACATCTTTTAATGGTAGTGTCTTTTTTCCACCTTTTTGAGTATTTTTTAAAGTCAAACGGATCCCGAACCAAGTTCTCCCAGAAGGTGTCGGTGCATTAAAAACAACCCAGAACTCGTGCGAGCGATGCTTAGAATAGAGTTCCGTGAGGTGAACTCTATCAGCTTCAGCCAAATCTGACAGGGCAGCCAAGTACCACTCTGCAAGTTCATCAACGCGCTCAGGAGCAAGCTTAAGGTTACTCAGTGGAATCACAATCCCAATGCCTTTTGCCGCTTCCCTATCATTCAATAATTGGTTAATTGGAGAAAATGATTTATCGGTGGCATATCCTTCTGGATAACCGAAGAAATAAGACTGCAAACCTGTCGAGCGCCCTGCCCGGGGTTTTAAAATGGATAACTCTTCTAGCTCACCTCTCTCGGACAAACAAACAAACTCAAACATATCTGGCCCAACGATTCTATGCCAACCAGCCTCAAATTCACGGAGCAACTCGGATGCATTCCATTCTTCATCAGTTAATGCACATGTTAGTAAATTAATATGCCGCTTCAAAGACTCCTCAAAAGCCAATTCAGGACGTTCAAAATTTACGGATACAGCATCAGGGACATTGATGCAAATGCTTGCCACATCTGATTCCCTGAAAACATAAGTATGAGCGAGTCTGGGGAAAGTGGATGCCTTATCAAGAAAAAAGGCAGGCAAGCCTGTCAACTCGCTCATCGGCCAATGAATTAGAGATACATTATATTTTCCGATGCGCAATTCAACGCGGAGGACTACAGATTCATCTGAACCAGGAATCGCGGATACGTTATATCCGCATTCTGTTAGATGGGTCGAGATTGCTGGGAAGTTCATGCGCCTTGCGAAGTCCCTACTGCACCGGAAGTTGCATAGACGGCATTTTTACTCATATTTTTCAATGGTAAAGTAGATTTACCCTCCGGGAAATCCTCACCGAATTCAGAACGAAGAAGTTCACACTGCTTTGATTCATCGTCTTCATTAACAGCACTCTCAAGTGTCTTCAATAATGCTGCGAGTCTGTTCCTGAACTGAGTGCCCGTCACTACGCTGCTTCCATCAAATATGTCCCGCCGGGTACCTACAGGCAAAGAAACCCTGACATTATATTTACCTTCTCCTAAAGAAGTAAAATACCAAGGAGAAGCCAGAATTGCTGACACTGTTAACTTTAATGCTGCAAGGTCATCGGCAAAACCTTCGTTATCAACTGAAGAGACAAAGCACTCCTTCACCATGACGGTAATCCCGATGGAGAAGATTTTACGGCGGACCTCATCTGCAAATGTGTAGTTTCTCCACCGCTTCAGGTATCGAACAAGACGCCGAAACTGATCATGTTTTTCAGAAGCATAAGCAACGTCTTTGTTGTAACTCTTAACCCAGTCGATAAGCTCGACTGGTGCGGACATAGCCCACTCTCTGTTGTTTTCATCAGATAGGCGTTTTCCTACTGCAAGCTCATACTGCCCATTTTCATATTGACGGTAAACAGGGATATCAATGTGCAGATTTTCAGATTTATAATCGGCAGTAACACATGGTTTCTTAATTTTCGCGTGTTTAAATCCGCGAGCCTCTAACACTTCAAGAACGGCCAACTTAGGCGTAATTGGATTTTCCGGGGCCGCACTAGATTCGATAACAATCGCACGGTCAATATCAAAATCTTGGCCCTTTTCCCGAATTGCAGTACTTGTTGCGAGAGAACCCTGAATGAAATCGTCGATAACAGGGTATCCATCCAAGCGGAATCGTTCCTTAATGCTCGCAGTGATGCTGTCATCTTTTTGACGTGCATTGTTGTATTCCGGATCTTTTCGTCCAAGCTTTATAGCATCATGAAATTTAAGGAATTTACTCTGAATGCTCATATTGACCCCACATTTATTGTGAATTCCATTTTAGATGGTGTCGCTTCGTTTTTTTTCAAGTGGTGGAGTTAAAAATAATCATCTATCTGGATGACTGACATATCAAGAGCCACTTTCGGCTCGGTTGCCAGTTCCGTCCATAATGAGTTTTTCCATTGGATGTGTGGGTTACCAACTAGGACTGGCTGTTATAGGTATCAAAGGATCAGAAGAGGTGAGGCGGTAGAAAAGCTTGCGCAAACAAGAGTATCACCGAGGTTGTCTTCTTTTGCCATATGCTTGAGCAACTGAGCCACAATATCAACATTGGATACTGCGGACTGCGGACTGCGGACTGCGCCTGGGCGATATTCAGTTGATTGGTTCTCATAAGTGACATATCTGCTCTGGTATTTCTGCTGACCGCATCTTTATCAGTTAGCAGTAATTCCAGAAAAGAATACCTACTTATCATTTTTAGCCTCAAGTAAATTCGTAAGCAAAGCATTTTGCTTACGAAGCAAAACAACCTGATGTCGTAAATATTTTTGCTCACGATATAAACTGGGTTCGGGTGTCATCCCACTTTGCTTATTACCTTTTCCCGTTACAGGGCTTTGTTCTTCTTTTTCATTACCCATATCAGTTTTTTGAACCGGGAAACAGGCATCAGCGCTTGCCCAGTCAATAATACTCACTCCGGACAGCGGATGTCCCTGTCGATCGAAAGGACAATATTTGCGATATATGCCAAACAAATATTCATTTAATTCCTCTCGCGAACCACTAAAAATAAATTCCGTGCCATTTGATTCTTCCTTTAAAATGGGGGTCATAAGATAAAACCATGCAAGGGATCCATTTACTCTGCATGTGCGCGCATCACTACCGGTCGGACAAAAATGGCACCTGGCGTCGACTGCCTTCAGTACTTTTATCGGGATACTCGTTTGATTAAATATGCCTATAAATTCAGTGCAGAACTCCGTCAACTTTTCTGCATAAACCTTAAAGTCATAATGAGGATTGTTGATTAATTCTTCATACAGGCGGGGAAGATGTGCCCCGGGTTTTGTCAGAAGAGTTTCAGCCATTTGAGCCGGATTGTAATACCCTGGCCTGAGGTAATATTTTTCAGAAATCACTCCCCTGTGAAAGCGAAGCCAGTCAGATAATTTTTTTTCGGCGCAACGCTTAATATAAACATGACGAGATTTGGCCTCGTTGGGATACCCAACAACATAAGCATCATTCACTCTGTGATTCTCGCTGAAATTTCGGGTCTCTTCGTCAGGATTAAAAATATGATCACTTCCCTCATAACCAAAAGACGGAATACCGAAAATCAACAAGTCAGAGAGTGCATCTACCATACCTGAACGAGTAGGGTATTCCATCAAGGTAAGTGGTTTCTTATGAGCATCACACTGCTCTGCTCCTGTCCACTGTTGCTTTAGATAGCTCTCATGAGATGTAAACCGCCTTCCTCTGCTCATAGTTACCTCGATCGAGATACCAGGATAAGTCAGTTGGCTGAACAGCTAAATTAGTTAGATTGCAGTAAATTCAATACACAAAACAGCTCAAAATTCAATCAACGCATCGTAACAAAACAATACATGAAAATAATATTACATATAAATCAAACACTAATACGATTTAGTAGTATAACTTTAATTGTATAAAATCGCTTAGCGGTAAAACTTTTATGTCAGTGGGATAACTTTTTTATCAGTTCACAACACTAAATCCTGCGCACACGCCCAGGCGCTCGACCATGCCCACTGGAAGTTATAACCACCCAGCCAGCCGGTGACGTCCATCACTTCGCCAATGAAATAAAGGCCCGGTACTTTGCGGGCTTCCATGGTCCGTGAAGACAATTCGTTGGTGTCTACTCCGCCCAGCGTCACCTCTGCCGTGCGATACCCTTCCGTGCCGTTTGGCTGCACGCGCCATTCGGTCAGCGTTTCCACCAGTGCTTGCTGATCGCGTAGGTTAAGTTGCTTCAACGTCACGTCCGGGATTTGCCCCAACTGCTGCAAACACTCCACCAGTCGCTTCGGTAATTGCATCGCCAGCGTGTTCTTCAGACTCTGATTGGGATGCGCGCTGCGCTGTTCATCAAGGAAGCTTTCGAGGTCAACATCTGGCAACAAATTAATGCTGACAAATTCACCCGGCTGCCAAAAACTCGAAATTTGTAGAACGGCCGGGCCTGACAGCCCACGGTGCGTAAAGAGCAGGTTTTCACGAAATACGGTGCCGTCCTCAGCGGTAATGACAGAGGGAACAGACACGCCGGAGAGCACCTGAAGCTGGTCAAGCAGCGGCTTATGCAGCGTAAAAGGCACCAGACCCGCACGCGTTGGCAGCACATTCAGGCCAAACTGTTCGGCAATTTTATAACCAAATGGCGTCGCACCCAGACCCGGCATAGAAAGCCCACCGCTGGCAATCACCAGTTTCGTCGCACCAACAGTTGCGCCGTTGAGCTCCAGCGTAAAGCCCTCATCATCCCGTGCGACGCTCAGAACTTCGCTACGTAAGCGCATCGTAACGTTACCTTTTTCGCATTCCGCTACCAGCATATCGACTATTTGCTGCGCGGAGTCGTCACAAAAAAGCTGGCCGAGCGTTTTTTCATGCCAGGCAATGCCGTGTTTACCCACCAGATCGATAAAATCCCACTGGGTATAGCGCGCCAACGCTGACTTACAGAAATGAGGGTTTTGACTCAAATAAGCCGCAGGCTCAACATAAAGATTGGTAAAGTTACAGCGCCCCCCGCCAGACATGAGGATCTTGCGACCGGGCTTTTTACCATTATCAATAAGCAGTACTCGACTTCCTGCTTGTCCTGCCTGCGCGGCACAGAACATACCCGCTGCGCCAGCGCCTATAATAACGGTATCAAACCTTTCCACGTTGCGATCCTCTCTAAAAAGCGGGCGTGAATTGTAAAGATTCCTCAGTGGCCGCACCAGCACCAAACCATCAAAAATAGGTATTTATCTGAATTCTATAAGATAATTCTTTAGTGGTGTCATACAAAGCAGGAGACAAATCAAAAAAACTCTATATTTCACTTTGCCCGCGCCGCCAAAGTCACTGATAATGCGCCGCGTTCATGTCCTCAAAATGGCGTAACGTCCTATGCTACATTTGTTTGCTGGCCTGGATTTACATACCGGGCTTTTACTCTTGCTTGCTTTGGCTTTTGTTCTGTTCTACGAAGCAATTAACGGCTTCCATGATACAGCCAATGCCGTCGCTACTGTGATCTACACCCGTGCCATGCGTTCGCAATTGGCGGTGATCATGGCTGCGGTGTTTAACTTCTTTGGTGTTTTGCTGGGCGGTCTCAGCGTAGCGTATGCCATCGTGCATATGTTGCCAACGGATCTGCTGCTCAACATGGGTTCATCACATGGCCTCGCCATGGTGTTCTCTATGCTGTTGGCGGCAATTATCTGGAACCTGGGTACCTAGTACTTTGGTTTGCCTGCATCCAGCTCCCACACGCTGATTGGCGCGATTATCGGTATTGGTTTAACCAATGCGTTGATGAACGGCACATCGGTCGTGGATGCACTTAACATCCCGAAAGTGATAGGTATTTTTGCCTCTCTTATCATCTCGCCGATTGTCGGCCTGGTGGTTGCAGGCGGCCTGATCTTTTTGCTGCGTCGCTACTGGAGCGGTACTAAAAAACGTGCCCGTATTCACCTGACGCCAGCAGAGCGTGAAAAGAAAGACGGCAAGAAAAAGCCGCCATTCTGGACGCGTATCGCACTGATCCTCTCCGCAATCGGCGTGGCGTTCTCTCATGGCGCAAACGACGGGCAGAAAGGCATTGGTCTGGTCATGCTGGTACTGATTGGCGTAGCACCTGCCGGTTTCGTGGTGAATATGAACGCTTCCGGTTACGAAATTACCCGTACCCGCGATGCTATCAATAACGTCGAAACCTTCTTCCAGCAACGTCCTGACCTGCTCAAGCAGGCGACCGGCGTAGACCAGTTGATTCCGTCACCGACGGAAACAGGTACAGCGACGACGACAGAGTTCCATTGCCACCCGGCTAATACCATTAACGCGCTGGAACGTGCGAAAGGTATGCTGGCGAATCTGGAAACCTACGACAAGTTAAGCGTTGAGCAGCGCGGACAACTGCGCCGTATTATGCTGTGCATTTCCGATACCACCGATAAGGTCGTGAAACTGCCTGGTGTAAGCAACGACGATCAGCGTCTGTTGAAGAAACTGAAAACCGACATGCTGAGCACCATTGAGTACGCTCCGGTGTGGATCATCATGGCCGTTGCGCTGGCGCTGGGCTGCGGTACGATGATTGGCTGGCGTCGCGTGGCAACCACTATCGGTGAGAAAATCGGTAAGAAAGGCATGACCTATGCTCAGGGGATGTCGGCGCAGATGACGGCCGCCGTCTCTATCGGTCTCGCCAGTTATACCGGTATGCCAGTTTCCACCACCCACGTACTCTCCTCTTCCGTTGCGGGTACGATGGTCGTTGACGGTGGCGGCTTACAGCGTAAAACAGTGACCAGCATTCTGATGGCCTGGGTCTTCACCCTGCCTGCGGCGATTATTCTTTCCGGGGGGCTGTACTGGCTCTCCCTGAAGCTTATCTAAGCGAATGCGCAATAAAAAAGCGGGCCTGCAAACAGGTCCGCTTTTTTTTACGCTGTCATCAGGTTCAGTGCCAGATAATCAGCGCAACCATACTGATTAATACCAGGCCACATAACGAACTGGTGAGAATGAACTGACCGCGCACGCGCTCACAGCGGCGAATAAACTCATCATCATGATGATCGCGATAGCGCTGAGCGTAGATATACCACACCAGACGCATCTGCTTGTTGGGTTGCCCATGCGAGGTAAAAAAGCCTCCGCCATCAACATACTGGTAAAGCAATGGATCGCAACCACGAAGTACCACTAACAGTGCGCGCAACGACGAGAAATAGCGCGCCATATTAACAATGCAAACGACACACAAAGCCCAGAATAACGCAATGGTGCTTATCATACCCCCTCCCCGGCGACCCGCCCACGGAGTTCCTCTCCGGGACTACCGCTCCCCGATACCCTACCAAACTATGCAGTGAAGAGTGCTACCGAAACCGCTCGTGTTAGTGTCACGCATCCGAGCGCCTCTCTAGATAGTGTAGGAGATTAGTTAATTTTTTTGCCAGAAGGTTAATCACTATCAATACAATTAACTGAAAAATTTGTTTAACTACTTGGCAATCAAGGTGGATTGACGGATTATTCTGGTCGCTATAATGTAAGGATAGTCCCTATAGGGTACGTCTTTACGACTGGGCTAGCCCCGCGCGTAAGGTCCGCAGGATGCGGATGACGCGGCGGCAAACGATCGCCAGAAGGCTAGTCATCGACAACTTATGGAAGGAGTAACACTATGGCTTATAAACACATTCTCATCGCGGTTGATCTTTCTCCGGAAAGCAAAGTTCTGGTTGAAAAAGCGGTCTCTATGGCGCGGCCTTACAATGCAAAAGTTTCCCTTATCCACGTTGACGTAAACTATTCCGACCTGTACACCGGGCTAATCGACGTAAATCTGGGCGACATGCAGAAACGCATTTCTGAAGAAACTCATCACGCGTTAACCGAACTGTCCACCAACGCAGGCTACCCTATCACCGAAACCCTGAGCGGTAGCGGCGATCTGGGTCAGGTTCTGGTTGATGCCATCAAAAAATACGATATGGATCTTGTCGTGTGCGGCCATCACCAGGATTTCTGGAGCAAGCTGATGTCCTCTGCGCGCCAGCTGATCAACACCGTTCACGTCGACATGTTGATTGTCCCGCTGCGAGATGACGAAGAAGCATAAAATGCTAGCTGTCGGGGGGTAACCCGCCCCGCTGTAAACATTTAAGCCTGTAAGCGCCCGCCTGTGCGGGCGTTTTTGTTTTTGTACCTTGCGTGAAAATTACTTCCTATCAGTACATCAATCCAACAAATAAATCATAATTAGTGTGATCAACTAATTGGATCGAAAACTATCTCTATAATACTCTACCCACGCGGCCTATCACCGCAGTCTATAACAAAATAAGACTTTTTCGGCGCGTTTTAGAATACGCGTTCATACTTTTCGGGATGGCTTTGAAAGGCGAAGGAATATGAATACACGAGCACCTACGGGCTTGCTGCAGCAACCTCGTCCGTTCTTCATGATCTTTTTTGTAGAATTATGGGAACGATTTGGCTATTACGGCGTTCAGGGCATCCTGGCGGTATTTTTTGTTAAACAACTCGGCTTCTCTCAGGAACAGGCGTTTATCACCTTCGGTGCGTTTGCCGCGCTGGTGTACGGCCTGATATCCATTGGCGGCTACGTTGGCGACCACCTGTTGGGCACCAAGCGCACGCTGGTTCTCGGCGCTATAGTGTTAGCCATTGGCTATTTCATGACCGGAATGTCGCTGCTGAAACCCGACCTGATTTTTATTGCGTTGGGTACCATCGCCGTAGGTAACGGGCTGTTTAAAGCTAACCCGGCAAGCTTGCTGTCAAAATGCTATCCGCCAAAAGACGCCCGACTGGACGGCGCCTTCACCCTGTTTTATATGTCGATTAACATCGGCTCCCTGCTGTCGCTGTCGCTGGCGCCGGTCATTGCCGATAAGTTTGGCTATGCGGTGACTTACAACCTGTGTGGCGCGGGACTTATCGTTGCACTGCTGGTCTATTTTGCATGCCGTGGCATGGTGAAGGATATCGGTTCTGAGCCGGACCATAAGCCGCTGGTATTCCGCAATCTGCTGTGTGTACTGGCCGGTACCGTGGTGATGATATTCGTGTGCGCCTGGTTGATGCACAACGTGAAAGTTGCCAACCTGGTGCTGATCGTCCTGTCGATTATCGTCACCATCATCTTCTTCCGTCAGGCATTCAAACTGGATAAAACCGGGCGCAATAAGATGTTCGTAGCCTTTATCCTGATGCTGGAAGCGGTGGTGTTCTACGTGCTGTACGCGCAGATGCCGACATCACTGAACTTCTTTGCCATCAATAACGTGCACCATGAAATTCTCGGTTTCGCCATCAACCCGGTGAGCTTCCAGGCATTGAACCCGTTCTGGGTGGTGCTTGCCAGCCCGGTACTGGCAATGATTTATACCCGTCTGGGCAACAAGGGCAAAGACCTGACCATGCCGATGAAGTTCACGCTCGGTATGTTCCTGTGCTCACTGGGCTTCCTGACCGCTGCTGCCGCGGGTATGTGGTTTGCCGATGCGCAGGGGCTGACCTCGCCGTGGTTCATCGTGCTGGTGTATCTGTTCCAGAGTCTGGGTGAGTTGCTGATTAGCGCCCTGGGGCTGGCCATGGTCGCCGCGCTGGTGCCGCAGCATCTGATGGGCTTTATTCTGGGGATGTGGTTCCTGACCCAGGCTGCAGCGTTCCTGATGGGTGGCTACGTGGCAACGTTCACCGCGGTACCGGAAAACATCACTGACCCGCTACAGACGCTGCCTATCTATACCAACGTCTTTAGTAAAATCGGTCTGGTCACGCTAGCGGTCACGGTAGTAATGGCGATTATGGTGCCCTGGCTGAATCGGATGATTAATACGCCGAGTACTGAACAGTAATACGCCGTGCCGGATGGCGGCTATTGCCTTATCCGGCCTACATTCATTATGCCCGATACGCCTTGCGCTATCGGGCATTTTTAGTGGTTATCCTTTGCGTGCGTCGATCCAGTCCTGCACTTCTACGACAAACGTATCCGGTGCTTTGCGATACATCTTACGCGCCAAATCCAGGATCGTGTGCTGACCAAGCGCCTCTTCCATACGCTGCTGCGCCATGTCCATCACTGAGCGCACGCCGCAAATCCCTTCACAGGCCCACTCCGGCGGATGCTCCTCAAAGACCGCTAAGCGCTGGCGGATTTCACGGCATTCGAAGATACGCTTGTCGCCGTCAATAGCATTGACCACGTCCAGCACCGTGATGTGCTCGGCGGGCCTGGCAAGCTGAAAACCGCCGCCCTTTCCTTCACTGCTGCGCACCAGTCCGGCCTTCGACAGACGGGTGAAGATCTTCGCCAGATAGTCATACGGCACGCTTTGTAGCTCAGCAATTTCCCGTACGCTCATATCCCGCGCATCCCCCTTACTGTCAACCATACACATCAGGCTATGGATGCCGTACTCAACCCCGGAACTGTAGAATGCCATGCTCTTATCTCAGCCAAAATGAATCTGAGTTATTGTAACTTTTTCGGCCTGCACATACCAGATACTCAGAATTCACCTGCTCATAAATAAAATTTAATTCATTAAATATCAAATATATAAATACAATTCGACAGACAAAGAAGCGCTTTTACAGGAAATCACATTGCAATCTTTAACTACGACCAATAAAATCCGAGTAAATAATTCATAGTCACCAGTGAGAAACGCCAATGCGTAAAAAAATTCTGATCGTGGGCGCCGGTTTTGCCGGTATGTGGGCAGCATTAAGCGCCGCACGACTGGCGGATAAACATCAGCAGCCCATTGATATTACTGTTATTGCGCCGCAGCCAGAGCTGCGCGTGCGCCCGCGTTTTTATGAGAATGATGTCCAGACGCTGGTTGCGCCACTGCAGCCGCTGTTTGATGTCACCGGTGTGAACTTCCTGCGCGGCACGGTTACCCAGTTGCTTCCACAATCTAAAGAAGTGAGCTGGACGGACGCAACGGGCCAAAAACAGCTTCTCCGCTACGACCGGCTGATTCTGGCCAGCGGCAGTGAAGTTAATCGCAATAGGGTTGCCGGCGCTGCGCAGCACGCCTTCGACCTCGATCAGCTGGAAAGCGCAACCGTACTGGAGCAGCATCTGAAAGATCTCGCGCACAGACCAGAAAGCGAGGCGCGCAATACCGTGGTGGTCTGCGGCGGCGGCTTTACCGGGATCGAAATGGCGCTGGAATTACCGGGTCGCCTGCGCGACATTCTCGGCGCTGATGCTAAGACCAGAGTTGTCGTAGTTGAACGCGGCCCGCAACCGGGTGCACGCTGGAGCCAGGAGCTGCGCGATGTGATCGCCGAAGCCTCCGCTGAACTGGGTGTGGAATGGCGGGTCAATGCAGAAGTCGAAAGCGTGGATGCGTCCGGCGTGACGCTGAAAGACGGGCAGACGATTGCATCACAAACCGTTATCTGGACAGTCGGCGTGCAGGCAAACGGCTTAACGGCACAGATCGACGCCCCGCGCGATCGTCAGGGCCGTCTGCATGTGAATGCGCATCTTCAGGTTGTGGGCCACGAGGATATCTACGCGACGGGTGATGTCGCCTGGGCCGCCACTGATGACAAAGGCAACCACGCCTTAATGACCTGCCAGCACGCGATTCTGTTGGGTAAATTCGCCGGGAACAATGCCGCTGCCAGCCTGTTAGATGTGATGCCACTGCCCTATCGCCAGGAAAACTACGTCACCTGTCTGGATCTGGGCGCGTGGGGCGCGGTGTACAGCGAAGGCTGGGATCAGCAGGTGAAACTGACGCGCGCAGAGGCGAAGAAACTGAAGCGATCAATCGTCAGCGAGCTGATTTATCCACCGAAAGCGGACCGTGCAGTCGCCTTTGAGATTGCCGACCCGCTGGCACCGTTTGTGTAATTGATATTGCCGGATGTCAGCGTACTCGCAAGGCTGCGCGTAGGCCCGATAAGCGCAGCGCCATCGGGCAGCAAACCATGCCGGATGGCGACGCGACGCGTGTTATCCGGCCTACGGAGTTCCGGCATAAATATCAAACCGGTGCCCTTTAGTCACCACCGCGTTCTGCGTTGCCACCTCCGCCAGCGGTGGGGCATAGTCCGGGCGCTTGACCACCACGCGTTTAGTGGCTAACTGGCGCGCAGGCTCCAGCAGGCCATCAGCATCTAAATCCGGCCCCACCAGCGACTGAAACACGCGCATCTCTTTTTTCACCAGCGCACTCTTCTGCTTATGCGGGAACATCGGGTCGAGGTACACCACCTGCGGACGCGGGGTAATATCAGTTAGCGCCGTCAGGCTGGATGCATGAATTAACTGCAAACGCGCCTGCAACCATGGGCCAATTTCCGCATCGGCATAACCGCGCGCCAGGCCATCGTCGAGCAACGCCGCCACCACCGGGTTACGTTCCAGCATCCGTACGCGACAGCCCACGGAGGCCAGCACGAACGCATCGCGTCCCAACCCGGCCGTCGCGTCCACCACGTCCGGCAGATAATCGCCTTTCACGCCAACGGCTTTCGCCACCGCTTCACCGCGACCGCCGCCAAATTTGCGCCGGTGGGCCATCGCCCCGCCGACAAAATCAACGAAGATGCCGCCGAGCTTGGGTTCATCGCGCTTGCGCAGTTCCAGATGCGCCGGTGTCATCACCAGCGCCATCAGATTGTCTTCATCGTGTTCCAGTCCCCAGCGGGCAGCCAGAACAGATAAGGCGCCGTCTCCGGCGCCCGTTTCATCCAGTAAACAAATTTTCACGCCAGTTTTCAGCCCTTGATGCCGTAATGGTCCAGCATCGCATCCAGTTGCGGCTCACGGCCACGGAAGCGTTTGAACAGCTCCATAGGCTCTTCGGAACCCCCGCGGGTCAGGATGTTATCGAGGAACGACTGGCCGGTTTCACGGTTGAAAATCCCTTCGTCTTCAAAGCGGGAGAAGGCGTCCGCCGCCAGCACGTCAGCCCACAGGTAGCTGTAATATCCCGCCGCATAACCCCCGGCAAAAATATGGCTGAAAGCATGCGGGAAACGACCCCAGCTTGGGCCTGGCACCACGGCAACCTGTTTTTTGATCTCCGCCAGGGTGTCGAGAATTTTCGCCCCTTGCTGCGGGTTAAACTCAGCGTGCAGACGGAAGTCGAACAGGCCGAACTCCAGCTGACGCAGGATGAACAGCGCCGCCTGGTAGTTTTTCGCCGCCAGCATTTTATCCAGCAGTTCTTTAGGCAGCGGCTCACCGGTTTCATAGTGACCGGAGATAAACGCCAGCGCTTCCGGCTCCCAGCACCAGTTTTCCATAAACTGGCTTGGCAGTTCGACAGCATCCCACGGCACACCGTTGATACCGGAAACTCCGGCCGTTTCGATGCGGGTCAGCATATGATGCAGGCCGTGACCGAACTCGTGGAACAGGGTAATCACTTCATCGTGGGTAAACAGCGCCGGCTTGCCGCTGACCGGACGGTTAAAGTTGCAGGTCAGGTAAGCGACCGGTTTTTGCAGCGTGCCGTCGGTTTTACGCATCTGCCCGACGCAGTCGTCCATCCATGCCCCACCGCGCTTGTTTTCACGCGCATAAAGATCCAGATAGAAGCTGCCGCGCAGTTCGTTGTGTTCGTCATACAGCTCAAAGAAACGCACTTCCGGGTGCCAGACTTCAACATCGGTACGCTCTTTGGCAGTGATGCCATAAATACGCTTAACCACTTCGAACAGACCGTTTACGGCTTTGTTTTCCGGGAAGTACGGGCGCAACTGCTCGTCGCTGATACTGTACAGGTGCTGTTTCTGTTTCTCGCTGTAGTAGGCGATATCCCACGGCTGCAGCTCATCAACGCCAAACTCTGCTTTGGCGAAGGCGCGCAGCTGGGCCAGCTCTTTTTCCCCCTGCGGACGGGCACGTTTTGCCAGATCGGTCAGGAAGTCGAGCACCTGCTGCGGGTTCTCGGCCATTTTAGTGGCGAGAGATTTAAAGGCATAGCTTTCAAAGCCCAGCAATTGAGCCAGCTCGTGGCGCAGCGCGAGGATCTCTTCCATCACCGGGCTGTTGTCCCATTTGCCCGCATTGGGCCCCTGATCGGACGCACGGGTGGAGTAGGCGCGGTACATTTCTTCACGCAATGCCTGGTTGTCGCAGTAGGTCATCACCGGCAGATAGCTCGGGATATCCAGCGTCAGCAGATAACCTTCCTGCTCTTTGGCTTCGGCCTGGGCTTTTGCTGCCGCCAGCGCACTTTCCGGCATGCCAGCCAGCTCAGATTCGTCGGTGACCAGTTTGGTCCAGCCCATGGTGGCGTCGAGCACGTTGTTGCTGTACAGGTTGCCAAGTTCAGACAGGCGGGTCGCGATTTCACCGTAGCGCTGCTGTTTTTCTTTCGGCAGGCCGATACCAGAAAGCTCAAAGTCACGCAGAGCGTTATCGACGGCTTTTTTCTGCGCGGTATTCAGAGTGGCGTAATGGTCACCTTCACGCAGATCGCGGTACGCCTGGTACAGGCCTTCATGTTGCCCAACCCAGGTGCTGTACTCAGACAGCAGCGGCAGCGTTTGTTCGTAGGCTTCGCGCAGTTCCGGGCTATTTTTCACCGAGTTCAGATGGCTGACCGGAGAGAAGATACGCCCCAGAACATCGTCCACTTCCGCCAGCCGCTGGCAAAGATTTTCCCAGGTGTATGGCGCCCCCTGCGCAACCACGCGCTCGACGTTTTCGCGGCAGTCGTTCAGCGCCTTAGTGACGGCGGGTACAACATGCTCCGGCTGAATTTTGGAAAACGGCGGCAGTTCGAAGGGAGTCAGCAATGGATTGGTCATTAGCGCAGTCCTGTAGAAAAGAGTGAATGAAGCGCGCATCCGGCGCTGTGCATATTATTTGTAGAATGGGGTTAAGTGTAGAGGATTTCAATGCCAGGCGTTGCGCTTTCGCGGCAGTGACGACTTTTCTGTATACTGTGGCGATACGCTCTATTTTCGCCCGATGGCACGCAGCTTATCGGGCCTACGTTTACAACCTGGAACACGTTTACCCATGCTCAGTTATCGCCACAGCTTTCACGCTGGCAACCACGCCGACGTCCTTAAACACACGGTTCAGAGCCTGATCATCGAGTCGCTCAAAGAGAAAGATAAACCGTTTCTCTATCTGGACACCCACGCCGGTGCGGGCCGTTATCAGCTGAGCAGTGAACGTGCTGAACGTACCGGTGAGTATCTGGAAGGCATCGCCCGCATCTGGCAGCAGGACGACCTGCCGGCAGAACTCGAGCCGTACATCAGCGTAGTGAATCATTTCAACCGTAGCGGTCAACTGCGCTACTACCCAGGCTCTCCGCTGATTGCCCGCCAGCTGCTGCGCGCGCAGGACAGCCTGCAGCTAACCGAACTGCACCCGAGCGATTTTCCGCTGCTGCGCTCCGAATTCCAGAAAGATGAGCGCGCGCGCGTGGCAAAAGCCGACGGCTATCAGCAGTTGAAATCGAAATTACCACCCGTCTCCCGTCGCGGGCTGATCCTCATCGATCCGCCGTACGAAATTAAAACCGACTACCAGGCGGTAGTGGCCGGTATCCACGAAGGCTATAAGCGTTTCGCGACCGGCACCTATGCCCTGTGGTATCCGGTAGTCCTGCGCCAGCAAATCAAACGCATGACCAAAGAGCTGGAAGCGACCGGCATTCGCCGTATCCTGCAAATTGAGCTGGCGGTTCGTCCGGACAGCGATCAACGCGGCATGACGGCGTCCGGCATGATTGTGGTTAACCCACCGTGGAAGCTGGAACAGCAAATGAACAATGTGCTGCCATGGCTGCACCGCAAACTGGTTCCGGCGGGAACCGGACATACCTCGGTAAGCTGGATCGTACCGGAGTAATCGCAGCCATCGGTGGAACCTTTTGATTTCAGGTATACAATCGCGAATATTTTGGCGGAAGGCATAACGCTTCTCCGCCCTACAATGAACATGAAGGAGCGGTCATGACCAAACACTATGATTACATCGCTATCGGCGGCGGCAGCGGCGGTATCGCCTCCATTAACCGCGCGGCCATGTACGGTCAGAAATGCGCGTTGATTGAGGCCAAAGAACTGGGCGGTACCTGCGTCAACGTTGGCTGCGTACCGAAGAAAGTGATGTGGCATGCCGCACAGGTTCGTGAAGCGATCCATATGTACGGCCCGGACTACGGCTTCGATACCACCATCAATAAATTCGACTGGGACAAGCTGATTGCCACCCGTACCGCCTATATCGACCGCATTCACACCTCGTACGACAACGTACTGGGTAAAAATAATGTCGATGTGATCAAAGGTTTTGCCCGCTTCGTTGATGCCAAGACCATTGAAGTAAACGGTGAAACCATCACCGCCAATCATATTTTGATTGCTACCGGCGGCCGCCCGAGCCACCCGAACATTCCAGGCGTGGAATACGGTATTGATTCCGACGGTTTCTTTGAACTGCCGGCCCTGCCGAAGCGCGTTGCGGTAGTTGGTGCAGGTTACATCGCCGTTGAACTGGCTGGCGTGATTAACGGCCTGGGCGCAGAAACACATCTGTTCGTGCGTAAACACGCGCCACTGCGCAGCTTTGACCCGATGATCGTCGACACGCTGGTTGAGGTAATGAATGCCGAAGGCCCGACCCTGCATACACACGCGATTCCAAAAGCGGTGGTTAAAAATGCAGATGGCAGCCTGACCCTGGAGCTGGAAGATGGTCGTAGCCAGACCGTGGATTGCCTGATCTGGGCGATTGGCCGTGAACCGGCAACCGATAACTTTAACCTGGCGGTTACTGGCGTGAAAACCAACGAAAAAGGCTACATCATCGTTGATAAATACCAGAATACTAGCGTTCCAGGAATTTACGCCGTGGGCGATAACACCGGTGCCGTTGAATTAACGCCGGTTGCCGTTGCCGCGGGTCGTCGCCTGTCCGAACGTCTGTTTAACAACAAGCCGGACGAACATCTGGACTACAGCAACATCCCGACCGTGGTCTTCAGCCATCCGCCAATTGGCACCGTCGGCTTAACCGAGCAACAGGCGCGCGAGCAGCACGGCGATGATCAGGTGAAAGTGTATAAATCATCGTTTACCGCGATGTATACCGCTGTCACCACACACCGTCAGCCGTGCCGTATGAAGCTGGTGTGCGTGGGTCCGGAAGAGAAGATTGTCGGTATTCACGGCATCGGCTTTGGCATGGACGAAATGCTGCAGGGCTTTGCCGTGGCACTGAAAATGGGCGCGACCAAGAAAGACTTCGACAACACAGTCGCTATTCACCCGACCGCGTCGGAAGAATTTGTCACCATGCGTTAATACTATAAATGCCGGATGGCAGCTAATGCCTTATCCGGCCTACAAACACCGTAATATGTAGGCCAGATAAAGCATCAGTCGCCCTTCGGCATTGTATTAATCACTTATCCTGCATATACGGCGTATAGATCCCGTTGAGGCTTTCAAGGAACGCCACGATATCGTCGATATCTTTTTGCGGCAGTTCTTTGCCGACCTGATAACGCAGCATCAGTTTTACCGCGCCGTCGAGGGTTGGCACATCTCCCCGGTGGAAATAAGGCGCAGTCAGTGCAACGTTGCGTAATCCAGGGACTTTCTGGCGCAGCTTATCTCGTAATTCATTGGTGACGTTCATTCGACCAATATCTACGGCAGTGACCTCACCAAAATTAAAGTCCTTTTTCAAGCCTAAGGGTTCAAATGAACGCCCGCCTAAAATAATACCGCCATGGCAGGTGGCACATTTATTTTCCTTAAATAATTGATAGCCATGTTTTTGCTGAGCCGTTAACGCGCTTTCATCACCCCGCAGCCATTTATCAAACGGTGCATTTGGCGTAATTAACGTCTTCTCAAACTCAGCAATCGCATCGGTAATATTGTCCCCGCTGAATCCCTGAGGATAAACGGTGATAAATTCTTGCTTCAGCACCGGGTCTTTATCTAACTTCTGGATAATTTCATCCCAGGATTTCGACGCCATTTCAATCGGGTTTAACGGTGGACCACCCGCCTGCGCCTGCAATGTTGGTGCGCGACCGTCCCAGAATTGTTCCACGTTAAAGACCGAGTTAAACACCGTCGGTGCATTAATCGGTCCAACGGCGCCACCGACACCGATTGACGTTTTCCTGCCATCCACACCGCCTGCGTTTAAGGCGTGGCAGTGCGCACAGGAGATCGTGCTGTCGCCAGAAATGCGCGGGTCATGATACAGCGTAAAGCCCAGCGCCACTTTGCGGGCATCAGTCGGAATACTTTCCGGTATTGGCTGTACGGGCTCATTGCGATGCTGCGTGGCGGTATCACGGCTGGCGTAGTACTGCTCACGTTGTTTGGCTACCCAGCCAAGAATGTCTTCTCGCTCAGCATCGCTGACCTTACCGGCCCAGTGCAGCGCGGTATAACGCGTTGGTGGCATGGTGTCATACTGCATCACCCATTCAATTTTATTCAAATCACTTTGCGAAACGGGTTTATCCGCAACCAGCGCGGCACGAACAGCTTCAAGATTGAATGATTTGTATCCTAATTGAATGTCATAATTCATCAATTGTTTAGCGACGGGAAAGGAAGAATAGAAAGGCAATTCAGCTGAAGGCGTGTGACAATAATCACATCCCTTTTCGCGTAAAAATCCTAATACCTTATTATTGGCTTCCAGCGTAGAGGCCTGAACATCAGCCTGTTTGCTACGTTGATTATCGTGATACCACACATAACCGGATAATCCAAAATAACAAATTACGATGCCTGTTATGGCAATCGCGGTAAGACGGGTAATGATTTTCATTATTTTACCCTCACCGTTGTGAGTTATTGTGACCCAGAAAATTGAAATAATTAATGCGCAGTCTTTGTCAGACTTGACCATCATAGAAAATAAGTGGAGTATTATTTTGATAAGTATCAATCAATTACATGGGCCAGAACTATCATTAGAATAGCCTACACCTATTACAGGGATCGGATGTTAGCTGATTCTGTTCACACCTCGTTGCAATCGAATGTTCTGAAAATGGAAAATATACAGATCGCACAAGACCAATAATTCTTCATTATTATCATTAAGATAGTTTTATTTTTTAAATATTAAAAAACATAAGAACGTGATCAACCGCACGCTTTACTCACCCGACACCGAAGCGAATGTCTACGCTTAACAGACAGCCGGGCAATAGCCGTTTCCTTTCACCATCTCTTTACCGGAGGTCTTTCTCATTATGCTCAACCAGAAACTACCCCACGCCCCTTCAGAAGAACTGACGATCGACCTCGATCTGCTTTATGAAATGGATCCGTGCGAGTTAAAGCTGGATGAAATGATTGAGGCAGAGCCTGAGCCGGAGATGATTGAAGGGCTGCCTGCCTCAGATGCGTTAACGCCCGCCGATCGTTACCTCGAACTGTTCGAACATGTTCAGTCGTCAAAGCTGTTTGCCGACAGCAAAACCTTCCCCGACTGCGCGCCCAAAATGGACCCGCTGGACATTTTGATCCGCTATCGCAAGGTTAAACGGCACCGGGACTTTGACCTGCAGCGCTTTGTTGAGAACCATTTCTGGCTCCCCGAGACCCCGTCGAGTGAGTACGTTTCCAACCCGCAGGACTCGCTGAAAGAGCATATTGACCAGCTGTGGCCAGTGCTGACACGCGAACCGCAGGATCACATTCCCTGGTCTTCGCTGCTGGCGCTGCCGCAGTCATATATTGTGCCAGGCGGACGTTTTAGCGAAACCTACTACTGGGATTCCTACTTCACTATGCTCGGTCTGGCGGAGAGCGGTCGGGGGGATCTGCTGAAATGTATGGCGGATAACTTTGCCTGGATGATTGAAAACTATGGCCATATCCCGAACGGTAATCGGACCTACTACCTGAGTCGCTCTCAGCCGCCGGTGTTTGCACTGATGGTGGAACTGTTTGAAGAAGATGGCGTGCGCGGCGCGCGGCGTTATCTGGATCATCTCAAAATGGAATACGCGTTCTGGATGGATGGCGCAGATTCCCTGGCGTTAAACCAGGCGTACCGTCATGTCATCAGAATGCCAGATGGTTCTCTGCTCAACCGTTATTGGGACGATCGTGATACCCCGCGCGATGAATCGTGGATCGAAGACGTCGAAACGGCCAAGCATTCTGGCCGGCCGCCGAATGAGGTGTATCGGGATTTGCGTGCCGGTGCGGCTTCCGGCTGGGATTACTCCTCACGCTGGCTGCGCGATGCGGGCCGCCTTGCCAGCATCCGCACCACCCAGTTCATCCCCATTGATCTCAACGCCTTCCTGTACAAACTGGAAAGCACCATTGCAAACATTTCGGCACTGAAAGGCGATCGCGAAACCGAGGCTCTGTTTCGCCAGAAAGCCACCAACCGCCGCGCCGCCGTGGACCACTTTCTATGGGATGATGAAAACGGCTGTTATCGGGATTATGACTGGCGACGCGAAGAGATGGCCCTCTTCTCCGCCGCCAGTATCGTGCCGCTGTATGTCGGTATGGCAACTCATGCACAAGCCGACCGCCTCGCTAATGCCGTACGCAGCCGTCTGTTAACCCCCGGGGGTATTATGGCGACGGAATACGAAACCGGTGAACAGTGGGATAAACCCAACGGCTGGGCACCGCTGCAGTGGATGGCGATTCAGGGCTTCAAGCTGTACGGTGACGACCACCTGGGAGATGAGATTGCCCGCAACTGGTTGAAAACGGTTAACTTTTTTTATCAGGAGCACCATAAGCTTATCGAGAAGTACCATATCGCCGACGGCACGCCACGTGAAGGCGGCGGCGGCGAGTACCCGTTGCAGGATGGCTTTGGCTGGACCAACGGCGTCGTGCGCCGATTAATCGGTCTCTACGGCGAGCCGTAACGGTCTGACAGGACGTTGCTCATCAGGCCGTCAGTTAATGGCGTCATACAGCGCGGTATGAATTTTCTGCCATTTCTTGTTTTCGGCGTTTGGCTCCGCGCGAGCGCGTCGTTCGGCTTGCTCGGCGTCATACCGTTGGCGCGCGACAACGTCCGGTTTAGCACAAAAACTTTGCAGATAGCTTTTATGCAGCGACGTCAGCGATGCGCCGTTCGACATCGCATGACTTAGCGTACTCATAAACTGCTGACAGGGCTGGGTTTCATCCATCTGCGAGGGATAGCGCAACAACAGCTTCAGTACAGCAGTATTGCCCGCAGAGAACGCCTGCTCCGTCCACGCCAGCTTCCAGTCCATCCCGCCTTGTAAAAACAATGACGTAATGCGGGTATCATTGCGATCGATAGCCGCCCGCATGGTAAACGCATCCCACGAAATGCCCATGCGGGTCACGGCTTCCCGTGCGGAAGGAGCATCACGTCGCGGTTCCTCTTGTATGATTTCAACCGATTGACCGGCGGTCACCCGCGGCGCAGGCGAGCTAAATAACCAGAATGCGCCCAGCGATATTGCCAGCACCATCGCGCCAACGGCGACCCACAGCATGTTGGAAATCAGCTGCTCACGCTCTTCAGCCGTACGCTGCGCTCGCTTTTCTGGTGGGTCAATGCTGTCGGCAATTTCGTGTTTATCATCCCCGGTCTGTTCAGCCTTTTGCTTTGCCGTTTCCCAGAACTGGCGAACGAGACCCTGATCAGATTCCAGATACGATGCGGGATTGATGCGGACACGACGTTCTTCAAACGCCCGCTGCACGGGGTGGGTAATTTGTCGGTACTGATACTTTAACAACATCAGCTGTACCGAGGTCAGCGGCTGCTGAGCAATGACGCTATTACGTGCTATCCGGCAATCATCAAGAAACATGCGCAGCGTTAAGCGCGGTTCGACAAACAGCGTGAGTACCGAAGTGTCATTAAAAATCTGGGTAAAGTGGCGCACGAACAGTTTCTTATCGACCACCATCAGCGCCAGCTCGCTAAACAACATGCCGTCCAGCGCATCACGCCCCTCACCCAGCTTAAGCCAGCGGCGCAGTCGGTCGGCACCGAAGTGCTGTTTCAGGAAGCTGTTGAGCGGATGCTGGTCCGGCCATACCCTTGCGACAAGGGCTTTGAGGGTTAACTCTATAGCACGAAGTTGGCTCTGCGCTTGCAGCTGCGCCTCCTGTCCTCCACTTTCAATATCGGTTTGATAGTGCAGGATCGGCTGAAGCTGGCGCAGTTGCTCCAGAGACGCGACAAAACGCAGCGCAGAAATGAGCTGATTTTCACTGACATCCTGACCACTTTCATACTGGGGAACATTTTGCTGAAGATGGCGTAACCGCAGGGTGAACTGGCTTAATTGCGCATCGTTCATCTGCAATCGTCTGGCTACCGCCCCCCAGCCACCCAGATTCAGGCGAGCCTGGTCGAGCTGTTCCAGAAACCAGCGCGGGTCTTTTCCCTCTGCAACATGCACACCTAACAACAACAGGATTTCCACCGATGCCTGGCGGATGATCCCCAAACAGTGTTCAAATGGCGTACATGTCGCCGGTAATGCGCTATTGGTCATTATCATCCCTAAAAGGGCCGTAACGGTACGGCCTCACAATGGTCTTTATTGCTCTTTTTATAAACGCGACGCCGTATTAAAACGTGCCGGTGTAAACTGAAACACATTCATATAACAAATGAATGTGTTTTACAGTGATGACCTCGTAATCATGGAAAATTATCAGGAGATAAGCCTGTGCCCGTGTTAAAAACACCACGACTGACCTGCCGCCCGCTGACGGCGTCTGATTGGGATTTTTTCTTAGCATTACAGCAGGATCCTGGCGTAATGCACTATGTCTCCGATGCGCGCTCTGAACAAGACGTACGGGCAATATTCGACTCGCGTTTAGCTAAATGGTCTCCCGGAAGCCCACACTGGCTATGCCTCGTCATGTGCGATAACGACTCGGGAACGCCGCTCGGCGTCACCGGATATGTTCACGAAAATAATGAGTGTGCCGAAGTGGGGTTTCTGCTCGCGCCCGAAGCGCAAGGTAAAGGCTATGGCGCGGAGTCTTTGCATGCCGTGTGTGATTTCGCGTTTACAACCGGCGGGCTACACCGTATGACGGCCTGCGTCACCGCCGGCAATTATGCGTCTCGACGTCTGCTGGAAAAGACGGGATTTATTCTCGAAGGTACACTGCGCGAAAGCTATTGGCTGCATCAAACCTGGCACGATGACTGGATTTTCGGCCTGTTAAAGCACGAATATCCGCTCCGCGCGTCATAAGGCGTCTTACTGAAAAAACGGGCTGTATGGCAGGTACCATAACGGAAGGTTTGCTCTAGAATGGTTCTCTTTGCAGAGAAATCAGTATGTACCGCCATTCATCACATTTTACGCCCGCCTGTATCGCCTTTATTAAACAAGGACAGGGATTGTCGCTGGAAAAATATCAGGATGAACGCGGGGTCTGGGTCATTGGCTACGGGCATGAAATCACCGTAGGTGAAACCTTCACGAGCCAAATTTCAGTAGCACAGGCAGAAACGCTGCTGCTCATGGATCTCTACGCCTGCGAGGAATTAATCCAGGCGAAACTGCCGCAACTGAACGATCTGTTTCAGCTGGAAGCATTAATTGCCTGGATGTTTAGCGTGGGGATAACCCGGTTTTGCGCATCAGAAATGTGGCCTGCTCATATTTCACAGCCAGAGACGATCTGACTGTGAAATAAGCGTTGATTAATGTACTTCGTTTAACATCATCGCCGCCTGGGTACGGTTTTTTACCTCCAGACGCTGATACAGCGACTCCAGATGCGCTTTTACCGTCCCGGTGCTGATATTTAACAGGCGACCAATTTGTTTATTGGACTCCCCTGCAGCCAGCATGGTCAAGATCTCGCGCTGACGCGAACTTAGTGCTTTTATATTTTGGCTACCGCACGCGGTTGGCGTTAAGCAATCTCTGGGATAAAACATCATGCCCATTGCCACGCTATTGAGCGCCAGCGCGAATGTTTCTGCGTCAGCGTCGCGCGGCACAATGGCCAGCACGTTTAACTGTGTCACCTCCTGCAGCCATTTTTTACGGCAATCTGTGGCGGTGATCAGTACTTTTACTGTCGCATAGCGTTGCGCGAGTTGTTGGAGCAGTTCACGGCAAAACTCACTGCCAAGATCGCCATCAAGCATAACCAACGCATTGGGATTGTCTTCCAGCTTTTGCCAAAGGTCATCTGCCTGACTGACACCCTGAACATCCACTCCTGGAAGATTTTCTTGTAAACTGACATTCATTCCATGAATAAATATTGACTGCCTGTCAAACATTATTACCTGCATTATTTCTCTCCGTCTGAATAAGATATTGGCCTTAACACGCGGAAGGGTATTACCCACGGGGTAAAATAAGAACTCACCATTTGGCAGGGGCCATTCTACCGATGAAAGAAGAAGAGAGAAGCAGAAGTTATGAATAGTTACAGCTCAAACAAAAGGATTACATAAAGAGGTCATAAAAAGACTCTGAATTAAGTAATTCCTTATTATTAGCGCATACCTCTCGCCAAGTAATATTAATTAATCAGAGTCTATGTTTTTCACCAAAAATAAGGAACATGGCATATCAGGGAAATATGTTACAAAAAATAATGTAGCATGAAGTGCTTATTTAATCAGAGTCGGTGACCGAATAAGCACGGGACGGGTTTACAGGAACATCCCGCCAGAGACCTCAATGCGCTGCGCGGTCATCCACGCCAGGTCATCACTAAGCAACGCAGCGATGGCATCACCAATATCATCCGGCAGCCCGACACGTCCCAATGCGGTTTGCGAGGCAATATATGCATTCAGCTGCGCATTGTCCCGCACGTTCCCGTCGCCAAAATCGGTTTCAATCGCGCCGGGCGCAATAATGTTCGCCGTAATACCGCGCTCCCCCAACTCTTTTGCCTGATAGCGGGTCAGCACTTCCATCGCGCCTTTCATGGCGGCATAGGCGCTGTAGCCTGGCAGAGCAAAACGCGACAGCCCGGTCGACACATTGAGGATCCTGCCCCCTTGGTTTATCAGCGGCAACAGGCTCTGCGTCAGGAAAAAAGGCCCTTTAAACTGGATGTTCAAAAGCTGGTCAAACTGCACTTCGGTGAAGGCAGAATACGGCGCAGTTATGCCGATTCCGGCGTTGTTCAATAAATAATCAAACCTCGTACATTGCCACTGGGTTTGCAGCGTCTCCTGCATTTGTTCAACAAAGCGCGGAAACGTTGAGATATCGCCGACATTCAGCGGCAATGCTGCTGCTTTGCCGCCAAGTTGGCGAATATCATCCACCACCTGTTGAGCTTCTTTTTCATTGCTGTTCCACGTCAGAATGATGCCCATACCTTTACTCGCCAGCTTAAGCGCCGCGTTTTTCCCCAGTCCACGACCGCCGCCGGTCACCAATACAATACGTTGCGTCATAAGAAACCTCATTTCAGGCGTTGTGAAGATTGAGATAAAGCTTATTAGGTGTTAGAAAAACAATAAATATGTCGAATTGCGCATTACTGTTTCCTTGGGAACAACAATAGGGCAGAGAGATGGATAAAATTCACGCAATGCAGTTGTTCCTCCGCGTCGCAGAACTGGAGAGTTTTTCGCGTGCGGCCGACACCCTCGGACTGCCTAAGGGAAGCGTATCGCGACAAATCCAAGCGCTGGAAAATCATCTGGGTACCCAGTTGCTGCATCGCACCACCCGCCGCGTTCAACTGACCCAGGACGGGATGATCTATTACGAACGTGCGAAAGATCTGTTGAGCAATCTGGATGAGCTGGACGGACTTTTTCATCACGATCCCACCAGCATCAGCGGTAAACTGCGGGTCGATATGCCGGTTGGCGTGGCCAGAAATCTGGTGATGCCCCGCCTGCCTGCCTTTTTGCATCAGTATCCGGGACTTGAGCTAGAACTCAGCAGCAGCGACCGTCTGGTGGATTTAATCCGTGAGGGTTTCGACTGCGTGGTGCGCGTGGGTGCGCTGAAAGATTCAGGGCTGATTGCCCGCCCGCTGGGGAAATTGACGCAGATTAACTGCGCCAGCCCACAGTATCTGGCCCGTTTTGGTTATCCCGAAAGTCTGGACGATTTGGCCTCGCATGCGGTGGTGCATTACGCGGTAAATCTGGGTACCCGTTCTCAGGGCTTTGAAATAGCGACCGACAACGGGCCCCGCTGGATAAAAACCGGCGGCATGCTGACGGTGAACAGTACCGAAACCTATCATGCGGCCTGTCTTGCCGGGTTGGGCATCATTCAGGTCCCACGCGTGGGTGTACGTGAGGCATTGCGCGCCGGTACGCTGGTTGAAGTCTTACCGCAGTATCGCGCCGAACCGATGCCGGTTTCTCTGCTGTATCCACATCGCCGTAATCTCTCCCGCCGGGTCCACCTGTTTATGGAATGGCTGACCGGCGTGATGAAAGACTATGTGGACTGACGCGCTATACTGTCCTGTGAATGCACAGAATAAGGACTACCGCCCTGATGACGCAGGAAAAAGACGTAAAACGCCCCATTCAGGAACTTGAGCACGCGCCGATCGCCAAAATTGACACACCAGAGCGTGACCAGACAGAAACCAACAATAAGACCCATCAGGCGCTGAAAACAGCCCTGACTCTGGCGGAACGCGTTCAACGCCAGCCCATGATCGCCCACCTTATCCGCGCCGCAGAACGTTTTAATGACCGGATGGGAAACCAGTTTGGTGCAGCAATCACCTATTTCTCGTTCCTGTCGATGATCCCTATCCTGATGGTATCGTTCGCTGCCGCCGGTTTTATTCTCGCGTCGCACCCCACGTTATTGCAGGATATCTTCAGTAAAATCCTGGCCAACGTCAGCGATCCGACGCTGGCATCCACGCTGAAAAACACCATCAATACCGCCGTTCAGCAACGTACCACCGTCGGGCTGGTCGGGCTGGGTATCGCCCTTTACTCCGGGGTTAACTGGATGGGAAACCTGCGCGAGGCCATTCGCGCCCAGTCGCGTGATGTCTGGGAACGCACGCCGCAGGATCAGGAGAAAATCTGGGTCAAATATCTGCGCGATTTTGTCTCGCTGATTGGATTACTGATTGCGCTGATTGTCACCCTGTCAATTACCTCCATCGCCGGTTCCGCCCAGCAGATGATAATCTCGGCCCTGTACCTCGATGGTATTGACTGGCTGAAACCCGCCTGGCGACTGATCGGCCTGGCGATCTCTATTTTCGCCAACTATCTGTTGTTCTTCTGGATTTTCTGGCGACTCCCGCGTCATCGCCCACGTAAGAAGGCGCTCATTCGCGGTACCTTTATTGCGGCCTTTGGCTTTGAAGCAATCAAAATTATTATGACTTACACGCTGCCGTCGCTGGTGCAATCCCCGTCAGGCGCGGCGTTTGGCTCGGTATTAGGTCTAATGGCTTTCTTCTACTTCTTCGCCCGTTTGACCCTGTTCTGCGCCGCCTGGATAGCCACCGCGGAATACAAAGACGACCCGCGTATGCCGGGGAAAACACACCGCTAATCTTCGTTAACTGCCGGATGGCGCTACGCTTATCTGCCCTACTGGTGAGTTTTGTAGGCCGGATAAGCGTAGCGCCATCCGGCAATTATAATGCCGCCCGCTCTCACTGATTCAGTGAATAAATCCAACCCGTAACTTTTATTTAACCAAAAACCAGTTTTATCATCCAAGTTTTAAATTATGTGAAGCATTTCATAGAAGCGAAATCTTCGGCCTAAACATTATCCCCTTTTTGCCCGATTTTTGACCAAGCGCAACGTTTGTTACAGATTGAAATGTCTCTTTTGCTGTGCGTAATATGACCGTTCGTTCGACAAAAAATAAGAAAATATTATGCAAGCAACCGCCACAACGCTCGACAACGAACAGGAACACGCCCCGGTCAATTCGCGCAATAAAGTCGTCGTCGCCTCACTCATCGGTACCGCCATTGAGTTCTTCGACTTCTATATTTACGCGACCGCCGCGGTGATCGTTTTCCCCCATATCTTCTTCCCGCAGGGCGACCCGGCGGCGGCCACGCTGCAGTCTCTCGCCACCTTTGCTATCGCCTTTGTGGCGCGGCCGATCGGCTCGGCGGTGTTCGGACATTTCGGCGACCGCGTCGGGCGTAAGGTCACGCTGGTTGCTTCGCTGCTGACCATGGGGATCTCGACGGTGATTATCGGCTTGTTGCCGGGTTATGCGTCGATTGGGATTTTCGCCCCGATCCTGCTGGCACTGGCGCGTTTTGGTCAGGGATTGGGTCTTGGCGGTGAATGGGGCGGTGCTGCATTGCTGGCCACAGAAAATGCCCCACCGCGCAAACGGGCGCTCTATGGGTCCTTCCCGCAGTTGGGCGCACCGATCGGCTTCTTCTTTGCCAACGGCACGTTTCTGCTGCTCTCCTGGCTGCTGACCGATGAGCAGTTTATGAGCTGGGGCTGGCGTGTACCGTTTATAGCCTCTGCGGTACTGGTGATTATCGGTCTGTACGTTCGCGTCTCACTGCATGAATCCCCGGTGTTCGCCAAAGTCGCGGCAGCGAAAAAGCAGGTTAAGATCCCGCTGGGAACCCTGCTGACAAAACATGTTCGCGTCACGATCCTCGGCACGTTTATCATGCTGGCGACCTATACGCTGTTCTATATCATGACCGTTTACTCAATGACCTTCAGTACCGCCGCCGCCCCTGTGGGCCTTGGTTTACCGCGTAATGAAGTCCTGTGGATGCTGATGATGGCGGTGATTGGCTTTGGCGTGATGGTCCCGGTTGCCGGACTGCTGGCCGACGCGTTTGGTCGTCGCAAGAGCATGCTCATCATCACCACGCTTATCATTCTGTTCGCCCTGTTCGCCTTTAAACCGCTGCTGGGTTCTGGCAATCCGGCGCTGGTCTTTGTCTTCCTGCTGCTGGGGCTGAGCCTGATGGGGCTGACATTCGGCCCGATGGGCGCGCTGCTGCCGGAGCTGTTCCCGACCGAGGTGCGCTACACGGGCGCGTCGTTCTCGTATAACGTTTCATCGATTCTCGGCGCGTCCGTGGCCCCCTACATCGCGGCATGGTTGCAAGGTAACTATGGTTTGCCGGCCGTCGGGATTTATCTGGCCTCGATGGCCGCATTAACGCTGATCGCGCTGCTGTTAATCCACGAGACGCGTCATCAGTCGTTGTGATTCTTTTGCCGGATGGCGGTGTAACCACCTCATCCGGCCTACGTTGAGCATGAAATCCAGGCCGGGTAAACATCCGGCCAGACATCACTTCTTCATTTGCGACAAAATCGTCCGGCACTGATTAGCCTCACCTTCTGACGGTGAGATCAGTGCCAGCAGGGCGGCAGCCGGCGTGACGAGCGTTGCCAGTGCCGCGGCGACGGCCCCACGCGCAATCAGCGGCCCTGCTTTCACTCCGGCCTGCGGATTTTTGAATGTCCCGCGAACATACAGCGGTGAGCGCAGCGTAATAATACGAATGCCTTTACTCTCCGGATCGACGGTTAAATCCAGCTGTTCAGAGGCAAAACTCGCTGTTCCCGTAACATTGATAACCGCATTTTCGGTATCAAAAGCAAAAATTTGCGGGCGCGCAACGCCATTGACGATATCCAGATTCGCCGCCGCACAGTTCACTCGCACTTCGTCATCACCAAATATCTGTCCGACGATATAGTTGCCCAAATTCAGCCCCACTATTTCCATCAGGTTTCGACTGATCAACCCGTCGTTCATCAACAACTTCAGGTTGCCATTACTGTTTCCGAGCAGCGCAGCCACCGAATTCCCGCTCCCGCGAAATTCGGCATCACCATTCATTTCACCGAGCGTTTTCTGCATCAGTTCCACATCCGGCATCAGCTCTTTCAGCTTCAGACGACGCGCCTGAATAGTCGCCCGGCCCTGCATCGGCTTTTTATCCCCTTCCAGATGAATGCGAGAGACGATGCTGCCTCCTGCCAGACCAAATTTCAGCGGCTGCAGTTGCAGGTCGGCATTGTTCAGGATGATATGGGCGGAGAGATCGCTTACCGGCAGGCTGCTGCCGTGCTCAATACGCCGTCCCTTGAAGCGCACATCGGCATCCATCACGTTCCATTTATCGGTTTCGAAACGGTCGTACGGCAAGACTTTATCCGCGGGCTGAACGCTCTTCTCGCCTTTACGCTGTTCAGATTGTTTGGCGCGTTGTGCACCTTTACCGGAATCCACGCCAATCAGCGGCCCTAAATCCGCCAGCCGCAGCTGGCGCGACTCAACGTCGCCTTCCAGTTTCGGGCGCGGCTGGCCGGTGGTGTAAGCCAGCGTGCCGTGAATATCGCTGTCGCCGATGCGGCCATTAAAGTCGCGATAACTAAATACGGCAGATTTCTCGCTGCCTATTTTGGCCACCAGCCGCCCGTCTGTTTCAAAGGGGGGAGTATCCGGCAGCAGAACGCCGGTCAAATCGTACAAATCCCCGAGCGAATCACCGGAGAATTTCAACTGAAGATCGACGCCGCCCATATTCATCGGGTCATTTACCGCACCGACAAAGGCCACCCGCGTATTAGCTGAACGGAAATCGGCCTGCACCGGGAACGGTGTGCCTTCGCCGCGTAACGCCAGCATTCCACCGATTTTTCCACTGCCGGTTAGCGGTTCACCGCGATACCGCCCCTGTGCCTTCAGGCCGAAAACGTAATCGCCAACGTTGGCACGCTTTTCTGTGCTTTTCGTTCCCGTCACTTCGCTAAAGGGCAACGGTTTGCCCAGCGGATCAACGACGATTTCAATCTCCGATTGGGTGATCTTATCGTTGATGGCGATACGTCCTTGATCGAACAAAATATTATCGAGTCGAAATGACCAGGCTGAAGGCGGGGTGTTGGGATCGGGGTTTTCACTCCCCGCGAGGGTAAAGGTCCAGTTGTTGTTTTTCTCCGACAGGCGAATAAGCCGCGCGTCCGGTTTCACCAGCTTAATCCACGGTAGCCAGACCGTTTTGGTCAGCAACGCCAGCGGCGCGAGCGTGGCTTCAACGCGCGGGAGATGCACCATGGTGATGTCAGGGATATCCGGCGGGTTGCCGAGGATAATATCCTCCGCATGAATGTGCGGCCACGGAACCCAGCTTCGCCAGCCGGTTTCCTGCTTCTGGCGTTCCCAGACGACGCCCAAATCACCGCGTATCGCGAACGGTCGGTTGAGTTCAGTAGAGACTTTCTGGTTGATGGTCGGTTTGAGCCGGTTCCAGTCAAATGTCGCAATCACGATGATGAGTACGACGATCAACAACAAGAAAACCCCTGATACTGCTGTGGTTATTTTGCCTGCTTTCGTCATCTTTTACCTCCTCACTTTCTTCCTTGCCTGTTCTAAAGATAGTCCAGCAGGGTTAAAAGGAGGCCGATGACGCCAACATCACAGCGACAATATCACCTCTTCAAGGGTATTCAGGGGAACCGGACGCGAGAGAAAATAGCCCTGCGCAGCAAACGCCGGTGAGTTTTGCACGTCGCGCCACTCTTCCAGTGTTTCCACACCTTCAACAATCACACCGCGGCAATAACGGTTCATCAACTGCAGCAGCAGTGTGAACAGGTTGCGGCCTTCCGGCGTCTGGCGCAGCATAATAAACAGATCCCGCGCTACCTTAATGTAGTCATAGCTGACTTCGCTCAGAGCGGAGAAATTCGCCATCCCGGTGCCAAAGTCATCCAGCCAAAGCGGGCCAAACTCGCACATTGAGGCAAATGACGCTCCCTTCGGTAAACGAATATGCTCCACCAGTTCAAAGCGCAGCCACGGCAGGCATTCAATGATTTTCAGTATGTCGGGATCCTGGCGCATCGCCAGCAGCGTCGGGCCATCGACGTTCACCGACGCCAGCAGGTCGTGGGCTCTGAAAAAGTCGCTTTTCAGTTGGAGTTGCAGAAGCTGCTCTTTCACCACGTCAATACGATGACGTACGGTTATTTCGGCAAAATAGCGGTCCGGCGCAAGACGCTGGGCAGGATTGTCAGGATGGCTCACTACTGTCAGCAGTTCAACGGCCATCAGCCGCCCATTGGTCTGGTAAATCGGCTGGTAGGTGTAAGCACGCTCGCACTGCAGCCAATAGCGTCTCTCCAGCAAGCTCTCGATACTCGCATCAGGCGTAATTAGCTGCTGGGTAACCTGCTTTATCATCTGAGATGTCCTGTAAATAAGAGTGTGACTGACCGGACTCGTCAAAGGTTATCGGCGCTCGGGCGCAGAACTTTACGTTCAGCACATCGCAAAATAAAAACCAGGCAGCAAAAAAATTGCGCAGAATACGCGTTGGCTCAAAAAATTAATGGAACGATGTTTTAATATAGTTGACCACTTAACACCCACAGCGCACACTACCGTTAATTTTTTTCAGAGCAGGTTACGACTATGTCCAGCAAGATTGCCGTGATTGGCGAATGCATGATTGAACTGTCACAGAAAGGCGCAGACGTTCAGCGCGGTTTCGGTGGCGACACGTTGAATACATCCGTTTATATCGCCCGTCAGGTCGATTCTGCGGCCCTTTCTGTACACTATGTCACGGCGCTGGGCACGGACAGTTTCAGCCAACAGATGCTGGAATCCTGGCATGGCGAAAACGTCGATACCTCATTAACGCAACGCATGGACAATCGCCTTCCGGGTCTCTATTACATTGAGACAGACAGCACCGGCGAACGTACCTTCTATTACTGGCGTAATGAAGCCGCGGCAAAATTCTGGCTGGAGAGTGAACAATCCGCCGCCATTTGCGAAGAGCTGGCGACGTTCGACTACCTGTACCTGAGCGGTATAAGCCTGGCGATCTTAAGCCCGACCAGCCGCGAGAAACTGCTGTCACTGCTGCGCGAATGCCGCGCCAACGGCGGAAAAGTCATTTTTGACAACAACTACCGCCCGCGCTTGTGGAGCAGTAAAGAAGAGACGCAGCAGGTGTATCAGCAGATGCTGGAGTGCACCAATATCGCGTTCCTGACGCTGGATGATGAAGACGCGCTGTGGGGTGAAAAACCCGTTGCTGAGGTCATTGCCCGCACCCACGCGGCCGGTGTGCAAGAGGTAGTGGTGAAACGCGGCGCAGACTCGTGCCTGGTGTCTATCAATGGCGAAGAGCTCATTGATGTACCGGCGGTAAAACTGCCGAAAGAGAAAGTGATTGATACCACTGCCGCAGGCGACTCGTTCAGCGCCGGGTATCTGGCCGTACGCTTAACCGGTGGTGATGCCGCAGAAGCCGCCAAACGCGGTCATCTGACGGCCAGCACGGTGATTCAGCATCGCGGGGCGATTATTCCCCGCGACGCAATGCCGCAGTAACTTATTGTTCTTGTAGGCCGGATAAGGCGTTAACGCCGCATCCGGCATTGGGTACGCCGGGGGCGCTTCGCTTGCCCGGCCTACAGGTTACGATACCCTCTACTGTACTGGCGGAATATCCGTCACTTCAGGATGCGACTCATCGGTTTCAACCGACGCTGCCGCAGCGGCCACCGGCGCCATGATGGCATCCCACGTCGCCTGCAGATCCTTCATATTGAATTCCGGCTCACCCTTCGGCTGCAGCAGAATGAGTGCCATTTCTTGCGACAGTTGCTGGCGCAGGTCCTGATTCAACATTTCTACGGTCAGGCCATTGAGGAAGTTCTGGCGTAAACGCTGGTATTGTTCCGGCGCAATATCCACCACCTGATTTTGCAGCGAGCGCAGGCGCTGGCTGATTAAGATATCGGTATCGGTTCGGCCATAGGTGGCAAACAGCTTCTGCAGTTCCAGATTTTTTTGTGCCACCAGCGCGTTAAATTCATCTTCCGGCAGCCCCTTATCACGCACTTTCGCCAACTCACGCGCCACCGTACCCAGATTCGCATTCAGCTTATCATTCGGTGACTCAACGTTAATGGCGCACTGCGCACGCAGGAACAACACCCGACAGTCAAAGCCGAGGCCGATATCTTTCGCATTGTTTTTAGTAAGCGTCTGCTGAATGTGCCAGAACAGCGCTTCACGGGCTAAATCAGCACGCCAGTAGCGCAACAGCGCGGCAGATTCACGAATCGGTTGCCACGGCGTATCCCACATGATGGAGAGGCGATCCTGGCGTACCGCATCGGTCATAATGCTCACCGCTTCAGCGCGTAGCGGAGAAAGTGTCGGCACCGGTGCCGGAGTCTCACGTTTACCTTTTAATTCGCCGAAGGTTTTGTTGATTTGCTCTGCCACGTTACGTGCGTCAACGTTGCCGACGATAATCAGCGTCATGGCATCCGGGGTATACCATTTCTGGTAGAACGACTGGATTTTCTCAGCATCGACCGGGGTTTTCAGCGGATCGGCAGGATCGTGTCCCAGCAGCGTTGATCCTTTCAGTCGGTAGCGCCACCAGCCTTCTTTGGTGTCCACCGGCCAGGTTGTCACCATATCTTCGCTACTCAGCGCATGGTTGATGGTTTCTGGCGTGATGGTCAGTTTGCCGGAGATAGTCGCCAGATAAGAGAGCGACTCTTTCAGCAGGTCGTTACGGCTGTTGGGCAAGCTGAGGTTATACAGTGTGGAATCATAGGAAACGATAACAGGCGGCATGGGACGCTTGGGATCGAACCCCTGCTGCCACAGTGAACGGGCTTGCGTGGCATCAAGGCCACCGCTTTGCGTCAGCGCGATACGCGGGATCGCATGGCTGAAACCACTCTGTTGTGTATTTTCGGTGAGTGAACCGGTATTAACCAGCAGGCGAACCTCGATACGGTCGCTGGGGCGCTGGGGGGTGGCTAATACTTGCCACTGTAAACCGTTTGCCAGCGTACCCTGTTGCCACGCCGGGTCAGGCTGGAGCGCATCTGCCTGCACATAGCCGGCAGAGGCCATCATCAGCAAGCTGCCCGCTAAAAGTCGAATTTTTGTGCCCTGCATGTGAACCCCTGATCAACAATCCTGGTAATAAAAAGACAGCCCTGAACAGGACTCTCTGAATATGACGTTAAAACACTTCGTGTTAGACCGCGAAAACATAAAAATGTCACGGAAGAAGTGAAAAAATCCCGAAGCCATCGGATCGACGGCTTCAGGTACAGGGGGTAATTATGCGCAGGAGCCCGTAGCCCTACAAGGGACTACGGGCAGAAGTGACGAGATTAAGAGGATAAATCGTGCGTTTTGCCATCCTGCGCACGGTTATTCAGCGTGTCATCCAGCTTTTTGGTATCCAATTCTTTCACCCACTTAGCCACAACGACCGTGGCCACACCGTTACCAATCAGGTTGGTCAGCGCACGGGCTTCAGACATAAAGCGGTCAATACCGAGAATCAACGCCAGACCGGCAATCGGTAAATGGCCCACAGCGGAGATCGTCGCCGCCAGGACAATGAAGCCACTTCCGGTGACACCCGCAGCCCCTTTCGAGGAGAGCAGCAGCACCACCAACAAGGTTATCTGATGGAAGATATCCATATGACTGTTCGTGGCCTGAGCGATAAACACCGCCGCCATCGTCAGATAGATCGATGTCCCATCAAGGTTAAACGAGTAACCGGTAGGGATAACCAGCCCGACCACCGACTTCCGACAGCCCAGTTTTTCCATCTTATCAAGCATACGCGGCAGCGCGGACTCGGAAGATGATGTCCCCAGAACGATCAGCAATTCTTCACGGATATAGCGGATGAACTTGAAGATGCTAAAGCCGGTTGCACGAGCAATAGACCCCAGCACCACCACCACAAACAGAATACAGGTGATGTAGAAGCAGATAATCAACTGCCCCAGCTGTACCAGCGTACCGACGCCATATTTACCGATGGTAAAGGCCATGGCCCCGAAAGCACCGATTGGCGCCAGGCGCATGATCATGTTGATGATGCCGAAAATGACCTGCGAGAAGCTTTCAATCACGTTGAAAATCATTTGGCCTTTGCTGCCCAGACGGTGCAGCGCGAAACCAAACATCACCGCGAACAGCAATACCTGCAGGATGTTGCCGCTGGCGAACGCGCCAATGACGCTACCTGGGATAATATCCATCAGGAAGCCCACAATCCCCTGGTCTTTTGCCTGCTCAGCGTAAATCGCGACAGCTTTGGCATCCAGCGTGGCCGGATCAACGTTCATCCCGGCACCGGGTTGCACCACGTTGACAATGATAAGACCGATGATCAGCGCAATCGTACTGACTACTTCAAAATAAAGCAGTGCAACCGCACCCGTGCGGCCTACTGCTTTCATACTTTCCATGCCTGCAATGCCGGTAACGACAGTACAGAAGATGACGGGAGCGATGACCATCTTAATGAGCTTAACGAACGCGTCGCCAAGCGGTTTCATTTGGGCGCCCAATTCAGGGTAGTAATGGCCAAGGAGAATACCGATGGCAATCGCTGTCAGGACCTGAAAGTAAAGGCTTTTGAATATTGAGGTTTTCATAGGGTGTCCTTAAAGTAAAAACCACAGGTCTTGTAAGGTTTTATTTAACCTGCGGCCCTAAAGTAACACCCACACAACATGACAGAAATGTACAAAGATCATAATTGATACAAAAATGTTAAAAATTTTGAGCTGGCTCGCACAAGCGCACCCTTTTTTAAGTTTTGTAATCAGCCCATTACTGCGTTAAATAACGTTCTTCGAAGATATCTGCCGGAACTGGACGGGCAAATAAGAATCCCTGCGCCACTTCCACGCCCGCCTGTTCCAACCACGCGCGTTGGGCTTCGGTTTCGACACCTTCGGCAATCATCTGTAAATCGAGGCTGTGCGCCAGCTGAATAATCGCCGTGATCATGCTGCAATCCTCAGGCACGCCGTCGACAAACATCTTATCGATTTTGAGCACATCCACCGGCAGCGACTTCATATGCTGTAGCTGGCGTAAACCGGCGTAGCCCATACCAAAGTCATCCAACGCGATACGCACACCTGCATTACGCAGCGGGCGCAAAATGGCAACGGCCGCGTTGGGATCATCGATATGTCGGCTTTCGGTCACTTCGAGAATCAGCGTGCCGGGCTTCACACGATACCGGTTTAGTAGTTCCAGCAGGTCTGACACCATATTCGGGTGCATTAACTGCAGTGCAGAAAGATTGACCGATAGTGGAAGCATCAGACCGCGCTCCTGCCAGGCAGCAAGCTGGCGGCAGGACTCTTCCAGCACCCAGTACCCGACAGTTACCATCAGACCACAGGATTCAATCCTGTCGATTAACCCTTCCGGCAGTTCCCAGCTTCCATCCGGCTGCTGCATCCGTAACAGCGCTTCCGCACTCAGTATTTTGCCGCTGGCAATTTCTACCTGCGGCTGCATCCACAGCGCAAAGTGCTGGTTGTCCAGCGCGGTAAGAATGTCGTTCTCTTCCGTCAAACGCTGCTGAGCTTCTTCCATTTGCTGCGGGTCAAAGAACTGAATCTGGTTTTTACCCTTCCGGCGTGAGGTGAGTGCCGCAGAGAGCGCACGGCTGTAAAGCTGCTCTGCGGTTAAGTCGCCATAAAACATCGCGACCCCAATATTGCAGTTGGGGCGCAGTTGGATGCCGTGGATAGGCAAACGCTCATTAATGATAGTGAGTACTTGCTGACCTAATGTGATGGCATGCCAGGGTTCCTTCACACCATGCGCAATAATGGCAAAATCGTAGCCACTTACCTGGGTAAGCACCATTCTGGGCGCCAGTACCGACTTGAGTTTTTCGACAACCGTCAGCAGCAGGATTTCCCGCTGAGTTTCGCTCAGCACGCCTGCGGTATCCCGCAACGTTTCGCAGGTGACAATCATCAGTGCTGTGGTCTGCTTACGGGATACAACCTGCTCCAGCAGCCCCATTAAAAACGTTTTGTTGGGCAGTTCGGAGACCGGAAAACGCATTGAATAGTCGCTCAACTCTTCGCTGCGGCGCTGCACCAACTGCTGGTTCAGGTTGTAGCTGCGCACCAGCATGCCAATCTCATCATCCTGATGCAGGCGCGGCAACGCCAGTTGGTAGCCCATTAACGCCTGCTGAGGGATCTCATTCAGTTCTCGGGCTATTTTACGTAACGGATGCACAATCAAGCGGTTAATACACCAGGAGATCGCCACCGTCAGGACCAGGGATAAAAGTAAGTAAATGGTCACTAACGTTGAGAGCGTGCTCATCACGAATTTGTACATACGGTACGAATCCGCCTGCAGCACCAGATAGGCCAGCGGCTGTGGGTTGGCAGAACGCTCCAGAGAATAGACCGGCAGCGAGATCTGCACCGGTAGTTCGAACAGACGCGTCACCGTTACCGGGACCGAACGTTCGGGAATAAAGCTCATCCGCAAAGCCTGAAACTGATTCGGCAGTACCACATCGGCACGGCTGACCACGCCCGCGGGCTGAATTCGCCGTAAAATCGTCTCCGCTTCGGGGATATCCCCTTTCAGAATGGTGGCCGACAGGGGCTCACGTACAGAGCGGGCGATACTTTCCAGTTGCGTAGCCGTGTTATAGCGGTTCTGCTGTACCAAATGAAACAGCAAAACGGTGCAAAAAATAAAAACAAACACCATGACTACGGCCGCAACCATCGCCATCTGCTTAATTGTTAACGAGCGACTGACACGCAAACTGACTCTCCATGGATAAATAAAACTGCCGTCAGAGTATACCCGATCATAGCGTTATTAAGAGAGGCGCTATCTGAAAAGTTCCCATCGCGTATTTTCGCCGCAGGTTTGACGCCTGGCGTGGAAAGTTACCGACAGAAAGGCGAAAAAGGCCGCAAGATTACGCCTCACCGGACAAGCCCGGTTTATCGATGATTCTGCGGTAACACATCACCCCAACCACTTCGCCAGTACCGCGTCTGCATGAAGCCTCGCATTCACGTTTATCTCGCCGTAACTGGAAAGTTATTTGCCAGCTGGCAACTTTCCTGACGGCATCTCAAATGATTAAATTACTAACACATTGATTTCTATGCATTCATGTTCTGGCACAGCGATTGCTATTTGACTGTGAGCTGTTCTGTTCCGAATCAAAGGAGATATCATGTCTGACTGTCGTGCTTACGGATTCAATACCCAGATCGTTCATGCGGGCCAACAACCCGACCCTTCCACTGGCGCGCTCAGTACGCCTATTTTCCAGACGTCAACCTTCGTTTTTGACAGTGCCGAACAGGGCGCCGCCCGCTTTGCGCTTGAAGAACCCGGCTACATCTATACGCGCCTTGGAAACCCCACCACCGACGCGCTGGAGAAAAAGCTGGCTGTGCTGGAAAGAGGCGATGCCGCGCTGGCAACTGCATCCGGTATTTCAGCCATCACCACCTCGTTGCTGACCCTGTGCCAGCAGGGCGACCATATCGTTTCCGCCAGTGCCATTTACGGCTGCACTCACGCTTTTCTGTCACACAGCCTGCCGAAGTTCGGCATTAACGTCAGCTTCGTCGACGCCGCCAAGCCGGAAGAAATCCGCGCGGCCATGCGCCCGGAAACCAAAGTGGTGTATATCGAAACACCAGCAAACCCAACGCTCTCGCTGGTTGATATTGAAACGGTCGCCGGTATCGCCCATCAGCAAGGCGCATTGCTGGTCGTGGATAACACCTTTATGTCGCCCTACTGCCAGCAACCTCTGCTGTTAGGTGCCGACATCGTGGTGCACAGCGTGACCAAGTACATCAACGGCCACGGGGACGTGATTGGCGGTGTGATTGTTGGCAAGCAGGAATTTATCGACCAGGCACGATTCGTCGGGCTGAAAGATATCACCGGCGGCTGCATGAGTCCGTTCAACGCCTGGCTGACGCTGCGCGGCGTGAAAACGCTGGGCATCCGAATGGAGCGCCATTGTGAAAACGCGTTAAAAATTGCCCGCTTCCTGGAAGGGCATCCGGCCATTACCCGCGTGTATTACCCTGGCTTGCCTTCACATCCGCAGTATGAGCTGGGTAAACGTCAGATGAGCCTGCCGGGAGGAATTATCAGCTTCGAAATCGCCGGCGGCCTCGAGGCTGGCAGACGGATGATCAATTCTGTAGAATTGTGCCTCCTCGCGGTCAGTCTCGGTGACACCGAAACCCTCATTCAGCACCCAGCGTCTATGACACATTCGCCCGTTGCGCCAGAGGAACGGCTTAAAGCAGGTATTACCGACGGACTTATCCGTCTTTCTGTTGGTCTTGAAGATCCAGAAGATATTATTAACGACCTTGAACACGCCATCAGAAAGGCAACATTCTGACTATTACGGCCTGAACCGATGCAGATCGGTTCAGGCCGTTGAGAATCAAGGCACAACAGCCTGGCTATACACGTAATTCCTTTTCGGGGGGAGAGCGTGTATTTTCGGCAGGGGGTTCTATGCAGGACAACACATTACAATTAAGCAACACTACAGCAACCGCCGCATCCTTCTCAACAAAGCTACCTTTTACAAAATACGATTTTGGTTGGGTATTACTCTGTATCGGCATGGCAATTGGCGCCGGAACGGTGCTGATGCCGGTACAAATTGGTTTAACCGGTATTTGGGTATTTATTGTCGCCTTTATTATTGCTTATCCCGCCACCTATATTGTGCAGGACATTTATTTAAAAACGCTCTCTGAAAGTGAAACCTGTAATGACTACACCGATATTATTAGTCATTATTTAGGTAAGAACTGGGGCGTATTTCTTGGCGTCATCTATTTTCTGATGATTATCCACGGCATCTTTATTTATTCATTATCGGTTGTTTTTGACAGTGCGTCCTATATCAAAACCTTCGGACTCACCGATGCCGATCTTTCGCAGTCAATTATCTACAAAGTCGCGATTTTTGCGGTGCTGGTTGCCATTGCTTCCGGCGGAGAAAAGCTGCTGTTCAAAATCTCCGGCCCGATGGTGGTGGTAAAAGTTGGCATCATCATTGTATTTGGCTTTGCGATGGTCCCGCACTGGAACTTTAATAATATCAGCGCATTCCCTGAGGCGGGCGTCTTCTTCCGCGATGTCCTGCTAACCATCCCGTTCTGTTTCTTCTCGGCGGTGTTTATTCAGGTACTGAACCCCATGAATATCGCCTACCGCAAACGGGTGTCAGACCGGGTGTTGGCTACGCGCATGGTCATTCGTACCCACCGCATCAGTTATATTACGTTGATTGCAGTCATTCTGTTCTTCTCATTTTCCTTTACCTTCTCTATTAGCCATGAAGAAGCGGTCTCAGCCTTCGAACAAAATATTTCCGCACTGGCGCTGGCGGCTCAAGTTATCCCAGGACAAATTATTCACATCACCTCCACGGTGTTGAATATTTTTGCCGTACTGACAGCATTCTTCGGTATTTATCTGGGATTCCACGAGGCTATGAAGGGTATTATTCTTAACGTACTGGGTCGTGTTATCGACGTTGAGAAAATTAATCCATTGGTTCTGACGCTGGGGATTTGCGCCTTTATCGTCACCACGCTGGTGATTTGGGTGTCGTTCCGCGTATCAGTACTGGTGTTCTTCCAGTTGGGTAGCCCGCTTTACGGTATCGTCTCGTGCATTATTCCGTTCTTCCTGATTTATAAAGTCACACAGCTGGAAAAACTGCGCGGGATAAAAACCTGGCTTATCCTGCTGTACGGAATGTTGCTGTGCCTGTCACCGCTGTTGAAGCTGATTGAATAACAAATTAATTAACCCGATAACAGCGCCGTCAGCCCTGACGGCGCTTACTCCACGCTCTCCAGCTGATAGCTACGGATTTTATTCAGTACCGTGGTATGCGACACCCCCAACGCTTTGGCAATATGCCGCGATGAAACATTCTCATCCATCATCTGCTCTATTAACTGACGCTCAGCGCACTGAACCTGCTGTTTAAAAGGCTGTCCGCCGCGTGCCTGATTAACTGAGGTTATACTCGCGATACCCAAATCCTCTCGGGTAATCACATCAGATTCTGCCATCAACATCAGACGAATAATGGTGTTTTCCAGTTCGCGCACGTTCCCCGGCCAACCATGATGATGCATCGCATCAAAGCAGCCTTTATCCAAAATTAACCGGCGCTGAAATTCTTTCGCGTATTTCTGCACAAAATGGCGGATCAGCAGGCTGAGATCCTGCGGGCGTTCCCGCAACGGAGGAATAGTCAGGGAGAGAACGTTAATTCGATAATACAGGTCGGCGCGCAGCAGGCGTTGTTCGACCATCTCTTCCAGATTGGCGTTGGTCGCCACAATAATACGCACGTTAACCGGAATAATCTGCGCCCCGCCCACGCGGCGGATCCCGCCATCTTGCAGTACTCGCAGTAATTTGGCCTGTAAATTCAGCGGCATCTCACCAAATTCATCCAGGAAAAGGGTGCCTTTATCCGCCATTTCAAACAGCCCTTTTTTGCCTTTACCGTCCGCACCGCTGAAGGCGCCTTTTTCGTATCCGAAGAATTCACTCTCCATCAGCGACTCGGGTAATGCAGAGCAGTTAACCGGAATAAATGGATAAAAGCTGCGCTGGCCAGAGTTATGAATCGCTCGGGCCAGCAGCTCTTTACCGGTGCCGGTTTCACCGCGGATCAGGACGGTATATTTGCTGTCCGCAATTCTGATCGCTTTTTCGATCAGTGCCTGCATGCTCTGGCTGCTGCAAATAATGTCTGAAAAATAGCGTGGGCGTTCCACTTCGGGCATCGACAGTTCGCTTATCTCTTCGCAAAAGTAAGCAACGTTAATAATATCGGCACGCTGACTTAAACTGGATTGCACGCAGGAAATATCCTGCAACTGACGACACCAGGATTTAATCAGGATCCGGCCTGCCGTCACTTTCATTGAGATGATATTGATATCACAGCAGGAAAACTCCTTCAGGACATCCTCAACCATAGACAGGCGATCAATTGTTTTAATATCCCAGCGTATCGTGACCACATTTGCTCCAGGTAGTTAGCAACTGCGAAGTAGATATTTCGGTGACGCTCAAGAATCTGACTACATTCTAGACGCTGTGGAATAATGTTCTGCCAATGGACTCACATTGTGGAAGTAAAAACGAAATATAAAAAAACCGGAGCACAAGGCTCCGGTTATTGGGTCATAACCCACGCTTATTGCTGCGGATTCTCATCCTGGTCTACGGCAAAGCACGCCACCAGCTGACCGCCGTAATCTTTAAGCTGCGGCTGTAGCTGGGTACAAGGACCAAAACGACGGCGGCAGCGGGCGTTGAACGCGCAGCCCGGCGGTGGATTCAGCGGGCTTGGCAGCTCGCCGGTCAGCTTGATGCGCTCACGACGGTCGTCCGGGTTCAGACGCGGCGTCGCGGAGAGCAGCGCCTGGGTGTACGGATGGCGCGGATTGTTGAAGATCTGATCTTTGGTCCCTTTCTCCACGCAGCGACCTAAATACATCACCATCACTTCATCGGCAATATGTTCCACTACCGACAGGTCGTGGGAGATAAAGACATAGGACAGCCCCAGATCCTGCTGCAGATCCATCATCAGGTTCAGCACCTGTGCACGCACGGAAACGTCCAGCGCGGAGACCGGTTCGTCGGCAATCACCACGTCCGGGTCAAGCATCAGACCGCGGGCGATGGCAATACGCTGACGCTGACCACCGGAGAACATGTGCGGATAGCGGTCGTAGTGCTCGGTTTTCAGGCCCACTTTCGCCATCATCTCCAGCGCTTTTTCACGACGCTGCTCTTTGCTGAGCGAGGAGTTGATCTGCAGCGGCTCCTCCAGAATCTGCCCCACTTTCTTACGCGGGTTCAGCGAGCCATACGGGTTCTGGAACACAATCTGGATTTTCTGCCGACGCAGCTTCTGCGCCTGCGGGTCATGCTTGAGCAGATCCTGCCCCTGGTAATACAGCTCTCCGCCGGTCGGAACTTCAATCATCGTCAGCAGGCGACCCAGCGTTGATTTCCCGCAGCCCGACTCGCCAACCACCGCCAGCGTTTTGCCACGCTCTAAGGTAAATGACACGCCGTCCAGCGCTTTAACCAGGCGCTCCGGGGCGAACATCCCCTTCTTCACCGGATAGTGTTTTTTCAGGTCAATTGCCTGCAACAATGGCTGTTGCGAGGTGGCCTCGTGCGTACTCATAGTGTGGGCCTCCCGGCATCATCGAGTGGGTAGTGGCATTTCGACTGGCGACCTTCGCCCAGTATGTTCAGCTCCGGCTCTACGCTACGGCATTTGTCCGTGGCATACGGACAGCGAGGGTTCAACAGACAACCGTTCGGGCGGTCGTATTTACCCGGCACCACGCCCGGCAACGAGGCCAGTCGCGCTTTATCCTGCGCAAACTCCGGCAACGCACGCAGCAATGCCTGGGTATACGGATGGCGGGGCGCGCGGAAAATATCGTGTGCAGCCCCGGTTTCCACCACCTGACCGGCATACATAACGATGATTTTGTGTGCCGCTTCTGCCACCAGCGCCAGGTCATGAGTAATCAACACCAGCGCCATATTTTCTTTCTGCTGAAGCTCCAGCAGCAGTTCGATGATCTGCGCCTGAATAGTCACGTCCAGCGCGGTTGTCGGTTCATCGGCAATCAGCAGTTTCGGACGACAGGCAATCGCCATGGCGATCATCACGCGCTGACTCATACCTCCAGACAACTGGTGCGGATACACATCAAGACGTGAAGCCGGGTCAGGGATGCCCACCAGCGTCAGCAGGTCAATCGCCCGCTGAATACGGGTTTTCTTGTTGCCACCCTGATGCACCTTAATGGCTTCCATAATCTGGTAGCCGACGGTGTAGCACGGGTTGAGGCTGGTCATTGGGTCCTGGAAAATCATCGCCACTTCAGCACCCACCAGCTGGCGACGCTCTTTTTCAGAGATGCGTTTCAGGTCGCGGCCGTTAAACTCAAGGCTTTCCGCCATCACGCGGCCGGGATAGTCAATCAGCCCCATAATCGCCAGTGAACTGACGGACTTACCGGAGCCGGATTCCCCGACAATCCCCACCACTTCGCCCTGGTTCACACTGTAGCTGATGCGGTCTACGGCACGGAATTCGGCGCCAACGTCGCCGAAATGTACAGATAATTTGTCTACATTTAATAACGCCATCTCGAACCTCTTACTGCTTCAGTTTGGGATCGAGCGCGTCACGCAGACCGTCACCCATCAGGTTAAATGCCAGCACCGTCAGCAGGATCGCCAGACCCGGGAAGGTCACGACCCACCAGGCACTTTGCGCGAACTGCAACACGTCGGAGAGCATAGTGCCCCATTCCGGTGTTGGCGGCTGCGCGCCCATGCCCAGGAAGCCAAGCGCGGCCATATCGAGAATGGCGTTAGAGAAGCCGAGCGACGCCTGAACAATCAGCGGCGCAAGACAGTTAGGAAGAATATTGACGAACATCTGGCGCATCGCACCGGCACCCGCCACGCGAGAGGCGGTGACGTAGTCGCGGTTCACTTCCACCAGCACGGCGGCACGTGTCAGACGCACATAGTGCGGCAGCGCCACGAACGTCAGTGCCAGCGCCGCATTACCTATCGATGGGCCAAATACCGCCACCAGCACCAAGGCCAGCAACAGGCTCGGCAGTGCCAGCATGATATCGACCACTCGCATGATGACGTTATCAACGATGCCGCCGAAATAACCGGCCACCAGCCCGAGAATCACGCCCATCAGCAGCGAGAGCACCACCACCAGACAGCCGACCAGCAGCGACAGGCGTGCACCGTACATCAAGCGCGACAGCACATCGCGCCCTACGTCGTCAGTACCAAACAGATGCGCCCACGAGCCGCCTTCCTGCCACGCAGGAGGTGCCAGCAGCGTATCGCGAAACTGTTCCGCCGGGTTATAGGGCGCAATCCAGTTGGCGAAAATTGCAATAAACAGCACGATGACCACATAAACGAGGCCAACGACCGCACCTTTGTTGCGTTTAAAATAGTGCCAGAACTCCTGCAACGGGGTCATCGGCACCGGTGCAGCAATAACTTTATTTTCAGTAACCTGTGACATGATGGCCCCTTACTTCTTATGCCGAATACGCGGGTTCACCACGCCGTACAGCAGGTCTACCAGCAGGTTGACGAGAATAATCATCGTCGCTACCAGTAATACACCGCCCTGCACTACCGGATAATCACGGCGTTGCAGCGCATCAATCAGCCAGCGCCCCAGACCCGGCCACGAGAAAATGGTTTCGGTCAGAATAGCCCCAGCCAGCAGCGTACCGACCTGCAGACCGATAACGGTCACCACGGGCAGCATGGCGTTGCGCAGAGCATGAATGACGATCACGCGCATCCGCGTCAGCCCCTTGGCGCGCGCGGTACGAATGTAATCTTCGCCCAGCACTTCCAGCATTGACGAACGGGTCATACGCACGATAACGGCCAGAGGAATGGTGCCCAGCACCATCGCGGGCAGGATCATATGCGCCACGGCATCAATGAAGTTACCCTCTTCACCCCAGATGGCGGTGTCGATCAGCATAAACCCGGTCAGCGGGTTGGAGTCATCAAGGAACACCATGTCGCTCACCCGCCCGGAAACCGGCGTCAGGTTCCACTGCACGGAAACCAGCATGATCAGCATCATGCCCCACCAAAAGATAGGCATGGAGTAACCGGTCAGTGCCAGACCCACAGCGGTGTGATCGAAAATAGAACCACGCTTAACCGCGGCGAGTACGCCAACGGGAATCCCTACCGCGGTGGCAAACATCATGGCGCAGACACCGAGTTCCAGCGTCGCTTTAAAGCGCGGCACGAACTCTTCCCACACCGGCAAGCGGCTTTTTAACGAAATGCCTAAGTCACCATGCATAACCCCCCAAATGTAATGGAGGTACTGCTGCCACATCGGTTTATCCAGACCGAGTTCAGCCAGCAGTTGAGCATGACGCTCAGGGGAGATCCCACGCTCACCCGCCATGATCATTACCGGATCGCCGGGGATCATATGGACGAAGGCAAAAGTGAGAAGAGTGATACCGATAAACGTAGGGATGACGAGTCCCAAACGTCGGAGAATGAACTGCAACATAACCCGGATTCTCTCTAATGACGCACGGCCTGGAACCGTGAATCTGTATTGCTCACAAATCTTATCCCACGCATAAACAACTGTGGGTAAAGCACTACGCCGGATGGCGCTACGCTTATCCGGCCTACTCTCGTAGGCCTGCGCAAGCGTAGCGCCGCCAGGCATGGGGTGCATGAACACCCCTGAGTTTTAATTATTCGATAGAGACGTTTTCGAAGTGGTGTTTGCCTAATGGATCAACCACATAGCCTTTGACTTCTTTACGCACTGGCTCATACACGGTGGAGTGAGCAATGATCAGCGCAGGCGCCTGGTCATGCATCACTACCTGAGCTTGTTTGTAGAGTTCAACACGCTTGTTGTGGTCGTCGGTCGCGCGGGCCGGTTGAATCAGATCTTCAAACGGCTTGTAGCACCAGCGAGAGTAGTTGGAGCCGTCTTTCGCTGCCGCACAGCTGAACAGGGTGGCGAAGAAGTTATCCGGATCCCCATTGTCCCCGGTCCAGCCCATCATCACCGCCTGGTGCTCACCAGACTTGGCACGCTTGAGGTACTCGCCCCACTCGTAGGTGACGATTTTGGCCTGGACGCCAATTTTCGCCCAGTCCGCCTGGATCATTTCAGCCATACGGCGTGCGTTCGGGTTGTACGGACGCTGTACCGGCATCGCCCACAGTTCAACGGTGAAGCCTTTGTCCTGGCCCGCTTCTTTCAGCAGCGCTTTGGCTTTTTCCGGATCGTAGCTGTAGTCTTCAACGTCGTCGTTATAGCCCCACATGGTTGGCGGTATCAGGTTCTTGGCTGCAACGCCTGCGCCCTGATATACCGCTTTGATGATCGCTTCTTTGTTCACCGCGTAGGTCAGCGCCTGACGCACTTTCACGTCATCAAACGGTTTTTTCTCGGTGTTGAAAGACAGGTAACCCACGTTCAGGCCCGCCTGCTCCAGCAGGTTGAGGTTTTTATCCTGCTTCATGCGCGCGATGTCAGCCGGGTTCGGGTACGGCATCACCTGGCACTCATTCTTCTGCAGCTTGGCGTAACGCACGGATGCATCAGGGGTGATGGAGAAGACCAGACGATCGATCTTCGGCTTGGTGCCCCAGTAACCTTCGAACGCTTTATACAGAATGCGCGAATCTTTCTGGTACTGCTGCATCTGGAACGGACCGGTACCGATTGGGTTCAGATCCACTTTCTCCGGGGAGCCGGCTTTCAGCATGTTGTCGGCATATTCTTTGGAAAGAATAGACGCGAAGTCCATCGCCAGATCTGCCAGGAACGGTGCTTCCGGGCGGGTCAGTACGAACTGGACGGTGTTATCGTCGACTTTCTTCACTTCACTGATCAGATCCGGCAAGCCCATCCCTTCGAAGTACTCATAGCTGCCACCAGAGACTTTATGGTACGGGTTCTGGGCGTTTTTCTGGCGGTCAAAGGAGAACACCACGTCATCAGCGTTGAAGGTACGCGTCGGTTTAAATTCTTTATTGTCCTGCCACTTCACGCCCTGACGCAGGTGGAAGGTATAGGTTTTACCGTCTTCGCTGATTTCCCACTTCTCAGCCAAGCCCGGGATCACTTCAGTCGTACCGGTTTTGAACTCAACCAGGCGGTTGTAGATCGGTACTGAGCTGGCATCATAGGTTGTGCCAGAAGTGAAAAGCTGTGGGTTAAAGCCTTCAGGAGATCCTTCTGAACAATAAACCAGAGTTTTAGCCTGTACGCTTGCTGCGACGGTCATAGCCACCAGGCTCAGACCAAGCTTCAGCATCCCTGACTTCTTCAAGGAAATACTCATTCTTCTGCTCCAAATGTGATGTTTGTTGTTTTACCCTTTGCAGTGGGTTTGCACCGCCTGGCCTTTTTTGTTTTTTACCCGGCCGGGTCGGCGTTAAGAGGATGGGGATTCCGTTCACATAAGCGACTGAGTTGCAGTGCGGATTCTCCATGAAATGCCCCTCATGCCCTACAATCTGTCAACAGAATGTGAAAACGTCAATACAGGTAACCGTGATTTACGCCAACGGTGAGAATTCGCAAACAAAGATTAAAAAAAGTGCAGAGGGGCATTTTCAGCAGGGAAATTTGTGCTACGCGGCCTATACCAGAATAAATATCTTCATATTTAGCAACGTTTAGTGATTAACATTTATGCAAAATGTGAAAAATTTCTTAATGAATGCTGCATATCTGAGCGATTAATACCATGAACGTTAAAGCGCACAGCGGAAAATGCTAGGTTCAGCCATAAGTAACGCAAAAAAAGATTCAAGCAAATATAAAAAAAGACAATGGAATATGTCACAGAATCGTTAACAGACAGTGGGAAGTGGTACACAATTTTTGCAGGCGAAATGAAGATGAAACGGGGAAGCAGCCCGTAGGCCGGATAAGGCGTCTGCGCCGCCATCCGGCGATGCAGACTCCCACGCGCTTTAATTGCCTGATGGCGCTACGCTTATCAGGCCTACAAATCCTCTCGGCATCAAATGCAAAAAGCCCTGCTCGTAGAGCAGGGCTTTGAATTTGGTCGGTGATAGAGGATGACTCGCCACTACGTGGCTCGCCCTGCGGGCCGTTGCTGACGCAACGTTCTCTCGCTCCGCTCGAGTCGAACCCCTTGCCCCCGGAGGTTCTCATCCTCTCTGCATCAAATGCAAAAAGCCCTGCTCGTTGAGCAGGGCTTTAAATTTGGTCGGTGATAGAGGATTCGAACCTCCGACCCCTTCGTCCCGAACGAAGTGCGCTACCAGGCTGCGCCAATCACCGAATGCGGGGCGCATCTTACTGCTCAGGTGCGCGCCCGTCAATCCCTTCGTATCAAAATGCCATTCGATCGGCGAGAAAGTCAGCAGCCCGGTTACTGCGCCGCGACTTTCTGCCCACCCGGAACGTTGCACCAGTTATTGTTCTCATTTATACCGCCGTTTGGCGAGGTATAACCGAGGCAACCCAAAATGGTGTCATACAGTTCCACATGACGGCGCGGGACCTTCATATCCGCCTCTTGCTTCAGGTGAGCAAACGCCTTCGCATGATCGGGGTCTTCCAGATACTTATCCGACATCCACACCATCATCGGCACGCGGAACTGCTCTGGCGGCGCCATTTTACGCGGCGTACCGTGCAGGTGCTCACGTTCGTTAATAGACTCACCGTGATCGGCGGCATAGAACACTATCGCTTTCTTATCGCGCAGTTGATCAAACACTTTGGTAATAAAGTGATCGACATAGGTCACCGAGTTGTCGAAAGAGTTAATCATCTGTTCTTTCGAACAGCCGCTATCGACATCCACACACTCAGGCTTCCACTGTGCATACTCGCGAGTGTAGCGCTGCGTGTAGTTAAAGTGTGAACCTTTGGTATGCAGAATAATCAGGCGCTTACCGCTGTCATTCTGCTTTAAGGATTGCTGCATTTCGGTAATCAGCAGCATATCGTCAACCGTTTTGCCACGGTTACGCGGCTCTGCGCCAATTTGTTCACGATAGGCGATGTTTTCCGCCATGGTATTACTGTAGAACCACATCTCGCTTTGCATCGCGTAAAGGTCTGTTTTAAACCCTAACTGACCGAGTACGGAAAAAACGTTTTGTTCTTTCAGCGTCCGCTGTGGGTTTTCTTCCGCACCACCTTGACGTACAAACATGCAGCGCAGCGACAACTTGGTCGCGGTATCACATGAATACCCACGGAATGCCGCCAGGTTTTTCTCCTGAGCCAGCCTTGGTGTGGTATTTCGCTCGTAGCCAAAAATCCCCATATGATCCCAGCGCGTGGTCTCACCAATAATAAACACCACGTAGGTGTCATCGAGATTCTTGGGGGCAACATAGGTGAATTTTTTCGCCGGGTTCATCAGCGATTTGTTGTCTGAGGACTCATCAACCTGCGCCCAGGCATACAGCCCTAACGCGGAGAGCCAGTTTGACGGCAGATAGGAGTTTGCCACGACGCCGCCGTAGCTGGGTAAATCGATGCCGGTTTCACGCTCGACGGATCTCTGCTGCATGCTGAGCAGACGAATCGGCGCCCATACCATGATCCCCGCCAGCAAAACGACCGCCACATTGCGAAATCTCATACCTGGCGTGCGCAGCTGTTTTATCAGGGTGTAGCGACAGCGGTTATTCCAGATTAAGAGCAACGGCAAAATACTGACCGAAACCAGCCACGCAATAAAATGCCAGCCCACAACTTCCTTCGATAAATCAATATCGGTGGTCATAACCGAGGCAATAATGCCGTAACCGATCACCACGTTCAGGAAGGTCATATAATAGCTGGCACCTGCAGAACACAGCACCACAAAGGTTGCCAGTACACGCCAGGCGCGTCGGCCAAATAAAGAGAGAAGACGAAGTAAAAAGAAGGTTGCCAGCACCGCGCCAGCTAATTCAACAACCGCAGAGATTCCTTTCCAGACGGTGAACTCGTACGCATATCCGCTAAAACGACGGTAAAATACAGCGGAGTTCATAAACAGACCGATATAGATTGCCAGCAAGAGACTGAGCTTCTGCTGCGTCATCGACTTAATATATCTCATCAATAAAACCTGGAAAACGGGATAAAAAGCCCTACTTACAGTCAGTTAGACCGGGCAGGTGAAAGATGCGACAACGGCAGAGTTTGAAATGTCTACGGGCGCGAGTAAGTAGACCACAGGTAAACGCAAAAGTGCTTATAGAGAATGAAAATGGCGCATATATTTTTGTAAATATATGCGCCAGGTATTAATGACACCACTAATAGAATCAGGCGTGCGCCTCGGTAAATACGCTACGCTGAGGCTGACGAATGGTGGTAGACAGCGCCAGCGAGATGATTAACAGCGCGAAGATGACACAGAAGGTCACGTAAAAACCGCCAAACAGGGAAGCGATGATGGACCCACAGATGCTGCCAATCCCGAAGCCCAGATAGATAACCCCATAGTTTTTAGCCAGATTATTCAGGCCAAAGAACTCACTGACCAAGGACGGGAATACGGTAATCGTACCGCCAAAGTTAAAGGCAACGCAGGCAATCGCCGCGAAGAAGGTCGCTTCGTTCAGCGGTGCGAATAACAGCGCCGCCATACCGACCAGCGAAACAACCTGACCAATGGTGATAACGCGAATACGGGAAATCTTGTCGGACAGGATGCCCAGCACCAGACGGCCTGACAGGTTAGCGATGGAAATCACCGTCACCGCATTGGCCGCTGTCGCCACATCCATATGCGCCAGAGTTTGCGCAATATCTTTTGCCACACCAATGACATACAGCCCACTCATACACGCGGTCAGGAACATCACTGCCAGCATCCAGTACTGTGGTTTGCGCATCGATTGCGCCAGAGTGTAGTCGTGCTCGACCACGCCATTCACCGTTTTTACTTCCTGATTTGGTGCATCTTTCATCAGCGTAGAGCCAAAGACGATCATCACCAGCACAATGGCACCCCAGATAACAAAGGTTTTCTCCAGCCCGACGGTTTCCAGCAGATGAGTGTCGATAAACTTGAAGCCGAGGCTGCCGAGGCCATAAGAGCCGATAGCAAAAGCAGAAATCAGCCCTTTACGCTCAGGGAACCATTTTACGCAGTTGGACAGCGTTAACAGGTAGCCCGCACCATCCGCCAGGCCCACCAGTACACCCGCACTCAGCCACAGCATAATCAGGCTGTCAGAGTGTGCGGTTAAGAAGAAGCCCACGCCCAGCAGGATACCGGATGCCATGGTGACGCGTTTCACGCCAAAACGTTCCTGAAGTTTCCCGGCGACAGAAGAAGAAATCGCCAGGCCCAGGCTTAACAGGCCAAAGGAGAAAGCCACCTGGCTGACCGGCGCATCCAGCTTTGAAGAAAGCGCGCCATTGAACAGGCTCCAGGTGTAAACCGAACCTAAGGCAAATTGGGTAATGATGGTGCCGATCAGGGTCAGCCACCGGGTACGCTGATAATCAGAAGTTTTCATGGCAGTATTCCTGCATAAGCAAATTGGGAAATTCTCTGCCAACAACCATACCGAAGTGCATTTATGACGAGGGGAAAACGGCATGAAGTGCCATCAGAACGGAATGAAATGCCTGGATTGCGGAATGAATGACGAGACAAAAAGTGAGAGGACCGGTTTTTTTCACACAAGTGAGTACCCGCTATCACTGAGACGCGTGTGATTATTGATTCTAATTTGTAACGGAGTTGTTTTATTTACGCATGTTCGCGTTAAAATTTAGCGCTTACTCCCATGGTGTACATATAGTCACTATTATTGGTGCTATTTTCCGCCTGAGAGAGCGCAGCATAGGCCGCCATATGCGGATTGAGCAGCATATCGGCACCCACGGTAACATCCAGCCAGTTGCCGTCCTGACTCGCCGCAGACATCCGGCTGAGGCCCGATTGCGCCTTCCAGATATTCTCGCCAAACTGCTGGTTATAGCTGATTTGCGCCCACGGACGCAGATCGCCAAACTGCGAATTAACCCGCCAGCCTAAGGTGCTAACGCTGGCATGCCATAACGGATCGGTCTGCGTGACGGACGTCGCACTGTCGCCAAACTCGTTATAGGTGGACGTTGCCGAACCGTCATAATGTAGGGCTGCGATCGGGCCGGTCGTCACTTGTCTGGACACGGGGAAATTCCAGCCCATACTCATACCGCTGGTCGTATCCAGCGTCGTTTGGTCCGCCAGGTTCACCACCGGACCCGCCACGCTCTTCGTGGAACGAATGCGTTCTTCAAGTATGTCGTTATAGCGTGGTTGGTGATCGCTGTCCCATGTATAACGTTCAGCCGTATGACCTGACATAGCATCAACGATATATTCTTGTTGCCAGCCATAGGCCGTATGGGTAGACAGCGCACAGACCACGACGCTCACCAGAAGGCTGAACCTCTGGCGACCACTACTGTTTCTTATAATCATCAACGCGACTCCAGAAAAGAGCCGAATTCGGCGATATTATTGTCATTGTGTGAAGGATATCGGGCACATTAGGCCCTGTATTAAATATTGTCTTTTTAGCGGGCGCGTCAAGGCGAGCCGAATGAAATTTTTACGCCAGTAAAAACAGCGAGGAAGAATATGCAGCGTTGCGGCTGGGTCAGTCAGGATCCACTATACATTGCCTATCACGACAAGGAGTGGGGTGTCCCCGAAACCGACGGTCAAAAGCTGTTCGAGATGATCTGTCTGGAGGGGCAGCAGGCGGGGTTATCGTGGATAACCGTCCTGAAGAAACGGGAAAACTATCGTCATGCTTTCCACCATTTCGATCCTGTCGCCGTTGCCGCGATGACCGAAGATGATGTCGAAAGGCTGGTGCTGGATGCCGGTATTATTCGTCATCGAGGGAAAATTCAGGCCATTATCGGCAACGCACGCGCCTACCTGGCGATGGCGCAAAACGGCGAACCGTTTAGCGAGTTTGTCTGGTCGTTCGTTGATCATCAACCGCAGCTGACGCGCGCCGCCAGCCTGAGCGACATCCCCACCTCAACCCCTGCGTCTGACGCGCTCTCAAAAGCGTTAAAAAAGCGCGGCTTTAAGTTTGTCGGCACCACCATCTGTTACTCCTTTATGCAGGCATGCGGGCTGGTCAACGACCATGTCACCGGCTGTATTTGCTACCCGGAGGGTCAACATGATTCGCCAATCAACGCCTGACGATCTGGCGCCGATTCTGGCGCTGTGGATGGATAGCACGATTTATGCTCATCCGTTTATTGAAGAACGCTACTGGCGTGAGAGTGAACCCATCGTACGCGATGTCTACCTGCCCGCAGCACAAACCTGGGTATGGGAGGAAAGCGGCCAGCTCAAAGGCTTTGCCAGCGTGATGGAAGCGCGCTTTTTGGGCGCACTGTTTGTTGAACCTACCGCCATCAGAAGCGGGATCGGCAAAGCGCTGGTGCAGCATGTCCAGCAGCGCTTTTCGTTGCTCAGCCTTGAGGTTTATCAGAAGAACCAGTCGGCGGTGAATTTCTACCATGCGCTGGGTTTTCGTATTGAAGACAGCGCATGGCAGGAAGAGACGCATCACCCCACGTGGATTATGAACTGGCAGGCGGATCAAACGCCGTAAGCGCCAGTGCGGGCCCGGTGTACTTTTCCAGCCACGCCAGCGCGGTGTTGCCCGCGCAGCCATTCCCCAGCGTCGAGCTGGGGAGATCGCAGGTCAGCACATTCACCGCGCCATTCTTACAAATACCCCCTGCGGACAGGTCCAAATCTGGCCAGGCGCCCTCGTGAATACAAATCACGCCCGCTTTGATGCCTGTCGTCACCACCGCCCCGGCCAGAATTTGCCCGCGATGATTCCACACCCTGACCGTGTCGCCATCGGCAATCCCCCGCGCCCTCGCATCCTGCGGGTGAATGGTCACCGGTTCGCGATCCGCCACCGCGTACTGCTCGCGTAACGTGCTGTAATTCAACTGGCTGTGCAAACGGTGCGCCGGATGGGCCGACAGCACCTGTAATTGCTCGGGCTCAGCATTACCGAACCATTCATCCGGCGCCAGCCACATCGGGTGCCCTGCACAATCCGCGTAGCCGTAACTTGCAATCTTCTGCGAGTAGATTTCGATTTTGCCGCTGTCAGTTTTCAGCGGATGCGCCTGCGGGTCACGGCGAAAATCAGCAAAGCGAATAAACTGCGCGTTGACGGCACTTTCCGGCATTTCGATAAGCCTGTTGGCCTGCCAGAACTCGGCAAAGGGCGGCAACGTCACCTGCTGGCTGGCCCCGCGCTGCCCGGCAATCTTGTAAAAGGTCTCCAGCCATTCCAGCTCGCTTTTGCCTTCCGTAAACCGTTCATACCCCCCCTGCTCCCAGCGCCCGCTGAGTTCAGCAAAAACATCAAAATCATTGCGCGCCTCATCGCGTGCCGGCACAACCTGCTTCATCGGTACCAGATGCTGATTACTGTAATCACCGGTCATGGTGAGGTCGTTGCGCTCAAAAGAGGTGGTGGCGGGCAAAACGATATCGGCATGCTTCGCCGCCGCAGTCCAGAAACACTCGGAGATCACCACCAGCTCTGGCTTTTGCCAGGCGCGAATCAGACGATTGGTATCCTGATGATGGGTGAAGTTTGCCCCGCCCGCCCACCAGAGAAAACGGATATCCGGGAAATGGCGGTCCATACCGTTGTGTTGGTAGAACCCTCCGGGGTTCTCCAGAGCCTCAACGATGCGCGCAACCGGGATTTTATCCACCGCATCGGTGCCACCTTTTACGCTCCCCTGCATGGAGGCGAGCACCGCCGCGCGACGCGTCGGATTGCCGCCGTTAGCAAAATGATAAGAGAGACCAAAACCACCGCCAGGCGTGCCAATTTGCCCAAGCATGGCGGCCAACGTGACGATCATCCAGTGCTTTTGTTCACCATACTGCTGACGTTGCATACCCCACCCGGCCATCAGCATGGTGGTATTTTGGTGAAATATTTCTGCCAGTTCACGTATTTTCGCCGCAGGTACACCACAAATCTCCGCAGCCCACTCTGCCGTTTTGGCGACATCATCGGATTTCCCCACCAGATAGTCGGCAAATCGTTCATAACCGGTGGTACAGCGGGCAAGAAACGCCTCGTCGTGCCAGCCGTTTTCCACCAGCGTATGGGCAATGCCGAGCATCAGGGCGACATCGGTACCCATATGCGGGGCGACCCACTCCATTTTGTCACCAAAGAAATCCACGCTCTCCGATCGCATCGGATCAATGCAGATCAGGCGTTTACCGCTGTTGCGTAACGCCTCAAAGTACGCGAGCCCCTGCTCATCAGAGGCGTTCCAGGCAATCTTCAGGGTGTTGAGCGGATTCGCGCTCCAAAGCACCACCACGTCGCTGTGCTCCAGTACGACGGGCCAACTGGTCTGCTGCTGATAGACTTCGTTCCCGCCCACGACGTACGGCATGATGGCCTGCGCCGCCCCCGTTGAGTAATCCCCCAAATGGCCGGTATAACCACCCGCCAGCGCCATATACCGCTGCAGCAGGGTCGCGGCCTTGTGTAACACACCGTTCGAACGCCAACCGTACGAACCGGCAAAAATGGAGGACGGACCGTAACTGTCGCGAATGCGCTTATGCTGGGTATGGATCAGATTCAGCGCCTCATCCCAGCTGACACGGACAAACTCATCCTGCCCGCGCACACCCTGTGGGGCCTCCGGCGAGGCCAGAAAGCCTTTACGCACCATCGGAAAACGCACCCGCGTTTTGCTGTGTACCTGATCGCGCACCACGGTCTGCAACGAATTGGGCTGTGAAGTGGGCAATGCGCCACGCGAGGAGAAAACCGTGTCGCCATCGGTTTCAACAAGAATGGGTCCCCAGTGGGCGGCGGTTAATACCGAGTAATGTGCGGGTGAATTAGCCAAGATGGCGCTCCTGAATGCGATGTGACGGCTTATTTATTATGCCGTTCAATGTTACTTACAAATTTCAGAGTCTTCCCTGGAATTTTCTTCATGTTCACACGTCATAATCAACCGCCACAGTCGCTGTGGTAAAGAATAAAAAAGTCATTAAGGAATTAAGATGAAGAAACGTGTATTTGTGATTGCTGCCATCGTGAGCGGCGCCCTGGCGGTTTCTGGCTGCACAACAAACCCTTACACCGGTGAACGCGAAGCGGGTAAATCCGGCATGGGGGCGGGCATTGGTTCGCTGGTGGGTGCGGGCATTGGCGCGCTCTCCTCGTCGAAGAAAGATCGCGGCAAAGGCGCGTTGATTGGCGCAGCCGCAGGGGCCGCCGTGGGTGGTGGTATCGGTTACTACATGGACGTGCAGGAAGCAAAACTGCGCGAAAAAATGCAGGGAACCGGCGTGAGCGTGACGCGCAGTGGCGATAACATCATTCTGAATATGCCCAACAACGTCACCTTCGACAGCAGCAGCGCCAACCTGAAACCTGCCGGGGCCAACACCCTGACCGGCGTGGCTATGGTACTGAAAGAGTACAATAAAACCGCGGTCAACGTATTGGGCTTCACCGACAGCACCGGCAGCCAGGATCTGAACATGCGTCTGTCACAGCAGCGTGCGGACTCCGTTGCCAGCGCCCTGATCACTCAGGGTGTGGAAGCTAACCGTATCCGCACCCGTGGAATGGGCCCGGCGAATCCAATAGCCAGCAACAGCACCGCGGAAGGTAAAGCACAAAACCGCCGCGTAGAAATCACGTTGAGTCCAATTCAGTAACGTTTTGTGCCGGAGACAGGCTGCGCCTTATCCGGCATGAAGCACTTGCCATCGTTGATTTTCACGATAAGGTGTTCACACTAAATTCAGGGAAATCAGCGATGAGCAAATCAACACGTGCCACCATCAGCGATGTGGCGAAAGCTGCAAAAACGGGTAAGACCAGCATTTCACGCTACCTCAACGGTGAGAAGCATCTGCTTTCCGACGCGCTGTTGGCCCGCATTGAACACGCCATTGCCGAACTCGACTATCGCCCCAGCCTGATGGCACGAGGCCTGAAGCATGGCCGTACCCGCCTGATAGGCCTGATTATCGCCGACATTACCAACCCCTACTCCGTTAACGTGTTAAGCGGTATCGAAGCTGCCTGTCGCGAAAAAGGTTTTACCCCGCTGGTCTGTAATACCAACAACGAAGTGGACCAGGAGCTGCATTATCTCGATCTGCTGCGCAGCTATCAGGTTGAGGGGATTGTGGTGAATGCCGTCGGCATGCGCGAAGAAGGGCTGAACCGCCTGCAACAGTCTGCACTACCGATGGTGTTGATTGATCGTAAAATTCCGGATTTCGCCTGTGATATGGTCGGTCTGGATAACACCCAGGCGGCGACAGTTGCCACTGAGCACCTGATTGAACAAGGCTTCGAAGCTATTCTGTTCCTCAGCGAGCCGTTGGGGATGGTTAACACCCGACGCGAACGTCTGACTGCTTTTCGCGCCACGCTGGCGCGATATCCCGGCGTTATCGCCGAAAATGCCGAGGTTTCGCTGGCGGAAAATACGCAACTGGATGACACGCTGCGTCAGTTTCATCAGCAGCATCGCGGAATGCGTAAGGCCGTTATCTCTGCCAACGGCGCGCTCACGCTGCAGGTGGCCCGCTCGCTGAAGCGTATTGGCCTCAACTGGGGCAGCGACATCGGCCTGCTCGGTTTTGACGAACTGGAATGGGCCGAACTGGCTGGCGTCGGCATCACCACCCTGAAGCAGCCCACCTGGCAGATTGGCTATACCGCCGTCGAGCAGGTTGTACGCCGGATCGATGGTAAATCGGATGCTGTTCAGGAACAGGTTTTCTCCGGTGAGCTGATCGTTCGCGGGTCTACCGCCCGTTAAATTTCCTTCGTGATGGTGATCATAAATTCGGCATCATAGTCTTTTCTTTGGAACCGGTTCCATCTAGCGTTATAGCAAGAACGCACGATTTGGAGTTTCCATGAAAAGAAAAATTATGGTGGTCACCGCTGCTTACGGTTACGACCAGGTGCATGCAGCTGGCGGGCAAACTGCCATGCTGCCTATTATTGCTGAAGCTGGTGCTGACGGCGTTGAAATTCGCCGCGAAATGCTGAGCGACACCGAGCTTAAAACGCTGCCAACCCTGGCATCCGCGATTGAAATCTTCGGCCTGCTGGCCTGCTACTCCGCGCCAGAACCGCTATTTCTACAAGATGGTCATCTCAATCCCCACCTGCCGGCGCTCCTTCAGGAAGCCCAAACGTTGCAGGCGTTATGGTTAAAAGTCTCCCTGGGTCATTTTTCCCATACTCAGCAATTCGACACACTGCGTGAGTGGCTCAACGACAGCGGTATGGAACTGGTGGTCGAGAACGATCAAACGCCCTGCGGACGCCTGCAGCCTATGCTGCACTTCAGGGATGCCTGCCAGAAGCAGGAGCTGCCGGTATCCCTGACCTTTGATATGGGCAACTGGCTGTGGGTCGGCGACTCCCCCGAAGACGCCGCGCAGGCGCTCGCCTCAACCGTGGGATATATCCATGTGAAGGCCGCCACTCCGCATCTCGACAGCTTTCGTGCCGTTGCGCCCGATCGGGCAGACCCGCGCTGGCTGGCACTGTTAAACACGCTGCCCACGGACGTCCCGCGCGGCATTGAATTCCCCCTGGAAGGGCACGATTTAGCGGCGGTGACCCGTCACTACGTCGAACTGCTACGCGAGGAGTAACACATGAAAAATTCACTGGATGTCGTCACCATTGGCGAAGCAATGACGATGTTTGTCGCCACGCAAACCGGCGAACTGGCGGATGTAGAGACATTTATCAAACGGGTCGCGGGCGCAGAGCTTAACGTGGCAACCGGCCTTGCCCGTCTGGGCCTGAAGGTCGGCTGGGTGAGTCGCGTAGGTCACGACAGTTTTGGCCGATTTATTATTAAGTCGCTGGAAAAAGAAGGGATTGATGCGCAGGGAGTCACCCAGGATGGACGCTACGCAACCGGCTTTCAGCTGAAATCTAAAGTCGAAAATGGAACCGATCCCATCGTGGAATATTTTCGCAAAGGCTCAGCCGCCAGCCATCTTGGCATGGAGGATTATCACGAAGCGTACTTCTCCAGCGCACGCCACCTGCACCTGAGTGGCGTGGCGGCAGCGCTGTCCGCCAGTTCTTACGAACTGCTGGCCCATACCGCCCGCACCATGAAAGCCCAGGGAAAGACTATCTCGTTCGATCCCAATTTACGCCCGGTGCTGTGGAATAGCGAAGCGGAGATGGTGGAGAAACTCAACCGACTCGCATTCCAGGCCGACTGGGTTCTGCCGGGGTTAAAAGAGGGCATGATTTTGACGGGACAACAGACGCCTGAAGGCATCGCTGACTTTTATCTGCGCCACGGCGTGAAGGCAGTGATTGTTAAAACAGGTGCCGATGGCGCCTGGTATAAGGCAGCCAACGGCGAGCAGGGCTGCGTCGCACCGGTGAAGGTCGACAACGTGGTCGATACCGTCGGCGCGGGCGATGGCTTTGCGGTCGGCGTCATCAGCGCCCTGCTGGAAGGGCACTCACTGCATCAGGCGGTGACCCGAGGCAATAAAATTGGCGCCCTGGCCATACAGGTTCAGGGCGACAGTGAAGGATTACCCACACGTGAACAATTAGCGGAATAAACCCCCGGCCCACTCTGTACCCTACATACAGAGGCGGCGTAACAGCATAACCAGAGGGCAGTCTATGAATAGCTCAACCAATGCAGCAAAACGCTGGTGGTACATCATGCCAATCGTGTTCATCACGTACAGCCTGGCATATCTCGACCGCGCGAACTTCAGCTTCGCCTCCGCCGCAGGCATTAACGAGGATCTTGGCATTACCAAAGGGATCTCTTCCCTGCTGGGTGCCCTGTTTTTCCTCGGCTATTTCTTTTTCCAGATCCCAGGCGCAATTTACGCCGAGCGCCGCAGCGTACGAAAACTCATTTTTATCTGCCTGATCCTGTGGGGCGGGTGCGCCTCGCTGACCGGAATGGTCAGTAACATCCCCATGCTTGCCGCCATCCGCTTTATTCTTGGCGTCGTAGAAGCCGCCGTCATGCCCGCGATGCTGATTTATATCAGCAACTGGTTTACCAAATCCGAGCGTTCACGCGCCAACACCTTCCTGATCCTCGGTAACCCGGTCACCGTGCTGTGGATGTCCGTCGTTTCGGGTTATTTGATTCAGGCGCTCGGCTGGCGTGAAATGTTCATCATCGAAGGCTTTCCGGCCGTCATTTGGGCGTTCTGCTGGTGGGTGTTGGTCAAAGACAAACCTTCCCAGGTGGGCTGGCTGACGGAGTCCGAAAAAAGCGCGCTGCAGGCACAGCTGGAACAAGAGCAGCAGGGAATTAAAGCCGTGCGTAACTATGGTGAGGCTTTCCGCTCACGCAATGTGATCCTGCTGTGTATGCAGTATTTTACCTGGAGTATCGGCGTTTACGGTTTTGTGTTGTGGCTGCCGTCAATTATCCGCAGCGGCGGCGCGAATCTCGGCATGGTGGAAGTGGGCTGGCTTTCATCGGTCCCGTATCTGGCCGCCACCGTCGCGATGATTTTGGCCTCATGGGCTTCCGACAAACTGCAAAACCGTAAGCTGTTTGTCTGGCCGCTGTTACTGATCGCCGCGTGTGCCTTTATCGGCTCCTGGGCCGTTGGCGCTGACCACTTCTGGATGTCTTACACCCTGCTGGTGATAGCCGGTGCGGCGATGTACGCCCCGTATGGTCCCTTCTTCGCCATCATTCCTGAAATGCTGCCGCGTAACGTCGCCGGGGGCGCCATGGCGCTGATTAACAGTATGGGCGCGCTGGGGTCATTCTTTGGCTCCTGGTTTGTTGGCTACCTCAATGGCACCACCGGCAGCCCGTCCGCCTCGTACATTTTTATGGGGGTGGCGCTTTTTGTCTCAGTGTGGCTAACTCTGATTGTTAAGCCTGCTAATAATACCCGCATTCCGGTTGGCGCACGCCACGCTTAAATTTTAACTTACGGAGATTCGCATGAAGCCGTCCATTATTCTCTACAAAGCGTTACCTGACGATTTACTGCAGCGCCTGGAAGCACATTTTTCGGTGACTCAAGTCCCTAACCTGCGCCCGGAAACGGTCGCACAGCACGCGCAGGCCTTCGCCAGTGCGGAAGGTCTGCTGGGCTCCAGCGAAACCGTCAATAGCGCCCTGCTGGAGAACATGCCCAGGCTGCGCGCAACCTCAACAATCTCCGTAGGCTATGATAATTTCGACGTCGAGGCGCTTAACGCCCGTAATGTCTTACTGATGCACACCCCAACCGTACTGACCGAAACCGTGGCGGATACGATAATGGCACTGGTGTTAAGCACGGCTCGCCGCGTAGTCGAGGTGGCTGAACGCGTGAAAGTAGGTGAATGGACCAAGAGCATCGGGCCGGATTGGTTCGGCACCGATGTACATCACAAAACGTTGGGGATTGTCGGTATGGGCCGCATCGGCCTCGCACTGGCACAACGCGCCCATTTCGGCTTTGGCATGCCCATTCTCTACAATGCACGCCGCCAGCATAAGGAAGCGGAAGAGCGCTTCAACGCGCGCTACTGCAATCTGGATACGCTGTTGCAGGAATCGGATTTTGTCTGTCTGATCCTGCCGCTAACGGATGAGACTCACCATCTGTTTGGCGCCGCGCAGTTCGCCAAAATGAAGTCCTCCGCCATTTTCATCAACGCTGGACGTGGCCCGGTCGTGGACGAAACCGCACTGATTGCCGCCCTGCAAAGCGGGGAGATTCATGCCGCCGGTCTGGATGTGTTTGAGCAGGAACCGCTGCCAGTAGACTCTCCGCTGCTGTCGTTACCAAACGTGGTGGCGCTACCGCATATTGGTTCAGCAACCCATGAAACCCGCTACAACATGGCGGCCTGTGCGGTAGATAACTTAATTGATGCACTGCAAGGGAACGTCGAGAAGAACTGTGTGAATCCGCAGGTAGCAGGATAAAAAAATGCCGGGTGGCGCTACTGCGTACCCGGCATTCTGTATATCGCTATTCCCTGAATTACTGGGCTGCGTTCACCGCAGCAGTCCAGGCTTGATTAAATGCCTGATGCTGGGCTGCCAGCGGGCCAATCAGCGTGTTGTACTGGCTTGCCTGTTGTGAGGTCGGGAACTGGATACCGTTCGCCACAAAGCTCACCTGCGTATCCTGCTGCGCGATAAAATCACCCACCTGTACCAGTTGCTGCGTAAAGATTTGCGCGGCAGGAATCAGCGGCTGTAGCGCCTCTGACGGAGCAGTCACGACTTTGCTGTAGACCTGATCAAAGACGGGTTTCAGATCCTCGCTTTGCTTCAGCGCACCACGTGCGGCATCGGCCTGCAGCTTCGCATTCTGCAGCTGTTGCCCTAACACGCCCAGCGCACCATTTGCCTGACGCAGCGGTTCACGCTGGGTCACGTAATCCTGAGGAACACGGATGGCATTTACGCTATCCACAACCGGGCGCAGACCGGAGTCCATCGCCTGATTCACCTGCTGTGAATAACCATAAAGAATCGCGTAATCGGAGACAAACGGGCCAAACTGTTTTTTCTGATCGGCGGTCAGCGTCGGTAAACGCTCTCCGCTACGCATTGCAGTATTCTGCAGGAAATCGACAAACGCTTTGCGTTGATCGCCTTCTTTATCAAAACACCCACTCAGGCCAACTACCATTAAGAGCGCCAAAACAGGCGCAAACCAGCGAGAGCAGGACTTACCTGTCGCCATTTTAATACTCCTTCACCCAAAAATGCGCACAACGACACCCGCGTGCCTGACGATGACAAGGATAGTCCAGGTCAGCCCCGCAAGATACCCTTTCCGCGTAATCTTGTCGGGGAAAATACCCGTTTCGGTGGCCCTGCGTTTTGCTGAACAATGCGCCATCAGCCGAATGGCGTAAAAATTTTGTCATCTTTACAAATGAGTTTGGCCGAGAGGAGATCCCGACCGTTATCAGATCGTTAGCAAACTACAGGTCGGCCACCGCGATCCGCTGAAACGCGCCCACCGCGCGCGCGCCACGCCCGCCGTCTTTTTTTGCGACTATTCTTAATGAGCTTCGATGAAATTCACGATCCCGCTGTGTGATTTTAGGAGTCCTCAATGGAATATAAAGATCCTATGCTTGAACTGCTTAGCAGTCTGGAACAGATTGTTTTTAAAGATGTATCGCAGACCGTCACCTTGACGCAAAAAGCCAACCCGTTTACCGAATTTGAACAGCTACGACGAGGGACGGGTTTAAAAACAGATGATTTTGCCCGAGTAATGGGCGTTACGGTTGCGATGGTTCATGAGTGGGAGTCTAAACGCGTAAAGCCTTCCAGTACCGAATTGAAATTGATGCGCCTGATTCAGGCCGACCCGAGATTAAGTAAGCAGTTGATGGATTGATGTTTTTTCTGGTTTTTCTTCAGAACGGTCCTGTAAATGGACCGTTCTACTACCAACCCCAGCAACAAAAAAGAAAATAGTAGTTGCATCCTCCGGCGTAAAATGAGTTAATGCACTCAACGGTTTGACGTACAGACCATTACAGCAGTTTAGTAAGGCAAGTCCCTTCAAGAGTTATCATTGATACCCTTCGTAGTGAGCATTTTCCTTTACTGTTAAAAAATCTGTAAAGCACGCCATATCGCCGAAAGGCACACTTATTTTTTAAAAGGTAATACACTATGTCCGGTAAAATGACTGGTATCGTAAAATGGTTCAACGCTGATAAAGGCTTCGGTTTCATCACTCCTGACGATGGCTCAAAAGACGTGTTCGTACACTTCTCTGCTATCCAGAACGAAGGCTACAAATCTCTGGACGAAGGTCAGAAAGTTTCCTTCACCATCGAAAGCGGCGCTAAAGGCCCGGCAGCTGGCAACGTAACCAGCCTGTAAGCTTAAAAAGCTCAAAATTCTAGATCCCTGCCAAACGGCGGGGATTTTTTTTATCTGTCTCTCGCAATAAATTTCCCCAGCTTTCTTCTTTGCATTACTTTACCCACCGCACCTTTGACCTTTCCCTAAGGGTAAGCTTTATAGTACGTCGGCATGTATTCCACAATTTTCACAAGGAATTGAAGCTATGTCGAAAACCTCACTGTTGCTGTTATTAGGTTTACTCACCACAAGTAGCGTATTCGCTGCTACCCCGGAATCAACCTTTCTGGCGCAACATGGGCTAAGCGGGAAATCCGTTGAGCAAATTGTCGACGCCATTGACCAGTCGCCTCAGAGTCGACCACTGCCCTATTCTGCTTCCATCACCAGCACCGAACTAAAACTCTCTTCCGGTGAACAGGTTTATACGCTACCGCTTGGTGACAAGTTCTATCTCTCCTTTGCCCCGTACGAATGGCAAACTCACCCCTGCTTTAACCACAGCCTTTCTGGCTGCAAGGGAGAAATGCCCGAGAAGACCTTTGATGTCAAAGTGACGGATAGCAAGGGAGACGTGGTGGTGCAGAAAGCAATGACCAGCTACCGCAATGGTTTTATCGGCGTATGGCTACCACGCAATATGGAAGGCACAATTGAAGTGAGCTACAACGGCAAAAAAGCGTCTCACGCCATCAAAACGATGAATGACAGCCAGACCTGTCTGACCGAATTGCAGCTGCGCTAACAGCATAAAAAAATGCCGGATAAGCAATTGCATATCCGGCATTTTTTACATCAAAACAGACGGTTACTGCAGCAGCGAAATATCCGCCACGCGCAGGAACAGCTCACGCAGTTTTTCGAGCATGGTGAGACGGTTGATACGTAAATCCTTATCTTCCACCATAACCATTACTTTCTCGAAGAACGCATCAACCGGTTCGCGCAGTTCGGCCAGTTCAACCAGCGCTTCCTGATAGCGACCCTCAGCAAACGCAGGCTCCAGCTTGTCACGCAGTACTACAACCTTCATCGCCAGCGTAATTTCTTCCGGCTCTTTCAGCGTTGCTGCATTCACACGGTCGTTCAGCGGCTCTGTCGTTTTCGCGAGGATGTTAGAAACACGTTTGTTAGCCGCAGCCAGCGCAGACGCGGCTTCCAGCGTACGGAAGTGCGAAACCGCCTTCATACGTGCGTCGAAATCAGCCGGACGCGTCGGACGACGCGCCAGCACCGCCTGAATGGTATCAACGGTGTAGCCTTCGTCCTGATACCAGGCACGGAAGCGGCCCAGCATAAAGTCGATGACATCATCCACTACGTTCGCGTTGGACAGCTTGTCACCGTACAGACGTACCGCTTCTTCGGTCAGCGTTTGCAGATCAAGGTTCAGGTTCTTCTCAACGATGATACGCAGCACGCCCAGCGCAGCACGACGCAGTGCAAACGGGTCTTTGTCACCTTTTGGATGCTGACCAATACCGAAAATACCCGCCAGGGTGTCCATTTTATCGGCAATGGCTACCGCACAGGCCACCGGGTTAGACGGCAGGTCATCACCGGCAAAGCGTGGCTGATATTGCTCGTTCAGCGCTACCGCTACATCTTCCGCTTCACCATCATGACGTGCGTAGTGCATGCCCATCACGCCCTGGGTGTCGGTGAACTCGAAGACCATATTGGTCATCAGGTCACACTTGGACAGCAGGCCCGCGCGGGTGGCATGGTTGACGTCAGCGCCAATCTGTTCGGCAATCCAGCCCGCCAGCGCCTGAATACGATCGGTCTTGTCGCGCAGGGTACCCAGTTGCTGTTGGAACAGCACGGTTTGCAGACGCGGCAGATGATCTTCCAGACGTTTTTTGCGGTCAGTATTGAAGAAGAATTCGGCATCCGCCAGACGCGGACGAACCACTTTCTCGTTACCGGAAATAATCTGCATCGGATCTTTCGATTCGATGTTAGCGACGAAGATAAAGTTCGGCAGCAGTTTGCCGTCGTTCGCGTACACAGGGAAGTACTTCTGGTCACCTTTCATGGTGTGAACCAGCGCTTCAGACGGTACCGCGAGGAATTTTTCTTCGAACTTCGCCGTCAGCACCACCGGCCATTCAACCAGAGACGCGACTTCTTCCAGCAGGCTTTCGCTCAGGTCAGCGTTACCGCCAATCTTACGCGCCGCCTCTTCGGCATCGGCCTTGATTTTTGCCTTACGCTCGGCGTAATCGGCAATGACTTTGCCGCGCTGGCGCAGGATTTCAGGATACTGGTCGGCATTGTCGATGGTGAATTCAGGCTCACCCATAAAGCGGTGGCCGCGGATCACGCGATCGGACTGAATACCCAGAATCGTTGCCGGGATGACTTTGTCGCCCAGCAGCAGCGTGACGGTATGAACCGGGCGCACGAAATGGACGTCAGACGCGCCCCAGCGCATCAGTTTCGGGATCGGCAGCTTAGCCAGTGACGTGGCAATCATGTTTGGCAGCAGCGTTTCTGCGCTTTCGCCTTTCACATGCGCACGATACAGCAGCCATTCACCTTTGTCGGTGGTCAGTCGTTCAGCCTGATCAACGGTGATACCGCAACCGCGCGCCCAACCTTCTGCCGCTTTGCTCGGTTTACCTTCCGCGTCAAACGCCTGGGCAATCGCCGGGCCGCGCTTTTCTACTTCACGGTCAGGTTGCGATTCAGCAAGGGCAGCCACTTTCAGCGCCAGACGACGCGGCGCAGCAAACCACTCTACGTTGCCGTGTGCGAGGCCAGCATTGTCCAGCTCCGCAGTGAAGTTCGCAGCGAAGGACTCAGCCAGGCTGCGCAGTGCTTTTGGTGGCAGCTCTTCAGTGCCAATTTCCACCAGAAAAGTTTTCTCAGACATGGCCGCCTCTTATTTGTCTTTGTTGCACATCGGGAAGCCAAGGGCTTCACGGGAAGCATAGTAAGCTTCTGCCACTGCTTTGGTCAGGGTGCGAATGCGCAGAATATAACGCTGACGCTCGGTGACGGAGATGGCTTTACGCGCATCCAGCAGGTTGAAGCTATGGGCGGCTTTCAGAATACGTTCGTAAGCAGGCAGCGGCAGTGGGTTTTCCAGCGCCAGCAGCTGCTGGGCTTCTTTCTCATACTGCTCGAAGCAGGTGAACAGGAAGTCCACGTCAGCGTATTCAAAGTTGTAAGTCGACTGCTCGACTTCGTTCTGATGGAACACATCGCCGTAAGTGGTTTTACCCAGCGGGCCGTCGCTCCAGACCAGGTCGTAAACGCTGTCTACGCCCTGAATGTACATCGCCAGACGTTCCAGACCGTAAGTGATTTCTCCGGTCACAGGCTTACATTCCAGACCACCAACCTGCTGGAAGTAGGTGAACTGCGTCACTTCCATGCCGTTCAGCCACACTTCCCAACCCAGACCCCAGGCACCCAGCGTTGGGTTTTCCCAGTTATCTTCCACGAAACGGATGTCGTGAATGGTTGGATCCATACCCAGCTCTTTCAGCGAACCAAGGTACAGCTCCTGAATGTTGTCCGGGGACGGCTTAATGACGACCTGGAACTGATAGTAATGCTGTAAGCGGTTCGGGTTTTCGCCATAGCGACCGTCGGTCGGACGACGAGAAGGCTGCACATAAGCAGTCGCCATCGGCTCCGGCCCCAGCGCGCGCAGGCAGGTCATTGGGTGAGAAGTACCCGCGCCGACTTCCATGTCCAATGGTTGAACAATGGTGCAGCCCTGGCGAGCCCAGTAATCCTGTAAGGTCAGGATCAAGCCCTGGAAGGTCCTGGTATCAAACTTTTGCATATTATTTCGTGCTGGATACGTGTGGATTTAAAGGAAGCGATCAGTATACCCGCTGGCTGCAAGATATACAGTACGAAACGGGAAAAAGGAGGAACTTAGCGCATGGAAAGGTGCAAAAACTGCCCGTCTGCGTCAAATGAGCAGACAAAACTCTCTTTACGGAAGGTAGAACCACGCATCTCATAGCTGCCCTGGAACTGTTCGAAGCCGGTTACGTCTATTTTCTGCGTCCCGGTGTTATAACGTTCAGCCGCTTCATTTTTGCATAATGCTTCCATATCCAGCGAACGTGAAGAGCTCACTTTGGCCTTTTGCGCTTTCTGAGTCGGTGCCGGCGGCTGTGGGTCCGCGCATCCTGCCAGCAGGAGGGCAGCCATCGCGGGAAAGAAATACTTCATCATCATTTTATTACCCTCTGATTTGCGGGTCAGTCTTATTATTATTACTGTCTGGAAACGGATCCTATTTTGAGAATCTCATCGGACCATCACAAGCTTTAGCGTAAAAACTCAGATTATTCCAGTGAGATACATCCGCGAAATGCCAGTCAGACTTTTTTTAATGGAAACAGAGGAACTGATGCAGCCCAAAATTTTCTGGATTGATAACCTGCGCGGGATTGCCTGTTTAATGGTGGTTATGATCCATACCACCACCTGGTACATCACCAATGCGCACAGCGTCAGCCCGTTAGCCTGGGATCTTGCCAATGTGCTCAATTCAGCTTCACGCGTCAGCGTACCGCTGTTTTTCATGATTTCAGGCTTTCTTTTCTTTGGCGAGCGCAGCGCCCAGCCGCGACATTTTCTCCGTATTGCGCTCTGCGTTCTGTTTTATAGCGCCGTCGCACTGGCCTACATCTCACTGTTCACCTCGATTAACGCCGAGCTGTCTTTGAAAAATCTGCTGCAAAAACCGGTGTTCTATCACCTGTGGTTTTTCTTCGCCATCGCCGTCATCTACCTGGTCTCACCGCTGATTCAAGTGAAAAGTATTAGCGGAAAAATGCTGCTGGCGCTGATGGTGGTGCTTGGCATCGTTGCTAATCCCAACACCGTCTCGCTAAAAATGGGGGGCGTTGAGTGGCTGCCCATCAACCTGTACATCAGCGGCGACACGGTCTATTACATCCTGTACGGCTTGCTGGGCAGGGCGATTGGCATGATGAATACACAAAAACGCGCACTCACCTGGGTCAGTGCGGCACTGTGCGTCACCGCCGTCTTTGTTATCTCTCGCGGAACCTTATACGAGCTCCGCTGGCGAGGGAATTTTGCCGACACCTGGTATCTCTACTGCGGCCCAGCCGTATTTATTTGCGCAGTCTCGCTGCTGACGCTGGTCAAAAACACCCTTAGCGCACGCACTGTCCCCGTACTGTGCCTGATTTCCCGCCACTCACTGGGTATCTATGGCTTCCACGCGCTGATCATTCATGCGCTGCGCACTAACAGTATCGAGCTCAAGAACTGGCCGCCGCTGGATATGCTGTGGATTTTCAGCGCCACGCTGGCGGGCAGCCTGCTACTTTCGGTTCTGCTGCAACGCATCGATACACGCCGACTGGTGAGTTAACACTCACCCGTCGTTACTCTTTTAGCGGGCGCATCAGCATAATTTGCCCCGCTAAACACACGAAGAATGCCATTGGATAGGCGCCCATTTCGATGAGTGACAAGGGAGCGTTCAGCATCCCCAGCAGCAGCAACCCTACTGTTATCAATGCCACCATCTGGCACACACGCGTAAAGTGTTCGTCATTCTGATTACTATTTTCAGCACGCTGGTAAGCGTACGTCACAAACATCCCTGTCATCAGGACACCCAGAAAGTATCCTTTCCCGTTCAATAAGGGACAGGCGCGCCATAAACCAATAACGTAAATGAGTGCACCCGAAAGGAATAATAGCCATGCCATAAACCTCGTAGTCTTCATTGGGATCTCCTTATCCATCACGGATACAATATGAATAACCCACTAAAGACAACACAGAAAAATAGCACTAAGTTATATTTTCAGAATAAATCCATGCACGTAACTTATTAATTTAAAAAACACATAGATTATAAAAATCCCCTCCATTTAGCAGAGGGGAAATATGATCATGACATCAGCGGCAGCAATTGCTGATAGAGACGACGGAAGGTTTCGCGACGCTGCAAATAAAGCGCATGGCGATCTGCGTCAGGATAATGCGCCTGTTCCAGCGCCAGTTGAGGCAATAGGTCAGATAATGGCTTATCGGAATTCATCGCAATTTGTGCCAAACGTGCCGCCCCCAACGCAGGACCAACGTCACCGCCGGTACGGTAATCCAGCTGCAACCCGCTGATATCAGACAGCATCTGGCGCCAGTACTCGCTGCGAGCCCCCCCGCCAATGAGCGTAATGCTGGCCGGTTTAACACCACAGGCATGCACCACATCCATACCATCTGCCAGCGCGAATCCCACGCCTTCCAGCACTGCTTTCGCCAGTTCTGCCGGCCCATGCTGATGCGTCAGACCAAAAAAGACGCCTTTCGCCTGCGGATTATTATGCGGCGTACGTTCACCCGACAGGTACGGCAAAAACCAGACGGGTTCAGCCTGCTCATCCACCTGTTGTGCCGCAGTTATTAGCGCAGGAACGCTGCTCAGCCCGGTTAATTTTGCCGCCCAGTCCAGGCAGGATGCCGCACTGAGCATAACGGACATCAGATGCCATCTTTCAGGTAAAGCATGACAAAAACTGTGTACCGCACTTTCTGGTTTACTGAGGAATCCGTCGCTTACCGCAAAGTAAACACCGGATGTACCCAGCGAAAGCATCGCCTGACCGGCATTCATCATACCGACGCCAACCGCGCCTGCCGCGTTATCTCCGCCACCCGCAATCACCGGGATCTCGGACATGCCCCAGGCTTGCGCGACCGCAGGCAACAACGTGCCGGTAATCTCGCTGCCTTCAAACAACGCAGGCATATTCGCACGGGTCAGGTGACAGGCTGCCAGCATGACGTCGCTCCAGTCGCGCTTCGCAACGTCCAGCCACATCGTACCGGCGGCATCAGACATATCGCTGGCGAATTCCCCGGTCATACGCAAACGCAGGTAATCTTTCGGCAGCAGGACTTTATCAACCTGGCGGAAAATATCCGGTTCATGGCGCTGAACCCACAGCAATTTGGGTGCCGTAAAACCCGGCATCATCAGATTGCCGGTAATGCCGCGAGACTCTGGAACCTGGTTTTCCAGTATCTCGCACTCTTGTGCGCAGCGTCCGTCATTCCACAGGATCGCCGGGCGCAATACCTTCTGCTGCTCATCAAGTAGCGTCGCACCGTGCATTTGACCGGCAATCCCCAGCGCCTTCACCTCACTGAGTGAATGTTGCTGAGCCAGTGCTTTGACGGCGCGATCCGTTGCCAGCCACCACTGTTCAGGATCCTGCTCCGACCATAGCGGATGAGGACGCGAAACCGTGAGTTTCTGCGTCTGCGAGGCCACAACATCACCCTGCTCATTCAGCAGTATGGCCTTTACGCCTGATGTGCCCAGATCTATCCCGATATACATAGGGTATCGTTCCTTAAAGAAATGCCCGGCAGCGCAAAGCTATCCGGGCTGACGAACGTTCTTAACGATCCGTTATTTGTCGAACAAATAATGGTTTACCAGATTTTCCAGCTGTTCCTGATGACCGCTCTGATGCACCGGCGCCAGATTATGTTGTTCAGCGTACTGCGCAATTTCGGTCAGCGTCATCTGGCCCTTCAGAATTTGCTGGCCCAGCTCACCATTCCAACCGGCATAACGTTTTGCAACGCGCTGATCCAGGCCGCCATCTTCAATCATGCGAGCTGCGATTTTCAGCGACAGTGCCATGGTGTCCATCGCCCCAATATGACCATAGAACAGATCGTATTTATCGGTGCTCTGGCGACGCACTTTGGCATCAAAGTTCAGGCCACCCGTGGTGAAACCACCCGCTTTCAGGATTTCGTACATCACCAGCGCATTCTCTTCCACGCTGTTCGGGAACTGGTCGGTATCCCAGCCCAGCTGCGCATCTCCGCGGTTGGCATCGACAGAGCCAAACAGGCCCAGCGCGATTGCGGTGGCAATTTCGTGGTGGAACGAGTGGCCAGCCAGCGTGGCGTGGTTGGCTTCGATATTCAGTTTGATCTCTTTTTCCAGGCCAAACTGTTTCAGGAAGCCGTAAACGGTCGCCGCATCGTAGTCGTACTGATGTTTGGTCGGCTCCTGCGGCTTCGGTTCGATAAGCAAAGTCCCCTGAAAACCGGTTTTGTGTTTGTGCTCAACCACCAGTTGCATGAAACGGCCAATCTGCTCGCGTTCCTGACGCAGATCGGTATTAAGCAGGGTTTCATAGCCTTCACGACCGCCCCACAGAACATAGTTCTCGCCGCCTAATTTATGCGTAGCATCCATGGCAGTCACCACCTGGGTGGCCGCCCAACTGAACACTTCCGGGTCCGGGTTGGTAGCCGCGCCTGCGCCGTAACGTGGGTTAGTAAAGCAGTTTGCCGTCCCCCACAGCAGCTTCACGCCGCTTTGTTCCTGTTTAGCGCCCAGCACATCAACCATCTGCGCGAAGTTGTTTTTGTACTCTTTCAGCGAAGCACCTTCAGGCGAGACATCTACATCATGGAAGCAGTAGTAAGGCACGTTCAGCTTGTGGAAAAACTCAAACGCCACATCCGCTTTGCGTTTCGCCAGCGCCAGCGCTTCACCGGGTTGCTGCCATGGGCGGTCAAAGGCCCCCATGCCGAACATGTCTGCACCATTCCAGCAGAAAGTGTGCCAATAGCAGGCGGCAAAACGCAGGTGATCTTCCATACGCTTGCCTAACACTGTCTCATCAGGATTGTAATGGCGAAATGCGAGCGGGTTAGTGGATTTTGTCCCTTCAAAACGAACACGGTCGAGTTGGTCAAAATAAGCCTGCATAATAAGCTCCATAATCAGGTAATACGGCAAGTAAACTGCGATATCGCCATACTGGAATTTCCTGATTTATTGCTCAATTACGTTATTTCACACCGCTATTAAGAGAATACCCAAATGTGCGCTGGCTCCCAAAAAAACGCGCTAAATAAAGAAATAAAAAGACGATCGGGATCGAAACCTGATGAATAAACTAAAAACCATAATCCGCGGATAAGATATGACAATTGCCTTCCCGCTTAGGGTATGTGAGTTTTGCGTAGCGCTACGCAAATCAAAAATTTGTCACACATAATCAGGCAGCATTATCCACGGTTTTGGTAGTATCGACAGGCCCATATTCACCCTTTCCAGGACAGGCTCTTATGTTTGATAAACGTCACCGTATCACTCTTTTATTTAATGCCAATAAAGCCTACGACCGCCAGGTGGTTGAGGGCGTGGGTGAATATTTGCAAGCGTCGCAATCTGAATGGGATATATTCATCGAGGAAGATTTTCGCGCGCGTATTGATAATATTAAAGACTGGTTAGGCGACGGTGTTATTGCCGATTATGACGACGATGACATTGCGCAATTACTTGCCGATGTCGATGTCCCCATCGTTGGCGTCGGGGGTTCTTACCATCTTGCTGAACATTATCCACCGGTCCACTACATTGCCACCGATAACCACGCATTGGTTGAAAGCGCCTTTCTGCATTTGAAAGAAAAAGGGGTGAACCGCTTTGCATTTTACGGTCTACCACCTTCCAGCGGCAAACGCTGGGCCGAGGAGCGTGAATATGCCTTTTGCCAACTGGTAGCGAAAGAAAAGTACCGTGGCGTGGTCTATCAGGGCCTGGAAACTGCACCAGAAAACTGGCAACACGCACAAAACAGGTTAGCCGACTGGCTGCAAACTCTGCCGCCGCAAACCGGGATTATCGCCGTCACCGACGCGCGTGCACGGCACGTTTTGCAGGCCTGTGAACATCTGCATATTCCGGTACCGGAGAAACTGTGCGTCATTGGCATTGATAACGAAGAACTGACCCGCTACCTGTCGCGCGTGGCGTTATCATCCGTTGCTCAGGGTGCTCGTCAGATGGGCTATCAGGCCGCAAAACTCCTGCACCGCGTGCTGGCGAACGAAGAGCCGACGCTACAACGCATTCTGGTCCCTCCGGTACGCGTCGTGGAACGTCGTTCAACCGACTACCGTTCACTTACCGATCCGGCCGTTATTCAGGCGATGCACTTCATCCGCAACCATGCCTGTAAGGGCATCAAGGTCGAACAGGTACTGGATTCGGTGGGGATTTCACGGTCGAATCTGGAGAAGCGTTTTAAAGAGGAGGTCGGGGAAACCATTCATGCGGTGATCCATGCCGAAAAGCTGGAGAAAGCGCGCAGCCTGCTGATTTCCACCACGCTTTCCATCAACGAGATTTCACAAATGTGCGGCTACCCGTCTCTGCAGTATTTCTATTCGGTGTTCAAGAAAGAGTACGACACGACGCCAAAAGAATACCGCGATGTGAACAGCGAAGTGCTGATGTGATGTGTTGCCGGATGGCGACTGCGCTTTATCCGGCCGACGAGTCATCTTGTTGGCCGGATAAACGTAGCGCCATCAGGCGCAGGAATTACATATGCGCTGCAATTAAGCGCTGGTTATCCTGGTACATCGCGAACAGATAGTTGTTGTAGCTCTTCCCTTGGGTGGAATACCCCTTCAGCTTATGAATCATCGCCGTGGCGGTGACTTCCTGATCGGTTTTACGCAGCTGAGCGCGTGACTTACGGAAAGAAGAGTATGCCGGATGCGTATTCAGATTAATGACGTAAGCCGTCACTGACTCTTTCACCGAGTCAAACTGAGAGTAGCCTTTCACCTTACCCGGCGCATTGGTGCAACGACCTTTGACACATTTCATGCCAAACAGATTATTGTTGCTACGTGCCAGCTTCGACGTACCCCAGCCGCTTTCTGCCGCAGCCATGGTTGCCACCATACTGGTAGGGATAATATCCACGCGCTCAAGCAGCGTGTTCCACGGAATTTTACGCGTGTTGCCAGACCAGCTCACCTTGTAGCGTTTGGCGATATCTTTCATGCGCGCACGCTCGCTCGGCGACCAGCGATTCTGGTACTGTTTTGAAATCAGCCAGTTACGTTCAGCAGTAATGGCCGCATTTTGACTAGTAATGTAAGGCATAACCGTCCGGAGAAACGCTTTTTTCCTTGGTGTTCCGGAAGGGTATTTTCGCAAATCAGGAAGTGAACTACTCTTTGCACTATTGCGAGAATACTCTTGTTTACTGCTTACCTGTGTATTACTTGTCTTGGTTGCCTGGGGCTTCTGACTCGTTGTTGCCGTGTGTGTCTTTGCCAGCACCTCACCGGAAAATGCAATGGTGAGTAACATTAGAATCATGGCCCCATATCGTCGAATGGGAGTCAATATCATTAGGTCTCCTGGTCGGATTTATACATTCCAACACCTTATATTTTTCATAAAAATGAGAGATGAATCTCAAATCATAGCAAAAATAGCCGTCAAGAGCACCCAAAGGAATAGTCCAATTCCGAAACTATGTCACGCGCTAACGGTTAAGATTGGTATTAATTCGAAGAAAATGCGGGTGTTATCGCAAAATAATGCCGTTTTTTGCGCACGATCGCTCACCCTCACGTCTCATCCTGGCGGAATCCACCCAAAGGATGAGTCTCCGACCGTAATTCGCTGGCAAACTGGCTAAAATCGCAGCATTCAGGACAGCGTTATGAAACTTGCCGCCTTTGCGCTGGCGCTTATGCCAGGCATCACCATCGCCTCGTCATGGACTTCTCAAGGGTTCCCCACCTTCGAAGTGGAGGGTACGGGTAAGTTTGTCAGCCATGCAACGTTGACGAAGGGTACCCGTCCTTTAATACTAAATTTTGACCAACAGTGCTGGCAGCCTGCCGAAACCATTAAACTCAACCAGATGCTGTCGCTAAAACCTTGCACAGGCGAGCCACCACAGTGGCGTTTATTCAAAGACGGTAGTTACACGCTGGAAGTGGATACCCGCTCCGGAACGCCAACGTTGATGCTGTCACTAGCATCCGCCGTTGAGCCGGTGAGCAACCTGATTCGCCAGTGTCCGAAATGGGATGGCTCACCGCTGACGCTGGATGTGAGTCAGACTTTCCCTGAAGGTGCCGTGGTGCGTGATTACTACAGCCAGCAGACGGCAATGGTTAAGCACGGTCAAATCACCCTCCAACCCGCAGCCAGTAGCAACGGGCTATTACTGCTTGAACGCGCAGAAACGGACGCCCCTGCCCCCTTCGACTGGCATAACGCCACAGTGTATTTCGTACTGACGGATCGCTTTCAAAACGGCGATCCGACCAATGACCACAGCTACGGTCGCCACAACGACGGCATGCAGGAGATTGGGACGTTTCACGGTGGCGATTTACGTGGCCTCACCAGCAAACTCGACTATCTGCAACAGTTAGGCGTTAACGCCCTGTGGATCAGCGCTCCGTTTGAGCAGATTCACGGCTGGGTAGGTGGTGGCACCAAAGGGGATTTCCCCCACTACGCCTATCACGGTTATTACACGCAAGACTGGACCACGCTTGATGCCAATATGGGCAACGAGGCCGATCTGCGTGCGCTGGTCGATGGCGCTCACCAGCGCGGTATCCGCATTCTGTTCGATGTGGTGATGAACCATGCCGGTTACGCGACGCTGGCCGATATGCAGGCTTATCAGTTTGGCGCGTTATATTTATCGGGCGATGAATTGAAACATACGCTCGGTGAACGCTGGACGGACTGGAAGCCCGCCGCCGGACAGAGCTGGCACAGCTTTAATGATTACATCAATTTCAGTGATAAAGCCGCCTGGGAAAAATGGTGGGGGAAAAATTGGATCCGTACCGACATCGGCGACTACGACAGCCCCGGTTTTGACGACCTGACGATGTCGCTGGCCTTCCTGCCCGATCTGAAAACCGAGTCCAACACGCCTTCCGGGTTACCGGTGTTTTACAATAACAAACCGGATACCCACGCCAAAGCCATTGCGGGCTACGCGCCACGAGATTATCTGACCCACTGGCTCAGCCAGTGGGTGCGCGACTACGGGATTGACGGGTTTCGGGTCGATACCGCCAAACACGTCGAACTTCCCGCCTGGCAGCAGTTGAAAACCCAGGCCAGCGCAGCACTGACCGAATGGAAGAAAGCTAACCCGGACAAAGCGCTGGATGATAAACCCTTCTGGATGACCGGCGAAGCCTGGGGTCACGGCGTTATGCGCAGTGAGTATTACCGCCACGGCTTTGATGCGATGATCAATTTTGATTATCAAGAGCAGGCGGCCAGCGCCGTCGACTGCCTGGCGAATATGGATCTCACCTGGCAGCAGATGGCGGATAAATTGCAGGATTTTAACGTTCTGAGCTATCTCTCATCGCACGACACGCGCCTGTTCCGCGAAGGTGGAGATAAAGCCGCCGAGCTGTTGCTACTGGCTCCGGGCGCGGTGCAGCTGTTTTACGGTGACGAATCCGCGCGTCCTTTCGGCCCGACCGGCTCAGACCCTTTACAAGGCACGCGATCCGATATGAACTGGCAGGACGTCAGCGGTAAATCGGCCGCCAGCGTCGCACACTGGCAGAAAATCAGCCAGTTCAGGGCCAGACATGCCGCCATCGGCGCTGGTAAACAAACCACGCTGACGTTGAAACAAGGATACGGATTTTCCCGCGAGCACGGTGACGACAAAGTGATGGTCATTTGGGCAGGTCAGCCCTAATCCCCCCTGGCTTCTCGTACCCGGTGGGGCGAGAAGCGTTATGCAAAATAAAACACCACCCTGTTACAAATGTGTAGCACAAAACGTCAATTTAGTCTCACAGGCCTGATTTGCACCCCGCCATAGGTAGCGCTATGGTTAGCCACTTTATTACTCAGCTCGACAGACCACCTGCTATGACATTCTCACTTTTTGGCGACAAATTTACCCGCCATTCAGGCATCACCCGCCTGATGGAGGACCTCAACGACGGTTTACGTACGCCCGGCGCGATCATGCTTGGCGGCGGTAACCCGGCGCAAATCCCACAGATGCAGGAGTACTTCCAGTCTCTGCTAGCCGAGATGCTGGAAAACGGCAAAGTCACTGATGCGCTTTGTAATTATGACGGTCCACAAGGGAAAACCGAGCTACTGGCCGAACTGGCCACGCTGCTGCGCGAGAAGCTGGGCTGGGATATCGAACCACAAAATATTGCACTGACAAATGGCAGTCAGAGCGCGTTTTTCTACTTATTCAATCTTTTCGCCGGACGTCGCGCCGACGGGACCACCCGAAAAGTCCTGTTCCCACTGGCACCGGAATACATTGGCTATGCCGATTCCGGGTTGGAAGAGGAGCTCTTCGTCTCTGCGCGCCCGAATATCGAGCTGCTGCCGGAAGGTCAGTTTAAGTATCACGTTGACTTTGAACACCTGCACATTGGCGAAGAGACCGGCATGATTTGCGTGTCGCGCCCCACCAACCCGACAGGTAATGTGATTACTGACGAAGAGTTATTGAAGCTGGACCGTCTCGCCAATCAGCACGGTATTCCGCTGGTCATTGATAATGCCTATGGCGTCCCGTTCCCCGGCATTATCTTTAGCGAAGCCCGCCCGCTGTGGAACCCCAACATTGTACTGTGCATGAGCCTTTCCAAGCTCGGGCTGCCAGGTTCGCGCTGCGGTATTATTATCGCCAATGAAAAAATCATCACCGCGATCACCAACATGAACGGCATCATCAGCCTTGCCCCTGGCGGTATGGGTCCGGCTATCATGTGCGAGATGATTAAACGCAACGATCTCCTGCGCCTGTCGGAGACCGTGATCAAGCCGTTTTATTATCAGCGCGTTCAGGAGACCGTGGCGATCATTCGCCGTTACTTATCCGAAGAGCGCTGCCTTATCCATAAACCAGAAGGGGCGATTTTCCTGTGGCTGTGGTTCAAGGACTTGCCTATCACCACCGAGCTGCTGTATCAGCGCCTGAAAGCACGCGGCGTGTTGATGGTTCCCGGTGATTACTTCTTCCCGGGGCTGGACAAGCCGTGGCCGCACACCCACCAGTGCATGCGGATGAACTACGTTCCGGAGCCGGAGAAAATCGAGGCTGGCGTGAAGATTCTGGCTGAAGAGATAGAACGCGCCTGGCGTGAAGGCTGATGGCAAACCCGACCGCCTAATCGGTCGGGTCACGCATTACAACGGCTGTGAACGCAAACGCTGCTGCTGAATTTTTGCGGCGTCAACGCATTGCAACGCACGGGTCGGGCAGGATTCTACACACGCCGGGCCCGTTTCGCGATGCCAGCACAAATCACATTTAACCGCCTGCACCCGCGAGCGCTGTGCAACCACATTCATGGCCCCAAACGGACAGGCCAGCATACAGCTCTTACAGCCAATGCAGCGTGCCTGTTCCACGAAGATATGCCCATGTTCGCGGCGAATAGCGGTGGTCGGGCAGGCATTCGCACAAGGTGCGTCTTCGCATTGATGACACGTTACCGCCGTGGTAAACGCGTCGTCTTTAATCACACGAATACGCGGGATAAATGCCCCGGAGGAGACCGTCGCACACGTCTGGTTTTCCTGATGCGCGACGACGCAGGCCACTTCGCAGGTTCGACATCCAATGCATTTAGCCGCATCCGCCATAATAAACCCGTTCATTGCCTTCTCCGTCGCCGTTAAAACCACAGAGTGCCAGAGAGCCGGCCCCCACCGCTTTGATCGGACAGGGGAAACGGTGGAATTTTGTCAGGTGTATGAGCCAGGCAGGGGCAACTACGCCGAATTAATATGCTCTTTGCAGTAACGGCGCTTCCACGCCGCCGGGGTCAGGCTGGTGTGCGTACGGAAAATTTTGCGAAAATACCCCACGTCGTTAAATCCACATTTAAACGCCACCTCGGTCAGCGACAGCGAATCACTGATCAACAGCTTTTCTGCCGCCCTCACCCGCTGGCGATGCAGCGCTTCGGTTAACGTCAGCCGAAAAACACCCCGGAATACACGCCCCAGATAGTCTGCATTGCAATGCAGTTCTTTCGCCAGCAATGAGGCTGATAGGGGTAAATGGAACTGCGTATGTATCATTTGCTGCGCTTTCCACGCCAGCGCATTACCGGGCGTATCGGCAGGTTGTTCGCTGGCGGCAGCGGATATTTGCTGCAAAATCAGCAACAGGATCAGCTCCAGCGCAACGCTGCGATGGATATTCTCCTGCTCACGTAAAAACTGGCGAAACAGCGAAATAATATATTGTGGCTCATTCACCCGAGTCTGTTGCGGGATCGAAAGCAGCGCTTCAGGCGGTGAAACACGCTCACCGGACTTCACTTCAAAATGCAGCCAATAAAATTTTAAATCGGGCGGAAATTGTTCCACGCCGACATGTAAACGCTGCGGCCACAACAGCAAACTCTCTCCAGCCTGCACGCTAAAAATAGCGTTCCCTTCACGAATCGTTAATGTCCCTTTTTCGACAAAGATAATTTCCCAGGAATGAAGTTGCCGCGCCGGATGACTTCCCACGCCACGAGAAATAAACAGCCCGCCATTTTGTACTTTAATCGGAAGTGACATGGATAATTCAAGCATAACTATTCAATTTCCCGCTTTTAGCACCCTAAAAACCTGCCTTCATCTTTGATTATTCACGATAAAATAGTATCTCGCCGGATCGAAATCACACTTTTTCAATTACGTCGGAATTGTCATCTTTTTATACTTTTCCCTTCCCTTGTTGGTCTGAGTATTTGGTGCAGAATAAATAACGTACTTTGCAAATGACACAATAAAAGCCCGCAATGTAGCGGGGTACTTTCTGAACATCCTCTCCGGGAGTTATTTATGACTTCGGCTCCGATTACGACCAACGATTTGGCACAACGTGCACAAGACGACAAATTATCTCTGCGTGAAAAAATAGGTTACGGATTAGGCGATGCAGGCGGGACCGTTATTACCTGCCTGATCATGAACTTCCTGACTTTTTTCTATACTGATGTGTTTGGCTTAACGCCCGCACTGGTCGGCACCTTGTTTATTGCCCTGCGCGTATTTGACGCGGTTTCTGACCCGATCATGGGTGTCCTCGCCGACCGCACGCAAAGCCGCTGGGGACGCTTTCGCCCATGGCAGCTGTGGGTGGCCGTTCCCATCGGCATTATTGGCGTTCTGACCTTTACCGTCCCGGACGCCAGCATGGGGGTAAAAATCGCCTGGGCATTTGGCACCTATCTGCTGCTTTCCGTCGGCTATACCGCGATCAATGTGCCGTATTGTGCGCTGATCAACACCATGACGACGCGCCACAATGAAGTGATCGCCTGCCAGTCCTGGCGATTTGTGCTGTGCGGTGTCGCCGGTTTTTTAGTCTCCGTCGGCCTGCCGTGGATGGTGGAGATACTCGGTCAGGGCAACGCCGCGCAGGGTTATCAGTTTGGCGTGGGCATCCTGTGTGCCATCGCAGTCGTCATGTTCCTGTGCTGTTTCTTCTGGGTGCGCGAGCGAGTACCGCTGGCGATGATGGGGAAATTTACGCTGCGCGAACACATCGGCGGACTGCGTAAAAATGACCAACTGCTGCTGATGCTGGTGATGTCCTTCCTGCTGATCAATGTCTTTAATATTCGTGGCGGCGGGTACATGTACTTCATTACCTACGTGCTGGAAGGCAGTACCGCTTACACCTCGCTGTTTTTCACCATGGTCACCTTCGCTTCGATCATCGGTTCGGTGGTGGTTAGCCCGCTGACGCGACGCATCGACACCGTCAAACTCTATTACTACACCAACCTGGTACTGGCGGCGCTGGCAGCGTTAATGTGGTTCCTGCCAACCGGTCCAGCGCACCAGACGTTATGGCTGGCGGTGATTCTCGGCAACGGCATTATTCTCGGCTTCACGCTGCCGCTGCACTTCTCGCTGATGGCCTTTGCTGATGATTACGGCGAATGGAAAACCGGCGTGCGTTCCTCCGGCATGAATTTCGCCTTCAACCTGTTTTTCATCAAGCTGGCCTGGGCCTCCAGTGCCGGGATCATCAGCGTGTTGTTTATTTTTGTCGCCTATCAGCCTGGCGCTGGCAACCAAACCGCCAGTTCGCTGCAAGGTATTACCGCCATGGAGACGCTGCTACCCGCCCTGTTCCACCTACTGCTGGCGCTGTCTATCCGCCTTTGCAAACTCAATAACCCGATGATGTCGCGCATTGCTACCGATCTGCGTCAGCGTCATGTACAGCCTTAAGGAGCACGAAATGAACGCACAAGAAGTCGACCTGCATAAGCTCACGGTCAGCGATCCGTTCCTCGGACAATACCAGCAACTGGTGCGCGACGTGGTGATCCCCTATCAGTGGGATGCACTCAATGACCGCATTGCAGAAGCCGATCCCAGCCACGCTATCGAGAATTTCCGCATTGCTGCGGGCCAGCAATCCGGTGAGTTTTACGGCATGGTTTTTCAGGATAGCGACGTGGCCAAATGGCTGGAGGCCGTGGCCTGGTCGCTGTGTCAGAAACCGGATACCGAGCTGGAAAAAACCGCCGATGAGGTGATTGAACTGGTCGCCGCCGCCCAGTGCGAAGATGGCTATCTCAACACCTATTTTACGGTGAAGGCCCCTGAAGAACGCTGGACGAATCTGGCCGAATGTCATGAGCTGTACTGCGCGGGTCACATGATAGAAGCGGGTGTGGCCTTCTTTCAGGCGACGGGAAAACGCCGCTTACTGGAGGTGGTATGTCGTCTGGCAGACCATATCGACAACGTTTTTGGACCCGGTGAAAACCAGCTGCATGGCTATCCCGGACACCCGGAAATTGAGCTGGCGCTCATGCGATTGTATGAAGTCACGCAGCAACCACGGTATATGACGCTGGTAAATTATTTTGTTGAGCAGCGTGGCACACAGCCGCATTTCTACGATGAAGAGTACGAAAAACGCGGTCGCACCTCCTACTGGCACACCTACGGCCCGGCGTGGATGGTGAAAGACAAGCCTTACAGCCAGGCGCACCAGCCAATATCTGAACAGCAAACCGCCATCGGTCACGCCGTGCGCTTTGTCTACCTGATGACCGGTGTGGCCCACTTGGCCCGCTTAAGCCAGGACGAAGGCAAGCGCCAGGACTGCCTGCGACTGTGGAACAATATGGCCCAGCGCCAGTTGTACATTACCGGCGGGATCGGCTCGCAAAGCAGCGGCGAGGCGTTTAGCAGCGACTACGATCTGCCCAACGACTCTGTGTATGCGGAAAGCTGCGCCTCTATTGGTCTGATGATGTTCGCCCGCCGGATGCTGGAGATGGAGGCCGACAGTCAGTACGCCGACGTGATGGAACGCGCGCTGTATAACACCGTACTGGGTGGTATGGCGCTTGACGGGAAACACTTTTTCTACGTTAACCCGCTGGAAGTGCATCCTAAATCTCTAAAATTTAACCATATTTATGACCACGTGAAGCCCATTCGCCAGCGCTGGTTTGGCTGCGCCTGCTGCCCACCGAATATCGCGCGCGTGTTAACGTCGATTGGCCATTACCTCTACACGCCGCGCCAGGACGCGCTGTATATCAATATGTATGTGGGCAACAGCATGGAAATACCCGTTGAAAACGGGACGCTGAAACTCCGCATTAGCGGAGATTATCCGTGGCATGAGCAGGTTAATATCACCATTGATTCCGTGCAGCCAGTACACCACACCCTGGCACTACGCCTGCCGGACTGGTGCTCCGCGCCGCAGGTCATGCTGAACGGTCTGCCGGTCGAGCAGGATGTTCACAAAGGCTATTTGCACATAACCCGCACCTGGCAAGAAGGGGATACGCTGAGCCTGACGCTCCCGATGCCGGTGCGTCGGGTATACGGCAATCCGCTGGTTCGCCATGTTGCCGGTAAAGTTGCCATTCAACGTGGACCGTTAGTCTATTGTCTGGAGCAGGCGGATAACGGCGAGGAATTGCATAACCTGTGGCTGCCCAAAGAGAGTGAATTCAGGGTCTTTGAGGGGAAAGGGCTATTCAGCCATAAAATACTGATTCAAACGGAAGGGGTGAAGCAAAGCGCTGATGATGCCACGCAGCAATCGTTGTGGCACTACGATGTCTCCCCCGCTTCCCGGCAAACGCATACGCTGACGTTTATTCCGTGGTTTAGCTGGGCGAACCGTGGTGAAGGTGAAATGCGGATTTGGGTCAACGAGCAGTAATGATATGACGGATGGCGACTGTTGGCGCCATCCGTCAAAACATCATGAAAAAATTGCCCTCTTCCATGAGGACAAACGGGTGAGAATTAGAAACGCCAGCTCACCCCTGACAGGAAAGTGAAGCTGTCATCGCGATCAACCATTGGGCTATCCTTAATATCATCTGGCAGCACGCTATAGTTGGCGCTGGCCAGCAGTGTCAGGTTAGCGGTTAACGCATATTTTGCGGACAGACCGGCATACGGTGTCCAGCTATCGCCTGGGGAATAGCTAGATAACCCGCTACGGCGAGACTCATTGCCTGAGATGCCGTAGTAATATTCGTTGAATTTTTCATCGTAGTAGAGCACACCAATGGACGGCGTCAGCGTCAGCTTGCCCATCGGCATTGGACGGAACAGAGAAACTTCGCCAGCCCAACCGCTGCTGTTGTCCATTACATCCGCTGCGGCAGAGACTTTCACGCTGCCCCATTTCTCATGGTGATACCATGCGGCCCCCGCCATTGCGGTTGCGTCACGCTTGTCGAGCTGCTTCATCGCATGATCGTCGTTATCGCCTGGGTCAAACTCAAGCGGCATCCACGAAGCAGTAATGCTAAATTCATTACTTTCACTCTTCGACAGAATATAACCTAGCGTTGTTTGCCTAAAATAAAATGATTCGCCTTCATAACTGATAAGCGGTACTGCATGGACATTTTCATTGTATCCACGATAAGGAGATTCGTTATATACAGCCCCACCGCCAAGAGAAAACTCTGCGGCTGATGCACTTGCCATAAAAGACAAAGCAACTAGCGCCGCAATATTGCGTTTAATTAACATGCCAACTTTCCATTTTAAAATAAGCTACAAAGCAGGCGCATAATAATGCTTACAATTTCATCAGTGCAAGACGCATATTTATATAGTAATATATAAAATCATATATATATTGGATTCAGCGATGAACAAATTACAACTCAAACACCGGGAACTGAAAATTATTTCGGTCATTGCTGCCAGTGAAAACATCAGCCATGCCGCAACCGTACTCGGCATTGCGCAGGCCAACGTCAGCAAATATCTTGCTGATTTTGAATCAAAAGTTGGATTAAAGGTGTTTGACAGAACCACCCGACAACTTACCCTGACGCCCTTTGGCACCGCGTTGCTACCCTACATCAATGACATGTTAGACAGAAACGAACAGCTGAACAATTTTATTGCCGATTATAAGCATGAAAAACGTGGTCGGGTCACTGTATATGCACCAACGGGAATTATTGCTTACTTATCGCAACATGTTATTGCAAAAATTCAGAATATTGGTGGAATTAGCCTCTCGCTGAAAACCTATAACCTGGAACGTAAAGCATTTTATGAAGGGGTCGAATTCCCTGATGATTGTGATGTTTTAATTTCCTACGCACATCCCAAAGATGAAACACTGGTTGCCAGTTTCATTACTAAATATGCGGTTACGGCTTTTGCCAGCCAGGGATATCTCGATAAGCACCCCATCAGTAGCCCTGAAGAACTGGAGCAACATTCCTGTATTTTGATTGATTCAATGATGATTGATGACGCCAATATTTGGCGATTCAATTCAGCCGGTGGCAAGGAGATGCATGACTATCGGGTGACAGGAAATTACGTCTGCGATAATACGCAATCCGCGCTGGCGCTGGCACGTAATCATCTGGGCATTGTTTTTGCGCCCAATGAAAGCGTTCAACTTGATATTGAGGCTGGGGCGCTGGTTCCGTGCTTCTCTGAACAGCACGAGTGGTGGCTGGATCTGGTCGCGATTTTCCGTAAGCGTGAATACCAACCCTGGCGAGTGCAGTTTATTCTGGATGAGATGTTGGCGGAGATTCGCGAGCAGCTTACTCAGGTGCTACAACAGCCACCTGAGTAAGTAAAATAGTCTGCACCTAGTGGTCGAGATACAGGTAATGCACCCAACTGGTCATGCGTAACAGGACCTTACGCATCACTGATACATGGGCGAAATGGTCCGAATACACCGCGACCTGAGCGTAAATACCATCAGGCAACGCGTTGACGTCCACATTCTCATTCAGTTCAATCGTGGCGATCACCCCTTCCGAACCCGGCGTGGAGTTTAAGGATTGCAACGCGCCGTTCGACTGATACGTACCACCCGGAACCGCCGGGCTAATCGCGGCCAGTTTTCCGCTATAAACTTTCCCCGGTAGCGCGTTAAATACCACTTCAGCTTCGTCACCTGGCTCCAGTCGCAGAAGTGAGTTTTGGCGGAACTGGGCAATAATCTGTCGTTTTTGATCCGGGATAAACACCATCACCGGACGCATCGGCAGCGCAGCGGCATAGGTGCCCGGTCGGATCAGCACCTGGGTAACATAGCCATCGCTGGGCGCACGAACCACGGTTTGATCGAGGTTAAATTCTGCTTCCGCCAGCTGGGCTTTCAGGCTGGCAATTTGTGAATGCTCACCCATCACCATGCTGTCTAACTGGCTCTGTATTTGCTGTTGCTCTGCGAGGGACGATTTTACCGACGCTTCCTGCGCCAGATAGTTTTGCCGTGCCGCATCGATATCGCGTTCAGAAAAAGGATTTACCTTCGCCTGGCTACCCTGCGCGTAACGCTGGTAATCTTTTGCCAACTTGTCACGCGTGGCCTTTTTCTGCTGCGTGTTCGCTTTCATTTCATCTAACTGCGCAACCAGCGCCTGCTCTTTATGCTGTGCCGTGACAATGTCGGCTTTCAGGCGGTCAACCCTCGCCTGATAACGCCCTGGGTTAAGCTTAAACAGCACCTCGCCTTTTTTGATCAGCGTGTTTTTCTTATCCGTGACTTCTGTTACCACCCCGGTCACCTGCGGCACGACGGGAATAGAAATAACCGCCTTTTGCGCCTTAAATGTATACGGATGGTTATAGTTCATCAGTAATATAAGTCCGCAAACAATAAAAATACCGCCCAATGCTGCAGTCGGTACTGTCCATTTATTTACAGGAATTTTGAAAATTTTAAATACAGACCATGCACAAGCCACATAGGTCAAAACGATCAGTAAATCCATCGATATTACTCCGCCGGGGAGGTCTTAACCTCGGCCAGTTTCTTTTCCAGATCGGCTACCCGTTCCTGAAGTTGAATCAGGGAAGAATCAGCGCTTTGCATGCCCCAACCGCGCTCCGGGCGGTAAAGCGTTGCCCAAATCCATAAAAAGGGCCAAATAACATGCAGCGTAAACAGACTTACCCATCCCGCAACATGGATAGCGTCGGCATGAGGATGGTTACGTTTTTTTGCAATTAGATAGGGAATATCATGCAGAATAATAACCCCATAAAAAATGACCAGGAATACAAAAATAAGCACTCCTAATGCAAAATAATCAAGAAACATATTTGCCTCAGGGATTAAAAATAAAGAATTTGTATGCTATTAGTTTTAAATAATAGATTTGAGCATAATAGTGGAATAACCAGATTGGATGCAATTGTCTTATTTATATAACGATATATGGGTTTATATATACCCATCGTCTTTTGAACTGCTTCTTTGTTGGCTTCGTTCGCTCACCCCAGTCATTTACCTGAGTAAACTGCAGAGCAGAACTTGATGCCCGGCTCGCTATGCGATACCGGGCAATAAGTGACAGGAGATTAAAACAGCCCCAGCGGTTTATCAGAGTAGCTCACCAGCAGGCACTTGGTCTGCTGGTAGTGGTTCAGCATCATCTTGTGAGTTTCCCGCCCGATACCCGACTGTTTATAGCCGCCAAACGCCGCATGTGCCGGGTAGGCATGGTAGCAGTTGGTCCAGACGCGTCCGGCCTGAATACCACGTCCCATCTTATAGGCCAGATTACCGTTACGGCTCCAGACACCAGCACCCAGTCCGTATTGGGTATCGTTGGCGATCTCCAGCGCGTCTTCCATAGTTTTAAAGGTTGTGACCGCCAGCACCGGGCCGAAGATCTCTTCCTGGAAAACGCGCATATTGTTCTTTCCGTACAGGATGGTTGGCTCGAGGTAGTAGCCCTCTTTTAACTCCCCATCCAGCTGCTTACGCCGCCCGCCGGTCAGGATATCCGCCCCTTCTTTCTTACCGATATCAATGTAGTTCAGAATGGTTTCTAACTGCCCATGCGAGACCTGCGCGCCCATCTGCGTGACGCTATCAAGCGGGTTACCGCTGCGGATACTCTCCACACGGCGAATGGCTCGCTCCATAAAACGTTCGTATATAGATTCCTGCACCAGTGCACGACTCGGGCAAGTACACACCTCGCCCTGGTTGAAGGCAAATAGCGCAAAACCTTCCAGCGCCTTGTCAAAGAACGCATCTTCCTCATCCATAACGTCGGCAAAGAAGATATTCGGCGACTTGCCACCCAGTTCCAGCGTGACAGGGATAATATTCTGTGTGGCGTACTGCATGATCTGCTGGCCGACTTCCGTCGAACCGGTAAACGCCACTTTCGCAATGCGTTTTGATGTCGCCAGATATTCGCCGATTTCTCCGCCCGCACCGTTGACCACGTTCACCACGCCCGGTGGCAGCAAATCGCCGATAACTTCCATCAGCAGCAGCACCGACAGCGGCGTCAGACGAGCTGGCTTCAGCACCACGCAGTTACCCGCTGCCAGGGCCGGCGCCATCTTCCAGCTCGCCATCAGCAACGGGAAGTTCCACGGGATAATTTGCCCGACTACGCCGAGCGGTTCATGGAAATGATACGCCACCGTATCGCTGTCGACTTCACTGATCCCCCCTTCCTGGGCTCGAATACAGGAGGCGAAATAGCGGAAATGGTCAATGGCCAGCGGCACATCTGCCGCGCTGGTTTCGCGGATTGGCTTACCGTTATCCCAGGTTTCTGCCGTCGCCAGCAGCTCCAGGTTTTGCTCCATGCGATCGGCAATCTTGAACAGGAGCGCAGCACGATCCTGAACGGACGTATGCGCCCATTTATCTTTGACTTTGTGCGCGGCATCCAATGCCAGGTCGATGTCTTTTTTGCCGGAAGAGGCCACTTCGCACAGTAACTGCCCGGTGACCGGCGTCAGGTTCTGGTAATACTCACCGTCCACCGGTGCCACCCAATCGCCGCCGATAAAGTTATCGTATCGGGCTTTTAACTTCAGGGGATAACCATACTCGCCGGGATGAATACGCGTTGAAGGGGGGTTATTGGTCATGACCGTCTCCTTGCTGTAGGGGTACTACAAAGGTAGACGGGACTGGCGAATTATTCGCCAGCCATTTACTGCTTTACGACAGATGTCACGGTTTACATTGCCGCGCGATAGATCGCCATGATTTCCTCATGCGTCGCCTGAATCGGGTTGGTAAAACCACAGGCATCCTTCAGGGCGTTGGTCGCCAGAATAGCAAAATCTTCTTCCTTCACGTTCAGGTCGCGCAGGCCTGCCGGAATTGCCACTTTCTGCGCCAGCTCACGGATCGCCGCGATGCAGGCCTCAGCGCCTTGCGCTTCGCTCATATCCGCCACATTCACACCCATTGCAGCCGCACAGTCACGCAGGCGAGCCGCAGCAACCTTGCTGTTGAACACCTGAACATGCGGCAGCAGGACGGCGTTGCACACCCCGTGCGGCAGGTTATAGAAACCGCCCAGCTGGTGCGCCATTGCGTGAACGTAACCCAGAGATGCATTGTTAAAGGCCATACCGGCGAGGAACTGCGCGTAGGCCATGGCTTCGCGCGCCTGCGCGTTACTGCCCTCTTCCACGGCAACCGTCAGATTTTCAGCAATCATCGTTACCGCTTTGAGTGCACAAGCATCGGTAATCGGCGTGGCAGCAGTGGAAACATAGGCTTCAATGGCGTGGGTCAGCGCATCCATACCGGTGGCCGCCGTCAGAGACTTCGGCATACCGACCATCAGCGAGGAATCATTTACCGACAGCAGCGGGGTTACGTGCTTATCAACAATCGCCATTTTAATGTGGCGTTCTTCATCAGTGATGATGCAGAAACGGGTCATTTCAGATGCCGTACCCGCCGTGGTGTTGATGGCAATCATCGGCAGCTGTGGTTTTGCAGAACGGTCAACGCCTTCGTAGTCACGAATGTCGCCGCCGTTAGCCGCCACCAGCGCAATGCCTTTCGCACAGTCGTGTGGTGAGCCGCCGCCCAGGGAAATAACGCTATCACACTGGTGTTCTTGCAGAAGTTTCAGACCTGCCGCAACGTTGCTGGTAGTTGGGTTAGGATGCGTACCATCAAAAATAACACTGAAAATATCACGTTCCTGTAAGGCCTTTTGAATATCGCCCGCCATCCCTAATTGGGTCAGCATGGCATCCGTCACGATTAACGTACGACGGAATCCATATTCCGCCATTGTATTCATGGCATCCTTCAATGCACCAGTACCGATTACGTTCACAGATGGGATAAAAAATGTTGAAGCAGCCATTGTACAATCCTTAATTACTCTAAAGAGGTAGGCAGCATACGTGTGAAAATCCCATCAAAATATGATCGTGGTTGTTATTTTAATAACACCAGAAATTAAAAAAGCACATTAGGTTTAAAATCTAATGTGCTTATATAAATCAACCGCTATTTTGTATTAATTCATGTTTTCTATGAATTAATTGTGTCATTACTTTTCGGGAAACAGTAATGCATCGCGTAATAAATGATCATTTCCCCGGCGACGGGTAAACCCAATACGGTCAAAATATTCCAGAATTTGGATAGCCAATTTACGTCCCACATTCAGCCTGTCGCGGAAATCAGCGGCACAGGTTGATCCTCTTTCCAGATCCAGTTCGCGGATCATATTGGCAAAAGCCACGATGCGATCGTTACGATAATAGCGATCTTTGACGATCGCGGTAATGATGCCCTGCTGCGCTGCCTGCCGTAACGCCAGACGCATGGCCTGCTCATCAGTGCCCGTTTCTTTCGCCAGGTCCCGCACCCACCACGGCTCATCGCCGAAGAGAGGCTCAACTTTTTGCCAGATGGCCTGCTGCTCATCGCTAAAGCCGGCCTTATGGTCCGGTAAATGCAGCCAGCCATGGTGGCTATGGATAACGCCGCTATCGCGCATTTTTTCGATCAGCAGCAGGACCAGCGCTTCGTCTTCCATCGGCAGCGCCATGCGCCGCAGACGCTCACGCCCCGGTCCCGGCTCATCGCGATGCTGCTCGTGGTACGTCGCCAGCGTATCCAAAATTTTACGCTGCCAGCGGGCGGCGACAGAGGCATTCAACAGGCTATATCCAGCCTGAATAAAACCATGTTGCTCAATCAACGGGCGCATCCCGTCGCCGTTAAGCTGGCGCGCCCATGCGAAATCGGGGATGTTCACCGCGCCACGCGTCAGATGCACTGCCAGCGCGTCGCCGTCATTCTGTGCGTTTTCCAGCGCCGATAGCCACTGCAGATACTCCGGTTTACGCTTGCCACGACGCGGCGGGTTGAGCGTCACCACGCGTGCACCCGCAAGCGTCGTGCGGGCAGAAATATCGCGCAGCACCAGTCTGTCGTTATCGGCCAGCCACAGCGGCGTATCAAACACCAGCTCCGCCAGCGTCCCTTCGAGCAGGGAAATACGCCCGGTCACGTGGCTGGCCGCGTGGTGAATATGCAGCGGTTGCCACTGTGTCAGCGGGGCGGCGTGCTCTAAAGAGACAATGACGCGGGTCAAGGCATCCGGCGGTGCATCGGACAACAGCCAGTCACCGCGGGTGAGCTGTTCTTTCTCCGCATCGCCGGCAATATTCAGGGCAATACGCTGCCCGGCATGAGCGTACTCAGTGGCCTGGTTTTGCGCATGCAGACTACGCACGCGCATCGGTTTGTTGACCCCAGTCAGCCACAGCGTGTCGCCAACGTTCACTTCACCACTGAGCGCCGTGCCGGTAACTACCAGGCCCGCCCCCTTCACCGTAAAGGCGCGGTCAATTGCCAGCCGGAAGGTGTGATTGCGGGCCAGCTCTCGCGCAGGCAGCTGCAGCAGATGCTCACGTAATGCATCAATACCCAGCCCTTCACTGGCGGCGGTCACGAAAAGTGTCGCCCCGGCAAAACCAAAGTTTGCCAACGTTGACTGCACTTCTGCACGCACGTCGTCAATACGCGCGTCATCCACGCGATCGGCTTTGGTCAGCGCCACGGTGAGCTGCGGATTGCCCGTCAGTTGCAGGATCTGCAAATGCTCCCGCGTTTGCGCCATCACGCCATCATCGCAGGCCACCACCAACAGCGCGTGATCGATGCCGCCGACGCCCGCCAGCATGTTGGACAGAAACTTTTCGTGTCCGGGAACGTCGATAAACCCCAGCACGCGGCCATCCGGCTGCGGCCAGTAGGCATAGCCCAAATCGATAGTCATGCCACGTTTTTTTTCTTCCGGCAGACGATCGGCATTCACACCGGTAATCGCCTGTAATAACGTGGTTTTTCCGTGGTCAACGTGTCCGGCTGTTGCAATAATCATTTCAGCATCATCTCCATAAACCGGGGCTCGTCTTCAAGACAGCGCAGATCCAGCCATAAGCGGCCATCATAAATTCGCCCAATGACCGGCACCGGTAGCGCGCGCCAGCGGGCAGCCAGGGCCTCAAGGCGGCTACCGCGCCCGTCATGCGGGGTAAAGGTTAATGCCGCGCTGGGCAGTCTATCAACCGGTAGCGAACCACTGCCAATCTGCGACAGACAAGGCATCACGTTCAGTGCAAACTCGCCGCCATAATGTTGTTCGAGCTGTGCCTGTAAGCGTTGTGCCTGTTCGCGGATCGCCTCGTCCTTACGGGTGAGCAGGCGCAGCGTGGGTAATTTTTCCGCCAGTGCTTCCGGATGCAAATAAAGCCGCAGCGTGGCTTCCAGTGCCGCCAGGGTCATTTTATCGGCCCGCAGCGCACGTTTCAGCGGATGACGCTGCAGCCGGGCAATCATCTCTTTCTTACCGACGATAATTCCGGCCTGCGGCCCGCCCAGCAGCTTGTCGCCCGAGAAGCTGACCAGGCTAACACCCGCGGCAATCAACTGCTGCGGCATCGGCTCCTTGGGTAAACCGTACAGGCTGAGATCCACCAGCGAGCCGCTGCCCAGATCCGTCACCACCGGAATATCCAGCTCATGACCGATCGCCGCCAGCTCGGCTTCATCCACCGTTTTGGTAAAGCCTTCAATGCTGTAATTGCTGGTATGCACTTTCATCAACAGACCGGTATTTTCATTCACTGCCTGACGGTAATCGCTGGCGTGCGTCCGGTTAGTGGTACCGACCTCATGTAGAACACACCCGGCCTGGCGCATCACGTCCGGAATACGAAATGCGCCGCCAATTTCCACCAGCTCACCGCGTGAAACCACCACCTCTTTACCATTGGCGGTTGCAGCCAACATCAGCAGTACCGCTGCCGCATTGTTATTAACGATGCAGGCATCTTCGGCTCCCGTAATGCGACACAACAGGTCCGCCAGCGCACGATCGCGATGCCCACGACCGGCGCCGTCGAGGTCATACTCCAGCGTCACCGGCGCGTGCATCACCTGCATCACCGCCTCAATCGCTTCTTGCGCCTGCAACGCACGACCCAGGTTGGTGTGCAGCACCGTACCCGTCAGGTTGATGACCGGACGCAGCGCGCTGTGCGACTCGCGCTCCAGCCGGGCGCTGGCTTCTTGCGCCCAGTCGTCACTCCACGCCGGGAGTGCCTGCGTGTCGCGAATCGTTTCCCTGGCTTCGTCGAGCATATGGCGAAGAAGCTCCACCACTCGGGTATGACCGTGAGACTCACGTAAGGCAAGAAAGGCGCTGTCGCGCAATAAACGATCGATCGCAGGAAGCTGGCTGTAGAGTGAACGCATGTCGGTTGTCATGAAAGGGCCTGGCTGTTGGTGGCCCTCTCCGCCGGGGAGAGGGATAGCAATATGGGGGGATTGTACCGTGAGTTTGCTCAGGCGGACATAATACGCATCAAGCCTTTGGCGGTTCCGTGCGGGCAAAGCTCTCACGCTGAAAGAGCGTTTCCACCAGTTTAACCAGTCGCGGTCGGTCAACACACCAGCCGGGTGCGACGCGACGGAAATTGAGATAACCCACGGCGCAGGCGATGGCGACGGTGGCCAGATTCACCGTGTCCGTTTTCAGGGTGCCGTCTGCCAGATAGCCTTCCAGCACATCCAGGCTGCGGGTAATTTTCTCGCGCTGGCGCAGCAGTTCGATTTCTGATTGCTGTGCGGCTGGCCGGGCCTGTTCACGTACGGAGACAAGTCCAGCATCCATAATACCGTCCGCCAGCGCTTCAATCTGACGCACCTTCAGCGCCGCCAGCGGATCGCGCGGTAACATGGCTGGCGCAATATCCAGCAGCTCAATGTATTCGGCGATGATTGGCGAATCGAACCAGTACTCGCCCTCATCGGTGACCAGCGCGGGCACTTTTCCTAACGGGTTGTAGCGCGCCACGCCGTTTTCGGCGTTGTAGGGGAGTTCATTAACGAATTCGAAGGTAATGCCCTTTTCCAGCAACAGAATAGAGATTTTTCGCACAAAAGGGCTGGTGTAGCTACCAATGAGTTTCATGCCGTGTCCTTTTTGCCAACAAAAATATCAGTATGGCTCAGGCCACGGCAAATGGCAGGTGACGACGGTCTCAATGATCTAAATAAAGGTAATGCATCCAGCTGGTCATACGCAGCAGTACTTTACGCATCACCGACACGTGGGCGAAATGGTCGGAGTAAACCGCCACCTGGGCATAAATGCCGTCCGGTAAGGCGTCAACTTCAGCATTCGGCTCCAGTTCAATCGTTGCCAGCACGCCATCGGTACCCGGCACCACCGTTAAGGACTGCAATGCGCCCTGAGCCTGATAAGAGCCTCCCGGCACAACCGGCAGAATGCTGGTCAATTTACCGGAGAAAACCTGGCCTGGTAGCGCATTAAACACCACTTCCGCTTCATCGCCCGGTTCAAGACGCAGCAATGAGTTCTGGCGGAACTGGGCCACAATCTGGCGTTTCTGTTCCGGAATAAAGACCATCACCGGTCGCAGAGGCAGCGCAGCGGCATAGGTCCCCGGACGGATCAGCACCTGCGTGATATAGCCATTACTTGGCGCACGCACGACGGTCTGATCCAGATTGTATTTGGCTTCAGCAAGCTGAGCACGCAGAGAGGCAACCTGCGACTGCTCACCGTTAACCATGCTGTCTAACTGACTTTGGATCTGGGTTTGTTCCGCAACGGAGCCTTTCACCAGCGCATCTTGTGCCAGGTAGTTTTGGCGGGCGTTGTCGATGTCGCTTTCAGAAAACGGGTTAACCTTCGCCTGGCTGCCTTTCAGGTAGCGTTGATAATCTTTATACAGACGATCGCGCTCGGCAGACACTCGCGTGGTGTTGGCGACCGCTTCCGAAAGTTGCGCTTTTAAATTATCGATATTGTGCGTTGCGGTAACCAGGTCGGCCTGCAGCCTGTCGACGCGCGCCTGGTAGCGGCCTGGATCGAGTTTGAACAACACCTCGCCTTTTTTAATCAGCTGATTATTTTTATCGGTAACCTCACTCACAATCCCCGTAACCTGCGGCGTAATTGGAATGGAGATCACCGCTTTTTGCGCAGTGTAGGTATACGGGTGGTTATAGTTCATTAATAAAATGAGGCCCGCAACAATAAACACGCCACCTAAAGCTGCGGTAGCAAGCGTCCATTGGTTTACCGGGATACGGAATATCTTAAAGATGGCCCAGGCAAATGCCACGTAGGTCAAAACAATCAACAGATCCATGATCAGCGCTCCTGCGTGTTCTTATCAGCGGCGGGTTGCACCGCAGCCAGTTTTTGTTCCAGATCGGCTACGCGCTTCGCAAGAGCGTCAATATCAGGGTTGCCCGTCATTGGCTGAATATGGTTTTGCATTCCCCAGCCGCGTTCGGGTTGGTAGAGCGTGGCCCAAATCCACAGGAACGGCCAAATGGCATGGAGCGTAAACAAGCTAATCCAGCCCGCCGTATGAATCGCATCGGCATGGGGATGGTTACGCTTTTTAGCCATGTTGTAGGGAATATCATGGATGGCGATGATTCCGTAGAACAGAACCAGGAAGACGAAAATGAGCACGCCCAACGCGAAATAATTTAGAAACATACCTGCCTCGAATTCACACTAATTAGAGTTTTTTTGTGCTGGCAGCCGTATGTACCCTGGCTGATGTCTTGAACATAACTGGAGTTGGCAATTTTTTCCATACCACAAAAAAAATATATTTTCTGAGTAAAAATTGCTTTATTTTCCGCAAAAAATGGGCGGGGGAGAATCTGCTTCAGATCACACTGGAAAAAAAACAGATGAAAATTTCTTGTGATTCAGATCACAAAGACCCAACAAACACGCCAACATAAAACGTGAACCAATTCGCATTTTTCTGCCTTTTTGGGTGAATTCTAACCGTGAGGTGTTTTTTTGTACTGGTGTTTTGTGATGAATATCACATTAACTACCGCCATACACCCTATATTTACGTGACGAATATCACATAAAAAGGCGTCGACTGGACAGTTGAACGATTCAGTGCCAGATTTCGCAGTATCTACAGGGTCCGGCTACCTCCTGCCGCTACATTAACAAACCTCGGGCTTTCAGCCTGCGCGATAGCAAACATAAGAAGGGGTGTTTTTATGTCATCCGATATTAAGATCAAAGTGCAAAGCTTTGGTCGATTCCTCAGCAACATGGTGATGCCGAATATCGGCGCGTTTATCGCGTGGGGTATTATCACCGCATTATTCATTCCGACAGGGTGGTTGCCGAGCGAAACGCTGGCTAAGCTCGTTGGCCCTATGATCACCTATCTTCTGCCGCTGCTGATTGGTTACACCGGCGGTAAATTGGTGGGTGGCGATCGCGGCGGTGTGGTCGGTGCCATCACCACAATGGGTGTGATCGTCGGTGCCGATATGCCGATGTTCCTCGGCGCAATGATTGCCGGTCCGTTGGGCGGCTGGGCGATTAAACACTTCGATAACTGGGTTGACGGTAAGATTAAATCCGGCTTTGAGATGCTGGTGAACAACTTCTCCGCCGGCATCATCGGGATGATCCTCGCTATCCTGGCGTTCCTCGGCATTGGCCCACTGGTTGAGGCCCTGTCCAAAATTCTGGCAGCAGGCGTTAACTTCATGGTTGTCCATGACATGCTGCCGCTGGCGTCTATCTTTGTTGAACCGGCGAAAATCCTGTTCCTCAACAACGCCATCAACCACGGTATTTTCTCACCGCTGGGCATTCAGCAGTCCCATGAGATGGGCAAATCCATCTTCTTCCTGATTGAAGCAAACCCGGGTCCGGGTATGGGCGTCCTGCTGGCGTACATGTTCTTCGGTCGCGGTAGCGCTAAACAGTCTGCGGGCGGTGCGGCTATCATCCACTTCCTGGGCGGTATCCACGAAATCTACTTCCCGTACGTGCTGATGAACCCACGTCTGATCCTGGCCGTTATCCTCGGCGGTATGACCGGCGTATTTACGCTGACTATCCTCGGCGGCGGTCTGGTTTCTCCGGCCTCTCCGGGCTCTATCCTGGCCGTACTGGCCATGACGCCAAAAGGCGCGTACTTCGCTAACATCGCGGCAATCTGTGCGGCCATGGCGGTCTCCTTTGTGGTCTCAGCCATTCTGCTGAAAACCAGCAAAGTGAAAGAAGAAGATGACATTGATGCAGCGACCCGTCGCATGCACGACATGAAAGCAGAATCCAAAGGTTCATCTCCGCTGTCTGCGGGCGATGTCACCAACGACCTGAGCCATGTGCGTAAAATCATCGTTGCCTGTGATGCCGGTATGGGCTCCAGCGCAATGGGTGCAGGCGTACTGCGCAAGAAAGTGCAGGATGCCGGTCTGTCTCAGATCTCCGTCACCAACAGCGCGATTAACAATCTGCCGCCGGATGTGGATCTGGTCATTACCCACCGTGACCTGACCGAACGCGCTATGCGCCAGGTTCCGCAGGCGCAGCACATTTCGCTGACCAACTTCCTCGACAGCGGTCTGTACACCAGCCTGACCGAGCGTCTGGTTGCCGCACAGCGCCACAACATTAACGAAGAGAAGGTACGTGACCACCTGAAAGACAGTTTTGATGAAGGTGATAACAACCTGTTCAAACTGGGTGCGGAGAATATCTTCCTTGGCCGTAAAGCCACCAACAAAGAAGAAGCCATTCTGTTTGCCGGTGAGCAACTGGTGAAAGGCGGCTATGTTGAGCCGGAATACGTCCAGGCAATGCTGGATCGCGAAAAACTGACCTCTACCTACCTGGGTGAGTCCATTGCGGTACCGCACGGCACCATCGAAGCTAAAGATCGCGTGCTGAAAACCGGCATCGTGTTCTGTCAGTACCCGGAAGGTGTGCGCTTCGGTGAAGAAGAAGACGACATTGCCCGCCTGGTGATTGGTATCGCCGCGCGTAACAATGAGCACATCCAGGTGATTACCAGCCTGACCAACGCGCTGGATGATGAATCCGTGATCGAACGTCTGGCGCAGACCACCAGCGTGGATGAAGTGCTGGAACTGCTGGCAGGTCGTAAGTAAGCGTTATTGCCCGGTAAGACTCATGCTTACCGGGCCTACAAAATCCTCTCCCTTGTGGAGAGGGTTAGGTTGAGGGAAAAGCCTCACCCCAGCCCTCTTGGGTAAAAACATTAATGAAGGTTAATACTATGAAAGCATTACATTTTGGCGCAGGTAATATCGGTCGTGGCTTTATCGGCAAACTGCTGGCAGACGCGGGGATACAACTGACGTTTGCGGATGTAAATCAGGTGGTTCTCGACGCCCTGAATGCCCGTCATAGCTATCAGGTTCATGTTGTCGGTGAAAATGAGCAGGTTGATACCGTTTCCGGCGTTAACGCCGTCAGCAGCATCGGCGACGATGTCGTTGAACTGATTGCCCAGGTTGATCTCGTGACCACCGCGGTTGGTCCGGTCGTGCTGGAACGCATTGCGCCTGCCATCGCCAAAGGGCTGGTCAAGCGTAAAGCGCAGGGTATTAGCACCCCTCTGAATATTATTGCCTGTGAAAACATGGTGCGCGGCACCACCCAGCTGAAAGGCCACGTGCTGAACGCGCTGGACGATGCGGATAAAGCCTGGGTTGAAGAACACGTTGGTTTTGTCGATTCTGCCGTAGACCGTATTGTTCCGCCTTCCGCCTCTGCCACCAATGACCCGCTGGAAGTGACCGTAGAAACCTTCAGCGAGTGGATTGTCGACAAAACCCAGTTTAAAGGCGAGTTGCCAAACATCCCGGGAATGGAATTAACTGATAACCTGATGGCATTTGTCGAACGTAAGCTCTTCACGCTGAACACGGGGCATGCTATAACCGCGTACCTCGGAAAATTGACCGGTCATCAGACCATCCGTGACGCGATTCTCGACGAGAAAATCCGCGCAGTGGTAAAAGGTGCGATGGAAGAGAGCGGCGCGGTACTGATCAAACGCTATGGCTTTGATGCGGCAAAACATGCAGCATACATTCAGAAAATCCTCAGTCGTTTCGAAAACCCGTACCTGAAAGATGACGTTGAGCGCGTGGGCCGCCAGCCGCTGCGTAAACTGAGCGCAGGCGACCGTTTAATCAAGCCGCTGCTCGGCACGCTGGAGTACGGCCTGCAGCACGTTAATCTGGTGCAGGGTATTGCTGCGGCGATGCATTACCGCAGTGAAGAAGACCCGCAGGCGCAGGAACTGGCAGCGCTGATTGACGAAAAAGGCCCACAGGCCGCGCTGGCACAGGTTTCCGGGCTGGATGCCAACAGCGACGTGGTGGCGGAGGCGGTTAACGCATATAACGCAACCAAATGATCCACAGTGCGGCGCAGGTCAGCCTGCGCCCGAATATCAGATTGTCAGATATGCAGGCAATAATGGAACAAACGCAGGCCTTTGAAAATCGTGTGCTTGAGCGTCTGAATGCTGGCAAAACCGTACGCAGCTTCCTCATCACCGCCGTAGATTTACTCACCGAGGCGGTGAATATCCTGGTGCTTCAGGTATTTCGCAAAGACGACTACGCGGTTAAATATGCAGTGGAACCGTTGCTCGACGGCGACGGGCCGCTGGGCGATCTGTCGGTCCGTCTGAAGCTGATCTACGGCCTGGGTGTGCTCAGCCGCCCTGAGTATGAAGATGCGGAACTGCTGATGGCGCTGCGTGAGGAATTGAATCACGACGGTAATGAATATGCGTTCACCGACGACGAAATTCTCGGACCGTTTGGTGAACTGCACTGCGTGACGGCGCTCCCGCCCCCGCCCCAGTTTGATACCTCAGACTCGGGTTTGTACGCCATGCAAATCCAGCGCTACCAGCAAATGGTACGCTCAACCATGGTGCTCTCTCTGACCGAGCTGATTTCTAAAATCAGCTTAAAGAAAGCCTTTCAGAAATAACGTCATACCGATTTACTTCTCATCCTGCTGCGGTCGATACAGCTGGCGATAGTACTCCAGACGCTGCAGATACAGCGGCACGTTTTCCTGCGGGACCTCAGAAGGCACCGTGTTACGCGGCGGCGTTTTATTCAAGTACTCACGAAAAGCCTGGCTTGACGCCATAAAATCGATGGTTTTATCAATAAGAATCGAAACGTTCTCACCTATTTTCGCCATGATGATTCATCCTCCATGTATTATCCGCGACCCGCCTGCGCGGTCGATGGTTTAAGTTTAGGATCGGATGGTTAATTATATTGAGGAAAACGTGCTTCACTATGCCGCCACCGACAAAAAGCACCATCAACGATCTTATTTCTTAAAATCCCTTTTTAATCAAACAGCTAACATTTTCATTAGCGAAATAATACTTGCAGCATTTGATTATTTATCTTCGATTAGTTGAGAATAATCCCCCTCTGCGCGCATACTATAGGATATTCATCCTATTTTTAGCAGAAGCTATCCTATGAAAGAAGTCGAAAAAAACGAAATTAAACGTCTGAGCGATCGCCTGGACGCCATCCGCCACCAGCAGGCAGACCTGTCACTGGTTGAAGCCGCCGACAAATATGCCGAGCTGGAAAAAGAAAAAGAAACGCTGGAAGCCGAGATCGTGCGCCTGCGTGAAGTTCACGGTCAGAAGTTGAGCAAAGAAGCACAAAAGCTCAGCAAGCTCCCGTTCCGTCGCGCCATCACCAAAAAAGAGCAGGCCGACATGGGCAAGCTGAAGAAAAGCGTGCGCGGTCTGGTGATCGTACACCCGATGACCGAACTGGGTCGTGAAATGGGCCTGAAAGAGATGACTGGCTTTTCAAAGACTGAGTTTTGATCACCCTCCGGGCAACGTCCGCTTGCCCGGTCTCCTATTTCCCCGCCAATTGGCCCTACCAATTTTAGCCAGATCCGAATACCCCCTCACATTTCGTTAAAAATAACTTACAATGCCGTTGCCAATAAATAACATTTGATTAACCATTCGTTGTCATTACCCCTACACAACAATATTGGCAGGGCCACTTTTACACATAGTGTGACGACGAGATGAGCACAGACTCATTGCATTATGTCGGCGGCCCCCAGGAGACCTGCAATGAATCTCTGGCAACAAAACTACGACCCGGCCGGTAACATCTGGCTTTCAAGCCTGATTGCCTCACTCCCTATTCTGTTCTTTTTCTTCGCGCTGATTAAGCTCAAGCTGAAAGGTTATGTCGCTGCGACGTGGACGGTAGGGATTGCCCTGTTGGTCGCCTTGCTGTTCTACAAAATGCCGGTCGATCACGCGCTGGCATCCGTGGTGTACGGCTTCTTCTATGGTCTGTGGCCGATTGCCTGGATAATCATCGCCGCCGTATTCGTCTATAAGATTTCGGTCAAGACCGGGCAGTTCGACATTATCCGTTCCTCAATCCTGTCGATTACCCCGGACCAGCGTCTGCAGATGCTGATTGTCGGCTTCTGCTTTGGCGCATTCCTCGAGGGGGCTGCAGGATTTGGCGCCCCGGTGGCGATTACCGCCGCACTGCTGGTTGGCCTGGGCTTCAACCCGCTGTACGCCGCAGGTCTGTGCCTGATTGTAAACACCGCGCCGGTGGCGTTTGGCGCAATGGGTATTCCGATCCTGGTTGCTGGTCAGGTTACCGGGCTGGACAGTTTTGAAATCGGCCAGATGGTAGGCCGCCAGCTGCCGTTCCTGACGATTATCGTGCTGTTCTGGATCATGGCGATTATGGACGGCTGGCGCGGCGTGAAAGAGACCTGGCCGGCAGTAATGGTCGCAGGCGGCTCCTTTGCCATCGCGCAGTACCTCAGCTCTAACTTTATCGGGCCGGAACTGCCGGACATCATCTCTTCTCTGGTGTCACTGGTGTGTTTGACGCTGTTCCTGAAACGCTGGCAGCCGGTGCGCATCTTCCGCTTTGGCGACATGGGTGCTTCACAGGTCGATCAAACGCTGGCCCGCACTCACTACACCGCCGGCCAGGTGGTTCGCGCCTGGTCACCGTTCCTGTTTCTGACAGCAACGGTCACGCTGTGGAGCATCCCACCGTTTAAAGCGCTGTTTGCCCCTGGCGGCGCGATGTATCACTGGGTGGTGAATGTTCCGGTACCGTTCCTCGACAAACTGGTGGCCCGCATGCCGCCGGTGGTACACGAAGCTACGGCCTACGCGGCGGTATACAAGTTTGACTGGTTCTCAGCGACCGGCACCGCCATTCTGTTTGCCGCCCTGCTGTCTATCGTCTGGCTGAAAATGAAGCCCTCTGCCGCCCTGCAAACCTTCGGCAGCACGCTGAAAGAGCTGGCGTTGCCCATCTATTCCATCGGGATGGTACTGGCATTCGCATTTATCTCTAACTACTCAGGACTGTCTTCGACGCTGGCATTAGCGCTGGCACACACCGGCAGCGCCTTTACCTTCTTCTCGCCGTTCCTCGGCTGGCTGGGCGTATTCCTGACCGGGTCAGATACCTCTTCTAACGCACTGTTCGCAGCCCTACAGGCAACGGCAGCGCAGCAAATCGGTGTCTCCGATGTACTGCTGGTGGCGGCAAATACCACCGGTGGCGTAACCGGCAAAATGATCTCCCCGCAATCTATCGCCATCGCCTGTGCGGCCGTGGGGCTGGTGGGTAAAGAGTCTGACCTGTTCCGCTTTACCGTGAAACACAGCCTGATATTCACCTGTATGGTGGGTGTGATTACCACGCTTCAGGCCTATGTCTTAACCTGGATGATCCCATGATAGTGATGCCCAGACGCCTGTCCGACGAGGTCGCTACTCGCGTGCGGGCGCTGATTGAAGAACAACAGCTGGAGGCGGGCATGAAGTTGCCCGCCGAGCGCCAGCTGGCCGTACAGCTCGGCGTGTCGCGTAATTCACTGCGCGAGGCGCTGGCAAAGCTGGTCAGTGAAGGCGTGCTGCTCAGCCGTCGCGGCGGCGGGACGTTTGTCCGCTGGCAGCATGAAGCCTGGTCCGAACAAAACATCGTTCAGCCGCTGAAAAGCCTGATGGCGGACGACCCGGATTACAGCTTCGATATTCTCGAAGCCCGCCACGCTATTGAGGCCAGCACCGCATGGCATGCCGCGATGCGCGCCACGACTGCCGACAAAGAGAAAATCAGGCTCTGTTTTGAGGCCACGCAGAGTGAGGACCCGGATCTCGCCTCACAAGCAGACGTTCGCTTTCACCTCGCCATTGCGGAAGCGTCGCACAACGTGGTGCTGCTCCAGACCATGCGCGGTTTCTTCGACGTATTGCAGTCCTCGGTAAAACAGAGCCGCCAGCGTATGTACCTGGTGCCACCTGTGTTTTCACAGCTCACAGCACAGCACCTTGCCGTGCTGGACGCGATTGTCGCCGGGGACGCTGATGGCGCGCGTAAGGCGATGATGGCGCACCTCAGCTTTGTCCACACCACCATTAAACGCTTTGATGAAGCCCAGGCCCGCCAGGCGCGTATTACCCGTCTGCCCGGTGACCATAATGAAATTAGCAGGGAGAACAATTCATGATTATTTCAGCAGCCAGCGATTATCGCGCCGCAGCACAGCGCATTCTGCCCCCCTTCCTGTTCCACTACATCGACGGTGGTGCCTATGCAGAGCATACCCTGCGCCGTAACGTCGAAGATTTATCGGAGGTGGCACTACGCCAGCGCGTGCTGAAGAACATGGCCGACCTGAGTCTGGAAACCACCCTGTTCAACGAAAAACTGTCGATGCCGGTGGCATTAGCGCCGGTTGGCTTGTGCGGCATGTATGCCCGCCGGGGCGAAGTTCAGGCCGCCGCTGCCGCTGACGCCAAAGGTATTCCGTTTACGCTTTCGACGGTTTCCGTCTGCCCGATTGAAGAAGTTGCCCCGACGATCAAGCGTCCGATGTGGTTCCAGCTGTACGTCCTGCGCGATCGCGGTTTTATGCGTAACGCGCTGGAGCGTGCTAAAGCAGCGGGTTGCTCCACGCTGGTCTTTACCGTCGATATGCCCACGCCCGGCGCGCGCTACCGTGACGCACATTCCGGGATGAGCGGTCCGAATGCCGCGCTGCGCCGTTACTGGCAGGCGGTAACCCATCCGCAGTGGGCGTGGGACGTTGGCCTGAACGGTCGTCCGCATGATTTAGGCAATATCTCGACCTACCTGGGTAAACCCACCGGCCTGGAGGATTACATCGGCTGGCTGGCAAACAACTTCGATCCGTCCATCTCCTGGAAAGACCTCGAGTGGATCCGTGAATTCTGGGACGGTCCGATGGTAATCAAAGGGATCCTCGACCCGGAAGATGCCCGCGACGCCGTACGCTTTGGCGCCGACGGCATCGTGGTCTCGAACCACGGCGGCCGCCAGCTGGACGGCGTGCTGTCTTCTGCGCGTGCGCTACCCGCCATTGCCGACGCGGTGAAAGGCGATATTGCGATTCTGGCAGACAGCGGCATCCGTAACGGTCTGGACGTGGTGCGCATGATTGCACTGGGTGCAGATACCGTACTGCTGGGCCGTGCTTACCTGTATGCACTGGCGACCCACGGTCAGGCAGGTGTCGCTAACCTGTTGAACCTTATTGAGAAAGAAATGAAAGTGGCGATGACGCTGACCGGTGCAAAATCCATTCGTGAAATCAGCCGTGACTCACTGGTACAAGAGCTGGGAAAGCAACTGCCCGCCGCACTGGCACCTCTCGTCCAGGGTAGCGCCGCGTAACCGTATCCCCGTAAAACCCTACACTTTGAATGGTCGGCTTGTTCTCAGTCCGGCCATTTTTTATGCAAAAATAACGACCAGTTAACATTTACACTCAATATATTTGACAACTTTTTATTCACCTGCCAAATGTATATACAAGCTAATACAACAACAACCCACACAATAATAATCCACACGACAACAACCATCATAACGGGCGAGGGTGACATGGTTTATTCCGGTAAAGTGAATATCCAGCAGGCGATAGATGACAGTCCTTTTTCACGCTTTCATTGGGTCATCATCGTCCTTGGCTTTCTGGTGCTGGCCATTGATGGCTTCGACACGGCGGCGATGGGATATATTGCCCCTACCCTCTCAGCCGACTGGGGGATCAAGAAACAAGATCTCGGGCCGGTATTAAGCGCCGCGCTGCTGGGGCTCTCATTTGGCGCCCTGCTGGCCGGGCCAATTTCCGATCGCATGGGACGTAAACGCGTACTGGTTTTTTCCTGCCTGTTCTTTGGTCTCGCCAGTCTGGGCACCGCCTATGCCCAGACGCTAAATATGTTAACGTTTTGGCGGTTTCTCACCGGACTCGGGCTGGGTGCAGCAATGCCGAACGCCATCACGTTGGTGTCAGAATTTGCGCCAAAACGCTGCCGCTCGATGGCGATTAACACCATGTACTGCGGTTTCCCGCTCGGTGCAGCAGGTGGCGGGGTTATCTCCTCCTGGCTGATTCCTAACTACGGCTGGCACAGCGTCCTGCTCGCCGGGGCAATTGCCCCGCTGGCGCTGACCATCCTCCTGGTGTTATTTCTGCCGGAGTCGGTCAAGTATCTGGTCCATCGCGGGAAAGAGATCGCGCAAGTCAAACGAATTGCCCGTCGCTTTATGCCAGGTGACATAGACCAGGTCACCCATTTTTATCTGGATGAAGAACGGACTGACGTCAAAAAAGGCAGCGTGGCGCAGTTGTTCAGCATGCCGTGGCTGCCGGGCACGTTGATGCTGTGGATGACCTACTTTATGGGGCTGGTTATCTATTATGTGCTGCTGAGCTGGATGCCGACGCTGATGCTGGGAATGGGTTACCCGCTGGCAGAATCTGCCTGGCTGACATCACTGTTCACCTTCGGCGGTACCGCGGGGATCCTGCTGGCCGGCTGGCTGATGGATCGCTGGGAAGCGCACAAAGTCGTCTCCATCGGTTTTATCCTGACAATGCTGTTTGCACTGGCGCTCGGGTTTGAACATAACCACATCATTCTGTTTGGCGCCCTAATCTTCCTGATGGGGATCACCATGAACGGTGCACAGTCCGGACTACAGACGCTGGCGGCAACGTTTTACCCGACCCACTGTCGCGCAACAGGTATTGCCTGGATGCAGGGCGTGGGCCGCTTTGGTGGCGTCGCCGGGACCATGACCAGCGCCCAATTACTTTCTCTGCAATGGCAGGCTGACAGCATATTGATGTTCCTCAGCGTTCCCGCGCTGCTGGCTGCTGCCGCAACGCTTTATAAGCTGCAACGCTATAAACCGCAGCCTCTGACCGTCGCATAGTACCCGTCCTTTCTGCTATCCTGCCCCCCGTTATTAAGGGGGCAGTATGCTTAACATCGTTTTATTCGAACCAGAAATCCCGCCAAATACCGGCAATATCATCCGCCTATGCGCCAATACCGGCTTTCGTCTGCATATTATTGAACCCATGGGCTTTACCTGGGACGACAAGCGCCTGCGTCGCGCGGGGCTGGATTATCACGAATTTACCGCCGTACTGCGCCACCCTGATTACGCCGCCTTTGTGGCTGCAGAAAGTCCGCAACGTCTTTTTGCGCTGACCACCAAAGGGACGCCGGCCCATAGCGCGGTAAGCTATCAGGATGGTGATTATCTGATGTTTGGCCCGGAAACGCGCGGCCTGCCCGCCAGCATTCTCGACGCGCTGCCTGCAGAACAAAAAATTCGTATTCCGATGATGCCGGACAGCCGCAGCATGAACCTGTCTAACGCGGTGTCGGTGGTAGTGTATGAGGCCTGGCGCCAGCTGGGGTATCCGGGCGCCGTATTACGCAGTTGATTTTGTCGGATGCGGCTAGCGCCTTATCCGACCTACATTAATTTGATGTTATTCGTTTCGAGCGTTATCGGCGCAGACAGATTGAACACGGACTGCGCACAGTCACCGGAGCGTACACGCAGTACGTGAGGATGACGAGCACAGCCCAGGTTCAATATGGCAAGTAAGATAGCTCGAAATCAGATGCCATCGCCGCATTCGAACGTATGATGTATCCCGTTGAAATGCTGATCCATATCCATGGACGGCTTATCGCTGTCAGGTTTACCGACAATCCGTGCCGGAACGCCTGCGGCGGTGGTATGTGGCGGTACGGGCTGTAAGACGACAGAACCCGCGCCTATCTTCGCCCCGCGCCCAACCTCGATGTTGCCGAGAATTTTTGCGCCCGCGCCAATCATCACGCCTTCACGAATTTTTGGGTGACGATCGCCGCCCGCTTTACCAGTCCCGCCTAAGGTGACGGATTGCAGGATCGAGACGTCGTTTTCGATCACCGCGGTTTCACCCACCACAATTCCGGTGGCATGATCGAGCATGATCCCACGACCAATTTTTGCCGCCGGATGAATGTCGACTTGGAAAGTCACGGACACCTGATTTTGCAAGAAGATCGCCAGTGCCTGACGCCCCTGATGCCACAGCCAGTGGCCGATGCGGTAAGCCTGCAGCGCATGGAAGCCCTTCAGGTACAAAAGCGGGGTGGAATATTTGTCGACAGCCGGGTCACGCGTGCGCACAGCCTGGATATCGCAGGCCGCCGAGGCAATCATTTCCGGATCGGCGGCGTAGGCTTCTTCCACCACTTCACGAATAGCAATCGCCGGCATGATTGGCGACGCAAGCTTATTCGCCAGCATATAGCTTAGCGCGCTGCCGAGATTCTCATGCTTGAGCAGCGTTGCGTGGTAAAAACTGGCCAGCATTGGCTCACAATCCGCCAGTGCCCGGGCTTCTGCTTTAATATTTTTCCAGACGATATCCAGTTCTTCACACGGCATTGCGTACTCCACAGAAGGTAGCAAAACGACCAACCCGTTCTACGCGGGTCGGGTCGTTATAATAAAACGGTTCCTTACGGCTAGTGGCTGCTCCGCTCGTCCTTGCGTGCACGACCTAATAACGTCAATGCTGCCTCGCGCGCATTTTTTCCGCAATACAATACTTGATAAATTTCCTCGGTTATTGGCATTTCGACACCAAAACGGTGCGCCAATTCACGAACTTCTTTCGTATTGCGATAGCCTTCAACCACTTGGCCAATCTTGTCCTGCGCGCCCTGAACATCCATGCCCTGACCGAGCATCATGCCAAAACGGCGGTTACGCGACTGGTTGTCGGTACACGTCAGCACCAGATCGCCCAGACCCGCCATGCCCATGAAGGTCGCCGGATCGGCACCCAGCGCCGCGCCAAGGCGTGACATTTCGGTCAACCCGCGGGTGATCAATGCCGTACGGGCATTAGCACCAAAGCCGATGCCGTCAGACATCCCTGCGCCAATAGCAATCACGTTTTTCACTGCACCGCCGAGCTGTACACCAATGAAGTCCGGGTTGCTGTAAACGCGGAAACTTTTGCCGCAGTGCAGCAGTTGCTGGAGATCGTCAGCAAACGTCTCGTCCGTTGACGCCAGCGAAATCGCCGTAGGCATGCCTGCAGCCAGTTCTTTGGCAAACGTAGGACCGGAAATCACCGCCAGCGGAATGGCATCCCCCAACGCTTCACGCGCGACATCCTGTAACAGGCGTCCCGTTTCTGCTTCCAGACCTTTTGTCGCCCAAACCAGGCGCGCATCAGAGCGCATCAACGGTTTGATCTGACGCAGCACTTCGCCAAAGACGTGGCTCGGCACCACCACCAGAATATTACGGCTGGCGGCCAGCGCAGTGGCTAAATCACTTTCCAGGCGCAGCGTATCGGGAAAAGGCACATCAGGAAGGAACGCAACGTTGCAGCGATCGTGCTCGAGCGTTGCGATATGTTTGGGATCGTGGCCCCACAGGATAACCGGGTGGCCGTTTCTTGCCAGGGTAATGGCAAGAGCGGTGCCGTACGAGCCGGCACCAATCACAGTCATTGAAGCATTACTTTGATTCATCAGGCATCCTGATGTTCTTCAGTACCTTCGCCAGTCTGCTGCTGTAAATAGTTCATGAACAGCGCATCAAAGTTGACCGGTGCAAGGTTCAGCTGCGGGAACGTACCGCGTGATACCAGGCTGGTGATGCATTCACGGGCATACGGGAACAGGATGTTCGGGCAGTATGCACCCAGGCAATGCGCCATCTGAGTCCCTTCAATTCCGCTGATGGAGAAAATCCCGCCCTGCTGAACTTCGCACAGGAACGCCGTTTCTTCACCCAGAGAAGCCGTTACGGTGACACGCAGCACAACTTCATACACGTCATCTGCCAGTTGGGTAGATGCAGTATCAAGATCAAGTTTAACCTCTGGCTGCCAATCTTTCTGGAAAACATGCGGTGCATTTGGCGCTTCGAAAGACACATCCTTGGTATAAATACGTTGGATCTGGAAAGCCATTTCAGTGTTATTTTGTTCTGACATGTTTAGAAAACCCTTTAGTGTTGTCCTTTAAATACTATCCGTACGCCTTAACGCAGCAGGGGATCCAGTCCACCACGCGCATCCAACGCATACAAGTCGTCACAACCACCAATGTGCTGTGCATCAATAAAAATCTGCGGAACCGTCGTACGACCACTGCGTTTGATCATCTCTTCGCGCTTCACGGCGTCGCCGTCAATCGGAAGTTCCTGGAAACTCACGCCCTTGCTGTTCAATAGCGCTTTCGCGCGATGGCAAAATGGGCAGGTTGCTTTGGTGTAGATCTCGATGTTGGCCATGACTTATCTCCGATATTAACTTACGGTGTTACTTGCCACGTACCAGCGGGAGGTTTTCACCACTCCAGCCTGCTACGCCGTCTTTCAGCACGGACACCTGCTCAAAACCCGCTTTAATCAGCGCAGTTGCAGATTCCTGGCACTGCATGCCAGAACCGTCAACCACAATAACCGGTTTGGCTTTGTGTTTTTCAAGCTCGCCGAAGTTGTTGGCTTTAATTTCGCTCGGCAGCAGGTTAGTTGAACCGGCGATATGGCCTTTGCGGAAGTCATCACGCTGACGTAAATCCACAATAACCGCATCTTCTTTATTGAGAAGACGAGTGGCTTCGCCGCGGGTAATCACCTTCACTTTCGAGGTCAGGCTTTTGATGGTCGTAAATAATACAGCCGCCAGTAACGCAATCCAGGCGATACTCAAGACAGGGTGGCGACTAACAAATTGCATAATTTCTTGCATGGGGGGTAACAACTCCCGACTCAGTGATTAAAAAAACCAGGGAAAGAGTATACCTGCGCGTTGGCGCAAATACAGCCAGAGCGTGCATTGGATTGCATTTTTGCGGGGCGCTACGGAAAAAAAAACGTAAATCCGAGTCCTCCCTGACGTGCTATACCCCATTATTTGATCTTCGGGGGCTACTTTATCGATTCAGCTGTAGTAAAATTACGCAATTATTTTTATCTATTAAGTGTGAGGTTGTCGCAATGTCGGTTTCTAAAAAACCTATGGTACTGGTGATTCTGGATGGCTACGGCTATCGCGAAGACAGCCAGGATAACGCCATTTTTAATGCTAAAACCCCGGTTATGGATGCTCTGTGGGCCAAACGTCCACATACCCTGATTGACGCATCTGGTCTGGAAGTCGGCCTGCCTGACCGCCAGATGGGTAACTCCGAAGTGGGTCACGTCAACCTGGGCGCGGGCCGTATCGTGTATCAGGATCTGACCCGTCTGGATGTTGAAATTAAAGAACGGACTTTCTTCACTAACCCGGTACTGACCGATGCGGTCGACCAGGCGAAAAATAGCGGCAAAGCAGTACACATCATGGGTCTGCTGTCTGCGGGCGGCGTACACAGCCACGAAGATCACATCCTGGCGATGGTTGAGCTGGCGGCAGAACGCGGCGCAGAAAAAATCTATCTGCACGCCTTCCTCGATGGCCGTGACACCCCACCGCGCAGCGCTGAAAAGTCGCTGCAAAAATTCGAAGAAAAATTTGCCGCGCTGGGCAAAGGTCGCGTTGCGTCCATTATTGGTCGTTACTACGCCATGGACCGCGACAACCGTTGGGATCGCGTTGAAAAAGCGTATGACCTGATGACGCTGGCCCAGGGTGAATTCCAGGCTGACACCGCAGTAGCAGGTCTGCAGGCCGCTTATGCTCGTGATGAAAACGACGAATTCGTAAAAGCGACCGTGATCCGCGCAGAAGGCCAGGCCGATGCCGCAATGGAAGACGGCGATACGCTGATTTTCATGAACTTCCGTGCTGACCGTGCACGTGAAATCACCCGCGCGTTTGTGAACGCTGACTTCGATGGCTTCGCGCGTAAGAAAGTGGTTAACCTCAACTTTGTGCAGTTGACCGAATACGCGGCCGACATCAAAACAGCGGTAGCTTACCCACCAACGTCTCTGGCGAATACCCTCGGCGAGTGGATGGCGAAGCACGACAAAACCCAGCTACGTATTTCCGAAACTGAAAAATATGCACACGTGACCTTCTTCTTCAACGGTGGCGTAGAAGAGCCGTTCAAAGGCGAAGACCGTATCCTGATCAACTCGCCGAAAGTAGCCACCTACGATCTGCAGCCAGAAATGAGTTCCGCAGAGCTGACCGAGAAGCTGGTTGCCGCGATTGAGAGCGGGAAATACGACACCATCATCTGTAACTACCCGAACGGCGACATGGTCGGTCATACCGGGGTAATGGATGCTGCGGTTAAAGCGGTTGAAGCGCTGGATCACTGCGTTGAGCAAGTGGCCAAAGCGGTTGAGTCCGTTGGCGGCCAATTGCTGATCACCGCAGACCACGGTAACGCTGAGCAAATGCGCGATCCGTCTACCGGTCAGGCACATACTGCACATACCAACCTGCCGGTTCCGCTGATTTATGTCGGTGGTAAAAACGTCAAAGCTGTCGATGGCGGTAAACTTTCCGATATCGCCCCGACCATGCTGACGCTGATGGGCATGGAAATCCCGCAAGAGATGACTGGTAAGCCGCTGTTCATCGTGGAATAATCCCTCCCCATGAGGGGAAAGGCGATTAATACCATCACATGGGCCGCAAAACCGCGTAGGTTTTCAGTCAGGCCCTTGTTATACGCCAGCGTGATTAGCGCTGGCGTATTGTTGTGCGCCTTTTCCGCCCACGCGGACGAACGCGACCAGCTCAAATCTATTCAGGCCGATATCGCGGCAAAAGAACGCGCGGTACGCCAGCAACAACAGCAACGTTCCACCCTCCTCGCCCAGCTTAAAGCCCAGGAACAGGCCATCGCCGTTGCGGCACGACAGCTGCGCGAAACGCAAAATTCACTGGCGCAACTGAATGCGCAAATTGCCGAAATGAACGCCGCCCTCGCGAAGCTGGAAAAGCAGCGAGCAGCACAGGAACGCAGCCTGGCCGCCCAACTGGACGCCGCGTTTCGTCAGGGTGAGCACACCGGCATTCAGTTAATCCTCAGTGGTGAAGAGAGTCAGCGCGGGCAGCGCCTGCAGGCCTATTTTGGCTATCTGAACCAGGCGCGGCAGGAAACCATCGCCCAGTTGAAGCAAACCCGCGAAGAAGTCGATTCGCAGAAGGCCGAGCTGGAAGATAAACAGAGTGAGCAGCAAACGCTGCTGTACGAGCAGCGCGCTCAACAGGCCAAGCTGGAACAGGCGCGTAACGAGCGCCAAAAAACGCTCGCAGGGCTGGAGTCCTCCATTCAGCAGGGCCAGCAGCAGCTCAGCGAACTGCGCGCCAACGAATCCCGCCTACGCAGCAGCCTTGCACGGGCCGAGGCCGCCGCCAAAGCGCGCGCTGAACGTGAAGCCCGCGAAGCACAGGCGGTGCGCGATAAGCAAAAGGATGCATCGCGCAAAGGGTCGACCTACAAGCCGACCGAAAACGAAAAATCCTTGATGTCCCGTACCGGGGGGTTAGGTTCGCCGCGCGGTCAGGCATTCTGGCCCGTCCGTGGCCCAACGCTGCATCGTTATGGCGAACAGCTGCAAGGTGAGCTACGTTGGAAAGGGATGGTCATTGGCGCATCTGAAGGCACCGAAGTGAAAGCCATTGCCGATGGTCGCGTTATTCTGGCCGACTGGCTTCAGGGTTATGGTCTGGTGGTCGTGGTTGAGCACGGTAAAGGCGATATGAGCCTGTACGGCTATAACCAAAGCGCGCTGGTCAGCGTAGGTACGCAGGTGCGTGCCGGACAGCCGATTGCCCTGGTGGGTAGCAGCGGCGGTCAGGGCAGACCCGCACTCTATTTCGAAATTCGTCGCCAGGGTCAGGCGGTCAATCCACAGCCGTGGTTGGGAAGATAAGTTTTGCCTCAGTTTCGCCGCATAATATTCTCACTCGCCAGCCTGCTGGCATTCGCTCCCTCTGTTTTTGCCGGTAAGCTTGCCATCGTGATTGACGATTTCGGTTATCGTCCGCACAACGAGAATCAGGTGCTAGCGATGCCTTCTGCGATCTCCGTTGCCGTTCTGCCCAATGCACCACATGCACGGGAGATGGCGACCAAAGCGCATAACAGCGGACATGAAGTCTTAATCCATCTGCCGATGGCGCCTCTCAGCAAACAGCCGCTTGAGAAAGATACCCTGCGCCCGGAGATGAGCAGCGACGAGATTGAGCGGATTATTCGCGATGCGGTCAGCAAAGTGCCGTATGCCGTCGGGCTTAACAACCATATGGGCAGCGCGATGACCTCCAGCCTGTTTGGCATGCAGAAAGTGATGCAGGCACTGGAACGGTACGATCTTTATTTCCTGGACAGTATGACCATCGGTAACAGCCAGTCCATGCGTGCGGCAGGAGGAACGGGCGTGAAAGTGATCAAACGCAAAGTCTTCCTCGACGACACGCAAAACGAAGCGGACATTCGCCGCCAGTTTAACCGCGCGGTCGAACTGGCACGCCGCAACGGTTCTGCTATCGCGATTGGGCACCCTCATCCTTCGACGGTACGCGTATTGCAGCAAATGGTTTATAACCTGCCCGCCGACATTACGCTGGTTCGCCCAAGCAGCCTGCTCAATGAACCACAGGTAGATACCTCTACGCCAAATCTGACGCCGCCGAAAAACAGCACGCCTGATGCGCCGCGTAATCCTTTCCGCGGGGTGAAACTGTGCAAACCGAAGCAACCGTTAGAACCCGTTTACGCCAGCCGATTCTTTAGCGTGCTCGGTGAGAGCATCACCCAAAGCACGCTGGTACAATATATGCGCCTGCAGTGGCAGGGCTGGTCGTAATCAGTCTTTCAGACCCAGCGTGACATGGGCCAGACGGCGTGGCGTCAGTGATTTATCGCGCCACTTGCTAAACCGGATGGCCCATAACAGCACCTGATAACCCAGCTTAACGCTGCAAATATTGCTCACCATTCGCTTGAACATACCCGATACAAACACCTCGGCAATCATGCGCTGGCGAATCTTTTCGTCTGGCTCTTTGCGGATGCAATGGCATACGCGTAGCGCTTCGTAAATCACCTGCTGTTTGAATTCAGGGTAAATCGGAATACGCCCGGCGTAATCATGATTCATCTTATCCAGCAGGCGGGTAATTTTGATGTAGTGGCGCTGATAGGCCAGGTTCTTCTCTCCGGTACGCGGCAGGCGACTGACGGACGCGCCGTGCAGGAAATATTTATACAGCGGAACCTCCGTGTAACGCGCGCGTTTGGCGTTAAACATAAACTCCGTCGTCCAAATAATATCCTGGTGGTGCAGACCGGAAAGAAAGGTTAGCCCAGCGTCGCGGATGGTTTGATGACGGTAAACCCCCATCCAGACCACATGCCGCCAGCGACGACTGGCAAGTGCTTTGCGCAGCCAGTCCGGCCCGGTCATGACGCCGGTAGAACGAATACGATCGGTGGGAATAGATGCCCAGGTATGACCCGTTTCCGCAATACACCAGTCGGCGTTACACTGGGCAACGTCCAGATTGTCCTGCAGCGCCATATTCATCAGCGTTTCATACATTTCCGGATAGGCAATGTCGTCACCATCGACGTAAGCGATATACTCGCCCTTTGCTACCGCCATACCGGTATTTCGCGCTGCCGAGACGCCCCCGTTGCGCTGGTGCAGCAAATGGACGTGTGGATAACGATCCGCATAGGCCTGAGCAAGCTCTGCCGAGTTATCCGTAGAGCCATCATTTACGATGATGATCTCCAGATTTTTCCAGGTTTGCGCGATCAGCGAATCCATACACGCAATGAACGGTTCACCCGTATTGTAAAGCGGCATAATGACGCTCAATAGGCCTGGAGTATAGGTCATATAAAATCCTGCCAAACAATGTAATTAACGGCAATTTTTAGCATATTACGCGGCAGAAGATCAGAGAAAGTTATTCTTATCTTTGACCTAAAATGCGCCAGACAAGCGGGATCGCGCCAGAAAAAAATCCCCGGGTATTTAATGAACATAAATATCCGGGGACAGCACACAGAACCCATTAATCAGAAACGGTTAATCCCAGCTCAGGATCACTTTCCCTGACTGACCTGAACGCATCGCGTCAAAGCCCTGCTGGAACTCATCGATGGAGAACCGATGGGTGATGATTGGCGACAAATCCAGACCAGACTGGATAAGTGCAGCCATTTTGTACCAGGTTTCAAACATTTCGCGACCGTAGATACCTTTAATAAACAGCCCTTTAAAGATAACCTTCGTCCAGTCGACGGACATGTCTGACGGCGGAATACCCAGCATGGCGATGCGACCGCCGTGGTTCATGGTGTCCAGCATGGTGCGGAACGCTGGCGGCGCACCGGACATCTCCAGACCCACATCAAACCCTTCGGTCATACCCAGCTCGGCCATGACATCAGTCAGGTTCTCTTTCGCTACGTTTACCGCGCGAGTAATACCCATTTTTCGTGCCAGCTCAAGGCGATACTCATTCACATCCGTAATGACAACGTGGCGTGCACCAACGTGCTTCGCGACGGCTGCCGCCATAATACCGATAGGACCTGCACCGGAAACCAGCACATCTTCTCCGACCAAATCGAACGACAGTGCCGTGTGAACCGCATTGCCGAACGGATCGAAGATTGAGGCTAAATCATCGGAGATGTTATCCGGGATCTTGAACGCGTTAAACGCCGGGATCACCAGGTACTCAGCAAAACAACCCGGACGGTTTACACCGACACCGGTCGTATTGCGGCACAGGTGAGTACGCCCACCACGGCAGTTACGGCAATGTCCGCAAGTAATGTGGCCTTCACCCGACACGCGATCGCCAATTTTAAAACCTTTCACTTCCTGGCCGATGCCGACTACTTCGCCGACATACTCATGCCCAACAACCATTGGAACCGGGATGGTTTTTTGCGACCATTCATCCCAGTTATAAATGTGAACGTCAGTCCCGCAGATGGCTGTTTTACGGATTTTAATCAGCAAATCGTTATGACCGACTTCCGGTTCAGGAACGTCGGTCATCCAAATGCCTTCTTCCGCTTTCAGTTTGGATAACGCTTTCATTTCACATCCTCAGGCAATAACGCCCAGTTGTTTACCAATGCGTGTGAACGCGTCAACAGCACGCGTAATCTGCTCAGGGGTATGCGCCGCAGACATCTGGGTACGGATACGCGCCTGGCCTTTCGGAACCACCGGATAGAAGAAGCCGGTAACGTAAATACCTTCTTTTTGCAGTTCACGGGAGAACTGTTGTGCAACGACTGCATCACCCAACATCACCGGAATAATCGCGTGATCGGCACCGGCTAACGTAAAGCCAGCGGCGGACATTTGCTCACGGAACTGACGAGCGTTTGCCCACAGGCGATCGCGCAGGTCATGGCCGGACTCAACCATTTCCAGCACCTTAATGGACGCCGCCACAATCGCCGGAGCCAGTGAGTTGGAGAACAGGTACGGACGGGAACGCTGACGTAGCCACTCCACGACTTCTTTACGCGCTGCGGTATAACCACCGGACGCGCCGCCCAGTGCTTTACCCAGCGTACCGGTAATGATGTCGACACGCCCCATCACTTCGCAGTATTCATGGGAACCGCGGCCGTTTTCGCCGACAAAACCCACCGCGTGGGAATCATCAACCATCACCAGTGCATCGTACTTATCCGCAAGGTCGCAGACACCTTTCAGGTTGGCAATCACGCCGTCCATCGAGAACACACCGTCGGTAGCAATCAGCACGTGACGCGCCCCAGATTCACGCGCTTCTTTCAGGCGCGCTTCCAGTTCCTGCATATCATTATTGGCGTAACGGAAACGCTTCGCTTTACACAGACGAACGCCGTCGATGATAGAGGCGTGGTTCAGGGCATCGGAGATAATCGCATCTTCTGCGCCCAGCAGCGTTTCGAACAGGCCGCCGTTGGCATCAAAGCAGGAAGAATAAAGAATGGCATCTTCCATACCGAGGAACGCCGCCAGTTTTTGCTCCAGCTGCTTGTGGCTGTCCTGGGTGCCGCAGATAAAGCGCACCGAAGCCATGCCAAACCCGTGAGAATCCATACCCGCTTTTGCCGCTGCAATCAGTTCCGGGTGGTTAGCCAGTCCCAGATAGTTGTTCGCACAAAAGTTAATCACGTGGCTTCCATCAGCTACCGTGATATCCGCCTGCTGCGCAGACGTAATAATGCGTTCTTCTTTAAACAGCCCTTCCGCACGTGCGGTTTCCAGGTCGTTCGTTAACTGCTTGTAAAAATTCCCACGCATTGCAATTCTCCAGACTGGGCAAATTTCAGCACATATTACCCAAAGCTATACATTGATACGAGATGACGCGTCATCACTTCTTCAAAATGAAGCATAAATCACGTGTACCCGCACGGCTTATCGGTGAATGGCTGAAGCCAGGGCCATGTAGTGATATGATAGAAGTATTCGTGTCTGAGATTGTCTCTGACTCCATAATTCGAAGGTTACATTTATGATCATCGTTACCGGCGGCGCGGGCTTTATCGGCAGCAACATCGTTAAATCACTGAATGATAAAGGCATCACTGATATCCTGGTGGTGGACAACCTGAAAGACGGCACCAAGTTTGTTAACCTGGTGGATCTGAATATTGCTAACTACATGGATAAGGAAGACTTCCTGATCCAGATTATGGCCGGTGAAGAATTCGGCGATATCGAAGCAATTTTCCACGAAGGCGCATGCTCTTCCACCACCGAGTGGGATGGCAAGTATATGATGGACAATAACTATCAATACTCCAAAGAGCTGCTGCACTACTGCCTGGAACGCGAAATTCCGTTCCTGTACGCCTCTTCTGCAGCCACTTACGGCGGGCGTACTTCTGACTTCATCGAATCCCGTGAATATGAAAAACCGCTGAACGTTTACGGCTACTCAAAGTTCCTGTTCGACGAGTATGTTCGTCAGATCCTGCCAGAAGCGGATTCGCAGATTGTCGGCTTCCGCTATTTCAACGTCTACGGACCGCGTGAAGGCCATAAAGGCAGCATGGCAAGCGTGGCTTTCCATCTCAATACCCAACTCAACAATGGCGAAACGCCAAAACTGTTTGAAGGCAGCGAAAACTTCAAACGTGATTTCGTCTATGTCGGCGATGTTGCCGCAGTTAACCTGTGGTTCCTGGAAAACGGTGTATCCGGTATCTTTAACCTCGGTACCGGCCGCGCGGAATCATTCCAGGCCGTGGCGGATGCTACGCTGGCTTACCATAAAAAAGGCAGCATTGAGTACATTCCGTTCCCGGAAAAACTGAAAGGCCGCTACCAGGCGTTTACTCAGGCGGATCTGACTAACCTGCGCGCAGCAGGCTACGACAAGCCGTTTAAGACCGTGGCCGAAGGCGTAACGGAATATATGGCCTGGCTGAACCGCGACGCGTAAGTATGAAAATTTTGGTGATAGGCCCGTCCTGGGTTGGCGACATGATGATGTCGCAAAGTCTCTATCGCACGCTCAAGGCGCGCTATCCCCAGGCGATAATCGACGTGATGGCACCGGCATGGTGTCGTCCGCTGCTGTCGCGCATGCCTGAAGTCAACGACGCGATTGCCATGCCGCTAGGACACGGTGCGCTGGAGATCGGTGAACGGCGTAAACTCGGCCACAGTCTGCGTGAAAAACGCTACGATCGTGCCTTCGTGCTGCCGAACTCATTTAAGTCAGCACTGGTGCCGTTCTTTGCGGGCATTCCCCATCGTACCGGATGGCGCGGTGAGATGCGCTACGGGCTGCTCAATGATGCACGCGTGCTGGATAAAGAAGCCTGGCCGCTGATGGTCGAGCGCTATGTAGCGCTGGCCTACGATAAAGGCGTAATGCTTTCAGCGAAAGATTTACCGCAGCCGCTGTTATGGCCGCAGCTGCAAGTCAGCGAAGGTGAAAAATCACTGACCTGTAGCCAGTTCTCTCTCTCTGCTGAACGCCCGATCATCGGTTTTTGTCCTGGGGCAGAATTTGGTCCGGCCAAACGCTGGCCGCATTATCACTATGCGGAACTGGCAAAACAGCTGATCGACGAAGGTCATCAAGTTGTACTGTTTGGCTCAGCCAAAGATCATGAAGCCGGTAATGAAATTCTGGCGACACTCAACACCGAACAGCAGGCATGGTGCCGTAATCTGGCGGGTGAAACGCAGCTCGAGCAGGCCGTTATTCTTCTCGCCGCCTGTAAAGCGGTAGTCACCAATGACTCAGGATTAATGCACGTAGCCGCCGCGCTGAACCGTCCGCTGGTCGCTCTGTACGGCCCTAGCAGCCCGGACTTTACTCCACCTCTTTCCCATAAAGCACGTGTGATCCGCCTGATAACGGGTTATCACAAAGTGCGTAAGGGCGATGCGGCACAAGGGTATCATCAGAGCCTGATTGACATCACTCCTCAGCGCGTTCTGGAAGAACTGAACGACCTGTTGTTACAAGAGGAAGCCTGACGGATGCGGGTTCTGATCGTTAAAACATCGTCGATGGGCGATGTACTGCATACATTGCCTGCGCTAACCGATGCGCAGCGGGCAATTCCAGATATTCAGTTTGACTGGGTGGTTGAAGAAGGGTTCGCGCAAATCCCATCCTGGCATTCAGCCGTTGACCGGGTGATCCCCGTGGCGATTCGCCGCTGGCGTAAAGCCTGGTTTTCAGCACCGATTAAAGCCGAACGTAAAGCGTTTCGCGATGCGGTGCGTTTACAGCAGTATGACGCGATAATCGATGCCCAAGGTCTGGTTAAAAGTGCCGCTCTGGTTACGCGTCTGGGGCGCGGCATCAAGCATGGCATGGACTGGAGCACGGCACGCGAGCCACTGGCAAGCCTGTTTTATAACTGTAAGCATCATATTGCCAGGCAGCAGCATGCCGTTGAACGTACGCGGGAACTGTTTGCGAAAAGTCTGGGGTATACCAAACCACAGTCGCAGGGCGATTATGCTATCGCGCAGCATTTCTTGAACAATCTTAATGCTGATGCAGGCCAATATGCGGTATTTTTACACGCGACAACCCGTGATGATAAACATTGGCCGGAAGCCAACTGGCGGGAGCTGATTGGCCAGTTACATAACGCCGGAATACGCATTAAGCTGCCCTGGGGTGCCCCTCATGAAGAAGCGCGCGCCAAAAGGCTGGCTGATGGTTTTAACTACGTCGATGTCCTGCCGCGGATGAGTCTGGAAGAGATCGCAAGTGTGTTAGCGGGGGCAAAGTTTGTCGTGTCGGTGGATACAGGGCTCAGCCATTTAACCGCAGCGCTGGATCGCCCGAACATTACCCTGTATGGCCCAACAGACCCTGGGCTGATTGGTGGGTATGGGAAGAATCAATACGCACAGCAGAGTCAATCCGGTAATTTACAGGATCTCGATGCCAGCAGCATCAACGCATCATTGCTTGATATTAATTTGCTTTAACTTTAAGAGATGAACCATGCTTTGCCAAAACATGTTTTCTCGCTTTATCGATAATACAAAAAACAACCCATTTAATTTTCTATATCAGCTATTTTACACGGGGATCCTTGTCACCCTTGCGATGGTGCTGGTCAATCCCGATGAGGCACTGAAGGTATTTATTGCCTGTGCGGCCCTGTCTCTGCCGTTGATTGGCAAAAATATAAAGTATGTGCTCGGCAACAAAAAAAATCTGATCTTGCCTTTTATGCTGTTGCTTTTTGGCTTAGTGCAAATTATCTGGGTGGACATCTTTAAGCAACCCGGATCTGCCTTTACCGGCGCCTACCGTTCGTATCAGAACGGGGGTAAAGTCATGATCTTTGCCGCACTGGTTCTCACCGCGTTAACCTCGCGAGCACCCAGCGAAACCAAAACCCGTGTCACCAGCATCTGGGTTATTGTTACGGCAATTGGCCTGTATCTTTTTGCAGGCTACCAGCTAGCCGGTGCCCCTAATCCTTTGGATTATCGTGTTGCTCTCGGCTTTGAGCACCAGACTGGTACCGCTTATGCGCTGACATTGATTGGCTTATTGGCATCTCAGGCCATTATCAACCTGCGTATAAAACATACCGTTTCACTGTATCTGTTACATTTCTTAATATCGCTGGCGGTTATTATTACCACGCAAACTCGGGCGGCTATTTTGGTATACCCGATCCTGAGTATCAGCCTGTTTCTCATGCACCATCGTCACAACCGTATCATGTTGTTCAAAGCATTATTGGGCTTCGTGATACTGGTAGGGGTAGCGTCAATTCCGCTTAAATCAATTATTGAAAATCGTTACCAGAACATGATGGTCGATTTGCATTCCTACAGCCAGAACAATAGTAATACCTCTATTGGCGCGCGACTTGCAATGCAACGAGCAGGTATTGAGGCAGGGAAAGTACATCTCTGGGGGCAGTCACTTGAACAACGTGGTGCAGAAATTCAGCGTCTTACTGTGCAAGATACCTCTCTGCAAGGGGCGCTTGAGTTCCTTAACGTCCATCTGCATAACGAAATCGTTGATACCTTTTCGCTGAAGGGCATCCTTGGGGTGATTGTGCTACTCTTGCTCTATACTGCCATGTTCTTAAGGGCTTACTGGCAACGTAGTACCCTGCTATTCGTTATCTCAGGTGCTATAGCTATCTATGGCTTGAGTGATTTATTATTATATGCCAAAGGTGAAGCCTTGAGCAGCATATTAGCATTATGTGTAGTAGCAATGCTGGTGCCAGATCCAACGAGGGAACGATGCCATGATTAACACTTCAGGTTATTTGTTGAGCATTATTATACCTACATACAACAATGCTGATTTCATCACAGCTACGCTGGGGTCTATCCATCAGAGCATTACTGACGAAGTGGAAGTAATAATTGTTAATGATGGCTCAACAGATTTAACGGAAGAGCGCATCAAGGCATTTTATCGTGAGCATAGTTGCGACAACGTTAAATATATAAACCAAAAAAATCAAGGCGTTGCAATCACTCGTAACGTTGGGCTTGCCCATGCAACGGGAAAGTATATTGGTTTTATCGACAGCGATGATATTATCTGTAAGGATTACTTCACTATTCTCCTCCCTAAACTGAAAGAGGAAAAATATGATATCGTGGAATTCAACTTAACCAGGGATATCAACAATCTGTATCAGAATAAATCTGGTACAAAGCATGCTTTAGCCCAACACGAAATCATTTTGGCCGGTGATAACTACGCCCCCCTATTGCCAACTTTTCGAGCCGGGCAATGGCATCTCATGACAAAAATTTTTCACCGCGACGTCATTGGCAACGATCGATTCGAAGAAAATCGTCGATATGAAGACATGATTTTCTGCCCCTTTCAATACTTTAAGTGTCATTGCATATTAAAGATTGAGAATAAACTATATTACTATCGGGTAAATGAAAAAAGCATTACCGAAAATATTATTGATAGCGATGCGGACAGTATCTTCTTTGCTATGCGAAAAATGTATAACTATGTAAATGAAAATAACGAGAAACGTACCGTCGCCACTTTAATGATCATCAATTGTTTTCTGGAAGGCCGCAAACTTTTACGTAAAAAGAAAGGCTACTATCGTTATAATGAAAGTATGTTAAATGACATTCAGAATGCGCTTGCGTGTTGCGATAAGAAAATCGTTAAGAACAAAATTATCCTTAAGATGAAATATCCTCATATCGATCGCTCAATTTCTGAAATTAGATATAAAATGCTGTCCGCTTGCAAAAATTTATTGTTTCGAAAGGGATTTTAACATGTTTGATAAAATCGACCGCGTTCTTATTTGCAAGCTAAAATTTTATGGTGATGTTCTGTTAACAACACCTGTCATTGCCAGCATTCAGGCTCGTTATCCTTATGCTAAAATCGACCTGCTTCTTTATAAGGATACAAAATCAATTTTGGCAGCAAATGATAGTATCAATGATTTTTATCTCATTGAGAAAAAGAAAGGCATTTTAGATACAGTAAAAAATTATCTTTCAGTGCGTCAACAGCTCAAAAAAAATCACTACGACCTAATCGTTAACCTTACCGAGCAATGGCCGATTGGCGCTCTTGTTGCCTCCTTACGTCGCCCCTCAATTGCATTTAAACGTGATAAGAAACAATGGAACAACCTTTTTTCACGTGTTACACCGCTGACCGGTACGCACATAGTTGAACAAAATCTATCCATTCTAAAGGGTATTGGGTTTAGCGAAGCAGATCTGAAAAAAGAGATGTCACTGCACTATCGCCAGGATGATTACCAATATTTGGTTTCCCAACTTCCGGCACTCCCTTCACAAGAATATGTCGTTATTCAACCTACTGCCAGACAAGAATTTAAATGTTGGGATGATGATAAATTTGCCCATGTGATTGACTATCTGCATCAGCGTGGCCTGCATGTTTACCTTACCTGTGGGCCAGCGTTTAGTGAGCAACAGCAAGTCCAGCGTATTGCTGAACAGTGTCAATCGTCACCTGACCTGACACTGGCAGGTAAAACAACCTTCCTGCAATTGGCTGCGTTGATCGACCATGCAGTTCTTTACATCGGGGTCGATTCTGCGCCTATGCATATGGCGGCAGCGTTAGGAACACCACAGGTCTGCCTGTTTGGCGCTACCAATTATCAGCAATGGAGACCATGGTCAGATAAAGCCGTGTTGATTTGGGCTGGCGATTACCATCCAATGCCTTCCAGAGATGAACTCGACAGGTCAAAAAAATATTTAACATGGGTACCAGAACAAGCTGTGATTGACGCTATCGATATGGTACTTCATGATAGTGGCAATAATAAAGGCAATGAGAAAGCATAAATGGACAACAAAAATAACGTTATTAATATTGCTTACTGTACAGATGCCAACTATCTGGAATATGTAGCAGTGTCCATTATGTCCGTCATAATGAACAACCCAGGACAAGACCTGTCATTTTTCGTTTTTGTCTATGACGTCACTGATGAAGAGATTGATAAGCTACGCTCCACCAGTGATAAAATTCAGGTTATCAATATTGATAAAGAAGAGATTGAAAAATATAACAATGACTTTGCAATCAAACACCTGAACCGTTCAACTTATATGCGCCTTGCCGTTCCGCGCTTACTGAAAGATAAAGTTGAGCACTTTATCTATTTAGATGCCGACACTCTGTGTTTTGATAAACTCAATGATATTAACAGTATTGATATCAGTAACGTCATTTGCGCAGCCAGCCACGACTCGCTCGATATCCATGATACAAAAAATGCCAAACGCCTAGGTCTCAGTACAGGTCATTACTTCAATGCCGGTTTTTTGTATATTAATATCGCGAATTGGATTAAATTCGACATCGAAAACAAAGCAAATACTGTACTATTTGAACAGGGAAAATATCTACCTTACTTTGATCAAGATGCTCTAAATATTGCAATGGATGGCAACGTCAAATTTATTGATAATCGATGGAATTTTTTGTTTAACTGGTTTAACGATCAACAGAAAGATAGCTTCTTCTATCAAAAAGATAACCTGCCACGCATTATCCATTTCACCGGTGGAAGAAAGCCATGGTATAAAGAACACACAGGGCTTTCACAGCAGCTGTATCTTTTCTACCATCATTTCACACCATGGCAGAACACAGAAATGCGCTCTTATGCCCCGCGAATGAGGCCTACTGATTATCGGGTTTACTCGCGTCAGGAAGCCAAAAGGGGAAATTACTGCGCTTCGATCAAATGGTATATGAAATATCTCAAGACAAAACTGCGCTAAATAAAAAACTCCCTTTCGGGAGTTTTTTTACTTACTTTGTAACTTTGCACGTAAATAGCCGATATAGCTAATTATTGAAGCGAAATATTTTCCTTGTAGCCTTTCATGCCGTGATTTCTTTTTATACTGTTTTGGCGTTCTGGCTGGCAGCAAGGGAACATCCGCCCAAGGGGAGGCTTTCCATGCCTCAACAAAGTACACTGCAGAAGGGTAGTTAGCCCAGGAATTCCATGGTTTTGTGACACCAACATAATGAATAAGAATGGTATCTTGCGTAATATATTCTTTATACAGTGACAAATTCTTACTCTTTAATTCTTGTTTAATACCATAAATAGCATTGAATTTTCTCGGTAAAAATATCACTTTATCCAAAAAAATAATATTTAGAACATCTTGATCAGGGAAAGAAAGTTTCTTGCTCTTATCTAAGAGGATATCAAACGCTGCATTAATAAAATCCTGCTCTTTCCACTTTCTTAGATTTGCATAAATAACGCCTGAATTAAAATACTCACTGTTTTTCTCGATATCTCTGGCAGGACTGTCATCAACATCTTTCACTACAGCGGCAACATGATTACTAATATTAATTTGAGTCAATTCAAGGAGTGAACCTTTACACATAACATCAGCATCAATGTATAAAATCGAATCTATCTTTTCACCAAGATACTCAAAAGCTATGAATCTAAAATACATTGCATGCGACCAGGCATGACCGCTCGGTAATATTTTTAGGCCATCAGAATCCATGACATAAATCGAGATATTCGCAGAATATCGCTCTGCTAACTTTGCAATTCTTTGCTGATAGTCTTCATCCAAATAATCGGTAAAAAGGTGAAAATGTATATTTAACCCTTTATTATGTAACAGTACTGATGTCATCGAGATCGCAGCACCAAACATAAAATTCTTATCCACTCCCCAAGCAATGTTGAGTTGTGCATTTTGTTCGGTCGGCACTTGATTAAAATCAAGTATTTTCTTTATAGACTGATGACAATCAAATTTCATTCGCTACACCCATTTAGTTTTACTATCACAAGTTGCTAATTTTAATATCAGTGTATTTTAGAGCTTTGTATTTTACTCTTTATATACATAACATGGCTAAGTACCGATCGAATATATTTTCGCTGCACTTTTTCATGCCTCGATTTACGTTTATATAACTTCGCCGTATTTGCATTCAATAAAGATTTTTCCGCCCATGCGGATTTCTGATATGCTTCAATAAAAAATTTAGCTACTGGATATTTAGCCCATATATGCCATGGTTTTGTTACGCCGACATAATGAATTAACACTGTATCATCAGTGATATAATTTTTGTAAATCTCATCATTCTTATTTTTCAGTTCCTGATCAACACCATAAATACAGTTAAAGTCTCTTCTCAGGAAAATCACATTACCGACAAATAATATATTAAGAACATCTTGATCAAAATAAAGAAGCTCCTTTTGGCGCTTTTCTAAAATAGAAAAGGCTTTAGTTAGTAGTTGTTGCTCTCGCCAGACGACCAAGTTGGCAAACACCACGCCAGAATTAAAATATCCATTACTCAACTCAGGAATACCAAGTCTGGTACCGGATTTAATACGCACTTCATCAATATCATTGATTACAGCGGCATATTCCCCACAAAAATTAATTTCAGTAAGTTCTCGCAAAGAACCTTTGCAAACCACATCGGCATCAAGGTACAGCACTGAACTAAGTTCAGTGCTTAAATACTCAAATGCAAAGTAGCGATAATACATTGCATAGGTCCAGGCTTTAGTGCTCGGTAATTTTCGAAATGCAGTATTATCGAAAACCAGAACCGTCACCGTAGTACTGTACATCTGCGTCAGTCGTTTTACACTTTCCAGATAGTCATCATCGACATAGTCTGTTGCTATATAGAAGTGGATATCAATATCAGGGTTATTTACCAGCACTGAGGTCATCGAGATGCCAGAACCAAATAAAAAATTACGATCAACACCATACGCAATATTTAGTTTTTTGTTCTTTTCGTGCGTAGAACTGTCAATCAAATGCTTTTGAATAATTACTTGCTGAAAATCGATGTTCATAGTGCAATGGCCTCAAAATTAATATGTACTTTAGAGCGCTTTTCTTATTGTTCTCTGTCTGATTTTTTGCGCTTTCGTAACGGCTTTTTCAAACAACTTAACTTCCTGACGGAAAATTTCACGTAGCGGCATGGCAAAGTAAACACGTAAAAATCGATAGATATCTCTTGATGTCAGCCCGATTTCAAGTGATGAGAAATAGAGCCCAATCAAATCTTTATTGCGCCAACGGCGAGGTACATGTTGGCGTATTTGCGCACGATGCAGATCGATCACCGATAGTTTAATATCCTCAATTTTTGAGGGCATAGGTTGTTGAAGCAAAAAGTGACAGATATAACAGTCACGATGGTTCACCCCACCACGATGCATTTTACCCACCATTTCTGCCACGCGGGTGATAATGGTCCGTTTTAATACAAAATTAGGGCGTTCAACACTCCAACTAGCGCAAAAATCTTCGAGGCTGATAGCAGGAGAGAGATCTTCAGTGATAATAAATGACGTACGCTCTAATGGATTCAGTCCTTTCTGTCCAAACGCCACACCGGTCATGGTATCAACATTCAACGCTTGCAAACGATGAATAGCTAACCACTCTCGATCGGCCCCCAGCACTGGCATACGTAACGAAATCAGGTTTTTCACCACTTCTTTGAGCGTGGTTCCATGATGATATTTAAGAAAATATCCTTTCCCCATCATCTCAAAACGTAGAGTACGTCGCGTTTCCAACGCACGAAAAACCTCACCATCCAGTTTAGCGACTTCTGTAAACGGATCTTTTCCCTGCCACTGCGTGGCAAAGGGTTCTTTTAATTCAATCATTCTCAATGCCTAAAATGATGTCTGCAGCCCTGTCAGCCAGACTATAGAGATCTTCTGTATCAGCAAAATGCCGTGCATTGCCGGCCCAGCGACTTCTTTGCTCATTGTTTTGCAACGCATCGAAAAGTGCTGAATTCAAGTTGTTCTGCTCAAACGGTTCGGGAATAACCACGCCACATTGGGCAGCATTGATATAGTCAGCATACCCGCATACCTCCGTGGTTAACACCGGCAACCCTGCAACGACTGCCTCTAATAAGACAATCCCAGCAGCTTCCTGAACAGCAGGATGCAGTAACAAATCCGCAGCAGACATCAATTCGGAGATATCATCCCGCCCCGAGAAAAACTGTACTTGTTTTTCAATACCCAATTGGCGAGCCTGAGCACGGTAACGATCTGCTTTATCCTGACCGACGACCATCAACCGCGTACGCTGGCGTAGAGGTTCAGGCAAAGACGCCAGAGCCTGCAATGTACGCAGCACACCTTTACGCTTGAAATCTGAACCTACCTGCAGAAGGAAGAACTGATCGAGACCAATATCATTTTTTTCCCTGACAATCTGTCTACTGTTTTCAGGCTGCTGGCTGTACTTTCGGTCAGGGTAAATACCCGGTGGTAAAATACGAAAACGTGGATTCTCGGTATGATAATGACGTTTAAAATCGCCAATTTGTTTGTTGGTTAACATCAGTAATGTGGTATGAGAACCTTGCTGAAATACCGCCTTTTCAAACGAGGCATAATGGCGATAACGCCGCGTCAGCTTGTAAAAAAAACCTTTTTCACGGGCAACTTTTTCGGCATAACAGACATCGGCTGCATAATACACATCCAGCCCAGGCATTTTATTAAAACCAACAACACGATCAACAGGATGTTGGCTAAAATACTGTTGAACCCATTGATGATATTGCTCATTTTTCCCATGATTTGTTCTGGATGTAACTGGAACGAGTATAATTTCCAAGCCTTCAGGGCGCTCCCCCTGCCATTGTTGGGTAAAGACCTGAACATGATGTCCCCGTGCAGCAACCGTCTGCGCAACCCGCAGAAAATCACGCTGCAATCCACCATAAGGAAAATACTTGTACAAACAAAAAGCAATGATCATGCATTAATATCCGCATCGTGTCGCCAGGCATACCAAGCCAGATACATAAGGGGACTGTAATCCTTACTTGCGCTACCCAAAGATTACTCCACATGCTTCGGCCGCAAACTACCAGAAATTGCGCAATAGTATATCATTGATTATCACTCAATCCGAACTGAATGTTTTTTGAACAAAAAAATTAAATTTAATATAAAAAACAGATACATAATATAAATTCAATTTCATCGTAAAAGTCGTATCGCACGAGAAGTTAAGCCCTAATATTGGAAGCAGGTGTTTTTTGAAACGACCGCCAGGCATAACAATGCCTTGTCAACACAAGCGTTTTGGTACAACCTGGATAAAAATGATGGTAAAGCCACAGTTAAATACATAGAATCCCCAGCACATCCCTAGGTTAGCCACTATTATGCTCGAATTGCTTTACACCGCCCTTTTCTACCTTATTCAGCCCTTGATCTGGATACGGCTTTGGGTGCGCGGTCGTAAGGCTCCGGCCTACCGTAAACGCTGGGGTGAACGCTACGGGTTTTATCGTCGTCCGCTAAAGCCAGGCGGCATCATGCTGCATTCTGTGTCCGTGGGCGAAACACTGGCGGCGATCCCATTAGTCCGCGCCCTGCGACATCGTTATCCGGACCTGCCGATCACGGTTACCACCATGACACCAACCGGCTCAGAGCGCGTCCAGTCTGCATTTGGTACTGACGTTCAACACGTCTATTTACCTTACGATTTACCCGATGCACTCAACCGTTTCCTGAACAAAGTTGACCCCAAACTGGTGTTAATCATGGAAACCGAGTTGTGGCCAAATCTGATCGCGGCACTCCACAAACGTCATATTCCTCTGGTCATTGCTAATGCCCGACTTTCCGCCCGCTCGGCCGCAGGCTACGCGAAACTGGGTAAATTTGTTGGCAGATTACTACGTCGTATTACGTTGATTGCCGCACAAAATGAAGAAGATGGTGCACGCTTTATTACGCTTGGTGCAAAGAGCAATCAGGTGACCGTCACCGGCAGTCTAAAATTTGATATTTCCGTCACCCCGCAGTTGGCCGCTAAAGCGATCACGTTACGTCGCCAGTGGGCACCACATCGCCCGGTATGGATTGCTACCAGCACACACGATGGTGAAGAAAGCATTATCGTCGCCGCGCATCAGGCATTATTAAATCAGTTCCCGAATCTGTTACTGATTCTGGTTCCACGACACCCGGAACGTTTTCCGGATGCCATTAACCTCGTACGCCAGGCTGGGCTAAGCTATACCACACGGTCCTCGGGAGAAGTCCCGTCTTCAGGTACTCAGGTGGTTATTGGCGATACGATGGGCGAACTGATGCTGCTGTACGGCATTGCCGACCTGGCGTTCGTCGGCGGCTCACTGGTTGAACGTGGGGGTCATAACCCATTAGAAGCTGCAGCGCATGCGATTCCCGTACTGATGGGACCACATACCTTTAATTTTAAAGATATTTGCGCCCGACTTGAGCAGGCAAGTGGATTGATCACCGTCACCGATACCACCACGTTGGTGAAAGAGATCTCGTCGTTGCTGACCGATGCAGATTATCGTAATTTCTATGGTCGTCATGCAGTTGAAGTTCTGTATCAAAACCAGGGCGCGCTACAGCGTCTGCTGCAGCTGCTGGAACCTTACCTGCCACCCAAAACGCACTGAGGGTTGTCATGCAAAAACGGGCAATTTATCCAGGAACCTTCGATCCCATTACTAACGGCCATATCGATATCGTGACGCGTGCAACAAGCATGTTCGATCACGTGATTCTGGCGATTGCCGCAAGTCCCAGTAAAAAACCGATGTTTACTCTGGAAGAGCGTGTTGAGCTGGCACAGCAGGCAACGGCGCATCTCGACAATGTCGAAGTACTGGGGTTTAGCGACTTAATGGCAAACTTCGCCCGCGATAAACAGGCAAATGTTCTGATTCGTGGGCTGCGTGCCGTGGCAGATTTTGAGTATGAAATGCAGTTGGCGCACATGAATCGCCACCTGATGCCGCAGCTGGAAAGCGTCTTTTTGATGCCTTCCAAAGAATGGTCATTTATCTCATCATCGCTGGTTAAAGAAGTCGCCCGCCATCAGGGGGACGTGACCCACTTTTTACCGGCGAACGTGCACCAGGCGTTAATGGTCAAGCTGAAGTAAAGGCGTTATCTACGCTATTTCTGGCAGCGACGGCAGTAGAATGTCGTTCGCTGTGCATGTTTTGTCGCAACGATCGGCGCGCCGCATGCACGGCAAGGCTCACCTTCTCGCCCATAGACTTGCAACTCCTGGGCAAAATAGCCCGGCTTGCCGTCACTTTGCAGAAAATCCTTCAGCGTCGTTCCCCCTTGCTCGATAGAGCGAAGCAAAACCGCCTTGATAACGCGCACCAACAGCTCACACTCAGATACCGACAGCGACGATGCCAGGCGGTCAGGATGGATACCAGCCGCAAACAGCGACTCGCTGGCATAGATGTTGCCAACCCCCACCACTAACTTGTTGTCCATCAGCCAGGGTTTAATCGCCGTTTTCTTCTTCGCGCATTTCTGCTGGAGATAACTGGCGTTGAAATCATCGCTCAGCGGCTCCGGGCCAAGATGCGCGAGAACATTGTGTCCCGCCAGTTCTTTGGTCCATAGCCACGCCCCAAACCGCCGGGGATCGGTATAGCGTAGGACTTTGCCATTGCTCATCACCAAATCCACATGGTCGTGTTTTTCTGCCGGGCGTTCTTCAGGAAGAATACGTAAACTGCCTGACATGCCCAGATGAATGATAATCCAGCCATCCGCTAGCTCTAAAAGCAGATACTTCGCACGACGTTGTACGCTAAGCACAGGCTTATCACTAAGACGATAGATTTCTTCTGATACCGGCCAACGCAGACGCCCATTACGCACAATGGCGTGCAGAATCGTTGCCCCAACGAGATGCGGCTCAATACCACGGCGACTGGTTTCGACTTCAGGTAATTCAGGCATAGCATCTCCGGCGGTGTATCAGGTCTCATTAATATGGGGACGACCAGAAAACAAAAAACCCCGCCGAGGCAGGGTTTTTCTTTACATCAAAGTGAAAATTATTTGATTTTCGCTTCTTTGTATAAAACGTGCTGACGGACAACTGGATCGAATTTTTTCAGTTCCAGTTTTTCCGGCTTAGTACGCTTGTTCTTCGTGGTGGTGTAGAAGTGACCAGTACCAGCAGAAGAAACCAGCTTGATTTTCTCACGAATACCTTTAGCCATGATTTATTTCCTCTTAGTACTTAGTACTTTTCGCCACGGGCACGCAGTTCAGACAGAACTGTTTCGATGCCTTTCTTATCAATAACACGCATACCTTTAGCAGATACACGCAGGGTGACAAAACGCTTCTCGCTCTCAACCCAAAAACGGTGAGAGTGCAGGTTAGGCAGGAAACGGCGTTTAGTCGCGTTCAGTGCGTGGGAACGGTTGTTACCGGTCACCGGACGCTTGCCAGTAACTTGGCAGACTCGGGACATGTCTATTCTCCAAAAATCAAATTAGCTCGAGCTTCGTATGGGGTATTGGCGCCTCGTCAGGCTTCTCAGCCCGGTTATCGCAGTTCAATACACTCAATCTTTCATACTGCATCAACGTTGGATACCGAATGAATGATTTCGTATATTTGCGAACTCTCGATTGCCAGGCCCAAATGCCAAACCCGAGATTCTCAAAGGTGGCGTAGTATACGCTGAGTCAGCGATGTGCTCAAGTCCCGAACAGACAAAGATCCCGATGGATCGCGTAAAGTGCGTTAAATCCAACCGCGTTCCGCAAAAGAAACGTACTCTCCGCGCCCAATTACTAGATGATCAAGCACCCGGACATCCATGAACTGACAGCATTTCACAACACGCTCGGTGATAAGTTTATCTGCTTTACTCGGCTCTGCACACCCCGAAGGGTGATTATGCGCAAGGATCAGCGCCGACGCATTCATTTTTATCGCCTCACGGACAATTTCTCGCGGATGTACCTCGACATGGCTGAGCGTGCCAGAAAAAAGTGTGCTGTGTTTAATCACGCGATGCTGAGCATCAAGAAAGATCACCAGAAAGATCTCTCGTTCCTCTTGCGAGAACTGGCTTTGCAGAAACTCACGCGCCATTTCGGGACTCAGTAGCGAACGTTCTTCCATCACGCGCACGTTGTAGTAACGCTTTGCCAATTCGGCAATACCTTTTAGCTGGGCATACTTCGCCACGCCAATACCCTGAACCTGGCTGAAATCCATGTAATCGGCCGATAACAGACCATACAGAGAACCAAAATTTTGCAGTATCTCTTTTGCCAGCGTCAGGACATCTTTCCCTCGCGAACCGGTACGTAAAAAAAGAGCCAATAGCTCAACATCCGTCAGCGAATCAACCCCCAGAGCCATCATTTTTTCCCGGGGCATCGAACATTCCATCTCTTCCATGCTTCTCCTCCCTTAGCCCGCGAATGGTTACATAACACCCGCCATGAAGCGACGTCCTGTTTTCACTTCTTCGTGACGCCTCGCAAAGTGCTTCCCGGCAAAAGCACGTCGCATTGAGGATTGTGATAAAATATCCGCCTTCTGGTGAAATCCAACAGGAAAGATCATGATGAGCCTGGCCGGTAAAAAAATCGTAATTGGTGTCAGTGGCGGTATTGCTGCATACAAAACCCCCGAGCTGGTACGCCGTTTACGGGAACGTGGCGCAGACGTCCGCGTGGCAATGACCGAGGCGGCAAAAGCGTTTATTACGCCCCTGAGCTTACAGGCGGTTTCGGGCTACCCCGTTTCCGACAGCTTGCTTGACCCCGCAGCAGAAGCTGCGATGGGTCATATTGAACTCGGGAAATGGGCCGATTTAGTTATCCTGGCCCCCGCCACGGCTGATTTGATTGCGCGCGTTGCCGCTGGCATGGCCAACGATCTGGTGTCAACGATCTGCCTGGCAACGCCTGCGCCTGTTGCCGTCTTACCGGCCATGAACCAGCAGATGTACCGAGCCGCCGCAACACAGCACAATCTCGGCGTTCTCGCGTCACGTGGCTTGCTCATCTGGGGACCCGACAGCGGCAGCCAGGCCTGTGGCGATGTTGGCCCTGGCCGTATGCTGGATCCGTTAACCATTGTGGATATGGCGGCGGAACATTTTTCACCTGTCAATTCCCTGCAACATCTCAACATCATGATTACGGCTGGCCCAACACGCGAGCCGCTTGATCCGGTGCGCTACATTTCTAACCACAGTTCCGGAAAGATGGGTTTCGCCATCGCCGCTGCGGCAGCAAAGCGCGGCGCTAATGTCACGCTGGTGTCAGGTCCCGTGTCATTAGCCACGCCGCCTTTGGTGCAGCGTATTGATGTCGTTACGGCGCTCGAAATGGAAGCTGCCGTGCAATCAGTCGTACAGCAACAGCATATTTTTATCGGCTGTGCCGCCGTCGCTGATTATCGCGCAGAAACCGTAGCCCATGAAAAAATCAAAAAGCAGGCGACGCAGGGTGATGAATTCACAGTAAAAATGGTCAAAAACCCGGATATTATCGCCGGGGTTGCCGCACTCAATGCTAATCGTCCTTTTGTCGTTGGGTTTGCCGCCGAAACAAATAATGTGGAAGAATATGCCCGGCAAAAACGTATCCGCAAAAACCTTGATGTGATTTGTGCAAACGATGTTTCACTATCTACTCAAGGATTTAACAGCGACAGCAACGCATTACACCTTTTCTGGCAGGATGGAGATAAAGTCTTACCGCTTGAGCGTAAAGAACTCCTGGGCCAATTATTACTCGACGAGATCGTGACCCGTTATGATGAAAAAAATCGACGTTAAGATTCTGGACCCACGCGTAGGGCAACAATTTCCGCTCCCGACGTACGCCACCTCTGGCTCTGCCGGACTTGACCTGCGCGCCTGTCTTGATGACGCCGTAGAACTGGCTCCGGGCGCGACGACGCTGGTGCCAACCGGGTTAGCCATTCATATCGCCGACCCTTCGCTGGCGGCGGTAATGCTTCCACGCTCCGGGTTGGGCCATAAGCACGGTATCGTCCTCGGCAACCTGGTCGGCTTGATTGACTCCGATTATCAGGGCCAACTGATGGTATCTGTCTGGAACCGTGGCCAGGGCAGCTTCACTATCGAGCCGGGTGAGCGTATTGCACAGATGGTCTTTGTGCCGGTCGTGCAGGCTGAATTTAATCTGGTGGAAGAATTTGAAGCCACCGATCGTGGCGAAGGCGGCTTCGGCCATTCCGGGCGCAAGTAACCCGTAGAGAAGTATCCCACAGCGTAATAACGCAATAACATACCGCAAACCGTCGTTTGCGGTCGCTGTGTGGATGCCTGCCTGGCAAGTGCTTATTTTCAGGGGTATTTTGTAACATGGTAGAAAAGCAAACTGCGAAAAGGAATCGTCGCGAAGAAATACTTCAGTCTCTGGCGCTGATGCTGGAATCCAGCGATGGAAGCCAACGCATTACGACAGCAAAACTGGCAGCCTCTGTTGGCGTTTCCGAAGCGGCATTGTATCGCCATTTTCCCAGCAAGACCCGCATGTTCGATAGCCTGATTGAGTTTATCGAAGATAGTCTGATTACCCGTATCAACCTGATTTTGAAAGATGAAAAAGACACCGGCGCACGCCTGCGTCTGATCGTGTTGCTGATTTTAGGGTTCGGTGAACGTAACCCAGGCCTGACGCGTATTCTGACCGGTCACGCACTGATGTTTGAGCAAGATCGTCTGCAGGGCCGCATTAATCAGTTGTTTGAACGCATCGAGGCCCAGCTGCGCCAGGTTCTGCGAGAAAAACGGATGCGTGAAGGTGAAGGTTACGCCATGGATGAAACGCTGCTGGCCAGCCAGTTACTGGCTTTCTGTGAAGGTATGCTGTCTCGTTTTGTGCGCAGCGAATTTAAATACCGTCCAACGGACGATTTTGACATCCGCTGGCCGCTGATAGTCGCACAATTGCAGTAATCGCTGATTGCCCGGTGGCGCTACTACGCTTACCGGGTCTACAGAAAGTGCGTAGGCCGGATAAGCGTAGCGCCATCCGGCAGTTCTGATTATACGCCGTACGTTTCGCGATACGCCCGCACTGCGGCCAGATGTTCCGCCATCTCCGGCTTCTCTTCCAGATACGCAATCAGGTCTTTCAGGGTAATGATTGAAATGACCTTGCACCCATAATCACGCTCCACCTCCTGGATAGCGGAAATCTCACCACGACCCCGTTCCTGACGATCGAGAGAAATCAGAACCCCAGCTAACATCGCACCATTCGCCTGGATTATCTCCATCGACTCACGAATCGCCGTACCGGCGGTGATCACATCATCCACCAGCATCACACGGCCCTGCAATGCGCTGCCGACCAGGTTACCGCCTTCGCCGTGGGTTTTCGCCTCTTTACGGTTAAAGCAGTACGGCAAATCTTTATCGTGGTGTTCTGCCAGCGCAACGGCGGTCGTTGTGGCAATAGGAATACCTTTGTACGCCGGGCCAAATAGCAAATCGAAATCAATACCGGAATCCACTAGCGCTTCGGCATAAAAACGGCCTAACAGTGCCAGGTCACGCCCGGTATTAAACAGTCCAGCGTTGAAGAAATAGGGGCTCTTACGCCCGGATTTCAGCGTAAACTCGCCGAACTTTAGTACCTGCTTGCTAAGCGCAAACTCAATAAACTGGCGCTGATACGGTTTCATGGATTCGCTCCTCATCTCACTTTATAACAGACAAAAAAAAGGCGACTCATCAGTCGCCTTTAAAATTAATTTTCTAACGCCGCCTTCTGCGTCGTTATGATGGATTCAATTCCCCCTCGGGCCAGTGCCAGTAGGGTGAGAAGTTCTTCATGGCTGAACGGTTCGCCTTCCGCCGTGCCCTGCACTTCAATAATGCGACCGTCTTCGGTCATCACCACGTTCATGTCGGTTTCTGCCGCAGAGTCTTCAACGTACTCTAAATCGCAGAGCGCTTCGCCATTCACAATACCCACGGACACCGCAGCAACCATCCCTTTCATTGGGTTGGTTTTCAGCTTACCGCTGGCAACCAGTTTGTTCAGCGCATCAGCCAGCGCAACACAAGCACCGGTAATGGATGCAGTACGGGTACCGCCGTCCGCCTGAATCACGTCGCAGTCCAGGGTGATGGTGAATTCGCCAAGCGTTTTCAGGTCAACGGCGGCGCGCAGCGCACGCGCGATCAGACGCTGAATTTCCATGGTACGGCCGCCCTGCTTACCTTTCGCCGCTTCACGTGCGTTACGGGTATGAGTCGCACGCGGTAACATGCCATATTCTGCGGTGATCCAGCCTTGCCCCTGGCCCTTCAGAAAGCGCGGCACGCCTTCATCAATCGAAGCGGTGCACAGTACTTTGGTATCACCAAATTCGACCAGCACGGAGCCTTCAGCGTGTTTTGTATAATTACGGGTCAGGGTGACGGGACGCACCTGGTTGGCACTACGACCTGCTGGACGCATGATAAAATCTCCGGCTTGAAACGAATGTGGCTGCGCATTATACGGAGTTCCGACGGTTATTCCTATCCTGACAAGACATGGATGGCTATAATCCTCCCATCTCATCTTCAAAAACAGGAACGTCTATGATCCGCAGCATGACCGCCTACGCCCGGCGTGAAATCAAGGGTGAATGGGGTAGCGCTACCTGGGAAATGCGCTCGGTAAACCAGCGTTATCTGGAAACCTATTTTCGCCTGCCGGAACAGTTCCGTAGTCTTGAGCCTGTTGTACGCGAGCGCATCCGCACGCGTCTGACACGCGGTAAAATCGAGTGTACGCTGCGTTTTGAGCCTGATGCCAGCGCGCAAGGTGAGTTGCTCCTGAATGAAAAACTCGCTAAACAGCTCGTCACCGCCGCAAATTGGGTCAAGATGCAGAGCGATGAAGGCGAAATTAATCCGGTTGATATCCTGCGCTGGCCGGGTGTCATGGCGGCCCAGGAACAAGACCTGGACGCTATTGCCGCAGAGATCCTTGCCGCGCTCGATGGCACGCTGGACGACTTTATTGTCGCACGTGAAACCGAAGGCCAGGCGCTAAAAGCGTTAATCGAACAACGTCTGGAAGGCGTCAGCACCGAAGTGGCGAAAGTCCGCGCGCATATGCCGGAAATCCTGCAGTGGCAGCGTGAACGTCTGGTTGCCAAACTCGAAGACGCACAGGTTCAGCTGGAAAATAACCGTCTTGAACAAGAGCTGGTGCTGATGGCGCAGCGTATCGATGTGGCGGAAGAATTAGATCGTCTGGAAGCTCACGTTAAAGAAACCTACAACATCCTGAAGAAAAAAGAGGCGGTCGGCCGTCGTCTGGACTTTATGATGCAGGAATTCAACCGTGAATCGAACACCCTCGCCTCTAAATCCATCAATGCCGAAGTGACTAACTCAGCCATTGAGCTGAAGGTATTGATCGAGCAAATGCGCGAGCAGATTCAGAACATCGAATAGGTCATCTCCTCACGTAGCCCGTCGATAAAATGGCGGCGCTACGCCTGCTTTTCAACTATCCGCTTATTTTATCGCCACTTCGAATTATATTTTCTCATCATCTATGCTCAGTTTATAAAGCTTAAAGTGCATACCATCTGGCATGCTTAGTAAATTCGCATTAGCTGTAGTTATTAAAACTACTTCACCTTAGAAAATCTCAATCGTGACAACGAGCACAAATCGCTAACCTTAGCCCCCAGGAAATCAGGGGGAATACATGCTGTTACACGTTTTATACTTAATTGGCATCACTGCTGAAGCCATGACGGGTGCACTGGCGGCAGGCCGTCGTCGCATGGATACATTTGGCGTTATTATTATTGCCACCGCGACAGCCATTGGCGGCGGGTCCGTCCGTGATATTCTTCTCGGCCATTATCCTCTCGGCTGGGTGAAACATCCTGAGTACGTCATTATTGTGGCGACCGCCGCGGTGCTAACCACAATTATTGCTCCCGTCATGCCCTACCTGCGCAAGATTTTCCTCGTACTGGATGCACTAGGCCTGGTGGTGTTCTCGATTATCGGCGCACAGGTTGCACTTGATATGGGACATGGACCAATCATTGCCGTTGTAGCAGCAGTCACCACCGGTGTCTTTGGTGGCGTATTGCGCGATATGTTCTGCAAACGCATTCCGCTGGTGTTCCAGAAAGAACTGTATGCCGGGGTGTCATTTGCCGCTGCCGTACTGTACATCGTGCTACAACATTATGTTTCCAATCACGATGTGGTCGTTATCTCCACCCTGCTATTCGGCTTTACTGCGCGATTATTGGCGCTGCGCCTGAAGCTAGGGCTGCCGGTGTTCTATTATCACCATGAAGGTCATTAAGGCATAAATCCGGTAACGCGCTGAGCGGCTAACCAGTTACTTAGTGCGTTGACTTGCCGATTATCCCGCCATTGAATCACCTGCCTGGCACGACGCTCCCCCGTGGAGGGAAGCTGGCGCCAATGGCTCTCATCGCACGCCTGTAATTGCCGCCAGGAACTCTCGTGACTGGCGTTAAGTGTTACCTGTGTTAACGGTATGCCCATGGCGATTAGCCAGCGAGTAAAAGGACGCTGCCGTGACAGATTGAATTGATGCCACAGCTTCTCTCCCTTGCTTACCCCAAGCGCGGACTGTAATTGCTCTGGGGTTAATGCCAGCCAGGAAAAGATATGTTCAAAGCGATACGCCTGATGGAGTTCCCGCCACCCCGCCTCGCCGATACCCTCAAGATCCAGCACCTCTTTTGCACTCAGCCAGACCAGTCGAGCAACAAACTGTTGCTGACACTCAGGCGTGGCATAAAAACAGGTCAATGAATTGAAGTGCCCCTCTGGGGGCGTAGGTTTAGTACGTTGAGTGCCGCGCCAGACAACTTCATCGATGCGAGGAATGCCCTGTCCGGCCAGGCTTATCAGGAGGTGATCTCCTGGGGCAATATCCCATTCATTCCAGCGCCTTACAGAGCCGACATTGACACGCTGCACCCGTTTATCATCCAGCATGACAGGTGCCAGTATTGCGACCACGGCAATTTTCCCACTTTTACCAACAGAAAACTGAATATCCATGACCTCGGACACGCGAGCGACCGGAGAATATTTCCAGGCCACCACCCAATCGCCCTGTCCGGGTAACCAGTTTCGTGCTGGCGGCTCTTTTGCCATGCGCACCACCACACCATCCGTCACGAAAGGCAATGTGGAAGTCCACCAATGTGTACGGGCGCGCTCCACCTCATCTGCATTATTCACGGGCTGAGTATAGTGTTGCGTAAAACCGAACCCCGCATCAGCGAGCAGCGTGAGTCTTTCCTGCATCGCCTCTGGGCCATCAGGCCAGGCCCAGATGAAAACAGCCAGGGAGTGTAGTGACTCTGAATTATCCTGACGCATCAGCATTCCTGCCACCTTCGAGCGGGCGTTCATTCCGCCTCTCTTTTGCTGGATATGCCCCTCCTGCTGTAGAAATATTTCACCCTGTAAGGTGCTGTTCGCCAGCAGACCTTTAGTTGTCTGCGGTATGGAAGGGATCCGACGAACCTTCTGAGTCCAGTCTTCCCCTTTAAGTCCATTTCCGCGACTAATCGCCCTGACAAGACTGCCATCCTTATAAACCAGCGTCACCGCAACCCCATCGACCTTCGGTTGTACCCATACATCGCTGCGGTTACGTAACCATTGCTGTATCGCGGGTTTATCTGCAAGTTTACGGACACCGGTATGGGGAATGGGATGCGATATCGTCCCGCTAATCGGTGGGGCAGGCACCTCGGCTTGAGGCTCCTCATCAAAACAGCGCTGCCACTGCCGTAATTGCGCATTGAGTTGGTCATAAACGCCATCGTCTACAGCACTGACGCCCTGCTGCCAGTAGCTGGCATCCCACTGGGTTATCTGCTGTTGTAGCTGTGAAATTTCCTCATGAGCCCTGGCTGGCGACCAGACCGGGCACACAGCCCATACGGGTAAGTGCCCTAGCAGCAAAATCAGCACCATGTATTTCCTTATTGCCATCACTACCTCCGCTGTAGGTTGTATTACGCGGCAGGTATAGCGCGAAGCGGCAGAGAATCCGAGTGGTAAAAAGCCATCCTGCAAGGTGCTTTCCGGTCATTTTTACTTGTTGCAGCAACTCTGCGATAAAACAGGAAAAAGATACGCAAAACGCAATAATCCTGCGCAAAAAGTGTGACAAAGACTACGTCGTATAGCGGCTACGTGTATAATAAGCCCGTATGTAGGCTCTCTTTCGACAATCACATACATAAGATACTCATGGCTCAAGGCACGCTTTATATTGTTTCTGCCCCCAGTGGCGCGGGTAAATCCAGCCTGATTCAGGCTTTATTAAAGACCCAACCGTTGTATGACACCCAGGTTTCTGTTTCGCACACCACGCGCGCACCGCGCCCGGGGGAAGTGCATGGTGAACACTATTTCTTTGTGAACCATGATGAATTCAGGACCATGATTGGCAGAGATGCGTTTCTGGAACACGCAGAGGTATTCGGCAATTACTACGGCACCTCGCGTGAGGCAATTGAGCAAGTACTGGCATCGGGCGTAGATGTCTTTTTAGATATCGACTGGCAAGGTGCGCAGCAAATTCGTGAAAAAATGCCGCATGCACGCAGTATTTTTATTTTGCCGCCTTCTAAGATTGAACTGGACCGTCGCCTGCGTGGGCGTGGTCAGGATAGCGAAGAAGTGATCGCAAAACGTATGGCACAAGCTGTTGCAGAAATGAGCCATTACGCCGAATATGATTATCTGATTGTGAATGATGATTTTGATACTGCCCTGGGCGATTTGAAAACGATCATTCGCGCCGAACGTCTGCGCATGAGCCGCCAAAAGCAGCGCCATGACGCTTTAATCAGCAAACTGTTGGCAGACTGAACCCACATTCAGTATCATGCCCAGTCATTTCTTCACCTGTGGAGCATTTTAAGTATGGCACGCGTAACTGTTCAGGACGCTGTAGAGAAAATTGGTAACCGTTTTGACCTGGTACTGGTCGCCGCGCGTCGCGCTCGTCAGATGCAGACAGGCGGAAAGGATCCGCTTGTACCAGAAGAAAACGATAAAACTACCGTAATCGCGCTGCGCGAAATCGAAGAAGGTCTGATCAACAACCAGATCCTCGACGTGCGTGAGCGCCAGGAACAGCAAGAGCAGGAAGCCGCTGAATTACAAGCCGTTACCGCTATTGCTGAAGGTCGTCGTTAATCACAAAGCGGGTCGCCCTTGTATCTGTTTGAAAGCCTGAATCAACTGATTCAAAACTACCTGCCGGAAGACCAGATTAAGCGTCTTCGGCAGGCGTATCTCGTTGCACGTGACGCTCACGAGGGCCAGACACGTTCAAGCGGTGAACCCTATATCACGCACCCGGTAGCAGTAGCCTGCATTCTGGCCGAGATGAAACTCGACTATGAAACGCTAATGGCTGCGCTGCTGCATGACGTGATTGAAGATACCCCCGCTACCTACCAGGACATGGAACAGCTTTTTGGTAAAAGCGTTGCAGAACTGGTTGAAGGGGTATCGAAGCTTGATAAGCTTAAGTTCCGCGATAAGAAAGAGGCGCAGGCCGAAAACTTTCGCAAGATGATTATGGCGATGGTGCAGGATATCCGCGTCATTCTCATCAAACTTGCCGACCGTACCCACAATATGCGCACGCTGGGCTCATTACGCCCGGACAAACGTCGCCGTATTGCCCGCGAAACCCTCGAAATCTACAGTCCGCTGGCGCACCGTTTAGGTATACATCACATTAAAACCGAGCTGGAAGAGTTGGGTTTTGAAGCGCTGTACCCGAACCGCTATCGCGTGATTAAAGAAGTGGTTAAAGCCGCACGCGGCAACCGCAAAGAGATGATTCAAAAAATCCTCTCGGAAATCGAAGGGCGTTTGCAGGAGGCAGGCATTCCGTGTCGCGTAAGCGGTCGCGAGAAACACCTGTACTCGATCTACTGCAAAATGGTGCTCAAAGAGCAGCGTTTTCACTCGATCATGGACATCTACGCGTTTCGCGTTATCGTCCACGACGCCGACACCTGTTATCGCGTACTTGGTCAAATGCACAGCCTGTACAAACCCCGTCCTGGTCGCGTGAAAGACTATATCGCCATTCCGAAAGCGAACGGATATCAGTCTTTGCACACCTCGATGATCGGTCCACACGGGGTTCCGGTTGAAGTACAAATTCGTACTGAAGACATGGACCAAATGGCGGAGATGGGGGTTGCTGCGCACTGGGCATATAAAGAGCACGGCGGTGAAAGCAGCACCACAGCGCAAATCCGCGCGCAGCGCTGGATGCAAAGCCTGCTGGAACTGCAGCAGAGTGCCGGTAGCTCATTTGAATTTATTGAAAGCGTCAAATCTGATCTCTTCCCGGATGAGATTTATGTTTTCACACCGGAAGGGCGCATTGTTGAACTGCCTGCCGGTGCAACACCTGTCGATTTCGCTTATGCCGTGCATACCGACATCGGTCATGCCTGCGTCGGTGCACGCGTCGACAGACAGCCTTACCCGCTTTCGCAGTCGCTTTCCAGCGGCCAAACTGTTGAGATCATTACCGCTCCGGGCGCGCGTCCGAATGCGGCGTGGCTCAACTTTGTCGTTAGCTCGAAAGCCCGCGCCAAAATTCGCCAGCTGTTGAAAAACCTCAAGCGCGATGATTCCGTTAGCCTGGGTCGCCGTCTGCTTAACCATGCCTTAGGCGGCAGCCGTAAACTGGCTGAGATCCCGCAGGAGAGCATCCAGCGTGAGCTTGAGCGCATGAAGCTCGCCACGCTTGACGATCTGCTCGCGGAAATCGGCCTGGGGAATGCCATGAGCGTGGTGGTAGCGAAGAACCTCCAGCAGGGTGACGCATCTGCGAATGTTCCTGCGCAATCCGGCCACGGCCATCTGCCGATCAAAGGCGCTGATGGTGTGCTGATCACCTTCGCGAAATGCTGTCGTCCCATCCCAGGTGACCCGATTATCGCCCACGTCAGCCCGGGGAAAGGTCTGGTCATTCACCATGAATCCTGTCGTAACATCCGTGGTTACCAGAAAGAGCCAGAGAAGTTTATGGCGGTGGAATGGGACAAAGAAACGGAGCAGGAATTCATCACCGAAATCAAGGTGGAGATGTTTAACCACCAGGGTGCTTTGGCTAACCTGACGGCGGCAATCAACACCACTACTTCCAATATTCAAAGCCTGAATACGGAAGAAAAAGACGGTCGCGTCTACAGCGCCTTTATCCGCCTGACCGCTCGCGATCGCGTGCATCTGGCGAATATCATGCGCAAAATCCGCGTAATGCCGGACGTTATTAAAGTCACACGTAATAGAAATTAGCGCTTACACAAAATCATTCGAATTGCATCAAGGCGGCAAGCGAATGAATCCCCAGTAGCGTATAGAAGTACGTGACTGGGGTAAGTGAGTGCAGCCAACGCCGAGGCAGTTCGAAGGATGAAGTGTAATGAACTCAAACCGTTATGCGCGTATTTGTGAAATGCTCGCCAGGCGTCAGCCCGATCTGACCGTCTGCATGGAGCAGGTCCATAAACCTCATAATGTTTCTGCGATCGTTCGTACCGCAGATGCGGTCGGTGTGCACGAAGTCCACGCCGTCTGGCCGGGTAGCCGCATGCGCACCATGCTCTCTTCTGCCGCAGGCAGTAACAGCTGGGTGCAAGTCAAGACCCACCCGACTATTGGCGATGCGGTCACCCATTTAAAAAATCAGGGCATGCAGATTCTGGCGACGCATCTCTCTGATAAGGCTGTCGATTTTCGCGAAATTGATTACACGCGCCCCACCTGCATCCTGATGGGTCAGGAAAAAACCGGCATCACCCAGGAAGCGTTAGACCTTGCGGATCGGGATATCATCATTCCTATGACCGGCATGGTGCAGTCATTGAATGTCTCGGTTGCCTCCGCACTCATTCTGTATGAAGCACAGCGCCAGCGGCAAAACGCCGGCATGTACCAGCGAGATAACAGCATGCTGCCGGAAGACGAGCAGCAGCGCCTGCTTTTCGAAGGGGGTTATCCGGTGCTGGCCAACGTCGCAAAGCGCAAAGGTCTCCCTTACCCCCACGTCAATACGCAGGGCGAAATTGAAGCCGATGCCGCGTGGTGGGCCACTATGCAGTCAGCGAGATAAATCCGATGAAAGGCCGTTTACTGGATGCCATTCCACTTAATTCCCTGACGGGCGTTGGCGCAGCGCAAAGCAGTAAACTGGCTAAAATCGGCCTGCACACCGTACAGGATCTCCTGTTACACCTTCCTCTGCGTTATGAAGACCGCACGCATCTGTACCCAATTGGCGAGCTTTTGCCGGGCGTCTACGCCACTGTAGAAGGAGAAGTGCTGAACTGCACTGTCACCTTCGGTGGTCGGAGAATGATGACCTGCCAGATAAGCGACGGTTCTGGCATCCTGACGATGCGTTTTTTCAACTTCAGCGCGGCAATGAAAAATAGCCTGGCGACAGGTCGGCGAGTGCTGGCCTACGGTGAAGCCAAGCGCGGGAAATACGGGGCAGAGATGATCCACCCGGAATACCGCGTACAGGGCGATCTCAGCACCCCGGAACTGCAGGAAACGCTCACACCAGTTTACCCGACTACGGAAGGGGTTAAGCAGGCTACGCTGCGTAAACTTACCGATCAGGCGCTGGATTTGCTCGATACCTGCGCCATTGCCGAACTGCTGCCGCCCGAACTGTTACAGGGCATGATGAGCCTACCGGAAGCGCTGCGCACGCTGCATCGTCCACCGCCATCTTTACAGCTCAGCGATCTAGAAACCGGACAACATCCGGCGCAGCGGCGCCTGATCCTCGAAGAGCTCTTAGCCCATAACCTCAGTATGCTGGCATTGCGCGCCGGGGCGCAGCGTTTTCATGCCCAGTCGCTGAGTGCCAACGATACGCTGAAAAACCAGCTGCTGGCCGCGTTACCCTTCAAACCCACAGCCGCACAGGCGCGGGTGACCGCTGAGATCGAACGCGACATGGCGCTGGATGTCCCGATGATGCGCCTGGTACAGGGTGATGTCGGATCTGGTAAAACCTTGGTCGCCGCGCTCGCTGCCCTACGGGCTATTGCCCACGGTCAGCAGGTAGCGCTGATGGCACCAACCGAACTACTGGCCGAACAGCATGCGAATAACTTCCGTAGCTGGTTTGCACCACTTGGCATTGAAGTCGGCTGGTTGGCCGGTAAGCAGAAAGGTAAAGCGCGTCTTGCCCAACAGGAAGCCATTGCCAGCGGGCAGGTACAGATGATTGTCGGTACACACGCCATTTTTCAGGAGCAGGTTCAGTTCAATGGTCTGGCGCTGGTGATTATCGACGAACAGCACCGCTTTGGCGTTCATCAACGTCTGGCTCTATGGGAAAAAGGTCAGCAGCAGGGTTTCCATCCGCATCAGCTGATCATGACTGCCACGCCGATCCCGCGTACGCTGGCAATGACCGCCTACGCCGATCTCGACACCTCAGTGATAGACGAACTCCCGCCGGGTCGTACGCCGGTCACCACGGTCGCCATCCCGGATACCCGTCGCAGCGATATTATTGATCGCGTGCGCAACGCCTGTACCCATGAAGGACGTCAGGCTTACTGGGTCTGCACGCTGATTGAAGAGTCTGAATTGTTAGAAGCCCAGGCGGCAGAAGCCACGTGGGAAGAGCTGAAAATTGCCCTACCGGAACTCAATATTGGTCTGGTGCACGGACGCATGAAGCCCGCCGAGAAGCAGTCGGTGATGGCTGCCTTCAAGCAGGGAGAACTGCATCTGTTGATCGCCACCACGGTGATTGAAGTCGGCGTGGACGTCCCCAACGCCAGCCTGATGATTATCGAAAACCCGGAACGTTTAGGTCTGGCCCAGCTGCATCAGCTACGCGGCCGCGTCGGTCGTGGCGCGGTGGCCTCCCACTGCGTGCTGCTCTACAAATCACCGCTGTCAAAAACCGCGCAGAAACGCCTGCAGGTCCTGCGAGACAGTAACGACGGATTTGTGATTGCGCAAAAGGATTTGGAGATTCGCGGCCCCGGAGAATTACTGGGGACACGTCAGACGGGGACGGCGGAATTCAAAGTAGCGGATTTACTACGCGATCAGGCAATTATTCCGGAAGTTCAGCGCATTGCCCGTCATATTCACGAACGTTACCCACAACAGGCGGTGGCGCTGATTGAGCGCTGGATGCCGGAAACCGAACGCTATTCCAACGCGTAATCGATAAATAGCGGCGGCGGTTGTCACACCGCCGCACGGCCTTTATTGCGCAAAAATTGGCAACAGCAAATACAGCTTAATCACCAACGCGTTAACGATGTCGATAAAGAACGCCCCTACCATCGGCACGACTAAAAATGCAGTATGCGATGGACCAAAACGCTCGGTAATCGCCTGCATGTTGGCAATCGCCGTCGGCGTTGCGCCGAGACCAAAACCACAGTGCCCGGCTGCCAGCACAGCGGCATCGTAGTTCTTGCCCATCATGCGCCAGGTGACAAATATGGCGTACAGCGCCATGAAGATCGTCTGCACCACCAGAATCGCCAGCATCGGCAGCGCCAGCGAAGCCAGTTCCCACAGCTTCAAGCTCATCAACGCCATCGCCAGGAACAGCGACAGACTCACGTTGCCCAGCACGGAAACCGCGCGTTCGAACACCCGATAAAAACCCATTAACGCCAGGCCATTGCTGAGGATCACCCCAACAAACAGCACGCAGACGAAGGTCGGCAATTCCAGCACGGTACCCACCAGCAATTGCGCAACGATTTTGCCCACCGTCAGACAGATAGCGATCAGCGCGATGGTTTCAATCAGCACCAGAGAGGTGATGATGCGCCCGACATCCGGTTTTTCAAACGCAGTCGGCACGGCCTGATCGTCCGGCATACCGTCAGGCGTAGTGGAGTGCTTCACCAGATAGCGCGCGACCGGGCCGCCAATCAGTCCACCCAGCACCAGGCCAAATGTTGCGCACGCCATCGCCACTTCGGTGGCATTGGTAAAACCGTAGCGCTCAATAAACAGCTTACTCCACGCCGCACCCGTACCGTGTCCACCGGAAAGCGTAATCGAACCGGCAATCAGCCCCATCAACGGGTCAAGACCCAGCAGGCTCGCCATCCCGATCCCAATGGCGTTCTGCATCAACAGCAACCCCACCACCACAATCAGAAAAATGCCCACCACGCGGCCACCGGCGCGCAGGCTGGCGATGTTGGCGTTCAGGCCGATAGTGGCAAAGAACGCCAGCATCAGCGGGTCACGCAGCGTCATATCGAAATTAACTTCCCAGCCCATGCTCTTTTTCAGTACCAGCAGTGCGATCGCCACCAGTAAACCACCCGCAACGGGCTCAGGTATCGTGTATTTCTTCAGGAAGGGAACAGACTGGACGAGCTTACGTCCCAGCAGCAACACCAGCGTTGCCGCAACCAATGTAGATAACGTATCGAGGTAAAACATAGACAGCTCCATTAGTGCGTTTAGCACAATCACGCACGATGTATTCCAGATCGATTTTTAGGTCTTTTTAGGTTTTCGGGGTGGATTTTAAGCAGAAAATGACAAAAAGTTATATAAAAAGGTGAGTTCATCGGTTTTAAATATTAAGAATACCTGCTAGCAAACGTTTGCTTTTCTGTTCTGGTCAGATAAAATCACCGCTTTTCCACCATGGGATTGCCTCTGATGTCCGTTAACGCCGTAGAGCCAACAAATGCGCAACCGGTTGCGCAGGCTCACAACAGTGAACTGATTTACCGTCTTGAAGATCGCCCCCCGTTAGCCCAGACCCTGTTTGCCGCCTGCCAGCACCTGCTGGCGATGTTCGTCGCGGTGATCACGCCAGCCCTGCTTATCTGTCAGGCGCTCGGTTTACCGGCTCAGGATACTCAACACATTATCAGTATGTCGCTGTTCGCTTCCGGCGTAGCCTCCATCATTCAGATTAAAGCCTGGGGGCCGGTCGGCTCAGGGCTGTTATCCATTCAGGGCACCAGCTTTAACTTTGTAGCACCGCTGATTATGGGCGGCACGGCGCTGAAAACCGGCGGTGCAGATGTCCCGACCATGATGGCGGCACTGTTCGGTACGCTGATGCTGGCGAGCTGCACGGAAATGGTTATCTCGCGCGTACTGCATCTGGCGCGCCGTATTATTACCCCGCTGGTCTCAGGTGTGGTGGTGATGATTATCGGCCTGTCGCTGATTCAGGTAGGCCTGACGTCAATCGGTGGCGGCTATGCCGCAATGAGCGACAACACCTTCGGCGCACCGAAGAATCTGATGCTGGCCGGCGTTGTACTGGCGCTCATTATTCTTCTTAACCGCCAGCGTAACCCGTACCTGCGCGTGGCATCACTGGTGATTGCCATGGCCGCAGGCTATCTGCTGGCCTGGTTTATGGACATGTTGCCGCAAAACACCGCACCGGTGAGCCAGGACTTCATCATGGTACCAACGCCGCTATATTATGGCCTGGGCATCGACTGGAGCTTACTGCTGCCACTGATGCTGGTCTTTATGATCACCTCTCTGGAAACCATCGGCGATATTACGGCCACCTCCGATGTCTCCGAACAACCGGTCTCCGGCCCGCTGTACATGAAGCGTCTGAAAGGCGGCGTTCTGGCAAATGGCCTGAACTCGTTTGTTTCCGCCGTGTTCAATACCTTTCCGAACTCCTGCTTCGGGCAGAACAACGGGGTGATTCAGTTGACTGGCGTAGCCAGCCGCTATGTTGGCTTTGTAGTCGCGCTGATGCTGATCGCGCTGGGTCTGTTCCCGGCGGTCAGTGGGTTTGTACAGCACATCCCTGAGCCGGTTCTCGGCGGCGCTACGCTGGTGATGTTCGGTACCATCGCCGCCTCCGGGGTGCGCATTGTTTCTCGCGAGCCGCTGAATCGCCGCGCTATTCTGATTATTGCACTGTCGCTGGCCGTTGGCCTGGGCGTCTCCCAGCAGCCGCTGATCCTGCAGTTTGCCCCGGACTGGGTGAAAAACCTGCTCTCCTCAGGGATTGCCGCAGGCGGTATTACCGCTATCGTTCTGAACCTCGTTTTCCCGCCAGAGAAACAGTAAGCGACATGCGGCGTTGATTCAGAATCAACGCCGCTGTTACGCTCTTTCACCATTCCCGCCTTGAGGATTGCGCGTAAATCGTGCATAACTTGACTACGTGTACTTTGCGGGATGGAAGACCATGAAATTTATTGGAAAGCTGCTTCTTTACGTGCTGATCGCCCTTGCAGTGGCGATCCTCGGTCTCTATTTTCTACTGCAAACCCGCTGGGGCGCCGAGCATGTCAGCGCCTGGGTGTCAGAGAACAGCAGCTACCACCTGACGTTTGATGCCATCGATCATCGGTTTTCTTCACCCTCCCACATTCTGCTGGAGAACGTCACCTTTGGTCGGGATGGCCAGCCTGCCACCCTGGTAGCAAAAAACGTTGATATTGGGCTGAGCAGTCGCCAAATCACCGACCCGCTGCACGTCGACACCATCCTGTTGCAAAACGGTACGCTGAATCTTTCTCCACAAACTGCACCGCTGCCGTTCCAGGCCGATCGCCTGCAGCTACAGGATATGGCACTCAACAGCCCCGGAAGCGAGTGGAACCTCAGTGCGCAGCGCGTGAACGGCGGCGTGATCCCCTGGAGCCCTGAAGCCGGAAAAATACTCGGCAGTAAAGCGCAGATCCAGCTCAGCGCCAGCTCGTTAACGCTGAACGATGTTCCTACGACTAACGTGCTGATTGAAGGCAGTATCGATAACGATCGCGTCACGTTAAGCAATATTGGCGCCGATGTGGCGCGCGGCGCATTGACCGGCGTGGCGCAGCGAAACCCCGACGGCAGTTGGATGGTGGAGAATCTGCGGCTAAACGACATTCGGTTGCAAAGCGATAAATCGCTGACCGACTTTTTTGCGCCGCTCACCACCATTCCCTCGCTGCAAATTGGTCGTCTTGAGGTGACAGATGCCCGTCTACAAGGCCCTGACTGGGCGGTAACGGATCTCGATCTCAGCTTGCGCAACATGACCTTCAGTAAGGACGACTGGCAAACCCAGGAAGGTAAGTTGTCGATGAACGCCAGCGAATTTATCTACGGCTCGCTGCACTTCTTCGATCCTATTCTCAACGCTGAGTTCTCGCCGCAGGGCATTGCGCTGCGCCAGTTCACCACCCGCTGGGAAGGCGGTATGGTCAGAACCTCCGGCAACTGGTTGCGCAATAGCAAAGCGCTTGTTCTCGACGATGCCGCAGTTGCCGGGCTGGAATACACACTACCGGAAAACTGGAAACCGCTGTGGGTGAAGCCCTTGCCCACCTGGCTCGACAGCCTGACGTTGAAGAAATTCAGCGCCAGCCGCAATCTGGTGATTGATATCGACCCAGCCTTCCCGTGGCAGCTCACCGCGCTGGACGGTTACGGCACCAACCTCGGACTGGTGCAAAATCACCAGTGGGGGATCTGGAGCGGCAGCACCACGCTCAACGCCGCGGCCGCCACGTTTAACCGCACCGACGTACGCCGCCCTTCGCTGACGCTTACGGCCAACAGCAGCACGATCAATATCAGCGAACTGAGCGCGTATACCGAGAAAGGGTTGCTGGAGGCTACCGCCAGCATCTCACAACTTCCGCAGCGCCAGACGCAGGTCAGCCTGAACGGGCGCGGTGTGCCAATGACTATCCTACAACAGTGGGGATGGCCTGCGCTGCCGATTTCCGGCGACGGTAACATCCAACTGACTGCCAGCGGCACTATGCAGGCAGATACGCCGCTGAAGCCCACGGTGAACGGTCAACTGCATGCGGTGAATGCCGACAAGCAGCAAGTGACACAGACGATGAGTGCAGGTGAGATTTCGGGCGGCGAAGTGATGTCGACCGAGCCTGCGCAGTAAGGTATCGCCGGTAGAGCAAATACTACCGAGCCAAGAAGTTGCGCACACCGTGGTGCCGGATAAGAGAACCGGCACCACGTTCACATGCACTTACAGGGTAATGGTCAACGCATTGCCTTCTGCCGCAATCACCACACCCCACTCGCTCCCTGTAGATGAACCGCCCTTCACGCCGCCAATTTGCGGGATGTTACGCAGACACAGCGTCCAGTTGCGCGCCTCGCCCTCCCCCGTCACGGTGATGGTGTTATCCACACGTTTCGCCCTCAGCGTGAAGATAACCGAGCCGTCAGCGGCCGGCACGTCACAGACGGCTTCACGCCCCTCCTCCAGATGGAACAGCTGGAACGCAGTGCCTTCATGCCAGGCGTAATCCGGCTTCTGGTTATTGCTGCCCAGCGCCAGCAGGGTGTTGTCACGCACGTAGACCGGCAGGCTCAGGAAGTCATGCTGCTGTTTATGCCAGCGACTGCCCACAATCTCGTCGTTACGCCACAGGTGCGTCCAGCGACCTTCCGGTAGGTAGAACTGCACATCTCCCGCTTCAGAGAACACCGGGGCCACCATCACGCTGTCGCCCAGCATGTACTGACGGTCAAGGTAATCACACGCCGGATCGTCCGGGAATTCGAGCATCATCGCACGCATCATCGGCGTGCCATACTCGCTGGCGCGCACAGCTTCGCGATACAGATACGGCATCATGCGGCATTTCTGCTCGGTGAAGTAACGCACCACATCGCAGGATTCGTCGTCGTACGCCCATGGTACGCGGTAGGATTTGCTGCCGTGCAGACGACTGTGGCTGGAGAGCAGCCCAAACGCACACCAGCGTTTGTAGACGTGCGCCGGGGCGGTATTCTCGAAGCCGCCGATGTCGTGACTCCAGAAGCCAAAGCCGGACAAGCCGATGGATAAGCCACCGCGCAAGCTTTCCGCCATTGATTCGTAGTTGGCGTAGCAGTCGCCGCCCCAGTGCACCGGAAACTGCTGCGCGCCCACGGAAGCAGAACGGGCGAACAGCACCGCCTCTTCTTCCCCCACGGTCTCTTTCAGCACGTTCCACACTAGTTCGTTGTAGATGAACGCATAATGGTTGTGCATTTTCTGCGGGTCAGCGCCGTCAAACCACTGCACATCCGTCGGGATACGCTCGCCAAAATCGGTCTTGAAGCAGTCCACGCCGATATCTACCAGGCCTTTCAGCTTGTTGGCATACCACTCGCAGGCCTCTGGATTGGTAAAGTCATAAATCGCCAGCCCCGGCTGCCATTTATCCCACTGCCACACTGAGCCGTCCGGCCGCTTAAGCAGATAGCCTTTTTCTTTCAGTTCGTTGAACAGCGGCGATTTCTGCCCGATGTACGGGTTGATCCACACGCAGACCTTCAGGCCTTTCTCCTTCAGGCGACGGAGCATGCCTTCCGGGTCCGGGAACGTCACCGGGTCCCACTCAAAATCACACCACTGGAAGGCCTTCATCCAGAAGCAGTCGAAATGGAAAACGTGCAGCGGCAGGTTGCGCTCGGCCATGCCGTCGATAAAGCTGTTCACCGTCGCTTCATCGTAGTTGGTGGTGAACGAGGTGGTGAGCCACAGACCGAACGACCACGCAGGCGGCAGTGCAGGGCGACCGGTAAACTGGGTATAGCGATCCAGCACCGCTTTCGGGGTCGGGCCGTCGATCACGAAGTATTCCAGATACTCGCTTTCCACGCTGAACTGCACCTTTGACACCTTCTCGGAGCCAATTTCAAACGACACACACTGCGGATGGTTCACCAGCACGCCGTAACCACGATTGGTGACATAGAACGGGATGTTCTTGTAAGACTGCTCGGTACTGGTGCCGCCATCGCAGTTCCAGGTCTCGACCGTCTGACCATTACGCACCAGCGACGTAAAGCGTTCGCCAAGTCCGTACACCGTTTCGCCGACGCCCAGATCCAGGCGCTCGAACATATAGTTGCGATCGCTGTTAGCATCCTGCACGTAGCCATTATTTTTCAACTGGCTACCGGTAATGCGCTCCCCGTTGCGTAAAAAATCGAGGGCCCAGAATTCGCCTTTGGTTACGCGCACACTTAAATTACCGCTCTTCAATTCGGCAAAGTCGGCGTTATCGCACATCTCAACCTTCACGTCCTGCAGCACGTTCAGCGGATAATGCGGGCCGTTATCCAGCGCTCCCTGAAAGTGCTCCATACGCACGCCCACCACGCCTTCCTGCGGCGAGAAGAAGCGCAGCGTAAACATCGGGGTGTCCAACTGCCAGGTTCGCTCACGCACGTCGCGCGGCGCAACGTAGACCACCATCTCATTACCCTGTTGTTCAACATCGAACACCTGAACGGGGTTTATTACATTCAGACCTGGCTGGGTCATCCAGTTTCCGTCACTAATTTTCATCGTCTGTTCCTTTAGTTCTGAAATGCTTTCGCCGTAACGTCCTGTTGATTGCGTCGGTCAGATACGGGGCATAAGGCGTACACAGGCATACTGGTACCGGTTACAGTTTTTGTAAATCATCACGCGTGACATGGGTATTCCGATATCTCGTTATCAAATTACGATTCTTGTTTTCTGTGATCGGGGTAGCGTCAAAAAATAAACATCACTGTAACTTATGGATTTTGTGGGGATTTATATGAAACCGATCATGTTATAGCGAAACGGAAGTTAAAAAAGTGAGTCAGGGGGTGTGGAAACCCAAGGAAGTAGCTATAATGCGCCCCGCCTCCATGTAGCAATCGAGGCGCGGAAGATCGTCATCTCCGGTGAGGTGGCTGGACTTCAAATCCAGTTGGGGCCGCCAGCGGTCCCGGGCAGGTTCGACTCCTGTGATCTTCCGCCAAAATTCCTCCGCAGCCGTCCAAGAAAGTCTAAAAATCCTTTATTTTCATTATAGATAGTGAATAACTCATCCGTAACCGTCCGACAAGATCTCCCTGAATCCGTGAAAAATATGTATAGTGATGTGTATAGATTTTTTATACACATTTTTGACTTATACACATGCCACTTACAGACATACAAATTAAACGAGCAAAGCCCCAAGACAAGCCCTACACATTGAACGATGGACAAGGCCTGTCATTACTCATCAATCCAGACGGCTCAAAGGGCTGGCGCTTCCGCTTTCGCTTTGCCGGTAAAGCACGGCTAATGTCATTTGGCAGCTACGACCTTGTGAGCCTCGCAGAAGCACGTGAGAAACGCGATACAGCTCGTAAGCAGGTAGCAAACGGCATAGACCCAGTAGAAGAACGTAAAGCCCAAAAGCTGGCACAGCAAATCTCAACAGAGAACTCATTCGAAGCCATATGTCGAGAATGGCACACCAATAAAGCTGACCGCTGGACAGTAGCCTATCGCGAAGAAATCATTAAGACATTTGAACAAGATGTGTTCCCGTTCATTGGTAAACGCCCTATCAGTGAAATCAAACCATTAGAACTGCTTGAAGTATTACGACGAATAGAGAAGCGTGGAGCACTAGAGAAGACCAGAAAAGTGCGCCAAAGATGCGGCGAGGTCTATCGCTATGCAATCATAACTGGCCGCGCTGAATACAATCCTGCACCTGATTTAGCCATCGCTCTGGCCGTTCCTAAGCAAAAACATCATCCATTTCTATCTGCCGAAGAATTGCCTCATTTTATTCGGGATCTCGAAGCGTATACCGGTAGCATCATCACCAAAAATGCTACGAAGATAGTCATGCTGACTGGTGTAAGAACGCAGGAGATGCGCTTTGCTACGTGGGAAGAAGTAGATCTCGAAAAAGGTATATGGGAGATACCAGCAGAACGTATGAAAATGCGTAGGCCTCACATTGTTCCTTTATCTACTCAGGTAGTTGACCTTTTTAAACAGCTTAAACCTATTACCGGCCTATACCCTTACATCTTTATTGGCAGGAACAACCGCAGCAAGCCGATCTCGAAAGAAAGCGTATCGCAAGTGATTGAGTTACTTGGTTACAAAGGACGTGCTACCGGTCACGGTTTTAGGCATACAATGTCGACAATTCTGCACGAGCAAGGGTTTGATAGCTCATGGATTGAGATGCAGTTGGCTCATGTAGATAAAAATAGTATTCGTGGAACATATAACCATGCTCAATATTTAGAAAAAAGAAGCGCTATGATGCAATGGTACAGTGATAATATTTATTTAAACAAGGAGTTCACATGGCAAAAATAATAAGCATGATTAACTGGAAAGGTGGTGTCGGAAAATCTACATTATCTTTGCATCTTGGCGTTGGACTGATGCTTGGCTCTGAAAAAAGGCCAAAAGTATTACTTATTGATTTAGACCCTCAATCAAATTTATCATATTTAGCTCTCGGAGTAGAAAAATATGTACGACACGTATACACTCAAAAAAAACCAACATTAAAAAACATATTTGATGATTATTTTGAAGGTAAAACATTCAATACTCGTGATGCTATAATAGAAACCCCCATAACCGCCAGTCCTGGAAAAGTTTGGCTCAACGTTGATCTATTACCCTCTCATCATGAACTAGTTCTTGTTGACATGATGTTAGCAAGGGAAAAGAAAAGTGCATCATCTCATCAAAAGGAAACCGAGCTTGAACTTGATAAAATGGCAATTATTAAAAAGGCCATAGATCAAGTTGCAGCTGACTATGATTATATTATTCTTGACTGTCCACCAAATATTAATCTCGTCACACAAAATGCCTTCTTTGCAAGCGAGTTATATCTAATACCTGCAATTCCAGATTTTCTTTCCACTGTAGGTATTTCTCTAATAAAATCTGAAATGGACAAGCTAAATAATAATTTTAGAGGAATGATTCAATATTCAAATTCAAACATTGAATTTAATGATACTGAAATGCTTGGAATCATATTTAATATGGTAGATGAGTATGCCGAGAAGCCAAAATCAACTCACGAAGAAACAATAGAAGATGTAAAAAAACAGCATCCCAACATGGTATTTGAGAATTATGTTACAGATGGGGATGGAATATCTGTCGCATCTGAAAATAACCTGACTGTCTTTAGCCACAGCTCTTTGCCTCGCTCTAAACCGAATGCAGAAAAACAAAGCCAATATTTGACTAAAGTAATTAAAGAGCTTTACGAAAAGCTGGAGATTGTATAATGAAAACTCATGAGTTAATCTCGTTATTTGATTATATATCTAAGATAATGTCTCACTATCCAAACAAAAGTGTAGAGTATGCACTGGATGATATATTAAATTTGCTAGAAACACGCAACAGCGAAACATCGCTCACCAATAAAAAAGAACCAAAAACGCAAACACAAATAAATAATAGATTATCTAAATCTATAAAAGACAGCATTTCACTACAATATGTCTTTGGAGGAAACTCGAAACCAGACGATAAAACTAGTGAATCATTAAGTAATTTATCTCTCGCCGAGTTAAAAGAAATAGCAACTAAAATGGGCATTAGGACATCATCAAGGCAAAATAAAGGTGTGTTAGTTATGAACATATCCAAAACAATGGAACGGCGAAAGATAGATTCAACAATTAAAGATAAAGATAAAGATAATTAGTGCCGTCTTTTAAACATAGTTTTCGCCCTCTTACATTTAGGGGGCGACAAGGGTTAATTATTATAAAAAATAACTTAATACACTCATCACCATTTGATTATACTATACGGTAAAATACATAAACTCTGCAAAATTAGTAATAACTGATTCAACTAGATGGCCGAGTTTAATATTCAAAATAGCCAAATGCCGCATAAGCGGCATTTTTAATAACACAGTGTAAAATGATTAAATTTTCTCAGATATAGCCTTACAGATACTTGCGTTTTTAAATAAAGTAGCAAGGAATTTATCTTTGTAGTTCTCTTCAATTTCTAACATTAACTTCTCAAGCATACATGCTGTGCTTTTCTGCCAGTCAATAGTATTAATATCAAAATCAAAGTTATTTGCAATTTTTTGGATTGCCAGTGTTCTAAAAACTAGAAATGCTAACATTCTATTGCCATGAACAAGAACTCCATATTCCTTACCCGATTTTTTAGGTAGATTTGCAATCATTGAGCCAATAATTTCATCTATTTTTCGCAAGGCGAAAACAGTATTCCGCAAGTAAATACCATTAGTTTGTGGGTTGAAAATGGTTTTATATGGTGCTTTCTTAAGATTGTCATAAAAACGACCAATTTCTCTTTTTGCCTGAACTGCCAGACCAACTTGCGCAGATGCGCAAGCCAATGCAATGGTCGCCTCAGATAAATCAATTATGGCGGTAGAAGTTTTAACGTTCTCACTTCTGACTATATTATACTCAATACCTTCCAGTGACAGTTCTTTTTTCAACCGTATTTGTTCGTCATCTAAGGAGACAAAGTCTCTACTCTCGATCCTATTTTGACGGTTGTTGGTTTTTGTCACACTAGCACCAAAGTCCTCAGGCGCTCCTTCTAGTGAAATTAACCGGATAGGTAAACGTAATTTATTAAGGTTCGCCCCGCCATCCTGCGCATATTTACCAATTACGCTTACAGTTTGTGCACCATTAACAATACTAATATTATTCGCTTTAAACGAACCAATATCTCTACTATTTCCACCAACCATTGATTTCTTTATGGATTCGGCAACAATTGTTACACCGTTATTGTAATACCAAAAATTCTCAGGTTGTTCTTCAATTGTTCTCTTAACTTCATCATTTACTTCAGTGGCACCTAACATTTGTCTAATATTTTTGGCAAATAGTCTTTTCCCTTTTTTCATCCACCAATTTGCAACTTCTTCGCCAGCTACAATCCCGAAGAAACCTTGATGTGGTTCTTCAATTTTTCCCCATTGAGAGAGACCAATCTCAAGATCGATTGGTTCACCATCCATACCAGATGCAAGCCCACTATGTATTATCGCCTGATTTAGATGGTGGAAACTAACAACATCCTCACTAGTACCATCACCAGCATCGTTTAACTCATTAAGTATTGAGTCCATTACTTGCTGGTTATGTTTACTTAGAGTATTTGAACCAGTATGAATTAAAACAAGATCGAACTTCGTATCAAATTCACCTAAAGCAGTTTCAATCATCTGCTTTTTAAGATTAACTTTATTGTTAAATTTATCAAGTTCAAGATTAATGAGATCCAATACACCATCTTTAAACTTTCTTAAATCACCGTTATCAGGCTCTCCAGTTCCATCTTTTTTCCATTTAGATTGAACAATGATCATTCTTTTACTTGAAGGAGAATAATGAATTGCATCAATACCATTATCATCGGCACCATCAACAACTGCTGACGCAGCTTCATCTATCGATGTATCTCCAATACAATAAACGGCGTAGGCAGAAAGACAACGGGTTAATATTTTAGTTTGTATTTCTTTATCTATAGGATTGAGATCACTGCTATCAATTTTATCAGCGAATAACGCATTAATTTTGCTTCCAATTTGATTTACGTGAATAATGCTCATTTTTTATTTATCCTTTAAGGGGAGCACTGAGAGGGGTTAAAATTTTCATACCTTTTTCTACGCGTTTTTGGCCGTTGAATCAATTACTTTAGTCAGTTCTGGCGCGCAATGCTCTCCCCGCCACGCCTGCCCGCTTCCCGGGGCGCTTTTAATGCAGGTGCATGAAGGGACTCAGGCCGCGACAGTGCTGGTGCGACAGGGTGTGGAAAATTCAGGTTTTTGCATGCAAAGCCATGCAGCGTAGGCATGCATGGCTATTTTTATTAAAAAGACGGGTATTTTCGGGGCGTTTTATGCGGATTTTTTGCGGGGCTGCGCGGCCTGTCGGCGCATGAAAATCTGACTCTGTTCAGGCGTATATTTTGCCCGGTTGTCGTCTCTCGATGCTCTGTCAGGCCGGAAACCGATGGTTGTCAGAATGTCGCGATCTTCCTCTGCGTAATCAATATTTCCTCCGCGGGTTACATGAACGGACAGCGCTTCGCGAACACTGGCGGCCGCCCGGTCGAGAGCCCGTTCTCTGACGATGTCAGGTTGTTCGCTGAGATGCAGTAATTCCGGTGCCAGTGCGGCGGCCAGCGCGTCGCCGCTTACCTGCATAAAAGCGTGGAGCTGACGCCGGATACTGATACGCTGCACGGCCTCATGTGACCGGATGTACTGCCCGGCCGACTGATTTACCGCCCATTTTTTCAGGTCAATATCATCCCGCAGCGCCTGTGCTGCCTCCGGTTCATAACGGGTGCAGGTCAGCTCCAGCTCTTTCAGCGCCATTTCAGCCCGCGCCAGTGCTGACTTGCTGCTCATCCAGTCCGATTTATTCTTCTGACAGGTTTCAAAGGCCTGTTCCAGTAGTGCTCGTGCCATTGTCTTTTCTCCTGAATCAGTGGCGCAGCGATGAGCGGGCGCAGTCCAGAATTCGGGGCGGTGTTTCTGGTACTGTCTGCGGCGGTTCGGGCTTTTCTTCTGCCGGTGGCCGTATTACCTCGTCGATAGACTCGGTGGTGCGAAAGGTTGCGGAGCAAAAGACATTCACGCACTGGAGGTAGCTCTGTTTGACGTTATCCGACAGGTAACGACTGGTACGGACATGGGCAGCCTGTTTGCAGTACGGGCAGCGCATCATGGCTTAACCCCCCGCGATTTTTTCTTCTGTACCAGCTCCTTAGCCCGCGCCATTCTGAGAACAGGGCTTTTATAGAGTTTCATGTCCACGCCGGTGAGTGCCGGACGGTGAAGCCCAATTTTTGAAATTACCGGCTCCTGCGCCATGTTGAATGTGTAGTACCTGCTTTGCGCCAGTACATTCTCCCCCAGCTCCTGAATGAGAACGTTGTGAGGGTGTTCTTCCCCCTTCATTTCGAGTTCACGCAGACGTAACGCAAATGCGCGCACCAGTGAGGGAGGGATGTCTTTCATCACGGTCGCCCACTCATTCCGGGAGTAGGCAGAGAACACCGTAAAATGCGTGCCGACGTACTTATCTCCTGATGTACAGGCGGACAGCATGGTACTGGCCTTATCATCGTTGAGTTCATCAATCAGGGCGGTGAATTCCTCCGCCAGCTCCCGACCGGCCACTCGCTGACTGTGTTCGGCTTTCAGTTCCGGGGTCATCATGCCGCGCAGTTCGCGAAAACGGGTACGCCAGTTCTGTTCGGCTTCGGCACTTTCATTCAGGGCGTTCTGACGCTCTTTCTCACTGCGGGTAATGGCCGCATCAATATCATTCAGTTTCAGCATGTTTTCCGTGTGCGCGGATTTGGCCTTGCTGAATGCCTCAAGCGCATTATTTATCGTGGCCTCTGCGTTCTGGTTTGCTTTCTCGTTAAGGCTGTCCAGTGCGCTGTCAATGGCCGTGCGGATGTTCTCATCCTGCGTGCTGCCGATGGTTTTCATTACCGCGGTAAACAAATCTGGTTTCATCGTCGGGTTCTCTCTGTGTTTTCAACCTGACGCCATTCTGCCGTCCCTCAGACAACAACTCGATTCATTGCCGTTGTAGCAGACATGGCACAAACAGGACTTAAAAACCCGGCTGGCCAGAGAAAGGTCGCAGGAAACCCCCTCTCTCTGTTTGTTTTTTTACATATAACTATTCACTACTGTTCACTCAGTATAAAAATATAAGTAAAACAATAAATTAAAGAGTGAACAGTTGAGAGAGAAGTGTTCACCAACTGTTCACTAGTGTTCACTGGTCTGAACATCCCGAATGTAAATTTTATGCGGTATATCCTATTAATTCATGCTGTTAGGGTGATTTAATCAATTTGCATTTCACTTTTGAAATCTCCAGCGCCTTATAACTGCTTCCAGCACCTTTAAATGGTCATGAGTAAAAAAACAGCACCCGTTGTCCCGTGCTTTGTACAATTTCCCCCTGTTGCATTGAGAAAAAATATTCACAAAATAGAGCGCTACCTGATACCGGACGGACACGTCCGGATCTCTGCGGATATTAACGAGGTAGCGTTATGCACACAGTTTCATCAGTACCATCGTCCCCCACAACCGCGCACCTGATGCCGGTTTCAGCCCCGGCTCAGGAACGTTTTTTACGTCTCCCGGAAGTCATTCATCAGTGCGGTCTGTCCCGCTCCACGCTCTACGATTTAATTGCCCGCAATGCTTTCCCGGCGCAGGTTTCCCTCGGGGGTAAAAATGTCGCCTGGCTGCAGTCTGAAATCACAGCGTGGATGGCAGAACGTGTCGCGCACCGCAACCGGAAATACGACGCATGAATCAGAGCCGATTTCACAAAGCCCCTTTTTCTGGCTTGCATCCGTTGTGTGTTTCCTGGTACAGTTTTGTCGCTGTCGCAAAATCGACAGCCGGGCGTGGAAACCCGAGCAACTCGAAGGCGACACCAGACGCGCCATGCGTCTTTTTTTGTGTCGCAACTAACGCCACAGAGCGCCAGATAATGGCGTGGTGTGCGGATCGTCGTGCAGACGTCACTTTGTGTCTCCTGTCCGCAATCGCATATCATGCTGTCATGTCAATGGTAGCTCAGGCGGGGCAGCCCTCGGGCTGGCCGGTATTCTTCGAGGCCGGTATTTCCACCCCCGTCTGGGCTATCGCCACTGAGCGTGGAAACTCCGGCGATAGCAATAATTTGCTACTCGAAGGAGGTTGCCTTATGGCTACGACCCTCACTCCGTCTCACCCGCAGTTTGTCTTTGTGTTTGCCGCCGTCCGTCGCGCAGACCGTAAGCCCCGTATCTGTATGCTCCGCACCGTGGCCGGTGACGAGCTGGCCGCCCGCCGCACCCTTGTCCGGGAATATGTGCTTTCCCTTGCCGCCCGTCTGCCGGTTGTGGAGGTGTCACATGCCTAATAAAAACACCCCTCAGACCGTCTCAGCGCGTCGTGATGACCTTAACCCCATGAAGGAACACCTCAGCATAGAGGCGTACCATAAACTCAATCGCGCCAGCGCCGTCTCGCAGTTCATCGGTGGAGATTTGCTGCGCCGTGAGCTGAACGGTTTACACCAGCTATACCTGCCGCAGATTTTTAGTTATATCCATGAGGACGTCAGCTACGTCCTGGAAGAGCTGAAAGCCAAAGGCCTGTGCCGTGACTTTCTCGCCACGACGTCGGGAAACGGAGGGGAGCACCATGTTTGATTTCCCTCAGCCGGGCGAAATATATCGCTGTACAGGATTTCCTGATGTGGTGGTGTCAGGCGTGCTGGCCGACGGTATTCCGTGGGATATGCCGTACCGCTGTCCGGGGCTGGTCTGGAACCCTTACCGGCGCACCTACACCATCCTCATTCGTATTATTGCCGGTGGCCGTATGGCAGAAATTCCGCTCAGTCGTTTTTTGCGGGACTTTACCTGTGCGCATCCCGATGTATTTAAGCGCAACCCTGAAAACCGCCATGCCGTATTACGCGAAATAGCGGCCGACCCGGCATTACAGCAATACCGGGCGCGGAATATCGATAACTATCCTGATGATATTCCCCCGGTTAAACGCCCGGCGCCGGTGGCGCATAAATGGCGGAATAATTTCAGGCCGGAAACGGAAATAAAACCGGATAACAGCTACCGCCATTATCTGTAATTAAAAACGACACCCAAAAATAAAATGTGCGTATCTGCGCAGGGATACGCACGTCCTCAGGAGACGAAATAATGCCTGTTAACAGTACGGAACGGCCGCAGAATATAAACCAGCCCACTATCAGCCGGGCAGACCTTGAATGTCTCGAACATCTTCGCAACGTCGGCCAGCTTGTCGGCGACCTGATGCAGGTGCAGGACTGCACCACCGTGCGCCACAATCCGGCGCAGCAGCTACAGCTAACCTCGGTGATTTACCTCATGACTGCCCGGCTCGACGGCGTGGTCGACCGCTGCAATCAGCGCTGGCTGACCGGGGAGGGCAGTGTATGAAAAAGCCATTAACGCCCGTCTTACGCGCCGCGCTCTATCGCCGGGCGGTCGCCTGTGCCTGGCTGACCCTGTGCGAACGTCAGCACCGCTACCCGCAGCTCACGCTCAGTACGCTGGAAAGCGCCATTGCGACCGAGCTGGAGGGCTTCTATCTGCGCCAGCACGGCGAGGAAAAAGGCCGCCAGATTGCCTGTGCCCTGCTCGAAGATTTAATGGAAGCCGGACCACTCAAGGCCGCCCCGTCGCTGTCCTTTCTCGGGCTGGCCGTGATGGATGAACTCTGCGCCCGCCATATCACCGCACCGGTACTGCACTGAGGGAGAAAATAACGATGAAAATGAACGTAACGGACACCGTAAAACAGGCGTGCGGCCACTGGCCGCGCATTCTCCCGGCGCTGGGTGTAACGGTCATCAAAAACCGCCATCAGGCCTGTCCGGTGTGTGGCGGCTCCGACCGCTTTCGCTTTGATGATAAAGAGGGACGCGGGACGTGGTTCTGCAATCAGTGCGGCGCGGGTGACGGGCTTAAGCTGGTAGAAAAAGTGTTCGGCGTGACCCCGTCAGAGGCCGCCGGGAAGGTGAACGCCGTGACCGGCAACCTGCCGCCGGTTTCCCCGGCGGTGACTGCGGCCGCAGACGCTGAAACAGAGGCAGACCGCAAAGCGGCGGCCGCGCTGGCCGTAAAACTGACGGAGAAAGCCCGACCGGTCACCGGCAACGCCTACCTCACCCGCAAGGGCTTCCCCGGCCGGGAATGCCTGACGCTCACCGCCCTGCACAAAACCGGCGGTGTGACGTACCGCGCCGGGGATGTGGTTGTCCCGCTTTATGATGATAGCGGCGCACTGGTTAACGTCCAGCTCATTAACGCTGACGGCCTCAAACGCACCCTGAAAGGCGGTCAGGTCAAAGGGGCGTGTCATATTCTCGACGGGAAAAAAGAGGCGGGAAAGCGGCTGTGGATAGCGGAGGGCTACGCGACCGCGCTCACCGTGCATCACCTGACCGGCGAAACCGTCATGGTGGCGCTGTCGTCGGTGAACCTCCTTTCTCTGGCGAGCCTTGCCCGTCACACATACCCGGCCTGCCGGATTGTGCTGGCCGCCGACCGTGACCTCAGCGGCGACGGCCAGACCAAAGCTTCTGCGGCCGCAGAAGCCTGTGAGGGCGTGGTCGCCCTGCCGCCGGTGTTCGGTGACTGGAATGATGCGTATACACAGCACGGCGGGGAGGCCACGCGTAAAGCCATGTATGACGCCATCCGGCCACCGGCTGACAGCCCTTTCTCTACCATGAGCGAGGCGGAATTTACCGCCATGAGCACCAGTGAGAAAGCCATGCGGGTGCATGAGCATTACGGCGAAGCGCTGGCGGTGGATGCGAACGGGCAGCTCCTGTCCCGCTATGAGGCGGGCATATGGAAAATCATTCCGCCATCGGACTTTGCACGCGACGTGGCCGGGCTGTTCCAGCGTCTGCGCGCCCCGTTCTCATCGGGGAAAATTGCCTCGGTGGTCGACACCCTGAAACTGATTATTCCGCAGCAGGACGCCCCGGCACGGCGGCTGATTGGCTTTCGCAACGGCGTGCTTGATACCAGTACCGGTATATTCAGCCCGCACAGCAAATCGCACTGGCTGCGCACCCTGTGCGACGTGGATTTCACCCCGCCGGTGGAGGGGGAAACGCTGGAGACGCACGCGCCGAATTTCTGGCGCTGGCTCGACCGCGCCGCCGGTTCGCGTGCCGATAAACGTGACGTGATTCTGGCTGCGCTGTTTATGGTGCTGGCGAACCGCTACGACTGGCAGCTCTTCCTCGAAGTGACCGGTCCCGGCGGCAGCGGGAAAAGTATTCTGGCCGAAATAGCGACCATGCTCGCCGGGGAAGATAACGCCACGTCGGCGACTATCGAAACGCTGGAATCCCCCCGCGAGCGCGCGGCGCTGATTGGTTTCTCGCTGATACGTCTGCCTGACCAGGAGAAATGGAGCGGTGACGGGGCAGGACTCAAGGCCATCACCGGCGGGGATGCGGTCTCCGTCGACCCGAAATACCGCGATGCGTACTCCACCCATATTCCGGCGGTGATACTGGCCGTAAACAACAATCCGATGCGTTTCACCGACCGCAGCGGCGGGGTGTCGCGTCGCCGGGTGATTATGCACTTCCCGGAACAGATTGCCCCGGAAGAGCGTGACCCGAAGCTGAAAGATAAAATCGCCCGGGAGCTGGCCGTCATCGTGCGCCAGCTTATGCAGACGTTCAGCGACCCGATGACCGCGCGCACACTGCTCCAGTCGCAGCAGAACTCCGACGAGGCACTCAGCATCAAGCGCGATGCCGATCCGACGTTTGATTTTTGTGGCTATCTGGAGGCACTGCCCGAGCCTGACGGTATGTATATGGGGAATGCGAATATCATTCCGCGACAGCCGCGCCTGTATCTGTATCACGCCTATCTGGTGTACATGGAGGCACACGGCTACAAGAATACACTCAGCCTGACCATGTTCGGCAAAGGGCTGTCATCGATGCTGAAAGAGTACGGGCTGAATTACGCCAGGCGGCGAACAAATCAGGGGATACAGACGAACCTTGCGCTCAGGGAAGAAAGCAACGCCGACTGGCTGCCCCGGTGCGATGAAACCACCGCGACATAACCTACCCGGACCGGCATCAGCCGGTCTTTTTTTACCTGAAATCCCGGAAAGTGAACAGTAAAGTGTTCACTGTTCACGGACTATTCACCGCGTATCACGTTGAAATTAAAGACAAATAATGGCGAGTGAACAGTGTGAACAGTTTTCCGTAAAAAAAGTTTTTTTCGTAGTTTGAGGTTGTGCGAAAAATGAGCACATCCGCTCATGTGTATAGCGATGTGTATATTATTGATGTGTTATATATTTTTAAAGCAATAAAAACATGACGTTACGCGTGTTTTTTGACTCCTGTGATCTTCCGCCAAAATGCTTTTCTTATCCCAGCCATTTGTCATATCTCCTCAGTACACGAATTCATTTATGATCCTCGTTCAAATGTTTAAATTCAATTATTGATAACGAGAATCATATATGAGTACTGCACTTACCATTATAGCCATTACTGCCACTTTGATTAGCCCATTAATAGCTATTCAAACTCAAAAATTCATTGAAAAACATTCACAAATAAAATCATTAAAGATTGATATATTCAAACAACTCATGGCAACCAGATCTCCGAATGCTCGACTATCTAACGAACATGTTCGTGCATTAAATATGATCGACTTAGCATTTTATGGAAAAATAAGAAGAGCAAAGGCCAGAAGAAGCGCTTCTGAAAGTGATGTATTATCTTCCTGGAAGCTTTATTTTGCACATTTGAATACATCATACCCTGATAACGACAACGCCTTAGGAACCATATGGAACCAAATAAGCAACAATCTTTTCTTGGACTTATTGTCAGAGATCGCAAAAGATATTGGCTATAATTTTGAGCGAGTGCAGTTACAAACAGCCATATATTCCCCTGTGGCTCATGGGGCAATAGAGAACGACCAATTAAAAATCAGGAAGGGTTTAGCTGCAATATTTTCAGGAGAAGATGCCTTAAAAATGGAGATCATAAATATCCCAGGAAGGCAGGATAATTAATCGGCCCACTATTTATCTTGAGGCTCAATCTGCAGCCTTACCAACTCCTTTCTCCCCAAGGTTTTGAGCCAATTCCCCAAGCTCATCCCCTCTGCCTTTGCAGCTGCCTCGAACTGCGCCTTTAACTCAGGCGTAATACGAATCTGGAAGGTCGGTGCTTTTCCGGATTTGGACTGGTTTGGGTCGCGTTTAACCGTTGACATGTACGTACCTATAAGAGCAAGACATCACCAACCAGGTACGTACTTTTCCTTTGGCGACCTGATCTATAAATGCTCCCACCCGGTATTCGCAGTACCTGACGAGTGCTAACCTCACCAACTATCAAGGAGTTGATTATGGCTGATTCGCATTCTACCCCAGACACTGACCAATCCGGAGCCGAGCGTTCGTTAATTGTGGGATATCGCCCGAATGTTTTCGACATATCCACGCCCAAAATTATCCTTCCCGGCAAGTGGTTAGGCACGGCTGGGTTTGATACCGGACAACAGATTACCGTAAAAGTGATGAACGGTTGTATCGTCCTGATGGTCTATGGCGAGCAGGAGCAACGGCTGCAGGATGAGTTGAAAGAGGTACAGCAGAAGCTGGCAAGAATTGAGAGTACGCTGGCGACTCTCCAGTGAAGTACGGCTGAACCTGTAAGCCATACTTACAGGTTCACCAGGTGCCGGATGGCGCTATCGCTTATCCGGCCTACTTTTCTGGCCCCCTCTTCATAGTGACCACCAGAAAGATATCGACTATAATGAACGAATCGAACGATTCATGCGAAATGGTGACAATATGCATACTCTTACGGCAAATGAAGCCAAAACACAATTTGGCGATATGCTGCTTAAAGCACAGCGAGAACCTGTGCAAATTAACCGTAACGGTAAGCCTGTTGCAGTCGTCGTTTCCATTGAGGACTATGAACAAATGGAAGCCATGAAGCTCCAGTTACTGAAGGCCAAAATTCAGCGTGCTCAGAACGATATTCATTCGGGCAATACTGTCGACGGCGATGCTTTTTTTGATGAGTTGATGGATCAACACAAAGGATAAAAAGTGAGTTACAAACTTACTGGGGAAGCACAGCGCGATATTATTGAAATCCGTGATTACACATCAAGAAATTGGGGCGCTAAACAGTCTAGGGATTATCTTAGGAAATTACAGGTCGTTCTCTCCCAATTAGCTGAAATGCCAGGCATGGGGCAACATCGCATTGATGATTTTGGTGAAGATGTTTACAGCTTTCCTTATGTTAGCCATACGATTTACTATAGTGCACAAGACACAAATATTGTTGTATTGGCAGTCTTACACCAAAGCCGAGTACCAACAAAACATCTGGGACAACGTTTGTAGCTCACCACCTTATTTGCCGGATGGCGCTGACGCTTATCCGGTCTACTTTCAAAATCAATTATTCTTCCATAACCAATCACCCCACTTATATATAAGTATTTTAAATTCAGCCGTAGAATAATTTATTTATTTTTCTCTATTATTAATACCTTCACTATTGCAAACCAACCGTAAAAAGCCTCATATATTATTTTCTCAACAAAATGGATTATTAAAATGGCAATTCCTGCTTATCTCTGGCTCAAAGACGATGGTGGCTCACTTATAAAGGGATCTGTTGATGTAACCAATCGCGAACGCTCAATCGAGGTGATATCGTTTAGCCATAACCTTTACATCCCCACGGATGGCAATACAGGAAAGCTTACTGGCACACGTGTGCACGGCGCACTGATTTTTGAGAAGGAATTCGATAGCGCTTCACCTTATCTTTTTAAAGCCGTTGCCACAGGGCAAAGCTTGCAATCGGCAGAATTTAGGTGGTACGAGATCAATAATGCAGGTCAGGAAGTAGAGTACTACAACATGCTCCTCGAAGGGGTTAAAGTTGTATCCGTAATACCGATGATGCATGACACTAAAACTGTCATCAATGTTGGTCATAGAGAACAAGTACAGCTGCGTTACGATAAAATCACTTGGCATTATCTCGATGGTAATATCCAGTATTCGGATGCCTGGAATGAACGCATAACCGAATAAGTGAAATCATATGGACACTATCGAAGAGCTTAACGGTACATATTTCTACAGAGGGTTTGCTAATCTTTCAGCAGGAGAACTTCTTTTCTGGATTTTCCTTGATGAAACCAGTGAACAATTTGGCGTAAATGATTACATGACCTTGGGTCTAATTTTACTTGGTCAACCTACGATCGCAACCAGAGGTAAGCCGATAGGGGCAACAGCAGGGACATCACCTCTGAGCTCTCAGCTACGACACTGGTTAAATATAGAAACCAGACGCTTACCCACCCTAACTACAGGAAGTATAAGACGATTAAAATTTGCATATGTAACAAATCTGGGCGCTTTTGTTGGAAGATGGATTCCAATATTGGGGATTATCATAATGGCTTATGACGTGAGTGCGATTTCATACAAAGCCACAATTAAATACAACACCATAGCCAGAGGTAAAGATAAGCTATGGTAAGTGATAATGATGTCATCGCCTGGTACGATGAGACATTTAATAAACCCAGCTTATTATTTAAAAAGCGTTGGCCAGTCACCCTCGATACCAGTCTTTCAACGGGAGATTATGTGTGGGCCAGTGAAACGGGCGCAGACATCATGGATGCTTACTTTGCAACTTTCAATGTTGATTGCACCAATTTCGATTTTTATAAATATTGGCCTAATGAGACATTCATACTTTATGCAATTTTTACCTGTAGCAGAGATGACGATGAGCCACAGCCATTAACACTCCGCATGCTGGCTGAGTCAGCAAAAGCGGGTAAATGGCTTTATGACTGAGCCTTATTGACGAATGTCATTTATCCGACATACCGCTTCCAAAAAAATAAAGCCGCTGACCCATTAATCAGCGGCTTTTCCATTACTCACTTATATCAGAAGTTGTATTTCACACCCAGCATACCGCGGGTATCGCTGTAGCCTTTGTCGCCGACCTGTTGAGCCACGTTGCTCCACACGTTGAGACGCGGAGTGATTTGGCCTTCGACGCCGACTTTCAGTTCGGCGATGTTTTTTGTGCCGCGCATGTCGTTGCTGACATCGTCCATTTTCACGCGGGCGGTCTGCGTATTGTGGATCCAGTTGGCTTCGACAAACGGCTGGAACTCGCGAGATTTACCGTCGTCGATGGCGTTGTGGCCATTGATGAAGGCCTTCACGCCCAGGCGGGTCATCAGGTTGCCTGCGGTATCATCCTTCACGCGGGTGCCGTTCGCTTCGCGGTGATCGTCGGCCTGCACGTCCATCCACACCACCTGCGCTTTCGGTTGCAGCCAGTAGCTGTTGCGCTCGCTTTCACCCAGTTTGAAGCTGTAACCGGCTTCCACCGAGGTGGTTACCCCGCTGGATTTATACTTCTCCGCCGCCTGCTCCTGGCCCATCACCTTGTTATCAAACCAGTTGTACAGCACCCAGCTATCCACATAAGTACCGGTCTTGTCGGCGTCATTCGCGTACCAGGTACCGTACAGACCCACGCTGTAACCGGTAACCTGACCGCGTGATGCGTAACCGGTCAGACTGGACTGCGTGCGGTTCTGGCTGTTGGCGTAGCCTGCCATCGCGCCGATGTGCCAGCGATCGAGACCGTCGCTACTCCACTGAGCCAGGTCGCCGCCTAACTGCAATACATAGCTGTTGCTTTGAGTTTTCAACTGCCCGCTGCCATCTTTAAAGCGGGTATGGCCGCCGACGTTGCGCATCCACAGGCTGGTGACTTTTTTCTCGCCCGTCAGCATATCGGTGTACTGCGTTTCCCCCAGACGATCGTGCAGTCGGGTCATAAACAAGGTATTGGCGGCAAAGTTGTTAGCCAGATAGCTGCCCGCTTCCGGGCGGTACTGCTGTTCAGTTACCGGCGGCACAACAGGCTCTTCTGGCTCAGGGATCACGGGGTCCACGGGATCAATGGGGTCTGGATCAACCGGCTCAGGGTCAGTTGGGTCGACAGGATCGGGGTCAACCGGACCAGGTGGAGTGACCGGAATAAAACTGGTCAGATACCAGTTGTTGTCCTTCTGTACCACGTTGTAATCATACGCACCGGCAACAATACGGCCCGCTTTTTCAAAGGTACCGTCGGAATTGCCCGCCACTTCAATGATTTCAATTCCTTCTACGGTTTGCGCCCCGGTTCCGCCGATGTTGTTCACCACCACGAACGTGTTACCCGCCGTATTGCCAAGTACCTTCAGCTTATCGGTTTCGGAGGCGTCATCATGAAGCACGGTGTTAAAAACCAGTTTGCCGCCGTTGCCGGTGAAATCCTCATTGATGGTCAGCGTCTGCCACGCTTCGTCGCCACCGTGGCCAAAGTTAACGACTGCCCCGCTGTTTAACGTCAGGTCGGTGAGCGTTGAGCTGTGGGTCATATTCCACGTCGCATCGCGCATTTGCAGCGAGATAACCCCCGTCCCTGCCGTGGCACTGGTGATATATGACGCCCCATTCCACAACGAGTTATCGGTCATGTTGAGCTTAATCGTACTGTTTTGCTGCGCCAGCGTGCTGATCGCCGCAGTGCCGCTGGCGGCGTGCAAATCACCGTCGATGAGGAAGCGACCGCCCGCCGAGCCGTCGACGATACCGCCCGTTTCAGTGCTGATGGCATAGCTTTCGTTGCTGTGATCGCCCGCCATGGTAATGGCTGCACCACCGGCGAGGTTTATCGCACCGTGTGAAAGCGCAAACAGACCGCGTGGGGCTTTGCTGTATGAAGTCGCTTTTCCAGCACTGTTCACGCTAATGGTCGCTTTGTCGCCCAGGTTCACGGTCGCGTTCGTGGAGTAGACCGCATGTGCACTGATACCGTTCACCGTAATCGTGGCGTTATTGCCCAGTTCCGTTTTGGACGATGAGGCGGCATAAATCCCCGTTGAGGAAGCACCCGACGTCTCGATGGTAGCGTCATTGCCAAGCAGGATCGAGGAACCACTCCGCCCGGTGCGAAGACCTTCAGAGCCGTCGCCGGTCGTCACAATGTGTGCCCGGTCGCCAACGACAATCGTATTTTTGGCCTCCGTAGCGTCTTTCATTGCGTTTGCAGTGATACCACGCCCCTGGTAACCGGTGGTTTGAATATACAGATCGTCACCGACGTAAATGCTGGCCGATCCTTTCCAACCTTGGCTAAAGGAGTTGTAACCAGCGTTAATACCGTCACCATCCTGACCGTCCACATAAATACTGGTGCGATCCCCGGTGATGATAAAGACCGGGTTATCCGGCGTATTAGCCCCATGCGTGCGGATACCGTCAACATCTTTACCGTTGTTAGCGGCATTCTTTGACTGAGTACGAATCGTCAGGTCATCACCGAAAATAACCCCTGGGCTTCCCGTGTTGCTGTTCTGAATAACGGTAAGGGAGTGTTCAAAGGCTTCTGCGCCAGGTCCATTAAGCGTCACCCCGTGGCCATAAACGGGAATCGTGCCCGCATTCCATTGATAAACATAATTCGGCATCGCGCTGGTTTTCGCGAAATGAGCATTCGCCTGAGCAGGAATTAACGCCTGCAATTCCGGGGGCAAACTGCTCACCAGCCCGCTGGAGGGAAGACTGTCGACATCCACCCATGCCGCGTGGGATGAAAATACCATAGAAGCTAATGCGGCAGACACCGCTATGGCTAGACGTGAGTAATACTTAGGATTGGGCATAATTGCCTCCTACATTTAGGCGTAGAGAGTCCACCACATCGTAATAATGTGGAAATAATAAAAATGAAAAACAGTTATAAAATATTCGAGATTATTTTATGAATACTATGTCCCAGCTTTTCTTCAAGCCGAAGTTTATAGACGTAAATTTTCTTAATATCGATATTATCTGTGACGGTGATTTGCTGAATACTTTTCCCTGACATAAAACGCTTCAACAATATCATTTCCGTGTAGTTTAATGATCGTCCACGCTTGCTGTTAGCCAGGTGACCTGTGAACAGTCGGTGAATCTTCTGATGCTGAACAATATCGTCATCGTCAGAATAAATAATGCCTTGTATATAACTGCTTTTCGACAACCAGTAATTGGCTAACGGTGTCAGATTCCGGTCAGAGAGCAGGACAATACGCATCCCGCTACGAGCTAAACGGTCAACCCACTGCGGATCGGCGAACAAGCGCAGATTCGGGAACGAAAAGTCGACAAAAATAAAGCCCCGGGACAAATGATTTTGATTATTAAGCAGAAGTTTTTCAACGATCCCTGCTTTCAAAAAACGATTCCCCTCAGGCCAGATAGCAAAAGTAGCACGGTGACAATACTGTGCGCGTACCGCAGGCTGCGGAAATAAAGAGCAGGATAATTCACAACTTATGCAACGAACATTTGGTGGCGGTTTTCTCTTCATCAAAAACAACTCCTGTAATTTTTTCCTTCAATATTTCACTGGTAAATAAATGTGTCAATCGACACGCTACGCGCGCCCCGTTAGTCAATTAAATTCAGTCATTAAAAATGTTATAAAGTCTTATCAGCAAATTAATACGGATGGTAAATAACCTGATACCAATCAGTATATGCGTATCTTTTCTCAGACAAATAACCATAACATTAGGAATTTTGCACATAAATCACGGCACCAGGATAAATACTCACATAGCACTATTTGCTAAAAAACCGACACAGGAGATAATTATCAGTAACATTAATCCGATAATTTAATCACTCTGGCGGCGTGGTGAATAAATATAATGGTAATTCTGATAAATCTGTAATGAATTCTCATTACTTAACCTTAGTTCATTCTCACCTAAGATTTATCTATGCTATCCGTTTGTATTTTAATGATTTTATTTCGTCACCTAAGAACTTTATCACTGATGATGTGCAAAGACCGAGGCGTCTTTGCGATTTGTATGTAGAATTAAAGGGGGTGTCAACGGCACTCCGTGATACGTCTTTGTTACTGAGGGCCGGGCATTGTACCTTATCAATCAGTTGGTCGAATTTAATCCTGATAACAGAAGTCTGGTTAACCAGCAGACCGGGCGGTCGATTCAACTGCAACTGCCAGCCTCACTCTGCTTTTTGTATTTAATTACGCACCCAAATGACATCGTTTCTCAGAACACGCTGCTAAAAGTGGGTTGGGGGGAGCGCAATAATGTCACCACGACCAATACCTTTTATCAGGCAATCCTGACGCTGCGTAAAGCGCTGGAGGAAGTAGGGTTGCCTCGTGACACGGTAAAAACTATTTCTCGCCGAGGGCTGAGATTAACGGAAAATACGCAGGTAGAAGTCATAACGCACACACAAAGTGATGTTTCCTTGCCGCCAGTGATTGAAGAAAACACAACACCCGCAACAATAGTTCCCTCACCGAAACAAACAACGCCGGTCCCTCGATGGGGGATTCTTTTTACCCTCAGCGTGCTTATTGCTACCCTGGTTATCTGGCTGGTGTGGTATCAGAAACGCCCGGCGATGCCATTTAACGCCTTCGTCTCTATTTCCATGCGAATTCCCTCAAATCAAAACTGCAAAATTTATTATTCACCGAATGAACACAATCTGGACGGTTATTTCAATTTGATGCAATCGCATCCCTCTCTCTGTGAAAAAAACCATTATGTGTTCCTTGCCGGTTACCGCAAAGCCGAGAGAGTGGTCGCCTTTGTCTGTGATAAAGACGCACGAACGGATGCTTCTGCGTTTTGTACCAGCCATTATTACTGGACGCGTGCGCAATGAAAAAAACCTGCACGATTATTCTGGTCAGTATTGGGCTGGCGACGGTTCTCGGTTCAGGTGCCTGGCTATGGCATTCGCGATATGCCGAACAACCACTGAATTGCGTCGGCAACGTAGAGTGGAATATTGGTGACAAACGCTTTACCGGCACGGTGTCGTACCGGATGTACCAGCATGAAGGGCTGGCGACCATTAACGGCAGGCTGTATGGACATCACACCACGGACGTCAGCAGGAACATTTATTTTAGCTACACCCAACAGCGCGATGCCCGCGTGCTGCAGACGATGCAGGTGGTCAAAACTTTCGCCGATACAGCGGATGAAGATGATATTAACAGCACATTGCCAGGGTTTTATCGCCAGAGCGGGCGAGGCCTGAGCCTGGTTATGGAGGAGTATAAAGGCGCGTGGATTTTTGCGACGTCGAATGTTCCCTCACTGTATTGCCGCAAAAGATAATATCGTAATTTCACTTAAATCCAGCATTCACATTTATCATCATTGACTTACGCGACATGGGTCACTGAATCCAGTAATAAGCCATTGCTATTCTTCTCCCCGAATCAGGAAGCATCCTGAATACCTCGATATCCACTGCGTAAAAATCAAGCGAAATGGACGTGTTAGAGCGTCCAGAAGACTTTAACCGACGGATGGATATGCGGAGATAACGTGGGCAGGGGCGTTTATCTCTCTGGCGAGCCATGCCTGACAGTACAGGCGTGATCGCATTAAGGAAACGGTGTGTTTCCGATGTACTTATGGCGTACTTATGAGGGATACATAATGTTTAGTTTTAAAAAGTGCCTGATTGCACTTTCAGTAAACCTGGCGGTTGTTTCATCCGGTTTTGCGTGTACGACCCTGCTGGTCGGCAATGAAGCCTCGGCGGACGGCTCAATGTTGGTGGCCCGTAGCGCAGACAGCGACGCGCTGAAAGCACAGCATTTTTTGATTCATCCGGCGAAACAGAACCAGACCGGGGTATACAGCACCAAAGCACATAATGGTGCGAATGATTTTACCTGGCCGCTGCCGAAAAACTCTCTGCGTTACACTACAGTGCCTAACTGGAAAACCCAGCTACACGGAGCCACCGGTTTTAACGAACTGGGCGTTGGCGTCAGCGGGACAGAATCTATTTTTGCTTCACCGAAGGCGCTGGCCGTTGACCCGTACGTTGAGGATAAAGGGATCACCGAAGACGATATCCCGGACATCTTACTGTCACAGAGCAAAACCGCACGTGACGCGGTGGCCCTGCTGGGGCATATCGTTGAAACCGTCGGCGCAGGTGAAGGTTTCGGCGTTGCCGTCGTGGATGATAAAGAAATCTGGTATCTGGAAACCGGTAGCGGTCACCAGTGGATGGCACAGCGGCTGCCAAATAATCAATATTTTGCCACCGGTAACCAGGGACGTTTACAGGATTACGATCCACAAGACCCGAACATGATGGCGTCGAAAAACCTGATTGAATTCGCTACCGAAAAAGGTCTGTACGATAAGGCCAAAGACGGCAAATTTAACTTCTCCACAGCCTATACCCGCGATGATGTGCGTGACCGTACCTATAACGACCCCCGCGTGTGGACCATCCAGAAAACGTTTAATCCTTCCGTCAATCAGGATATGGCCGCAGGCCGCGAGTTCCCGGTATTCCTGAAGCCAGAGAAGAAGATGACACTGGACGACGTGAAGTCGGTGTTACGCAGCCACTATGAAGGTACCAGCCATGACCCGTACACCAACGGTCTGAACGGCAAAGAGCCGTGGCGTCCTGTCAGCGTATTCCGCACCTACGAGGCCCACGTGATGCAGGTCCGTCCGTGGCTGCCAAAAGAAATTGGTGAAACAACTTACATTGGCCTCGGTATGGCCGATCTTACCGCCTTTGTTCCTTACTACAGTGGACTGAAGGCGTATCCGGCCAACTATACGATGGGGACGGATAAAGCAGACGATCAATCCATCTACTGGAAGTATCGTAAATTACAGACGCTGACTATGACCGATTATCCTAAGCTCGCGCCCATCGTCAAAAAAGCCTACAAAGCGTGGGAAGACAAGGTTGCACAGGAGCAAAAAGAGGTCGAGGCCGAATATCTGAAGATGGCGAAAACCGATAAGCCTGCCGCAGATAAAATGCTGAATGACTTCAACCTGCGCATCATGGCCGACGCCGAGAAGCTGACGGAAGATCTGACGAATCAACTGTTCACTATCCGCACTAAAGATATTCAGTCTGATATTTTCTTTGCTAACGCAGCCAAAAAAGACTGAGTCACCGCACGATAATCATCTGGCGCAAAGCAGACACGACGGCTTTGCGCCAACATCAATCAGGATCAGGGGAGTTCATCCAGCATCGGGGTTCTGAGATGGGTGTTTGCCCAACAGGCAGCCTGGGTTCGATTACTCACGGCGATCTTTTTGAAGATATTATAGATATGCGTTCTCACTGTGTTTTCACTGATAAAAAAGGCATAAGCAATCTCCATATTAGATGCCCCTTTCGACAGTTCAGTCAGGATTTCATATTCCCTCTCCGTTAGCAGCCAAGCATCGTTATCGGGTTGCGTGAAACCGATATTTTCTTGCAGCGGAGTGTGCGTTGGTTCTGAGCAGGGAGTTTGATAACCTTCTTTAATCACATTAAGCAAATGCTCGATGGTGCAATTGCTGGGGATGACGGACTCGAAATTCGGCCATGACATGCAGTCATACAGCGACAGCGATCTCAGGTAATTGATAATGTAGATCCGTACGTGATATTGATTATCATTGAGCAATCTTGACCATACTTTTTTAATTTTTTGACTGGATGCCTGAATATCATAGAGAATAATGCTTCCATCACAGATAAACGACATATCCGGTCGATTAATATTAATAAAATCAACAAGAATACCGACTTTCTTATTGAGATAATCCAGCAAGAGCTGTGTCTGTATCGACTGGTTGCTAATCAGTATGATCTTACTGTCCATGTTAAGCATAGATGGCCTTCATTCAAATGATGAGTGAAAATACTTCCCTGGCATTATGGTATACAAAATCAACGTCGCGTAATGACTTAAGATTAAAGATAATCTGATTGCGTTATGAAAATTTAGCTAATTGTGCAATATAAATGTTCGGTTTTTTCGAGTTATTGACTATTGTTATCTATCACATTTTGATATCAACACTTTCACGAGCCAGACGTATATTATAAACATGATAGATGATAATATTTTATGACAACTCATCTTTCTCCGCGACTCTTAATATCATTTCCTGAGTGAAATACGTTTAATTTACCATATACAACTCCAGCATTTCTTACATAATTCATATGGAGCGTAAGCCTGGCTGGACATATATACCCTATGTGTCAACAGCAATGTCAATGATATCAGAGGCGCTGTATCTCTACATGAGGAACACATTATGAGTAAATTATCTTTAGTAACGTTAATTGCATGTACAGTCTCCATTCCTTCAGCTATGGCATTTGGTGGCTTCGGACCTGGCCTGGAGTCACACGGAAAAGTTACTTTTACCGGACAAGTTTTCGCCAACTCCTGTAAAATAGTGAGTGGTGATAAAGATAAACACGTAAAACTCAACCCCGTACTAAATACACTTATAAAAAAAACTAATACGGTACAAGTTCAGGGATTTAGCATCCAGGTAACTGACTGTTTTATCCATGAAAAGGCAGTGCCGAAACTGGCATGGGGCAAGGGAAATATATTGACTGACGATGGATACTTTAAAAACACGAGTCTCAACGGGGCGATAAACGTAGCATTACTATTAAGTGATAGTAAAGGTAATAAAATTAATCTTCACGACAATGACCTGAGATTTGAACCGGAAAAAAATTACATTAAAGGTGATAAATCTATCCTAACCTATAAATTTAACGTAGGTTATATTATGCCAAGTAAAACTTTTATTCTTGATAGAGCCACTGCTGGCTCTGTGAGCGCTCAGGCAAACTATAGCATTACCTATCTCTAAATACGCAATGCCATCGCACTTGGTGCCATAATACCCAGTGCATGGCATTTATTTTTATAGAGGTTTTATGAAAATTATTTTTTCTTTATTGGCCCTATTTTCAATGTATGCTGCGCACGCGAATAATATTATTGTTAATGGTACCCGGTTTATTTACTCTGAAGATGTTGCAGAAATCACCATCCATATGACCAATACGGGAAACTCACCATCGCTAGCGCAGATATGGCTGGATGAAGGCGATCTGGAGAAACTTCCCGAGGACATCACCACACCATTTATTATCTCACCACCGATTGCCCGCGTTGACGCGGGAAATGGGCAGTCGCTGAGAATCAAAAAAGCAGCCGATAGACGTATTTCCGCCACAGATCGCGAGTCGCTATGGTGGTTAAACATTCTGGATATTCCCTCCGTGGATAAAAGTAAAGTCACGGAGAATTCGTCGATGCTCAACTTAGCCATTCGCTCACGCTTTAAATTTTTCTGGCGTCCCGCGGGCTTAGGTGAACGGCAGAATGCTGAAAGCAAGATGCAAATTCTCGCTAACAACGGTGATATCACGCTGGTCAACCCAACACCTTTTTTCATTACGGTTGCGGATATCGTAACGGCTTCCGGCAATGGACTTCTGCGCGAAGGCGTGATGGTAGCCCCTAAAAGCAGCAGCACTATTACCGCAAAGCACAATGTCAGACGCGGCGAAGCAGTCTTTTTACAGGCAGTCAGTGATTACGGCAGCGTTGTGGAATTCAAGACCACCATTAATCAATAGAAAGGGATAGAAAGGAAGACAAAATGGGTTTATGTAAAAGGATATTCACCCTGCCCTGCATTATCATTTTACAGAGTTCATTATATTCAGTTGCACTCCACGCAGAAAACAATACTCGCTATGAATTTGATAATGCCGTCCTGATGGGCAACGCATCTCTTAATGACTTGCGTTCTTTTAATGCGGCAGGCTTATTACCGGGCCAGTATATAGTCGATATATATATCAACGATAACTGGCGCGGACGTCGTGAGCTGTTATTTGAAAAAAATGACCGCGGGGAATTAGTCAGCTGTTACTCGGGGCAATTTCTTAAAGGTGTGGGCATCGACCCAAGTAAGATGAATGATACGCTGGCCGCGAATCCCTCACGCTGCGCCAGCATCGCCAAATGGGACCCAAGTGGGAAAGCCAACGAGCAGCTCAACACCAGCCAGCTTGAGCTAAGCATCACCATCCCACAGGCCTATGTCGAGAATCTCGACAGCAATTATGTTCAACCTGAATTATGGCAACCGGGGATCCCAGCGATTAATTTCGGTTACAACGCAGATTATTACAGCACCCAGCAGCGGGGTCACGATCGTGCCAGCACGGACAGTGCGTGGTTGGGGATGGATATCCGCGGCTCCGCTGGAGGGTGGCTGCTTGAGCATTTTGGCAGTCAGAACTGGGACAGCAAGGTGGGTAGCCATTACGCCAATAACCGCACGACGTTAAAACGACCACTCCCCGGTTTGGGATCCATGTTCAGCGCCGGGAAGTTTTATACCGACAGCCAGATGTTCGACAGCATTGCTCTTCTTGGGGGGGGGCTGGCTTCCGAGGATTTAATGCGCCCGGATAGCACGCTGAACTGGGCTCCAGTCATTCGCGGGGTGGCAGAAACCAATGCCCGGGTAACCATCACTCAGGACGGACAGACTCTTCACCAGTCCTCCGTTCCAGCCGGGCCATTCTCAATTGAGTCCGTGCTGCCCGCCAATACCGGGGGCGAGCTACTGGTGACCATTCAGGAGTCTGACGGACGTATCCGTCGCTTCACCGTGCCTTACGCCAGCGTCCCGCAGTTGCTCAAACCCGGTGTTTCACGCTATGGCGTGGCCATGGGTACCATTGATGAAGATAACAATGATGACGACCCGTTTGCTGCTCAGGCTTACTGGCAGTATGGCCTGAACAACTTTCTTACCTTGTACAGCGGCGCATCCGGGTTTGAACGCTATCAGTCAGCGCAGCTCGGTAGCGGCCTCAACAGCAGACTTGGCGCATTCGCCATTGATGTTACGCAATCACGCCTGCATCTTGATGATGACCGCCATCAGGGCCAGCAGTACCGTCTGACCTGGAATCGAACTCTGGCCTGGTCTGAAACCTCGCTCTGGCTGGAAGCTAAATACAGCTCACATCACTTTTATGGCCAACGCGACGCCCTCGATGCACTGGATGCCGAAAAGTCTGACAACCCCTTTCGCTCATTACGCGAGAAACAGTCGTATAGCGTCAGCATCAATCAACCGTTATCAGACACCTGGGGTTCATTCTATTTGTCCGGCTCACTTAAAAAGTACTGGGATCAACAGGACAATTATCGCCAGTATGCCGTGGGCTACACAAACTCATGGGGTAATCTGACCTGGAACATATCAGCACAACGACTCTGGAATGAGGATGATCACGGTTCGGTCACCAAAGACGATCAAATCATGCTTTCGTTAAGCTATTTTCTGCCACGAGACAACGCCGGATTTACACAGATTTCGTCTGACAGCTACACGAATAACGGAAAAGCCAGCAATACGCGCCTCGGTTTCACCACCTCTTCCGATGATGAAAATAATATCGTATGGGGAGTCAACACCGGCTACGCTCGCGGTGGCGATGCAGAATGGGGCGCCAACGGAATGATCCGCACCCCTTACACCTCAATAAACGGAACATGGAGCCAGGGCAACTCGTGGCATCAGATCAGCGGAGGGATGAGCGGGATGATGATCGGTCACGCGAAGGGAATCACCTTCTCACCAGAGCGCTCTGATACCGTCGCACTGGTTTACGCACCGAATGCCAATGGCGCACATCTGGACGGCGTGCCAGGAACCCGCTTCGATAAAAACGGTTATGCCATTATGCCGTGGCTACGCCCGTGGCGCGTTAATGACGTGATGATCGATCCAAAAGGCTCCGCTGACGGCCTGACATTCAGCAAAACCCAGGGAAAAGTTGCGCCTTACGAAGGCAACGTCGTACCCGTCATCTTTGAAACAAAATTGCGGCGACAGACAATTATTTATCCCCGCCTTTCAGACCAGCAGAAATTGCCGTTCGGCGCCATTATCCGCGACCGCACCAATAACCATGTTGGCTATGTCGGGCAAGGCGGTGCGCTCTATATTGATGAAACCACCTCACCGGACGTGTTTGTTTCCGTGGAAAACAGGAAATGTACGATCGTATTAAAAAGCCAGGAGGCCACATGCCGCTAATACGGGCTGCTTTTATTCTGGGTATTACGTTGGGCATTCATCAGACGGCTAGTGCTGCATGCACACTGGCCTCGCAAAAAATGATTGTCCCACCGGAAACCGTCACAGTGAAGCGTGCTGTTCAGTCCGGAGGCGTGATTCAGTCACGTACGATTTTGGTTCCCAATGTTCAGGGGACGGAATGCACAAACAGCCTGCCGTTTACCGCTCAGGTGATGGGCGATCGGTCGGTAGCAACCTTACCCGGCATCCTGCGCAGCAACGTAAGCGGTATCGGTCTGAAAGTCTCTCTGGAAACGTCAACCGGACGCACCATCCAGTGGCCATCAGCGTTCAGGGCAACTCCGGACGAGTTTAAAAACAGCAAGATCAATATTGAATTGATTAAGCTGGACAGCAGCCTTCCTGCTGCCTCTTCGTCAGGCTCATTGAATCTGCAGATAAAAAGTGAAACGCAGTCGCAGCCGGTGGTGGATATCGTCCTACCGGCAAAATATATCACGCTGCTCAGCCGTTCCTGTAAGGTGCAAGGTAACCGCACGATCAACGTAGAATTGCCCGATGTACCGCTGAAGCACTTTAAGCGTCACGGCAGCACAACGGCAAGAAAACCGTTTTCTATCGACCTGCTTTGTAAGAACGACTTCTCCACGCCAGCCCGGGTTATCTTGCGCTGGAGCACCCTCTATAGTGGACAGGATCGTAACATTGGCGTCTTACCCAATATTCTCCCCAACGGTGCAAAAGGAATCGGCATTCAAGTTTTAGATCAACAACAAAACCCTATCAACTTTAATCAGCAGTCCACATTTCCGTTAACACATCAGGATAAGGGGAAATACACTATTCCTTTTCATGCACAATATTATCAAACGGAAAGGAACGTCAGCCCCGGGAGGGTTCGCGCCGTGTTGTATTTCAATGCGGAATATGAATAACCATAGATAAATAAGACGTGCAGCATGGTCTTTGCTCCACGAAAGTGGAGCCTTTTTCATCAGGACATGTCCGATCGTCATAGGTCTAACGGAATATAGTGCTCACAGATAATTGTCTTATTGATAACATCTTGTGGATGATAGCGAAACACTTCAATATCAAAACCGGGCTTTCTTTTTAATTTCAACTCCGGCATTGATTTCAAATAAATATATTTTGAATACAATGGATAGGCATCTTTCCTAAATATGAATGAAAAACAGGCATATTCCCCCGGAGGGTACTCATAGCGGTTATAAGCGTTCAGCGCATGATGATTCTTGCTGCCAATAATGGTTCTAATCTTCAGTCGCGTCGTCGACCTGGGATGGGGCGCAAAATCGGTAAGCGCCCACACATCTTGCTTTAAACTGGCAAGCTGATCGAATATCAGGTTAAGACGTTGGAGGTGTGAGTCCTCGGTTGGCGGGACTGGCGAATCATAGCGGTACTGAAACCCGGAAACAACATCAGCTGGTAACGTCCTTAGCTGTGGTTTATCGATAATGGTATCGCCGTGTTGCGCATACGACAGCAGCGGCGAGAGATCCCAGTTCGTGTTTTTACGGTACTCTCTCGGTGTACAACCCGTTAATTTTTTGAATTCACGGGAAAAAGATTGCTGTGAATCGAACCCTAGCCGCACCGAAATATCGATGATATCCATCATCGTCAGGCGTAACAAAGAGGCCGCTTTGGTAATCCGTCGCTTGCGAATATAGAGGCCTACCGGCATATTTATTCGCTGTTTTATCATTCCCTGAATATGTCTTCGGCTATACCCGGAAAAACGGGTAAGGTCGTCTATATCAACACCTGTGACGTAATTCTCTTCGATATAAAACAAGACGTCATTAATCGTCATTGCTTTCAACATACCTTCTCTATCTCCATTTTAAAAAGCATCCGTGCCCACCTTTGAAAACGGGATAACGGGATAAACAAATAACCCGATATTAGAGAAGGCTATTTTTACGTTGTATAGCAATGTGCACTATTCGCGTCAAACAAATTTAAACGAATATACATACCCCACGTAAAACTATACGCAAAATACTCCATTTTAATATAGTTAAGTTCGGTATTTATTAATACTTAATGGCTGCGGAGAAGCGCTGACGGTTAACGACGCTCAGAGGGAAGCATCATCAGCGTTTCACACCGCGCCTTCACGGCGTCGTGCAGCAGGCGCACCGCCGTTGAAAGCTGTTTTCGGTGCGGGCAAATCATATTTAGCGGGACTTTTTCCCCCTGATAATCAGGCATCAGCAACTGCAAACGACCGTCACGTACATCTTCACTCACGTCCAGCCACGACTTATACGCAATCCCTTCTCCGGCAATCGCCAGACGACGGATCACTTCGGCGTCATCGCTCATAAACGTGCTGTTGACCTGCACACTGCTGACCTCACCGTTGCGCGTAAACGTCCAGCGGTCATGGAGTCGTCCGCGTAAGACGAAGGTCATGGCATTTAACGGCGCTAAATCATCTGGTTTTTGCGGCTCACCGTGCTGCGTAACCCACCCCGGAGAAGCCACCAGCACGCGTCGATTACCAGGAGCCACGGGCAGTGCGATGTAAGACGCATCCTCGGTATTACCATAACGAAACGCGACATCGACGGGATCTTTAAACACATCAGTCACCTGATCGGAGAAAAAGACCCGCAGGCGCAGGGCGGGGTGGCAACGACGAAATGACTGAAAAACAGGCAGCAGCAGGTTACGCCCGAGATCGGACGGCACCGCAATTTGCAGCGTGCCGGAAATCTCATCCTCGGGTGTCTGAATTTTCTGCAGACCGGCATGCATCACGTCCAGCATCTGGCGGGCATAGGGCAACCAGACCTCGCCTTCCGGTGTCAACCGCAGACTACGCGTGGAGCGCGCAAACAAGCGTATGGTCAGCGTGGACTCCAGGCGCTTGATGGCGGAACTGACCTGGGCCGGCTGGACGCCGACTTCGCGCGCCGCATCACTAAAACTGTTAAGCGCCGCGGCGCGGACAAACAACGTGAGATCTTCAAGCCGGAACATTTTCACTCCCCGAGTATAAGTCCTGTCGCCGTGAGGCTATTTTTCCCGTTCTGATGCCGGTTTACCATCGAATTATTCAACAGATAAACAGAATCCTGTAACCGGAGAGATTATGAAAGCCATCGCCATTACCCACGCCGCAACCGACGGCAGTAACATCGCATATTTACAAGAGATTGACCTGCCAACGCCCATTGCCAAAGGGCATGACCTGCTGGTTGAGGTGAAAGCGATTTCCGTTAACCCTGTTGATACCAAAGTTCGCGAGGGATTCAGCGCTGATACCCCGCGTGTTCTGGGCTGGGATGCGGTGGGCGTGGTGAAATCCGTCGGCGAGTCCGTGACGTTATTCACACCGGGCGACGAAGTCTGGTATGCCGGCGCGCTGGGTCGGGCGGGCAGTAACAGCGAGTTTCAGCTGGTTGATGAACGCATTGTCGCGCTGAAGCCGCAATCGCTGGATAACTCCTCTGCCGCCGCCCTGCCGTTGACTGCCATCACCGCATGGGAAATGCTGTTCGACCGCCTGGGTGTTGCAGAAAATGGCAACGAAGGCGACGTATTGTTGATCGTCGGTGCGGCGGGTGGCGTCGGTTCTATCCTGACTCAACTGGCGAGTAAACTGACCAAAATGACCGTTATTGGCACAGCATCGCGCCCGGAAAGCCAGAAATGGGTGCGTGAAGCAGGTGCGCATCATGTGATCGATCACAGCAAACCGCTGACCGAAGAGCTGGCACGAATTGGAGTTAAAGAGGTCACGCACGTTGCCAGCCTGAATAATACCGAACAGCACTATCAGCAGATTATTAGCGCCCTGGCCCCACAGGGCAAACTGGCACTGATTGACGACCCAGAATTCCTTGATGCTCGTCCGCTAAAAGCAAAAAGCATTTCACTGCATTGGGAATTTATGTTTACCCGTTCAATGTTCGAAACCCATGACATCATTGCCCAGCACCAGCTACTGACCCGCGTGGCGCAACTGATCGACAGTCAGACGATCCGTACTACTCTGGGCGAGCATTTGGGCACTATTTCTGCGGCGAACTTACAAAAAGCCCATGCGCAAATTGAAACCGGTCGTGCGGTAGGCAAAATTGTTCTGGAGGGGTTTTAATATGTCTGACACTGAAGTGATTTCTATTATTGCGGTACTGAAAGCCAAACATGGGAAAACCGACGCCCTGAAACAGGCACTGCAGGCCTTACTGCTGTCCACGCGTCGGGAACCGGGCAATATAGAGTATGCGCTGTTTCAACTGCGCGATACGCCAGATGTGTTTTATGTGCGCGAATCCTGGCGGGGTCAGGCCGGTCTGGACGACCATATTGCCCTGCCGCATTTCCAGACGTTTATCCTGCAAATGAACGATCTGCTGGCCGAGCCGCTGCGTCTGGATTATCTGACGCCGATTGCGCCTTAATTTCTCTCCGCAATCCCCCGCCATGCGGGGGATAATCAGTCAGGCATACCCTCCCTCGCCCCGCCATCTCTGATATGATGCCTGCACACAAATAAGACAATACAACCATGCCGAGGGAATAATGAGTTCCACCAGAAGAGGGATGATGAACGTCCTGATTGCCGCCGTATTATGGGGAAGTTCGGGCGTTTGCGCGCAGTACATCATGGAGCAAAGCCAGATGTCGTCGCAGTTTTTAACCATGACGCGCCTGATTTTCGCCGGACTCATTCTGCTGATGCTCTCGTTTGTGCACGGCGACAAAGTCTTTTCGATCATCAAAAACCGCAAAGATGCCATCAGTCTGCTGATCTTTTCTGTGGTCGGCGCGCTCACCGTACAGCTGACTTTTCTGCTGACCATTGAAAAATCCAACGCCGCCACCGCAACGGTACTGCAATTTTTGTCACCAACTATTATCGTGGCGTGGTTCTCCGTAGCGCGTAAAGCGCGACCCGGCATTTTAGTGCTCACCGCCATTCTGACTTCACTTATCGGCACATTCCTGCTGGTGACTCACGGCAACCCAACCTCGCTGTCTATTTCACCTGCCGCGCTGTTCTGGGGGATCGCCTCCGCCTTTGCCGCCGCGTTCTATACCACCTATCCCTCTACGCTTATCGCCCGTTACGGTACGCTGCCGATCGTTGGCTGGAGTATGTTGATAGGTGGCCTGATCCTGCTCCCGTTCTATGCCGGAGAGGGAACGGACTTCGTGGTCAATGGCAGTTTGATTCTGGCGTTTTTCTATCTGGTGGTGATCGGCACATCGCTAACGTTTAGCCTGTATCTGAAAGGCGCGCAGATGATTGGCGGACCGAAAGCGAGTATTTTGAGCTGTGCGGAACCGTTGAGCAGCGCCCTGTTGTCGCTGTTATTGTTAGGGATTACGTTTACCCTACCTGACTGGCTGGGCACGCTGCTGATCCTCTCTTCTGTAGTGCTGATTTCAATGGATTCCCGTCGCCGCGTCCGAACGGTATAACACCGAGCGGCGCGGCTATAGAGGGCTATTACCAGCCCGGTACCGCGCCGCCGTTAAAGATTTTTTCCGCCGCTTTTGCGACTTCCGGAGACTGATAAGATTGCAGGAACTCTTTTACGTTCTCGGCATTTTTATTGTCTTCTCTCGCCACCAGGATATTCACGTACGGCGAGTTTTTATCTTCGATAAACACGCTGTCATGTACTGGCGAAAGTCCGGTTTGCTGAATGTAGGTGGTACTGATGATCGCCACGTCTACTTTCTGATCGTCCAGCACGCGCGGCAACTGCGCGCCTTCCAGCTCCATAATAGTCAGATGACGCGGATTATCGGTGATATCCAGCGCCGTCGGCAGCAGACCGGTTCCCTCTTTCAGCGTGATTAATTTTTCTTTTTGCAGCAGCAACAGCGCACGCCCGAGGTTAGTGGGATCGTTAGGTATCGCAATCGTCGCACCGTCTTGCAGTTGATCTACCGTTTTGATTTTTTTCGAATAACCGGCCATCGGGAAGACAAAGGTATTGCCCACCGCCACCAGCGTATAGTTATGCGCTTTATTATCCTGATCCAGGAACGGACGATGCTGGAAGACATTGGCATCCAACTCACCCTGATTAGTTGCATCATTAGGCAATAACGAACCACTAAATCCCACCAGCTCAACATCGAGTCCGTACTTCTCTTTGGCCACCTTCTTCGCGACTTCCGCCACATCCTGCTCTGCGCCGTTAATCACGCCGACTTTAATGTGTTTTGTATCACTGCTTTGCTGGTCGCAACCTGCCAGCAATAATCCCGCCAGCAATACCGCGGCTCCGGCCCCTAAATGCGCTATCTTCAGCTTCACGTTTTTATCCTTTTGAAATAACCGCCCATGGAGTAATGAAATGACTATAGCGGGAAGGCCGCTGCGGTTTATAAAACGAAAAAGCATCAGCAAGAAGAAAAAGGCATAACGGAAATAAGAGAGATTAGTCGGAGTGTTCCATAAGCTCTTCAATGGATAGCCCGGTAATCAGTAGCACCAGGTCGCGATCGATACCCTTTTCAAGCATGGCATGTGCAATCCGCAACGCTTCGTCCTGCTTTCCTTCAAGCTTTCCTTCTTTTCTCCCCGACTCACGTAAGCATTCTGCAATCGTCATTAATCTCTCCTTGTGTTGGGGAACGCGCCCGGCAAGCCTGCGGATAAACACCTCAAAACGGGTCGCACTACCAGACTGTAGCAAGTAATTAAACAGCGTTTCTATCTGGCTGTCATTAGCGTGTTCCTTAACAAGCAGGACCGTCAGTTTATCCACCAGAAGCGTCAGGTCGCGCTCACGGATATGCTTTTGAACAAGCTCCAGCAGAGCCATCCGCCGATGCTGCATAATCTCATCATCAGACACCACGGTGATGTCCACCAACGGAAAAGGCGCATCATAAAGTTGCCGCGCTATCTCTGGCTCGGCAAATTCATCCAGCCAACTTAGCGAAAAGGGATATGGGCTTTCCACACCATGGTAAAAAAGTATCGGCACCACCAGGGGCAACGTTTTATACCCGGCGTCGAGATGACGCTGCATTGCGGCAATGGCATAGCGCATCAGTCGAAATGCCATGTGGGCATCCGGCGAACTTTGATGTTCAATCAGCGCATAGATGTAGCCATTACCCTTCGTTGTTTGCAGTGACCACAGTACATCGGAATAGCTGGCCCGCAGGTCTTCCTCTACAAAACTGCCGGATTCAAGCTTCAGCGTGTCCAGCTTGCAAAGGTCGCGTAGCGATTCAGGAAGCCAAATATCCAGGAAATCCCTCGCCGTTTCCGGGTGGGCTAAAAACCTTTTAAACACCGCATCATGCGGCGTGGATGTCGTGCTTTTTTTCATGGCGATCCATCACCTGCATTACAAGATGACGGGACCTTACTCGTCTATCGCATAATCCACATCAGGCAACGTTTAAGCCTGCGAGGTGCTTTGGGAGATAAATACACACTACTGTAATGTATTCATTTTCAGGGAATGATGTTCGCAAAAATGCCCGGAGGCGCTAACGCTTACCGGGCCTACACGGGCTGCTGAAACGCATAACCGGCTGTGACGGTCATCAAAACGTTTTCGATAAATAGTGGCGCGCAGCCCCTTGCTCCGGAAAATTTTCGAGGGTTAATTGCAGCTGGTAGCCGTTCTTTTGATAAAACGGTAGCGCCTGGAAACTCAGGGTATCAACCAGCGCATGCAGACATCCTCTCTCGCGAGCCGTCTGTTCTGCTGCCTGAATCAGCTTCGTGCCATAACCCCCTTTACGCAGGGATTCATGCATCCACAAAAACTCGATACACAGCCATTCACCTTTGATTTTGCCGATCAGCCCACCCTGTATTTCATTGTGTTCATTGCGCCAATAGACCGCCAAATCGCCGAAATTGCTCGTTTTCAGGAACGGGAAGTTGTAAGCCCGCAGGCCAGTAAGCAGCGCGTTTTGATCGTCTTCGGTAACCGTATCCGTAATCTGTATCTGCATTCTATCCTCCTGAAAAACTACAACTTCTGGCTGATTAGGTTTTAGACATTAACACAGGCTGATGAGTGAGCCTTATGGCGTCTACACTTACTCTTGAGATGATGCGCATCGACAACAAGGATTATTATCATGAAACGAGCCGTTTTTCCGATTATTGCCGTCCTTTTCACGCTGCCGGGTCTGGCGCAGGCCGACTCGGCTTACGGTTCTCTACAGGCAGTTCACGAAAAAAACACCGTATTAAAGGACTTACGCAAAATTTGTACCCCACAAGGGTCGCCGTCGGATGAAGTATGGGAAAAAACCATTATGTCTGATACGCGTAATCAGCAGCATATTCGCGAGGCCATTTTGGCAATACAAAGGAGTAATCAGAATAACTACTGGGATGCGCTGGGCAAAGTGGAATGCCCGGATATCTAGGCGTGAAGCGCATGGCTTCACGCCTGATTAAGACGGTTAACGCTGAGGAATAATGAGGTCGCCACGCAGCACGTATGAACCCAGCACGTTCTGGGTTTTCTCGTTCAGCCAACTGACAATGCGTGCCGCCATCGCATCCATTGAATACTCAATGGCCGGGATAGTTGGAATGCCCGGCAGATGCAGCGACCCGGCCAGGCTAAAGACCATAATGTCTCCCGGCACCGATTTATTAAACGCCTGCAGCTGCGGGATAACCCGCTGGGCCTGCTGTTCGTCCGCCACCAGCAGCGCGTTAAAATTGAGCGTTGACGCGTTATTGAGCAGCTCCTGCAATGCCACGGAGGACGACGTGGCTTCCATAAACACCAGATTGCGGTTAAACGGCAGGAAGTTTTTTTCCAGCGCATGCTTGTAGCCCAGCAGCACCTGATCCGAGAACCCCATACCGTCCGGGTGGATCAGTGCAATCTGGCGTCGGTTCTGGCTTATCAGGTAGTTACAGGCTGTTTCGGTAGCAAACGCGTGATCAAACTGAATGCTGTTGACGTCATCGCCAGAATCCAGGCAATCCACCAGAATGACATTCTCCTGGCTAATGCTCAGCGGGAACCGCGCGCCAATAATCAATACGTCATCGCACAACCCACAGCTTAATTCATCCAGGGCGTTCATCACTTCCGCTTTGCTATTGGCAAAACGCAGCAGCAGATGCTTTTGATGCTGGCTAAGGTGTTTTTCCAGCGCGTAGAGATAGCCGGTAGTCTGGTTAATGTTATCCTGCGCGCAAATCACCCCAATACAGCCGGTAGACTGACTCAGCAGCGACTGTGCAATCACGTTCGGGCGATAGTTCAGTTCATCCACCGCTTTCAGCACGGCAAGACGGCTGGCCTCTTTGACACCACGTGAACCGCTCAACACGCGTGACACCGTGGCCTTTGACACCCCGGCCAGACGCGATACATCGTTGATAGTAGACATCATTCTCCCCTGACAGGACCCGCCTGGCCCTTTCCTTCCTGTATTTAACACTGGCTTAAATAATCGCCACTCGCAGTATATCTGTTTCCGTTTTTCATGGAAACCGATTTTCCATTTGGACTCAAAAAGAGATCAAATCGCCGAATTTCGTGAGCCAGATTCAAATAATTAGCCTTATAACAATAAGATCTTGATGGCCGTCACAGTTCTGTTTGCGATGGATGGAAACCGGTTTCCGTATGATATCAAATCAGACTCGCAATATGTTTTTACATTTAAAGGATGGTTCACCATGTTCAGGATTATGTTGTGTTGCTCTGCAGGGATGTCCACCAGCATGCTGGTTCGCAAAATGGTTGAAGAAGCGGAAACGCGCGGGTTGCCCGTGAAGATTGATGCATACGGTGTTGCCGAATTTGACACACAGTTTCCAAATTATCAGGTGGTGCTGCTCGGCCCCCAGGTAAAGTACATGCTTACTACGCTCTCAGAAAAGGCTGCCACCCAGGGTGTACCCGTAAAAGCCATAGATATGATGGATTACGGTATGCAACGCGGTGACAAAGTGCTGGATTATGCCCTGTCGCTGATTGAAGCGGCACACTAGAAAGGTATCAATATGAGTTCGTTATATCAGTCAATGGTTGCCGTCATTGAACAATCCATCACCCCGCTCGCCGGAAAACTGGGGCAGCAAAAGTATGTGATTGCGATTCGTGACGGTTTTACGGCGGCGCTGCCGTTTATGATCATCGGCTCGTTCATGCTGGTGTTTATTTTCCCTCCGTTCTCTGCCGAAACCACCAACAGCTTTGCCCGTGGCTGGCTCGACTTTTCTGCCACCTACCGTGAACAGTTAATGCTGCCGTTCAACCTCAGCATGGGTGTTATGACGTTCTTCATCTCCGTTGGCATTGGCGCCAGCCTTGGCCGTCAGTTTAATCTCGACCCAATCATGTCCGGGCTGCTGGCTTTTATGGCGTTTCTGCTGGTAGCAGCGCCTTATGCCGACGGAAAAATCTCGACCCAGTATCTTTCCGGTCAGGGAATTTTTACCGCCCTGATTACCGCCATTTATTCCACTCGCGTGTATGCCTGGCTGAAGCAGAATAACGTGACAATCCGCCTGCCGAAAGAAGTGCCGACCGGCGTCGCGCGTTCATTTGAGATCCTGATTCCGGTGCTGGTGGTAATTGCCACCCTGCATCCGCTGAACCTGTTTATCGAAGCACAAACCGGGATGATCATTCCGCAGGCGATTATGCACCTGTTGGAACCGCTGGTTTCCGCCTCTGATTCGCTGCCGGCGATTCTGCTTTCCGTCCTGCTGTGCCAGATTTTCTGGTTTGCGGGAATCCACGGCGCACTGATTGTCACCGGCATCATGAACCCATTCTGGATGGCAAACCTGTCCGCTAACCAGGCGGCACTGGCGGCAGGTGCGGCGCTGCCGCACGTTTATCTGCAAGGCTTCTGGGATCACTACCTGTTGATTGGCGGCGTGGGCTCAACCTTACCGCTGGCGTTCCTGCTACTGCGCAGCCGCGTCGCCCACCTGCGCACCATCGGCAAAATGGGAATTGTGCCTAGTTTCTTTAATATTAATGAGCCTATTCTGTTTGGTGCGCCGATCATCATGAACCCGATGCTGTTCATCCCGTTCGTCTGCGTTCCAATGATCAACGCCGTACTGGCCTATAGCGCTACCAAGCTCGGCTGGATAGCCCAGGTCGTGTCGTTAACCCCGTGGACCACGCCAGCGCCAATTGGGGCATCCTGGGCTGCGAACTGGGCATTAAGTCCGGTGGTGATGTGCTTTATCTGCATGGCAATGTCGGCGCTGATGTACCTGCCTTTCCTGCGTGCGTACGAACGTTCTTTGATGAAATCCGAAGAGCAAAAAGCCCAGGATGCCGTCTCCGTGGCGAACGCTGCCCGTAGCAACTCATAATGAATCAAGGAGTCAGAACAATGAGATACCGTTTTCCTGAAAACTTCTGGTGGGGCAGTGCCTGCTCAGCGCTGCAAACCGAAGGGGATAGCCTGAACGGCGGTAAAAGCCAGACCACATGGGACGTGTGGTTCGACCGTCAGCCAGGTCGTTTCCATCAGGGGGTTGGCCCGGCAGACACCTCCGGTTTTTATCAACACTGGAAACAGGACATCGCACTGCTGAAACAGCTACAGCACAACAGCTTTCGTACATCCTTGAGCTGGTCGCGCCTGATCCCGGACGGCACCGGCGAGGTCAATCCCGAAGCGGTCGATTTCTATAACAACGTCATCGACGAGCTGCTGGCGCAGGGTATCACGCCCTTTATCACCCTGTTTCACTTCGATATGCCAATGGTCATGCAGGAGAAAGGCGGCTGGGAAAATCGTGAAGTTGTGGAAGCCTTTGGCCGCTACGCCCAGACGTGTTTTACCTTGTTCGGCAATCGGGTGAAGCACTGGTTCACCTTCAACGAACCGATTGTCCCGGTAGAAGGCGGCTATCTGTATGACTTCCACTACCCGAACGTGGTGGATTTCAAACGTGCGGCAACCGTAGCTTACCACACCGTACTGGCGCATTCGACGGCGGTCCGTGCGTATCGCGCTGGCAACTATGACGGTGAAATCGGCGTGGTGCTGAATTTAACGCCGTCTTATCCGCGCTCGCAAAATCCGGCGGATGTGAAAGCCGCGCACCATGCGGATCTGCTGTTTAACCGCAGCTTCCTCGATCCGGTATTAAAAGGCGAATATCCGGCGGACCTGGTGGAACTGTTGAAACAGTACGATCAACTACCGGCCTGCCAGCCCGGCGACAGCCAGCTCATCGCCGAGGGTAAAATCGACCTGTTGGGCATTAACTACTACCAACCACGCCGGGTGAAATGCCGCGATAGCGCCGTCAATCCTGACGCGCCGTTTATGCCAGAGTCGCTGTTTGATTATTACGAAATGCCGGGACGTAAAATGAATCCGTACCGTGGCTGGGAAATCTATGAGCCGGGCATTTACGATATTATTACGAATCTGCGTGATAATTATGGCAACCCGCGCTGTTTTATTTCTGAAAACGGCATGGGTGTAGAAAACGAGCAGCGTTTTATTCAGGACGATCAGATTAACGACAATTACCGTATTGAGTTTGTCTCGGAACATCTTAAATGGCTGCATAAAGGCATTAACGAGGGTTGTCATTGCCTTGGTTACCATATGTGGACCTTTATTGATAATTGGTCATGGCTTAACGGATATAAAAACCGCTACGGTTTTGTCCAGTTAGATTTAGCCACGCAAAAACGTACAGTGAAAAAGAGCGGCGAGTGGTTTGCGAAAACTGCCGCCAATAATGGATTCGATTAAAAAGAGAGCATCATGATTGCATTAGAAGAAGCAGTAATGGAAATCATCGTCAATGCCGGGCAGTCACGCAGCCTGTGCTTCGAAGCGCTGCACGCCGCGCGCGCCGGGAACATTGACGAAGCGAAAAGCCTGCTTCGTGAGGCTGACGGCTATGCCCGTCAGGCTCACCACATGCAAACCAAATTGATCGAACAGGACGCCGGGGAAGCCCGGCAACCAATGACATTAATTATGGTGCATGCGCAGGACCACTTAATGACGTCGCTATTAGCCCGCGAACTGTCAGAAGAAATCATTCATCTGTATCAACGTTAGTTTCTAAATAACACTTTCTGAACGGAGTATTTATTACGACTAAATAAATCATTTCTGTACCTATTAAAAAACAAACAAATCAACTTGTTTTGGTGATAGCAAATTCAACCGAGACGGGATGGTTATTATCTTAAAATAAATGAATACACACGCTTATTCAGAATGCCAATGGCAACCTGAAGGGTTAAGTGTCAAATGAGATAACCATGAACATAAAAAAACTTCCATTAGCCATGGCGGTCGTGGCCGCGCTGTGCCCAATTTCTGTGCTCGCACAGGAATTTACGCAGGAACAAATCGACGCCATCGTCGCCAAAGCCGTCGATAAAGCGCTGGCGGAACGCCAGGCGAAAATGGACGCTGCCGTGGCGAAGAAAACCGATGTGATTAACGAACCGCAAAGCGCGGCGCAGTCGCCGGATATGGCGATACCGTTCGGCGTGAAGTTCAGCGGCTACGCCCGTTACGGCGCGCACTTCCAGAGTGGCGATCAGAAATACGTTGGCGTTGACGGGTCCTATAACGGTGCATCCGCGATTGGTCGTCTGGGTAACGAAGGCAACGGTGGCGAATTCCAGCTCTCCAAAGCGTTCAAAAGCGACAACGGCGCAATCTGGGATATCAACGTGATGATTGACCACTGGGGCGACGAAGTTAACCTCAAAAAAGCCTACGCGGGCGTGACCAACGTGCTGGAGTCCAATCCGAACGCCTACATCTGGGCCGGTCGTGACTTCCATCAGCGTCCACAACAGGGCATCAACGACTACTTCTGGATGAACCACGACGGCCAGGGCGCCGGGGTGAAGAACTTCGACATTGGCGGCGTACAGTTTGATGTTGCCACCGTCGCCGCCGTCGAATCGTGTAGCCCGGAAGTCATGGAAGACGAAGCTAACCCTTCACGCATTACCTGTACCGGCGGCTCCGGCACCGGCGATAAGGGTAATTACGCGGTGACGTCAAAAATCCACAATATGAAGCTCGGCCCGCTGGACCTGGAGATCTACGCCAACTATGGCTTTGACTCCAAGGCCGTCGAGAGCGATGACCGTCTGAAAGCCTGGCAGGGCGCTTTTGTGCTGAGCCACACCAACGACAGCGGCGTGAACAAGGTGATCGCCCGTTATTCGGATAACTCAGACAACAGCGTCTACAACAAAACCGACGACCTGACCACGGTTTACGCCAGCTTCGAGGGGAGCCATAAGTTTACCCGCCAGGCGCAGGTGGAATACCTGCTGGCGTTCCATGACTACGACAACAGCGCAGATAAAAGTGATAACCGTAAGAACTACGGTGCAATTGTACGCCCGATGTACTTCTGGAACGACGTTCACTCCACCTGGCTGGAAGCGGGCTATCAGCGCGTAGATTACGACAACGGCGGGGATAACAGCGGCTGGAAGCTGACGCTGTCGCAGAACATGTCGATCGCTATGGGACCCGAATTCCGCCCCATGCTGCGCTTCTACGTGACAGGCGGCAAAGTGGACAACGACCGCACCGCGCGCGTCAACGGCACGAAAGACGAAACCCTGGACGACTTCAACCTCGGCGCGATGTGGGAAGCGTGGTTCTGATAAGGAATCATGCATTCTCGTCGTTACGTAGGCCCGGTAAGCACCGCGCCACCGGGCACGATGCAGGAGGGCGGCGTTAACGCCTTATCCGGCCTACGTAGACGGTCCCGCAATGAATATTGGGATCATTGCATACCCTTTATGCGCACTTTCGCTGCCACCACTAGCGCCGTCAGCAGCATCAGGCTGCCGGAGAGCATCAGGGGCGACAGCAGTCCGAGGTTATCAAGCGCATAGCCTCCCACCGCAGCCCCACAGGTATTGGCAAGCTGGATCACGGCGACCTGGACGGATCCGGCTTTTTCTGCCTGATCGGCCAGCGAGCGGGTGATCCACGTCGACCATCCCACCGGCACCAGCGCAAACGCCAGCCCCCAAACAATCGCAATACCCGCGGCGACCACTTTGTCACTGCCCCAAAAAATCAGGATCAGCGCGCTGATCGCCAGCACCAGCGGTGCACCGGCTAATGCCAGTTTCACCGAGCGCTTCAAAATCATCGACGAGAGCGACGTACCCACAAAACTGGCAATACCAAAGCTCAGCAGCACCAGCGTCAGGCCATCCACATCAAATCCCGCCAGATTCATATACACCGGGCGAATATAGGTAAAGAAGGCAAACTGTCCGGCAAAGGACATAAAGATGGCGATCATGCCGGCCATCACGCCCGGACGCTGGAGCAGGCTGAACATATTTTGTTTCTGGTGCGACGGTTCGCCGGGCAGCGAAGGCAGCGATCTCACCACCCAAATGGTGCACAGCACTCCCATTACCGCCGCAGCATTAAACACGTTACGCCAGCCGATAATACCGCCTAAAAAACTCCCCAACGGCGCAGCAATCACCAGCGCAATAGAGACCGCGCCGAAGATAACCGACAGCGCTTTTGGTACCGTACGTGCGGGAACCAGACGCATAGTCAGCGACGCCGACATCGCCCAGAATCCGCCCAGCGCCAGCCCCAAACAGGCACGGCCCACCAGTAGCAGCGCAAAAGAGTTGGCGAACGAGACCAGCAGGCAGGAGAGCGTCAGCAGCACTGAGAACAGGATCACCACATAGCGACGATCGGTCGCCTGAATGATTTGCGTGACAAACAAGCTGGCAAACATGGCGACAAAGGCCGTCACGGTGACCGACTGCCCGGCAACACCTTCTGAAATGCCCAGATCCTGCGCCATCGGCGTCAGCAAACTGACCGGCAAGAACTCAACAGTTATCAGGCAGGCAACACAGAACGCGACGGCAAATACCGCCGACCAGTTAGGTCGGGCATTCACCTCTGCGCGGGATTTTTGTTCAATAACGTCACTCAATTTTGTAACCTGCGTAGGATTATTGTAGAAAAGTTACGCAGTGTAACATTAAAAATGTGACGAATTTAACGTTTTAACAACTTTCACCGCCGGACGGCGATGCCAAATAGCCATCATCACAAATCTGATATCAGTGTAGCCAGCGCACACCATCTTCAGGCAGGAAAAAGGCGTTGTAGCGCATTTGAAATGCATTTATCTCCTGCAGGTCTGGCTCCATTTCACGCAAAAAACCGAGCGCCAGACGCACCTGGGCGTCGGTAATTGGCGCGGCCAACCGGGCTTTTTGCAGTAAACGATGCCACTGCAGCAGATTCTGCTCACTACCGTCGACAATGACGACTTGCCAGATCAACAGCACCTGTGCGGCATTTTGCAGATGCGATTCGTCAGGTCGGTGGAGGTACTGTAAAAACGCCTCACCCTGCACTTTTCCCATCTGATCGGTCATCGATTCTACCGCCATCACATCAATACCCAGACGCTCGCTCAACCGGCGAACCGCACGCCGCGCCCCGGACGTCAGCACCCGAAAACCGACAATAAAAACAACCACCAACGTGGCCAGCATTATCCAAATCATGCGCACATCCCTTACCCGACAGGACGCCCATCATAGCGGCAAATTCATCTCTGTCGACGGCCGAACGTGTCAACGCTATTCCGGACGGCGCATAAGGCATAAAAAAGCCCGCCATAAAGGCGGGCAAAACGTTACCACTACACACTTAAGCGATGTTTAACTGCTGAATTTTTTTCTCGCGACGGATTTTACGTTCTTCGAAGACGGCCACGATAGCCATCAGGCAGATACAGGCGATAGCGGCGGTGTCCAGCGCGGCGAAGGTGCCCGCCCAGCCGGTCAGGCCGAAGACTGGCGTCCCATCGGCAATCATCCCCAGACCCAGCTTAGCGAAGCTGTCACCGATCAGATACGCGAATGTGCCTTTAATCCCATCGGCCGCGCCGATCGCTTTTTTCGGCACAAAACCGACTGCCGCCACGCCGATCAACAGCTGCGGACCAAACACCAGGAAGCCGAGGGCAAACAGGGAAGCCAGGTAAACGTACTGGTTGCTGGCGTGCTGATAAACACCGAGCGTGGCGATAATTAATGCCAGCGCGACACAGGCTACCAGTGCGCGACGACCGTTCGCCAGATCCGACAGCCAGCCCCACAGCAGCGTGCCGACCAGCGCGCCCACTTCAAACAGGGTGAACCCCTGAATTGCCACCTCTTTAGAGAGTTTCAGCTCCTGGAAGGCATACACGGTAGACCACTGGTCGATACCGATACGCACCACGTACAGGAAGATGTTGGAGAAGCACAGCAGCCAGATCACTTTGTTTTTCAGCACGTACTCAACAAAGATCTGCCATTTGGTCATTTCGTTTTCTTCGGTCTCTTTGTCCTCTTCGCTGATCTCTTCGCCAAACAGTTCTTCTGCTTTACCGAGACCATAAGATTCCGGAGAGTCGCTACCAAAGCGCAGGCCGATAAAGCCCACGATCAGCGCGATAATCGACGGGAAGATAAACATCCCAATGACGTGGCCGTCGAACAGCACGTTAGCACCGAACAGCGCCACGCCTGCCGCACCCGCACCGCCGAGGTTATGGGAGATGTTCCACATACCGAGGTAGGAACCACGTTTACGGCGCGGCGTCCATTTGGTGATGGTCGAATAGCTGCACGAGCCGCCGGTACTCTGGAAGAAACCGCTCAGCGCGTAGAAGGCGATCATCAGGTACAAGCTGGTTGTGCCCGGCCCCATGCTGGCGCTAAAGCCGAGCATACAGATGGCCGAGAGGATCAACATCAGCGGCAGGAACTGCTTGGTGTTTTTACCGTCAGCGTAGTAGGAGACCAGCGTTTTACCCACGCCATAGGTGATGGAGAAGCCCAGGCCAATCATCCCCAGCTGCGTCATGCTCAGCCCGTAGGTGGTGATCATGTCGTTCTGCGCGATGTTGAAGTTTTTGCGGATCAGGTACATGGTCAGGTAGCCGATGAAAACCACCAGGTAAGACTGCATGAACGGCTTGAACCACATTTTGCGCCGCACATCGAGCGGCAAATCCAGGGTCGGCTTGCGCACCTGGTTTAGAAAGGCCAGCATAGGACACTCCCGAGCTAATTTTTATACCTGCGAATAGCAGGCATTGTAAAAATCAGTCGGCAGAGACGCCTGAGACAGCGTCCAGGCGGAACCGGGAAAATTTCTTAGCTTTTCCCCACTCAGGGCAAAAAGGTGAGGTGCATCACGCTTCGCTGACGTTGCGCGGCGCCTGAGCGTTTAAAAACGGCAGCAACAATAGTGCGGAAATACCCGCCGCAATGGCGATCACCACGAAGAACCCGGTCCAGTGCCAGACTTCCATCACCTTTGCCAGCGGCCAGCCGGAGAGCGATGCGCCGAGATAAGCGAACAGCCCAACAAACCCGGTTGCCGCGCCCGCCGCCTCTTTGTGCGAGCACTCCGCCGCCGCCATGCCGATCAACATCTGCGGGCCAAAGACAAAGAATCCGGTGGTGAAGAAGCACGCCGCCTGCATCACATAGCTGGCAAACGGCATCAGCCATAGTGAGCCGACTGAGAGCAAAATCCCGGCGGCAAAAATCAGGTTCATCGGCCCCCGATTGCCGTTAAACAGTTTGTCCGATCCCCAACCCGCCACCAATGCGCCAATGAACCCACCGAGTTCAAACATGGTGACCGCCGTATTGGCAGTGACCAAATCAACGCCCAGCGTCTCCGACATGTACAGATTGCCCCAGTCGTTGATCGCCGCACGCACCACGTACACCAGCACATAGCACAGCGACAGCAGCCAAATATACGGGTTCAGCAGCACGTATTTAGTGAGGATCTCTTTGCGGGTCAGCCCCGCCCCTTCCTGCTGTTGGGCGATTTCCAGCTCGTCGTGCCGCCAGTCGCCAACCGGCGGTAAGCCGATGGCCTGCGGGCGGTCACGCAGTCGCCAGCAGAGGAAAATGCCAACCACAATCGCCATCGTCCCGGCAATCATCATCCCGGCACGCCAGCCGTAGTGCAGCGCAGCGGCGGCCATCACCATCGGAATTAACGCCCCACCAACGTTATGCGCGGTGTTCCACAGCGCCCACCAGCCGCCGCGCTCAGTACGCGAGTACCAGGCCGTCAACAGACGGGCGCACACCGGCGACCCCCAGCCCTGGAAGAAGGCATTCAGCGCCCACAGTACGGCAAACGCCCACAGCGAAGTGGAAAAGCCAAACAGGATGTTTACCACCCCGGTGGCAATCAGCCCGATACCCATAAAATAGCGGGCGTTGGAGCGGTCGCTGACGATACCGGAGACAAACTTCGACAAGCCATAGGTGATGTAAAACAGCGTTGCCAGCAGGCCAATATCGTTGCGGGTGAGTACGCCGCTGGCAAGGATATCGGGCACCGCGGCGTTGAAGCTTTTACGCGTGAAGTAAAACAGCGCATAGCCAAGCCAGATGGTCAGCAGGATATGACGCCGCCAGTAGCGGTAACGGGCATCAACCTCGTGTTTATCAGTGATAAGCGGCGCATTCGCCGGGGCTTTAAAAAACGTCAGCATCAATACTCCTTACACGTAGCGCTGAGGCAACGACACGCTGACGCGCGTGCCATGCGTGCAGGAAATCGAGAGCGATCCGCCAAGGGCCGTAATGCGCTCACGCATGCCGGTCAGGCCAAATCCTTGTTGATTCGAGCCCGGCGGCAGACCGCAGCCGTCATCTTCAATCACCAACATTAACCGCTCGTCCTGTTGCCAGGCCTGAAGCGTCACCGCGCTGGCGTTGGCGTGTTTCACAATGTTGTTCAGCCCTTCCTGACAGACGCGAAACAGCGTCACCCGCTGGCTTTCACTGAGTGCCGACTCGTCGATGTGCCAGTCGAGATGGCTGACGATGCCGCGACTTTCCAGTTCCATTTCGCGTAGCAGCGAGCGAATAGCCTGTTCCAGCGTCAGATCGTCGAGCTGGCGTGGGCGTAACCGCCCAAGCAGGCGACGCACCGAATCGTAGACGCCCAACGAAAGCTGCTCGATATGCGCCCCGCTTTGCTTCACGCCCGCATTCTCCGGGGCCAGCCGCTGGACAATGCCCGCCTGGGTGCGAATGGCGGTGATGCTTTGGCCGATATCGTCATGCAGTTCGCGCGCCACATCGCGGCGCACGCTCTCTTCGGTTTCCAGCAAGCGTTCTGCCAGCCGATGATTACGCGCCAGCTCGTTTTGCAGCGACTGGTTGAGTTCTCGCAGACGCTGAATCCCCGCACCGAGCAGCAGCCCGGTCAGGCTTTGCGCCAGCAGCGAGAGCAGTAAATCAACGGGATGATCGTGCCAGGTCTGGCTGGCAATCAGCGCGATGGCGTTCATCAGCGTGGCAATTAGCGCGCCCTGCCAGCCGTAATGCCAGGCCAGTGCGATGATCGGCAGCGCCAGGCAAAACGGTGTAAAGCGCGAAAGCTCGTCCGGCAAGCCCAACTGCAGCCACAGGCTGACGCTGAACAGCAGCAGGTACCACACCAGGTGCCGCCCACGCCAGTTCACCGGCTGGGAGACCACCGCCGGCCCGAGCGGTAGCCAGGTAGTGCTGGTCAGGTAGTGCCAGAACACCAGACAAATAGGGGCCAGCGTCAGTCCACCGGTCAGGGTCAGCAGCAGCGCAGTCCACGCGACTTCGCCCTGCCCCAGCCACGGCAGCGACTGTAACAGCGCCGCGGCAATCAGCGCCGCCCCCTGCAACAACAAGGCACGCCAGTCGCGCTGATGGCGATAGCGCCAGATCAACGTCACAGGCAGCAGCGTCAGCAGGCTACCGGTCATCAACAGGGGGAAGTGCGCCAGCGCCACTTCCTGCGCCAGCCAGAAAATCAGCAGCCATTCCGCGCCCAGCAGCACCGGCCAGTAGCCACGTGGACATTGCAGCATCAACCCCAGCCGCAGGCCAAACGGGAACAGCAGTACCGCCAGCTCAGGGCGTTCCACCAGATGCAAGCTAATGCTCCACAGGCAGAACCAGGCGGCGGAGAAGATAAAGAAACAGGCGACAACGGTGATTAAGCGAGAAAAAAAGGTGTTCATTGCCAGCCGTCAAACATCCGTCGAGCCAGCTCAACGTCGTTACTGACGTTCAGTTTTTCCATCAGATTAGCGCGGTGCACATGCACCGTTTTTGGCGACAGGCCCAACTCGGCGGCAATCTCTTTCACCGCCATGCCCTGCGCCAGTTTTTCCGCCACCTGACGCTCGCGCTTGGTTAACGGATCCTGACGCCCTGCCGCCAGTTTGACGGCGATATCCGGCGTGAGATAGCAGCCGCCGGTCGCTACAGTGTGTACTGCTGCAATCAGCTCATCGGGGCTACAGCGTTTGGAGAGGAAGCCGCGCGCCCCGGCGTTTAGCGCCTGCTCCACCAGCGCCGGGCTGTCGTGCACGGAGAGCATAATCGTCGCCATCCCTTTGGGGAGCTGGCTTAACAGCTCCAGCCCGGAGATATCCGGCATCGAAATATCGCAAATGCACACCTGCACGCCGCGGCCAGGCAATCCCGCCAACGCCTCAGCGCCTGAACCAAACTCAGCCACAACCTGCAAATCGGGCTCAAGCCCCAGCAGCTGCGCAAAGCCGGAGCGGACGATAAGGTGATCGTCTATCAGTGCAATGGTTGTCATGAATGTTGTCCTGGCGTGTGGGATGCCTGATGACGCTACGCTTATCAGGCCTACGGGCGGGAGCCGTGGTAGGCCGGATAAGGCGTTTACGCCGCCCTCCGGCAAAGGCGCTTACCTTAACGATATACACTTCATCGTTCAAGCCTTGAACGGATTACTCGAAGAACACGCTTATCTTGTTAAACATCGACGGGTCGGACTGGTTGCGCGCGACTTTCACCACATCTTCCAGTTTATCAATCTGGCTGATCATCTGTTCCAGACGTTGGTCATCGTTGACCAGTAGCCAGATGCGGCTCTGGTCGCTGTCCTGAATCGGTAGACAGAGAATGCCTTCCACGTTAAACGCGCGACGGGCGAACAGGCCACAAACGTGAGTCATTACGCCGGGGTGGTTACGCACGGTGAGTTCAAGTATTACGTTGTCATGAGTCTGCTGTTGCATAGCTTATTCCCCCACCATCTCTGTATTTGCCGCGCCCGGCGGCACCATCGGATACACTTTTTCTTCCGCATCGATACGCACGTGGATCAGCGCCGGTCCCGGACGATCGATAATCGCCTGCAATGCCGCCTGCGGGTCGGCTTCGTGGTTTAAATCGCAGGTGTCGAGACCGAAACCGGCGGCAATCTGCATAAAGTTAATCATCCCCGGATAGGTGGCAGCAAACACGCCCTGTTTGTAGAACAGGCTTTGTTGCTGATACACCAGCCCCAGCGCTTCGTTATTCATCAGGATGATTTTAATATCCAACTGATTCTCACTGGCGGTGGCCATTTCCTGAATATTCATCATCAGGCTGCCGTCGCCGGAGAAGCACAGCACTTTTTTATCCGGGTTCGCCAGCGCCGCGCCAATTGCCGCAGGCAGGCCAAACCCCATGGTGCCAAGGCCGCCGGAAGTCAGCCACTGGCGCGGACGGTTCAGCGGGTAAGCCTGCGCCGCCCACATCTGATGCTGACCGACGTCGGTGGTGATGATCGCGCTGTCGTCCACACAGGCAGCAACCGCGTTAATCAGCCCATAATGGCTGAGCGGATTTTTTTCCTGTGGGATGGTGCACGGAAATTCTTGCTGCAGGTCGGACACCTGCTGATGCCAGGCTTCACGCGGTTGCGCTTCAATCAGCGGGATTAACTGTGCCAGCACCTCATCTACATCCGCCTGAATCGCCACATGCGCCTGTTTGATTTTACCCAGCTCCGCGCGGTCGATATCCACGTGGATGATTTTTGCATTCGGGCAGAACTGCTCAGTTTTACCGATCGCCCGGTCATCAAAACGGGCTCCCAGAACGATCAATAAATCCGCTTCTTGCAGAATAAAGTTGGTGCTGCGCGCGCCGTGCATCCCCAGCATACCTAACGACAGTGGATGCGCTTTTGGCAGCATGCCGAGCGCCATTAAGGTCATGGTGGTGGGCAACGTCGCTTTTTCTGCCAGTTCACGCACCCGCTCAGGGGCGTTAATGACTCCGCCGCCAAGATACAGCACCGGGCGTTTGGCCGCGTTAATCATCGCAGCGGCATCGCGGATGCTCTCCGTGCTAAAGGCTGGCGCGGGTGCTTTTTCAGCCGGTGCGGGCAACGATTCAATCTCAAACACGGCGGTTTGGATATCTTTAGGAATGTCTATCCACACCGGGCCCGGACGGCCTGACTGCGCAATGCGGAAGGCATCGCTCATAACCTGGGGTAATTCATTGATATGGCGGACCAGATAGTTGTGCTTGGTGATGGGAATCGCAATGCCGTAGGTGTCGACTTCCTGGAAGGCGTCGGTGCCAATCATCGAGGCCGGAACCTGGCCGGTGATACACACCAGCGGGATGGAATCCAGTCGCGCATCGGCAATAGCGGTCACCAGGTTGGTGGCCCCCGGCCCGCTACAGGCCATACACACGGCAGGTTTGCCATCGGTTCGCGCCATGCCCTGGGCGATAAACCCCGCGCCCTGTTCGTGACGCGCCAGGATATGACGGATTTGCGTACTTTGGCTTAAAGCGTCGTAGACGGGGAGAATCGAGCCGCCCGGAATACCGGTGACCACCGTAATGCCCTGGCGCTCCAGGAAATGAACGATGAATTCTGCGCCCGTAAAGCGCGTACGCTTGGATGTTATGCCCGAACTTGCCATGCTCCAGTCCTTTTATTCTGGGCCTGCGTATCCGGGTGGGTCTCTTAAACGAAAAACCCCGCCCGGTTTGCGCCGGCGGGGTTTTGGAATCGTGTGTTCCGGACCCTACGGCGCATTGCCGACGACCACCACCACACGCACGACGACCACTGCGCGAGATGGCGCAGTTTTTAGTAGGGTCGCTGTCAGCATGGAAGGGTTCATTAGGGGCCTTGTCTGTTTGTTGGTTAACAGGATTTATACAAACACAGGTTTTTCAGCGTGACAATGGAAAAATTTTCATCTGCGTAAAAATGAGTCAACGATCACGTTTCATTGTATGTTGTGCAAAAACAAAAAACCCCGCCGGAGCGAGGTTTTCATCAGCGTTGTGCGGTTGGTTTCCGCTGGACACACTGTGTTATGTCAACGCAAAAAGTATACGCGTTCTACGAAGAACACGCAATTTCGGCACGAATTTTGACGTTTTTTAGTATGATTCAGTCATAGCATTACGTCCATAAAATACTGTTCATTTATACAGTATTTATCTATAATGTCACCGTACGCAATGTGTTATGCGGGGGCCGCAGAGTAAACCGGCGCAAAAAAGTCCTGGCTGAAACGGGTGGTGCCGTCAGCGCCTTAACCCCCGTGTGAGCACACTGTGTTATGTCAACAAAGGTGCTGGCAACAGGCAGCGGCGAGGTACGCCAGCACCGTGCTCCTTGTACCAAAAGGAGAGCGTATGAGCCTCGTGGATATCACCATTCTTATCCTGAAACTCATTGTTGCTGCACTGCAACTGCTTGATGCTGTTCTGAAGTACATTAAATAACTCAGATTCAAGTCGCACTAAAGGGGAGTGGGTAACCACTCCCCTTTCACCGTTACCCAGGTGCGCGTAGCTCGACAATATGTTACGTTTTTATGACGCTATCAGGGACGAATACCGCTATGACGCTTTCTGTTTTCTGCATTTTGCTGTTCGCCGCACTGCTCCATGCCAGCTGGAATGCTATCGTAAAAGCAGGAAACGACAAGTTGTACTCCGCCATTAGCGTCAGCGGATCGGCTGCAGTCATGGCCTTGATTTTACTGCCTTTTGCACCTCATCCCTCAGCAGCTAGCCTGCCGTACTTAGCGGTCTCAACCGCGTTACAGGTGGTGTATACCGTGCTGGTCGCCAAGACCTATCAGGTCTCGGACATGAGCCAGACCTATCCCTTAATGCGCGGTACTGCCCCGCTGCTGGTCGCGATCATCAGCGTTCTGTTTCTCGGCGATAGTCTGTCAATGCTCGCCTGGGTGGGTATCGCCACCATCTGTATGGCGATCCTCGGCATGGCGTTTAACGGGGGCAGCAGCTCACAGCAGGGAATTGTTTTGGCGTTAATTAACGCCTGCTTTATTGCTGGCTATACGCTGGTGGATGGCACCGGGGTACGACTCTCAGAGACCGCGTTGGGCTATACGCTGTGGACCTTCTTTCTCAACGGATCTTGTCTGCTCACCTGGGCGATGATCGCCCGACGCCGGGAGGCATCACGCTATCTGGCGCAGCAATGGAAGAAAGGCATTTTGGGCGGTATCGGCACCATGGGATCTTACGGTCTGGCACTGTGGGCAATGACACAGGCCCCGCTGGCAGTGGTCGCCGCGTTACGGGAAACGTCAATCCTGTTTGGTGCCTTGCTCGCCTGGCTGATACTGAAAGAAAAAGTCGCCGGTATACGCATTTTTGCTGCTGCCGGGATTGCCGCCGGGGCGATTTTGCTCCGTTTGTCGTGATCGCGCCTTCTCCATCCTCCAGAATGGTCGGATGCATTCCGGCAACATTTATTGCCGCTATTTGTTTACATTTCCTGCCGCTTCCCTTCCCGCCTTTGTAGTGATCAATATGGTCTTCTTTTTTTAATGTGGTAGATTCCACGCGCATTTAGCGGAATGTTCAGCACCTTATTCTTCTTTTTTCTCTTTTTTAAAAGTAATCAGCGAAATGAAAAGGCATAGAAGCGTCAATTTGTTGTTGATGTTGGTACTCCTGGTGGCGGTAGGCCAGATGGCTCAAACCATTTATATCCCCGCCATTGCCGATATGGCGCGTGAACTCAACGTTCGCGAAGGAGCGGTGCAAAGTGTAATGGCGGCTTACCTGCTGACCTACGGCTTGTCGCAGCTGGTTTACGGTCCCCTTTCCGACCGGGTAGGGCGCCGTCCGGTGATCCTCACCGGAATGTCTATTTTTATGCTGGCTACGCTGGTCGCCATTACTACCCATAGCCTGACGGTATTGATTATCGCCAGCGCCATTCAGGGAATGGGAACGGGCGTCGGCGGCGTAATGGCGCGAACCTTACCGCGCGATCTGTATGAAGGTACCCAGCTACGTCACGCTAACAGTTTGTTAAACATGGGTATTCTTGTCAGCCCGCTGTTAGCGCCGCTGATTGGCGGCGTGCTGGACACGATGTGGAACTGGCGTGCCTGCTATATTTTCCTGTTGATTCTGTGCGCAGGCGTAACGTTTAGCATGGCGCGCTGGATGCCGGAAACGCGTCCTGCAGGTGCGCCGCGCCCACGGCTTATCGCCAGCTACAAAACCCTGTTTGGCAACGGCGCATTCACCTGTTACGTACTGATGCTCATCGGCGGACTGGCGGGCGTTGCCGTCTTCGAAGCCTGCTCCGGGGTATTGCTGGGCGCAGGATTAGGCTTGAGCAGCATGGCGGTCAGTATTCTGTTTATTCTGCCGATCCCGGCGGCGTTTTTCGGTGCGTGGTTCGCCGGTCGCCCGAACAAGCGCTTCTCAACGCTGATGTGGCAGTCGGTTATCTGCTGCCTGGTGGCTGGTTTGATGATGTGGATCCCTGGCCTGCTTGACGTGATGAACGTCTGGACGTTACTGATCCCCGCCGCGCTGTTCTTCTTTGGTGCCGGGATGCTGTTCCCGCTCGCCACCAGCGGCGCGATGGAACCCTTCCCGTTCCTGGCTGGTACCGCCGGGGCGCTGGTAGGTGGTTTACAAAATATTGGTTCCGGCGTGCTGGCGTGGCTTTCCGCGATGATGCCTCAGACCGGACAGGCTAGCCTGGGTCTGCTGATGACCCTTATGGGTGTGCTGATTCTGGTGTGCTGGTTGCCGCTGGCGTCACGCGTGTCTCATCAGGAGCAGGCGGTTTAAGCGTGTGATGGCCCGGTTTCTCGCCGGGCTTTTCACATTCAGGCGCAATCATCGTATTCAGCAACGGTTCCAGCGCCGGACGCCAGGCCCCTTCCTCGCCATCATAAAACTGCGTATCTGCATTGATAGCATAGGGAATTTTTGCTTTCTTCAGTTCACAGGCCATAAAGCGGGCAAACGCCATCTGCGAGGCCGAAGGCACATTTTTGATCGTCTCTCCCGGCGCCCATCCCCCGACCCAACTGACATGACCGGTCTTCTGCTGCCAGTGAACAGCGCTGTTAATGCGGGCGCGAATCGCCGTCTTTTCTGCCGCTGTACCCGACGTCCACGGATACTTACCGTTGTTTTTTAGCGGCCCCCACGGGAAGACATGCCACTCGGCCAGCACGGTGTTCTGACTTTGCGGCGGTAGCTTCAGACTCGACAATTCTTCCGGCGCGGCGCGCAGACGGGGTGCGACAAAAATCATACGCTGGGGATAGATGGCGTGAATCATACGAATCGTTTTGTCATACACCCGATTGAGCGACGCCTGATTGTGATTGAGCTTATCAGCAGGTTCGTAGATCAGGTCAAAACCCAGTAACGGCGAGCCTTGACCAAAGTAATGCGCGACGGCCACCCACCAGTTAATCACCTCTTTTTCATTGCTGATGCTGGGGTCTTTTTTATACTCGTCCGCCTGATAAGCAATAATCGGGATCACGCCATAGTGTTCACAGGCTTCCACCAGCTTACGCAGATGGATAAGCCGGGCCTCAGTGGGTTCTCCGGCCACGCGAATACGCACATGGGCGAGCCCCTTCGCCTGGAAATCTCTTACCACCAGCGGGTCAAACTCGCGGATGCCCCGTTCGGTGCGCGCCCAATCCACGTCCATCCCCACACCCAGTTGTTGGGCGTAGTGTGCTGCCGTCAGCGGAGGTTGTGCCGCATAGACAGTGGCGCTGGCGAGCAGCAACAGAGAAGCAAGCGGCTTTAACACGGTGATCCTCAAGTAAATCATCAGGTGTGATTCACGTATTTAGCATGATTTCTGACGCCGGGTGTAGAGAGAAAGCGTAAAAATATTCGAGGCTCACCTCGATTATTTTACCTGCTCCTGCAGCCAGCTAATAAACGCCTCGATTTTCGGCCACTGCCGGCCAGGTAGCGTAGTGATGTAATAATGCTGATGGCATTTCAGCTCCATATCACCAAAGGGAGCGACCAGTTCTCCACTATCGAGGCGTTTTTGTACCAACCGCTTGCGCCCCATCGCCACGCCGATGTGGTTCATGGCGGCAATCACCGCTAAATCGGAACGATCGAAGCCAATGCCCGATGATGTCGGCAAATTCACTGCAAAATGCTGCGCCCAGCTGTGCCACTCATCGGTCCCTGAATCATTACTCCACGCCTGCCTGTCATGCAGCAACGTGCAGTGCGACAGGTTCACCCGCGCGTCGGTAAGATCATGGCGGCGGGCATAATCCGGGCTGCACACCGGCAAGATCGCTTCGTCCATCAGGAAATGATGCGTGAGCTGCGCAGACGGCGCATCATCAAAATAGATGGCCAGGTCAATACCGGCACGCTGCATATTGACGTTGTCATTCCCGGTCAGCATGGTCAGTGAAATCGACGGATAGCGACGGGTAAAGTCGCCGAGCGCGGGAACCAGCCAGCACTGGGCGATGGAGGGCCGCGAGTAGACGGTAAGCGTCCCGGACAGCTCCTGGTTTTTGATATCGAGAATTTCCTGATTAAGCGTATCCAGAGAAGATTTCAGCGCCCAGAACACCCGCTTGCCTTCGTGCGTGAGTTCGACTTTGCGATGTGAACGGACAAACAGCTGGATGCCCAGTTCCTCTTCCAGTTGATTAATACGGTGACTGACGGCGCTGGGACTTAACGACAGTTCGTCTGCTGCCAGCGCAAACGACTGATGCCTGGCCGCCACTTCAAAGGTATAAAGCTTTGACAGTTGCCAGCCATTGAGCAGCCGATTTCTGACCTCGCGTACGGGATCCATACTCACCTCTTTCATCCTGAATCTTTCCCCGAAGTGTAAAAAAAACCGCTGTAAAAATCAGCGCAAAGATGAATCAGAGTGAACCATATCGCATTATTAGGCCATTATTAGAGGTAAATCACCCATTTGATTCAATCTATCTCATGTGAAAGAGGATTTTTATCGTTTGTCAGCGAGTGCCTTATTTTTGTCCAATAGACCCAGGCTATAAAGTCAGGTTAATCACAGGGCAAGGTGAGATATGCACTCTCAAATCTGGGTTGTGAGCACGTTGTTGATAAGCATCGTGTTGATCGTTTTGACCATCGTGAAGTTCAAATTCCACCCGTTTCTGGCGCTGCTGTTAGCCAGCTTCTTTGTGGGAACGATGATGGGTATGGGTCCACTGGATATGGTTAATGCCATTGAGAGTGGTATCGGCGGTACGCTGGGCTTCCTCGCCGCGGTTATCGGTCTGGGGACTATTCTCGGAAAAATGATGGAAGTGTCCGGCGCGGCAGAACGCATCGGCCTGACGCTACAGCGCTGCCGCTGGCTTTCCGCTGACGTCATTATGGTGCTGGTCGGTCTGATTTGCGGGATCACGCTGTTTGTTGAAGTCGGCGTGGTGCTGTTGATTCCGCTGGCGTTTTCTATCGCCAAAAAAACCAATACCTCGCTGCTGAAGCTGGCGATCCCGTTGTGTACAGCACTGATGGCGGTGCACTGCGTCGTCCCACCACATCCGGCGGCCCTGTTCGTGGCGAACAAGTTGGGTGCCGATATTGGTACAGTGATCGTTTACGGTTTACTGGTGGGTCTGATGGCGTCGCTGATCGGCGGGCCGCTGTACCTGAAATTCCTCGGCAATCGTCTGCCGTTTAAACCGGTACCGGCTGAGTTTTCCGACCTGAAGGTACGCGACGAAAACACGCTGCCGTCGCTGGGTGCCACGCTGTTTACCGTGCTGCTGCCGATTGGCCTGATGCTGATGAAAACCGTCGCTGAACTGAATATGGCGAAAGGCAGCGCGGTGTATACGCTGCTGGAGTTTATCGGCAACCCGATCACCGCCATGTTTATCGCCGTGTTTGTGGCCTATTACATTCTCGGTCTGCGCCAGCATATCGGCATGGGCGCACTGTTGACCCATACTGAAAATGGCTTTGGATCCATTGCCAACATCCTGCTGATTATCGGTGCGGGTGGCGCGTTCAACGCCATTCTGAAGAGCAGCGGACTGGCGGATACGCTGGCGCTGATTCTTTCAAACATGCATATGCACCCGATTCTGCTGGCCTGGCTGGTGGCGCTGATCCTGCACGCTGCGGTGGGTTCTGCCACGGTGGCGATGATGGGCGCAACGGCAATTGTGGCACCCATGCTGCCGCTCTATCCCAACGTCAGCCCGGAGATCATTGCCATTGCCATCGGTTCCGGCGCGATTGGCTGCACAATCGTCACCGATTCCCTCTTCTGGCTGGTGAAGCAGTACTGCGGCGCTACCCTGAATGAGACGTTTAAATACTATACGACCGCGACATTTATCGCGTCGGTGATTGCACTCGCGTGCACATTCCTGCTTTCCTTTATCATCTAAGCGCAAAGAGACGTCCTATGGAAAACATGCAAAAACTCATCGCCCAGTATCCGTTAGTGGAGGATCTGGTCGCACTGAAAGAAACGACCTGGTTTAACCCGGGCACCACCTCTCTTGCGGAAGGTTTACCCTATGTTGGCCTGACGGAAGACGACGTTCAGGATGCTCACGCCCGTCTGGCGCGCTTTGCGCCGTACCTGGCAAAAGCTTTCCCGGAAACCGCGGCCACCGGCGGTATTATCGAATCTGAGCTGGCCGCTATTCCCGCCATGAAGAAACGGCTGGAAAAAGAGTTTGGCCAGAATATCAGTGGCGAAATTCTGTTGAAGAAGGACAGCCACCTGCCGATTTCCGGCTCGATTAAAGCCCGTGGCGGTATTTATGAAGTACTGACTCACGCCGAAAAACTGGCGCTGGAAGCCGGTCTGCTGACCACCGATGATGATTACAGCGTGCTGCTTTCACCTGAGTTCAAGCAGTTCTTCAGCCAGTACAGCATCGCGGTAGGCTCGACCGGTAACCTCGGGATGTCGATCGGTATCATGAGCGCCTGCATTGGCTTTAAGGTGACGGTGCATATGTCTGCTGACGCCCGCGCTTGGAAAAAAGCCAAACTGCGCAGCCACGGCGTGACGGTAGTGGAGTATGAAGAAGATTACGGCGTGGCGGTTGAACAGGGCCGCAAGGCGGCGGAGTCTGACCCGAACTGCTTCTTTATCGACGACGAAAATTCCCGCACGCTGTTCTTAGGCTATGCGGTTGCCGGGCAGCGTTTGAAGGCGCAGTTCACGCAGCAGGGCCGCGTGGTAGATGCCGACCATCCGTTGTTTGTTTATCTGCCATGCGGTGTCGGCGGCGGCCCTGGCGGCGTGGCATTTGGCCTGAAGTTGGCGTTCGGCGATAACGTACACTGCTTCTTTGCAGAGCCGACCCATTCACCGTGCATGCTGCTCGGGGTTTACACCGGGCTGCACGATGAAATCTCTGTACAAGAGATTGGCATTGATAATCTGACTGCAGCCGATGGCCTGGCGGTGGGTCGGGCTTCTGGTTTTGTGGGGCGTGCGATGGAGCGTCTACTCGACGGCTTGTACACCCTTGATGACCAGACCATGTACGACATGCTGGGCTGGCTGGCGCAGGAGGAAGGGATTCGCCTTGAGCCGTCGGCACTGGCGGGGATGGCCGGTCCGCAGCGCGTTTGCGCGTCAACTGACTATCAACAAATGCACGGTTTCAGTGCTGAGCAACTTAATAACGCCACGCACCTGGTGTGGGCCACCGGCGGTGGCATGGTGCCGGAAGCCGAAATGGCACAGTACCTGGCGAAAGGGCGCTAAACGCCGTTGACCTTAACGCAGCATCGCCATCAGTTCCATCGGTGAGCGATGCTGCTTCAGCAGGTCGCGCATAACGCGCATATGCGGAGCCGTGTGGTCAAAGAAAGCTTGATAGCCTGCACACAGTCCACCCTTGCCGCTATCATCACAAAATGCAGGGCAATCGCCACGATAGAATTGCAACAGGGAACATGACTGACAGCGCACGCTCATCTGTGAAATCGTCTGTCGATTAGTTTGTCCCGTTCGACCACACCACCGATTCAACGTTTCATCAAAAAGCGGAATAGATATTCGCGTAATATCCTCACGAACCCAGATATCAAATACCGTATTTAAAAAATGTCCCCAGTCTTCCGCTGTAACGGAACCCGCAGTCAGACACCCTTTTTCATCGCGTTCAACTAAGGGAATAAACTGCACCGAACGAACGCCTGATTTTTGTATATTGCGATATAAATCAATAGGTTGATTGCATTTCAGCCGATCTACCACCACCTTAATCATTCCCTCACTAACATCCATGTGCTCACACTCCGTCATACAAAATTCCCGAGATATACGATAAGTTGGCGAACGTGTGTTACAGCAAACAGTATTGCGAGAGATAACACCGCGAGGGAGATCATAAATTTGTCACGCACCGCGCGAGATTCAGAAAAATCACTATGCGTGACGTCCATCAGGTTACGGCTCCGGGTATAGCGCCAAAGAATTATCGCCACAATTGCCAGTACCCCAATTGACACCCAAAACAGAAAGCCGGCCTGATGCCAGTTATGTTTCAGCGCCAGCGCTATTAACGCGCCGTAACCCAGCAGGGTGCGAAACCAGGCCAGCGAGGTACGCTCAGGTTGCAGCCCCGGATCGGCAATACGTCGCGATTTACGGCTATCCGGCATACAGCACCAGGCCCATCACAATGACCGCAACAATCATCAAAATCAGACTGATTATCAACAGGCTATGCGTGTATGGCAGGTCCTCTTTCAGGCGCATGGCCTTTTCATTCCGCAACCAGCGCAGGTAGCCATAAATCGCCAGACCGCCGGCAAACAGGCACAGCAGCAGCGCCAGCAGTTCGCGAATGACCGGCGTGGCGAAATCCGGTGCCAGTTGATCAAGACCCACACCGGCGGCCAGAAACCCCAGCGCGGTGCGGATCCACGCCAAAAACGTACGCTCATTTGCCAGCGAGAAGCGGTAATCCGGCGCCTCTCCAAGGCGGGAAATTTTCATTATGGCTCCTTTTAACTATCGCGGTTCAGCCGTTTTTCCTGCCCACTTTCAGAATTTCAAACGCCAGATTGCTGATATTCTTCACGCTATCCAGCACCGGGAGGTCAAATGGACATCATATCGCAAAACAAATGTAGCTCATTAGGAATGCTTTTCGGCGCCATTGCCTTGATTTTTGGTATTTTTCATTTCTCTTTCGGTCCATTTTACGCCCCACAGGCTCGACTTGAGAACGTGGTGGCAGAGAAGGTTTCAGCCGTCAAAAAAGGTATTATTGCTGGGCTGAAGGGTGAGAAGCCGCTTGTTACTGACAAAGAAGAAACCATCAATATTGATAAGGTGCTGAATAACAGTAGTATCGCTCTTGCCGTCATTGCTCTGGTTTGTGCTTTTATCGGTGGCATGCGCAGAGAAAATCGTTGGGGTATCTATGGCGCCATTATCTTCGGCGGAGGAACACTAGTCTTTCATGCCTTGCTCTTTGGCGTCGCGCTGATATTCACCATCATTCTGATTATAATGATATTTTCATTTCTCAGCGGCGGTTCGCCGATTTAATCGTTTTATCAAAATACAGTCACATTATTTGGCTAGAAATGATGCAATCAGAGTATCGCTGGAGGGTAATGGAGAATTGCGTCTTATCCGGCCTACAGACCAGGCAGGCCGGATAAGTCAGTGTTAACCCATCCCCCAGAAGATCACCGCCAGCAGTTGGGGGGTGATAATGCGCAGGAACATCACCAGTGGGTAGACCGTGGCATAGGAAAGCGCCGCCGCACCGCTGGTAGCGTGCAGGTTGTTGGCAAAAGCCAATGCCGGTGGGTCAGTCATCGAACCGGCCAGCATTCCGCACAGCGTGAGGTAGTTCATTTTGGTGAGCAGCCGCGCCAGCAAACCAACGGTGATCAGCGGAACGGCGGTAATGAAAATACCGTAACCCACCCAGCTTAAGCCATCGCCCTGGGTTAATGTATCGACAAAATCACCACCCGATTTCAGGCCAACCACCGCGAGAAAGAGCACAATCCCCAGTTCGCGCAACGCCAGGTTAGCGCTCGGCGGCATAAACCAGTACAGCTTGCCGATGCTGCCAATACGCCCAAGTATCAGCGCCATAATCAGCGGCCCACCAGCCAGGCCCAGCTTTAACGCCACCGGGAAGCCAGGAATAAACAGCGGAATAGAACCCAGTAAAACCCCAAGTCCGATACCGATAAACACTGGCAGCATCTGTACCTGCTGCAGTTTTTGCTGCGCGTTGCCGACAACATTAGCGACGGCATCGATGGACGAGGGCCGCCCCACCAAATTGAGGATATCACCAAACTGCAGGCTGGCGTCGCTGCTGGCGACCAGCTCAACACCTGCGCGGTTCAGGCGCGAGATAACAACGTCATAGCGTTCTTTGAAATGCAGATCGCGGATCCGTTTACCCAGCACCTGTTCGTTGGTCACCACCACACGCTCGACGCGCAAATCCGTGCCTCGCGTCGACAGCGAGGTATCAACTTCCTGACCGATCACTACCAGCGCGTTGTGCAGGTCATCGGGCTGCCCGACCAGGTGGAGCAGGTCGCCCATCTGGATAATGGTTCCCGGCGACGGCACCATCAGTGTCTCATCCCGCTTCAGACGCGAGCAGATAATTTTATCGCTGTTCAGAATGGGTACGTCCTGAATCGCCATATTATTCAGGTTCGGGTTTTCAACGCGGATGTTCATGGTCTGAATCAGCGCCTGACCGTTGGTCCGCGTTGATTCGTGCTGCTGTGCTTCTGCCTCGACGTTAACGCGGAAGATAAGGCGCATTAACCACATCGTGAGCAAGATACCGCAAATACCAAAAGGATAAGCCATGGCGTAGCTCATCCCCATCTGGTCCACGACATCCATGGGCGTACCCAGATCGCGCAGGATTTGCTGTCCAGCACCCAGCGCCGGAGTATTAGTGACGGCACCGGAGAATATGCCCAGCACCACGGGAAGAGGTATAGCAAAAATTTTATGCAGGAGAGCGGTAACCAGGCCCCCCATAATGACAATCAGCACGGCGAACAAATTCAGGCGCAGGCCCGAAACACGCAGCGAAGCAAAGAATCCCGGACCCACCTGGATACCGATGGTGTACACGAAGAGTATCAGACCGAATTCCTGAATAAAATGCAGCATGTCGCCGCTCAGGGTCATCCCTGCCTGATCGACAAAATGTCCAACGATAATACCGCCAAACAGCACGCCTCCGATGCCAAAACCCACACCCCGGACTTTAATGTTGCCGATCCATAACCCGACAACCGCCACCAATGCCAGAACGCTGACCGTCAATGCTATATCACTCATTCTTCTGTTCCCTGTGAATAACATTATTAAGTAGATGGATTCTGGCAGAGTACAGTCGCAATGTATGGGTGGTAAAGCACAAAAAAGCCCCGTCATTTCTGGCGGGGCAAAGGCAAGGAGCTAATTAGCTATTTAATGCGGGACGTTCGCTGATGGTGATCCGCTGCGGTGGGACCGTTTCAGGTTCGTTGCGAATTAAATCGATGTGCAGCAAACCATTGGTGAAGCTCGCGCCGGAGACTTCCATATTTTCAGCCAGGGTAAAGCTCAGGCTGAAGGATTGTGTCACCAGCCCCTGATGCAGCCACTTGGTCTCTTTTTCCGGCTGCTCAGGCGTACCTTTCACGGTCAGACGCGTACCTTCCAGCTGAATATCCAGATCTTCCTGACGGAAACCGGCTAACGCAAGCGTAATGCGATAGTGGTTATCGTCGCTCTTTTCGATGTTATAGGGTGGGAAGCTCTGGCTTTCGCCGGTGTTTTGCAGTGCATTGGCCAGTTTGTCAAAACCGATCCATTGACGCAGCAGCGGGGATAAATCGTAGTTACGCATATTCATTTCTCCTTCTAAGAAGCGAGTAAATACCTTTCAGCTCCCTGACGGCAAGCTGATTGCTTAGCAGGGCCGCCTGACGCGGCCCACTGAATTAGTTGATTTCGATACGGCGCGGTTTGTTCGCTTCCGGAATCACGCGCTCAAGCTCGATATACAGCAGACCATTCACCAGGTTTGCGCCACGAACATGAATGTTCTCCGCCAACTGGAACTTGCGTTCAAAGTTGCGCTCGGCAATACCCTGATACAGGTAAGTACGTTCTTTTTGCTCGTCTGCATGAGCGCCTTTCACCACCAGCAAATTGTCCTGGGCGGTAATTTCCAGCTCGCTTTCAGCAAAGCCCGCAACGGCAATCGCAATACGGTAATGGTTTTCGTCTACCAGCTCGACGTTATACGGAGGGTAGCCGCCATTACTCTGGCTCTGATTGCTTTCCAGCAGGTTAAACAGGCGATCAAAACCAATTGCAGAACGGTATAACGGGGATAAGTCAAAGTTACGCATAATCAATAGCTCCTGAAATCAGCGAGAATGTTAGACCTTCCATCATGGACAGGTCAGGTAGCCAGAACACCCATCAGGCGTGCCCTTCATTTGCCTACATCCTAAAAATGGGTCTTGATACAAACTTTTCAAGCGTATTCATCCGACTTTTTTTGCAGTTTGTTGTCTATTGCATACACTGGGGGAACAGTTGTTATCGTTAGAGTGCGATAGCCACCACAGTGCGACAGAATGGTGATGTTATTTTTCGCAACGGATCGCTATAACTCACCATGCAAACACCGATGTTTAACAGATGAAAAAATGATGATTAGAAAAATGTTGTTAACACTGATGATGTGCAGCGGAATGGTTGTTGTGAGCGGGTGCTCCAGCGTCATGTCGCACACCGGTGGCAAAGAGGGAACGTATCCTGGCACGCGTGCCAGCGCCACGATGATTAGCGAGAGCGATACAAACTGGGGAACCAAGTCACTGGCGATTCTTGATATGCCATTTACCGCCGTGCTGGATACGCTACTGCTCCCGTGGGATTTCTTCCGTACCGATAGCTCGGTAAGATCGCGCGTTGAAAGAAGCGAGGAGAGCACGCAAGCCATTAACGACGTGATCCCCCCGGCAACAATGCCAGCCCCTTAAGTTAACGCCCGGTTTCTGTCACCCATAGCTGGCGGAAACCCTCGACGCTCTCCATCCACGCAACCTGCTGCCCATCAGGCGAGAAAACGATCGCATCAGCAGACGGTGGGGCTTCGTGACTTTTCGTTAAAAAATCAATCTCTCCCGTCTGTGCATCACAGCAGGCAATTCTATTATCCAGCACGAATCCCAACCATTGCCCCGACGGATGCCAGTTAAAGGCGGACTGAATATCACTCGAACAGTGAGTTAACTGGCGCGGTGCACCGCCCTGAGGTGAAATCAACCAGAGCTGCACCACGCCATGATCATCACGCATCAAAAACGCAATCTCTGATGCCAGGGGATGACTGCGCACCCAGTGACGCGGCTGATTCACCAGTCCAGGGAAAGCGCGATCGTGAGTAAACGTCAGGCGGCGCTGAACCACGCCAGCCGGCGGGGCTGGCATTGTTGATTCGCTGCCTTCAAGCGGTGCATCGCCCGGTTGCTTCCAGCCACTTTCATCCTGCGGTAAATCGACAATAAACAGTTCAGGTACTTTCTCACCATTGACTGACAACGTATCACCGATAAACGCCAGCGCGTGGTTCCCCACCCAGCCCTCTTCATAGGCACGGTTAATCTGATCGCTACCCGGCTGTGGCGCAGGCGTAGTCTGGCTTACCAGTACGCACCAGTGACTTCCGCTGTACTCGCGCGGATGCTGAACGGAAACCGTCACCGGACCGTACGGCGAAGCCACGCCAACGTTACGTAAATCCAGCGCCGGGGAACGCTCACGCAACACATGGTCGTTATAGGTGAAGCTGACAAACTCGCCGTTCGGGCTAAAAACATGTACATGGCTGCCGCCGCGCAGTGCGCCAGGGGTATACGGGACAGTAATATCCATCGCGTCCAGATTCGTCACATCACCCTGCCCGGCAATGACTCCGCGACGGTGATGAAAGTCGTAATGCCATGTTTCATCAGGATTTTCAGGTCCGTGAATGAACACGTATTTTTCAGACTTCGGATGAACGGTCACCACGCCAACGTGTGCCTGCTGCGTCGCGCGATAAATTACTTCCACCTCGCCAGTGTGAATATTGACGCGTTCAATGGTCTCGCCGGTAAACGATGCGCCGGAGGGTCGCACATCAAAAACCAGCCACTGGCTGTCCGGGGTCCAGGTATTGATATTGGTCAGTTGGTGATGACGCGGCGTAAAGGTGACTTGCTTCATGGGATGCCCTGATACGAGACAATTTCAGCAATCATACTTCACAAGGACTTCACTTTCAGGCTTTAGCGTATGCTCATCTCACTTACTATGGGCAGAAAGATGGAACATTTTGACGTGGCGATTATCGGTTTAGGCCCGGCAGGTGCGGCGCTGGCGCGGCAGTTGAGCGGAAAAATGCGCGTGATTGCTCTGGATAAAAAGCGCCAGTGCGGGACTGAAGGGTTCACCAAACCCTGCGGAGGCCTACTGGCTCCTGACGCCCAACGTTCATTTATCCGCGACGGGATCACGCTCCCCGTTGATGTTATTGCCAATCCGCAGATATTCAGCGTTAAAACGGTCGATGTGGCCGCCTCTCTGACCCGAAACTACCAGCGTAGTTATATCAATATCGATCGCCATGCTTTTGATTTATGGATGAAATCACTCATCCCTGACGATGTGCAGGTTTATCATGACAGTCTGTGTCGTAAAGTCTGGCGCGAGGGCGATAAATGGCATGTGATATTCCGTGCAGACGGCTGGGAACAGCAGATTACGACTCGCTATCTGATCGGTGCCGACGGGGCGAATTCGCTGGTGCGCCGTCATCTCTATCCACAACACCAGATCCGTAAATATGTTGCTATCCAACAGTGGTTTACGGAACAACACCCTGTCCCGTTCTACTCGTGTATTTTTGATAACGATGCTACGGACTGTTATTCCTGGAGTATCAGCAAAGACGGCTTTTTTATCTTCGGGGGTGCTTACCCAATGAAGGACGGTCAGGCACGTTTTGACATGCTGAAAACCAGGATGGAAGCGTTCCATTTCCAGTTTGGCAAACCGGTGAAAAGCGAAAAATGTACAGTCCTGTTCCCGTCACGCTGGAAGGATTTCGTCTGCGGCGAGGAGAACGCCTTTCTGATTGGCGAAGCCGCCGGATTTATTAGCGCCAGTTCACTGGAAGGTATTAGCTATGCGCTGGACAGCGCGGAAATCCTTAAATCCGTACTGTTGCAGGACGTGGTAGACAAAAATAAAGCCTATCGAAAAGCAACCCGCAAGCTGCGTATCAAGCTGTATGGAAAAATCCTCAAGAGCCGGGCGCTAACGTCCGCATTTTCCCGTAAATGGATAATGCGCAGCGGCGTGGCGCATATTCCGCAGGCCGAATACCCTGAATCAAAAACGACAACGGATGAAAAAGACGTTGGGCAAATGCGGCAAGGCATTTGCCCATAGCGGACTTAATTCAGCGCAAATTTCTCAATGGCATACGCAACGCCGTCTTCAAGATTAGATTTGGTGACGAAGTTGGCGATTTCTTTTACCGAGGGAATTGCGTTATCCATGGCTACGCCCATACCGGCATATTCGATCATCGCGATGTCGTTTTCCTGATCGCCAATCGCCATAACCTCTTCGGCTTTAATGCCCAGCGCATCGGCCAGCGATTTCACACCGGTGCCTTTATTGACGCGTTTATCCAGGATTTCGAGGAAGTACGGCGCACTTTTCAGCACTGTATATTTCTCTTTCACCTCTGCCGGAATGCGTGAGATGGCTTTATCGAGGATTTCTGGTTCATCAATCATCATCACTTTCAGGAACTGAATCGCCGGGTCCATCTTCTCGGCTTCACAGAACACCAGCGGAATGGTCGCGATAAACGATTCATGCACCGTGTAGTAGCTGATATCTCGGTTAGCGGTATACAGCGTGTTGCGATCGAGGGCGTGGAAGTGTGAACCGACTTCCCGGGAGAGCTGTTCCAGGTAACGATAATCGTCATAGCTCAACGCCGTTTGGGCAACGGTGCTGCCATCCCCTGCTTTCTGCACCAGCGCCCCGTTGTAGGTAATGCAGTAGTCGCCGGGTTGTTCCATATGAAGTTCTTTCAAGTAGCTGTGGACGCCGGCATACGGACGGCCAGTGGTCAGCACCACGTTTATCCCGCGCGCGCGCGCCGCAGCAATTGCATTTTTGACTGCAGGTGAAATGGTGTGATCGGGCAGCAGAAGTGTGCCATCCATATCGATAGCAATAAGTTTGATAGCCATGAGTTCCCCGGATTAAATGAGTCCGTCCTCATGCTAACGCGATTCCGCTCAAAAAACAGCTACGAAAAGGGGGATAGGAAGGGGAACCGGGATCCCCCTTTTGACAATCGATGGTAGGCCGGATAAGGCCTAAGCCGCCATCCGGCAAAAACTGACGAACTGCCTGATGGCGTTGCGCTTATCAGGCCTACAGGAGCAGGCCTGAGTTACACATTAGATATCAATATTTGCCGCTTTCAGGGCGTTCTCTTCGATAAACGCACGACGCGGTTCAACGGCGTCGCCCATCAGCGTAGTGAACAACTGGTCGGCAGCAATCGCGTCTTTCACCGTCACACGCAGCATACGACGGCTTTCCGGATCCATGGTGGTTTCCCACAGCTGATCCGGGTTCATTTCGCCCAGACCTTTATAACGCTGAATAGACAGACCACGGCGGGACTCTTTCACCAGCCAGTCCAGCGCCTGCTCGAAGCTGGTAACCGGCTGACGACGCTCACCACGTTCGATAAACGCATCGTCTTCGATCAGGCCACGCAGTTTCTCACCCAGCGTGCAGAGACGACGGTATTCACCTCCGGTCACAAACTCATGCTCCAGAGGGTAGTCGGTATCGACCCCGTGGGTACGCACGCGGATAACCGGTTCAAACAGGTTCAGCTCGGCGTCTTTACGTACAAAGCTATTCCAGGTGCTACCGTGCATTTCGTTTTCATTCAGCACGTTCACCAGCTGGGAAACCCAGGCCGTGACTTTCTCTTCATCAGCCAAATCGGCTTCGGCCAGCGTCGGTTGATAAACCAGTTCTTTCAGCAACGAGCGCGGGAAGCGGCGCTCCATACGACCAATCATTTTCTGCGTGGCATTGTATTCAGACACCAGTTTTTCCAGCGCTTCACCCGCCAGCGCCGGAGCGTGGGCATTGGTGTGCAGCGTGGCGCCATCAAGAGCAATAGAGATCTGGTACTGATCCATCGCTTCATCGTCTTTGATGTACTGTTCCTGCTTGCCTTTCTTCACTTTGTACAGCGGTGGCTGTGCAATGTAGACGTGGCCGCGTTCAACAATTTCCGGCATCTGACGATAGAAGAAGGTCAACAGCAATGTACGAATGTGCGAGCCGTCGACGTCCGCATCGGTCATGATGATGATGCTGTGATAACGCAGTTTATCCGGGTTGTATTCGTCGCGACCGATACCGCAGCCGAGCGCGGTAATCAGCGTTGCCACTTCCTGAGAAGAGAGCATCTTGTCGAAGCGCGCCTTCTCCACGTTAAGGATTTTACCCTTCAGCGGCAGAATCGCCTGGTTCTTACGGTTACGTCCCTGCTTCGCAGAGCCGCCCGCTGAGTCCCCTTCCACCAGGTACAGTTCAGAGTGGGCCGGGTCGCGTTCCTGACAGTCCGCCAGTTTGCCCGGCAGGCCAGCTAAGTCCAGCGCACCCTTACGACGGGTCATTTCACGTGCACGACGTGCTGCTTCACGGGCACGTGCCGCATCAATAATTTTACCGACGACGATTTTCGCGTCAGACGGGTTTTCCAGCAGGTATTCGCTCAGCAGTTCGTTCATCTGCTGTTCTACTGCGGTTTTCACCTCGGAGGAGACCAGCTTGTCTTTGGTCTGGGAGGAGAATTTCGGATCCGGTACTTTCACGGAAACGACAGCAATCAGGCCTTCACGGGCATCGTCACCGGTGGCGCTGACTTTCGCTTTTTTGCTGTAGCCTTCTTTGTCCATGTAGGCGTTCAGGGTACGGGTCATCGCCGCACGGAAGCCTGCAAGGTGAGTACCGCCATCACGCTGTGGAATGTTGTTGGTGAAGCAGTAGATGTTTTCCTGGAAACCATCGTTCCACTGCAGCGCAACTTCGACGCCAATACCGTCTTTTTCGGTGGAGAAGTAGAAGATATTCGGGTGGATCGGCGTTTTGTTTTTGTTGAGGTATTCAACAAACGCCTTGATGCCACCTTCGTAGTGGAAATGATCTTCTTTGCCGTCGCGCTTATCGCGCAGGCGGATGGATACGCCGGAGTTCAGGAATGACAGCTCGCGCAGGCGTTTCGCCAGAATCTCATATTCAAACTCAACGACATTGGTAAAGGTTTCATGGCTTGGCCAGAAACGCACCTGGGTACCGGTCGCTTCAGTCTCGCCAGTCACGGCCAGTGGTGCCTGCGGTACGCCGTGCACGTAAGTTTGCTGATGCACTTTGCCTTCGCGGCGAATCACCAGCTCCAGTTTCTGCGACAGGGCGTTAACCACGGAAACACCTACGCCGTGCAGACCGCCGGAGACTTTATAGGAGTTATCATCGAATTTACCGCCTGCGTGCAGGACGGTCATGATCACTTCGGCCGCCGAAACGCCCTCTTCCGGGTGGATACCGGTTGGGATACCACGACCATCATCGGTAACGGACACGGAGTTGTCAGCGTGGATTGTCACCACGATATCTTTACAGTGACCCGCGAGCGCTTCGTCGATAGCGTTATCTACCACCTCGAATACCATGTGGTGTAGACCGGTGCCGTCATCCGTGTCGCCGATATACATACCCGGGCGCTTACGCACCGCATCCAGTCCTTTCAGGACTTTGATACTGGAGGAGTCATAAGAATTCGACATCAACGTTTCTCGCTCATTTTATCTTGGGTTAATCCGTTATTTTACCCTTTTCCACGGTGAACATCTTCGAATTTTTGTCCGACATGTCCATAACGTGTTCAGCGCTAATTGCGCTGACAAAGACTTGAGATTGCGTGGCTTTTAAGCGGCTGGCTAGCAGTCCGCGACGCGCATCATCCAGTTCAGAGGCAAAATCATCTATCAGGTACAGGCAGCGCCGTCCGCTTTCGCGAGTCAGGAACTCCCCTTGCGCCAGACGTAAGGCGCACATCAGCAGTTTTAACTGCCCACGCGACAACGTATCTTCCACCGGTGCACCGTCGGCACGTATGCGGAAATCCGCTTTGTGCGGGCCGTGCGCGGTGTAGGTCAACATGCGATCGCGTTCAAAACTGCGTTCCAGCACCTCAGCGTAGTCGGTCTCTTTCTCCCAGCCACGCTGGAAAGAGAAAGAGAGTGAAAACTCGGGAAGAAACTGCTGGCAGGTATCCGCCATATCCTGCGCGATACCGGCGCTGTACTCCGCGCGCCAGGTGCTGATTTGTTCCGCCAGCGGGATCAACTCTCGATCCCACGGGCGCAGTTGCTCATAACGACTCACCTGGCGCAGCGCCGCATTGCGCTGCTTTAGCAATCGCTTAAGGTTGCTCCAGGCGGTAAAGAATCCGGCTTCATTGTGAAAGCATCCCCAGTCAAGGAATGCTCTTCTGTATTTGGGGCCGCCATTGAGTAAAGTAAACCCCTCAGGCGTTATCAGCTGCATCGGCATCAGGTGCGCCAGTTCGGCAACCTTATGACCGTCAGTGCCGTCAATGCGCACTTTGCTGTCACCCAGCTTGTCTTTGGTCAGGCCAATCGAGGTTTCACGCTCGGCGCCCTGCAAACGCCCGTGGAGTACAAACGACTCCTGCTCGTGGCGAATGACGCGGCCAATCTGCACACTGCGAAACGCCCGACCGTGACCGAGCGTATAAATAGCTTCCAGCACGCTGGTTTTACCGCTGCCGTTAGCGCCGACCAGGAAGTTAAAGCCGGGAGATAAAGTGAGATCCGCATTTTCAATATTGCGGAAATCTTTAATCAGGAGTCGGGATAGCGACATATCAACTCGTCATCATTCAAGGGGCGTGGGTGTCGCAGCCAGTTCGTCTACCGCCAGCGCGCAGAAAGCGGAGCGTACACGAAGTACGTGAGCATTTCGAGCACTGCCGGAAGGCGAAATGGCAAGTAAACCAGCCCCTTTGCAGATTCTACAATCTCATAGGCATGACGACGTAGGCTGCGGATTGTGACGCTGCATCTTCAATCTGTACGCTCGATACGGAATCGGTCAGCATAATACGGACGTTTTCGCACTTCAGCGCGTTCAGTACGTCCAGCACGTAGCTAACATTGAAGCCGATTTCCATTTCAGTCCCAGGATAGGTGACATCGAGGATCTCTTCCGCTTCTTCCTGCTCTGGGTTGTTGGCCGTAATTTTGAGCTGGTTTTCGCTGACGTACAGACGCACACCGCGGAATTTCTCATTGGAGAGTATGGCCGCACGGGCAAACGCCTGCTTAAGGATATCGCAGCCCGCCTCCAGATGTTTGTCTGGATTCTTCGGCAGTACGCGACGGTAATCCGGGAAACGTCCATCTACCAGCTTGGAGGTAAAGATGAAATCGCCAACATGCGCACGGATGTTATTGCTGCCAATCTGCACGCGCAGCGGGTTGTCGCCGCCGTCGAGCATACGCATCAGTTCAATCACGCCTTTACGCGGCACGATCACCGAATGACTGGGCAGCGATTGACCCACCGGCATAGAGCACACCGCCAGGCGGTGACCGTCGGTCGCCACGGTACGCAGTTCTTCACCTTCGGTTTCAAACAGCATGCCGTTTAAGTAATAGCGCACATCCTGATGAGCCATCGAAAACTGCGTGGCTTCAATCAGACGCTTCATCGTCGCCTGCGGCAGCGTGAATTCAACTTCACTCTGCCAGTCATCCAGATTCGGGAAGTCGGCGGCAGGCAGTGTGGACAGCGAGAAACGGCTGCGGCCAGAACGCACCAGCATGCGGTCACCTTCCAACTGGACAGCAATTTCCGCACCTTCCGGCAAACCACGACAAATGTCGAAGAATTTACGCGCCGGGACGGTGGTCGCACCGGGTTCATGCGGCTGGATCAGCGCAACGCGTGCCACCATCTCCATCTCGAGATCGGTACCGGTCAGAGAAAGCGTTCCATCCGCAACCTGTAGTAACAGGTTTCCGAGGATCGGCAGCGTAGGACGACCACCCAGCGGGCCGCTGACCTGCTGAAGCGGTTTTAATAAATGTTCACGTTCAACGGTAAATTTCATAGCGTCACGAAGATAATGTTCTGATTAAATTGGAGAAATCTTCTTTAATATCATGGCTTTCTTCACGCAACTGTTCAATCTTGCGACAGGCATGAAGCACGGTAGTATGGTCACGCCCACCAAAGGCGTCGCCAATTTCCGGCAAACTGTGGTTGGTAAGCTCTTTTGCCAGCGCCATCGCCATCTGACGCGGACGCGCTACCGAGCGAGATCGACGCTTAGAAAGCAGATCCGCAATTTTGATTTTGTAATACTCAGCCACCGTCTTTTGAATATTGTCGATGGTGACCAGTTTTTCCTGTAATGCCAGCAGGTCGCGCAGCGCCTCACGCACAAAATCGATAGTAATCGCCCGGCCAGTAAAGTTGGCGTTAGCAATCACGCGGTTCAGTGCGCCTTCCAGTTCACGCACGTTAGAGCGTAAACGCTTGGCAATAAAGAACGCCACCTCGCCTGGCAGACGAATATCGTTTTCGTCAGCTTTTTTCATCAGGATCGCAACGCGCGTTTCCAGTTCAGGTGGTTCGATCGCGACGGTCAGTCCCCAGCCAAAGCGGGATTTCAGACGATCTTCAACACCATTGATCTCCTTCGGATAGCGATCCGACGTCAGGATGATCTGCTGATTACCTTCCAGCAGGGCATTGAAGGTGTGGAAAAACTCTTCCTGGGATCGTTCTTTATTAGCAAAGAATTGAATATCGTCAATCAGCAACGCATCAACCGAACGGTAGTAGCGTTTAAACTCTTCGATCGCATTGTTTTGTAGGGCTTTAACCATGTCCTGTACAAAACGCTCGGAGTGCATATACACCACTTTTGCATTCGGCTTGCGCGCCATAATCCCGTTACCCACAGCATGCAACAGGTGGGTTTTACCCAGGCCGGTGCCGCCATAAAGGAATAGAGGATTGTAGGCGCCGCCAGGATTGTCCGCCACCTGACGAGCCGCCGCGCGCGCCAGTTGGTTAGATTTACCTTCAACGAAGTTATCAAACGTGTGTTTGACGTTGACGTTAGAGCGATAGGTTGGTTCTGCCGGGGCCGGGACGTTATCCCAACCCGAACGTGCTGCAGGTGCAGCTCGTTGCGGCTGAACTTGTTGCGCTACATACGCAGGTGCGACAACGTGATTAACCGGCGTCTTCAGCGTTTGCGTGACGGGTTTGGTACCGACTTCAAAGCGTAGCTGTGGGGCATCTGCTCCGCAGAAGTTATTCAGCAATCCATTAATATTATTAAGGTATTTGTCCCTTACCCAATCGAGCACAAAACGGTTTGGCGCATACAAAGCCAGCGTGTTATCGCTCAGTTCCGCCTGCAACGGGCGTATCCACATACTGAATTCTGTGGCTGGTAACTCATCCTGCAATCGGGCAAGACACTGCTGCCAAAGCGAAAGTGACACGGCGGACTCCACTCGAACAAAAGTCGATAAATGACAAAGGCTGAAACATTCATGATTGTTGGCGCACGTCGAAAAGACCCTGCGTGAGGGTGACGTGCGAACCGCTGTCTGCGGTTATATGCCTGATCAGGATCCATTGAAACGATCAGGACCGCGGATCATAGCCTAAACTGAGCGAGAGATCTTCTGTTTCTCACAGATTCTTCCCGATTTATCCACAGGATGATCCAGAATCGGCTAAGTGTAAACGATCCTGGAGAAGTGCTGCAGGTTTTCGCGCGCATATTGAAAAAATTAATGAGTAAAGATGCTTTACTGCGAAAACGATCTAATAAAGATCCCGTGCGATCCTTGCGCTTTATCCACCAGCCCGTATAATTCTTACCCCCAGCGAGTAAAGGTCGCCTCACGGCGTCAACGCTGCCTGTTTTTTACGCGAAACCATGCGGAAAAAAGCGGGAATTAAGGAAAGAGAATTGACTCCGGAGTGTACAATTATTACAATCCGGCCTCTTTAATCACCCACACTGTGGCGTAAGTCGTTCGAAGTTCGTTCGGGTATACGCAAAAGTCAGTGAATTTATTCAAGTTTAGGTAGAAATCGCCATGAAACGCACTTTTCAACCGTCTGTACTGAAGCGCAACCGTTCTCACGGCTTCCGTGCTCGTATGGCTAATAAAAATGGTCGTCAGGTTTTGGCACGTCGTCGTGCTAAAGGCCGTTCTCGTCTGACCGTTTCTAAGTAATAAAAGCTAGCCCCTGAGTGGTTAAGCTCGCATTTCCCAGGGAGTTACGTTTGTTAACTCCCACTCATTTCACATTCGTCTTCCAGCAGCCACAACGGGCTGGCACGCCGCAAATCACCATTCTCGGCCGCCAAAATTCGCTGGGGCATCCCCGCATCGGTCTAACGGTCGCCAAGAAAAATGTTAAACGTGCGCATGAACGCAACAGGATTAAACGCCTGACGCGTGAAAGCTTCCGTTTACGTCAGCACGAACTTCCAGCAATGGATTTCGTAGTGGTGGCTAAAAAAGGGGTTGCCGACCTCGATAACCGTGCTCTCTCGGAAGCGTTGGAAAAATTATGGCGTCGCCATTGTCGCCTGGCTCGCGGGTCCTGATAGCCCTCATTCGGGTCTATCAACGCCTGATCAGTCCGCTGCTTGGGCCGCATTGCCGTTTCACTCCAACCTGTTCGAGCTACGGAATTGAGGCATTGCGCAGGTTTGGAGTGATAAAAGGCAGTTGGTTGACGGTGAAACGCGTATTAAAATGCCACCCTTTACACCCTGGTGGTGACGATCCCGTCCCACCCGGACCATTTGATACCAGAGAACACTAACGATGGATTCGCAACGCAATCTTTTAGTCATCGCTTTGCTGTTCGTGTCTTTCATGATCTGGCAAGCCTGGGAGCAGGATAAAAATCCGCAACCTCAGGCTCAACAGACCACGCAGACAACGACCACCGCAGCGGGTAGCGCCGCCGACCAGGGCGTACCGGCCAGTGGCCAGGGGAAACTGATTACGGTTAAGACTGACGTGCTTGATCTGACCATCAACACCCGTGGTGGTGATGTGGAACAGGCTTCACTGCCAGCTTACCCGAAAGAACTCGGTTCTACCGAACCGTTCCAGTTACTGGATACCACGCCACAGTTCATCTATCAGGCACAGAGTGGCCTGACAGGTCGTGACGGCCCGGATAACCCGGCTAACGGCCCGCGTCCGCTGTACAACGTCGACAAAGACGCTTTTGTACTGGCTGACGGTCAAAATGAACTGCAGATCCCGATGACCTATACAGACGCCGCTGGCAACACGTTTACCAAAACGTTTGTTCTCAAGCGCGGTGAGTATGCGGTAAGCGTTAACTACAGCGTGCAGAACGCCAGCGAGAAGCCGCTGGAAATCTCCACCTTTGGTCAGCTGAAGCAATCCATCAATCTGCCCTCTCATCTCGACACCGGTAGCAGCAACTTTGCGCTGCATACCTTCCGTGGCGCGGCTTACTCCACGCCTGATGAGAAGTATGAGAAATACAAGTTTGACACCATTGCTGAAAACGAAAACCTGAACGTCAACGCTAAAGACGGCTGGGTCGCAATGCTGCAGCAGTATTTCGCCACGGCATGGGTTCCGCGTAACGACGGCACCAATAACTTCTATACCGCAAATCTGGGTAACGGCATTGCCGCTATCGGCTATAAATCTCAGCCGGTACTGGTTCAACCGGGCCAGACAAGCGCGATGACCAGCACCCTGTGGGTTGGCCCGGAAATTCAGGATAAAATGGCGGCCGTTGCACCGCACCTGGATCTGACCGTCGACTACGGTTGGTTGTGGTTCATCTCTCAGCCGCTGTTCAAACTGCTGAAGTGGATCCATAGCTTCCTGGGTAACTGGGGCTTCTCTATCATCGTTATCACCTTTATCGTTCGTGGCATCATGTACCCGCTGACTAAAGCGCAGTACACCTCCATGGCGAAGATGCGTATGCTGCAGCCGAAGATTCAGGCAATGCGTGAGCGTCTGGGCGATGACAAACAGCGTCAGAGCCAGGAAATGATGGCCCTGTACAAAGCTGAGAAGGTTAACCCTCTGGGCGGCTGCTTCCCGCTGATCATCCAGATGCCAATCTTCCTGGCACTGTACTACATGCTGATGGGCTCCATTGAACTGCGCCATGCGCCGTTCGCACTGTGGATCCATGACCTGTCTGCACAGGACCCGTACTACATCCTGCCGATCCTGATGGGCGTAACGATGTTCTTCATTCAGAAGATGTCGCCGACCACCGTGACCGACCCGATGCAGCAGAAGATCATGACCTTTATGCCGGTCATCTTCACCGTGTTCTTCCTGTGGTTCCCGTCAGGTCTGGTGCTGTACTATATCGTCAGCAACCTGGTAACCATTATTCAGCAGCAGCTGATTTACCGTGGTCTGGAGAAGCGTGGCCTGCATAGCCGCGAGAAAAAGAATTCCTGATTCGGTTGTAGGCCGGATAAGGCGAAGCCGCCATCCGGCAAACGGAACATAAATTAAAGGGCGGTCGATTGACCGCCTTTTTTATTATTGGTATTTAAGAGACATATCATGAGCCATAACGACACCATCGTCGCTCAGGCCACCCCACCGGGACGTGGTGGTGTGGGTATTCTGCGCATCTCCGGCCTGAAAGCCCGCGAGGTTGCAGAATCCGTACTGGGCAAACTGCCAAAACCACGTTATGCCGACTACCTGCCGTTTAAAGATGCCGATGGTAGCACGCTGGATCAGGGGATTGCCCTGTGGTTCCCCGGTCCAAACTCCTTTACCGGTGAAGACGTTTTAGAATTGCAGGGCCACGGCGGCCCGGTCATTCTCGACCTGCTGTTAAAACGTATTCTGACTATTCCCGGCCTGCGTATTGCCAGACCCGGTGAGTTCTCGGAGCGCGCGTTCCTGAACGATAAACTCGATTTAGCCCAGGCAGAAGCCATTGCCGACCTGATCGATGCCAGTTCAGAACAAGCCGCACGTTCCGCGCTGAACTCCTTGCAGGGTGCGTTCTCCGCCCGCGTAAATCACCTTGTGGAAGCACTCACTCACCTGCGCATCTACGTGGAAGCGGCGATTGATTTTCCGGATGAGGAAATCGACTTCCTCTCTGACGGTAAAATTGAAGGCCTGCTTAATAACGTCATCGCCGATCTCGATGCCGTACGGGCCGAAGCGCGTCAGGGTAGCCTGCTGCGTGAAGGGATGAAGGTGGTGATCGCCGGACGTCCTAACGCCGGGAAATCAAGCCTGCTGAACGCCTTAGCAGGCCGTGAGGCGGCGATTGTCACCGACATTGCTGGCACCACCCGCGACGTGCTGCGCGAACATATTCATATCGACGGTATGCCGCTGCATATCATCGACACCGCCGGTCTGCGTGACGCCAGTGACGAAGTCGAACGCATTGGTATCGAACGCGCCTGGCAGGAAATCGAACAGGCCGACCGCGTGCTGTTTATGGTGGATGGCACCACCACCGATGCCGTCGACCCGGCCGATATCTGGCCTGATTTTATCGCACGTTTGCCGACGAAGTTACCCATCACCGTGGTACGCAACAAAGCGGATATCACTGGAGAAACGCTGGGCCTTAGCGAAGTAAATGGCCACTCACTGGTTCGCCTCTCCGCGCGTACCGGCGAAGGCGTGGACGTGCTGCGTAACCATCTCAAGCAGAGTATGGGCTTCGAAACCAATATGGAAGGCGGTTTCCTGGCGCGCCGTCGTCACCTGCAGGCACTGGCAGAAGCGGCAGAGCATCTCGAGCAGGGCAAAGCTCAGCTGTTGGGCGCCAGGGCCGGAGAATTGCTGGCAGAAGAGCTACGCCTCGCGCAGCAGAATCTCAGTGAGATCACCGGGGAGTTTACCTCCGACGATCTGCTGGGACGGATTTTCTCCAGCTTCTGTATCGGTAAGTAACGTTGTGTTGCCCGGTGGCGTGATGCTTGCCGGGCCTACAGGCCCCGTAGGCCCGATAAGGCAAAGCCGCCATCCGGCAACAAATGATTTCCTCACAGGAAATCACTGTTGTCCGAATGGCAACTCGTGCTACTGACGCTCTCCCCGTATTCTTAGCGCCACATTCCTCATGAGGTCGCTATGACACGCTTTTTAATCTGCAGTTTTGCTCTGGTTCTGCTTTATCCTGCCGGTATTGATATGTATCTGGTGGGGTTACCGCGTATTGCCGCCGACCTTAACGCCAGCGAAGCACAGCTGCATATCGCATTTTCAGTGTATCTGGCCGGAATGGCCGCGGCGATGCTGTTCGCCGGTAAGATTGCCGACCAGTCGGGTCGTAAACCGGTCGCGATTGTCGGCGCCCTGATCTTTATTTTTGCTTCCGCCCTGTGTTCATTCGCCGAGAGCGGTACACCGTTCCTGGTGGGCCGTTTTATTCAGGGAATTGGCGCGGGCTGCTGTTATGTAGTGGCCTTTGCGATTTTGCGCGATACGCTCGACGATCGCCGCCGGGCGAAGGTGCTGTCGCTGTTGAACGGTATCACCTGTATCGTGCCAGTTCTGGCCCCGGTAATGGGGCATCTGATTATGCTCAAATACCCGTGGCAGAGCCTGTTCTACACGATGATTGGTATGGGCGTGGCAGTTTGCCTGCTATCGGTGTTTATCCTGCGAGAATCGCGCCCAGCGACGCTCTCAAGGTCTGCGGGTGTTGAGCAGCGCACCGAATCGCTGGTAAACCGCTTTTTCCTCAGCCGACTGGCGATTACCACGCTCAGCGTGTCGGTGATCCTTACCTTCGTCAACACCTCGCCGGTGCTACTGATGGAGGTAATGGGTTTTGACCGCGGTGAATACGCCACGACCATGGCGATGACCGCAGGGGTCAGTATGGCGGTTTCTTTCTCCACGCCGTTCGCCCTGAGCCTGTTTAAGCCCCGCACCCTGATGCTGGCCTCGCAGGTGCTGTTCCTAAGCGCAGGCGTGGTTCTAACCCTTGCCAGCTCGCATGCAGTTACACTGTTTGGCCTGACGTTAATCTGTGCCGGATTCTCGGTCGGTTTCGGCGTTGCCATGAGCCAGGCGCTGGGACCGTTCTCGCTGCGAGCGGGCGTCGCCAGCTCAACGCTAGGCATCGCCCAGGTTTGTGGCTCATCGCTGTGGATTTGGCTGGCGGCTGTCCTCGGACTTGACGCGTTGAATATGCTGATCGGGATTCTGATTGGCTGTAGCATAGTGAGCATCATGCTGATTATCACTGTTGCTCCTAACCGGTCCGCGCCTACTCATGAAGAAATCCCTCAGCAGTCTCGATCTTAATTTACTGCTCTGCCTGCAGCTCCTGATGCAGGAGCGCAGCGTCACCAAAACCGCCAAACGGATGAACGTCACGCCGTCGGCGGTCAGTAAATCGTTGGCGAAGCTGAGATCCTGGTTTGACGATCCGCTGTTTGTAAACACCCCGCTGGGGCTGACGCCGACGCCGTTGATGGTCAGTATGGAACAGAACCTGGCGGAGTGGATGCAGATGGGCAATCAGTTGCTCGATAAGCCGCATCACGAAGCACCGCGCGGGTTGAAGTTTGATCTGGTGGCCGAGACGCCGCTGGTGATGATCATGTTCAACGCACTCTCGCAGCAGATTTATCAACGCTATCCGCAAGCGTCCATCAAAGTGCGCAACTGGGATTACGATTCGCTGGACGCCATTATTCGCGGTGAGGTGGATATCGGGTTTACCGGGCGCGAAAGCCACCCGCGCTCACGCGAGTTGCTGAGTCTGCTGCCGTTATCTATCGATCATGAAGTGCTGTTTTCCGATCTCCCCTGCGTCTGGCTGCGCGAAGATCATCCGGCGTTACGAGAAGAGTGGAACCTGGAGACCTTCCTGCGCTATCCGCATATCAGTATCAGTTGGGAACAAAGCGATACCTGGGCGCTGGACGATGTGCTGCAGGAGATGGGACGCAAACGCACTATCGCCCTGAGTCTGCCGGGGTTTGAGCAGTCGCTGTTTATGGCCGCCCAACCGGATCACGCGTTGATAGCCACCGCCCCAGTCTACTGTCAGCGTTATAATCAACTCCACCAGCTTCCACTGGTGGCACGCCCGCTGCCCTTTGATACCGCACAGCTGGAAAAAATGCGCGTACCGTTCACCCTGCTCTGGCATAAACGTAACAGCCACAATCCAAAGATCGTCTGGCTGAAAGACACGATCAAGTCGCTCTATCGTGATATGTCCTGACACTGCGCGCCCAAATTGTTGCTAAATTAACCATGATAGTGTCAGAAATGTAAATGTCGCGTAATGTATCCCGTTTTCGCCTGATTTTTAGGCAGCAAAGCCTGCCTGGACGCCGTGTAAATGTTACTCTGGTAATAATCACGGACCATTAATCACGGAGCGAAAAATGGCGACACATTTTGCCAGAGGGATTCTTACGGAGGGACACCTGATTTCAGTTCGCCTCCCTTCTCCATGTCATATCGAAGCAAACAGCCTCCCAACTCACCGCCGAACACGCTTTCTGGCCTCCAGAAGCCTCCTCGCTGAACTGATGTTTATGCTTTACGGCACCAGCTCGCTGCCCGAAATCGTGCAACATGCCAAAGGCAAACCGGTCTTTCGCGATAAAAATCTGCCCGGATTTTCCATTTCCTACGCCGGAAATATCGTCGGCGTTGCGCTGACGACAGAAGGCAGCTGCGGCCTGGATATGGAACTTCAGCGAGCAATCCGTGGGTTTAACTATCCACATTCGACGGACACCAGGCGCTTTTCCAGCAACGAAAACCTGTGGATCAACAACCAAAGCGATCCGAATGAAGCACGCGCACAGCTCATTACCCTACGCCAGAGCGTACTCAAACTTACCGGTGATATGAGCAATGACGATCCGCGCGAACTCCAGTTGTTACCCGGCGCCGGACGCCTGAAATGCGCCCATACGGCGCAGATCGAAGCCATTTGCGATGCGGAAGATGTGCTGGTGTGGTCGGTCGCGGTGACGCCAGCTATTGAAAAACTCAAGGTTTGGGAGTTTGATGGTAAGCAGGATTGGAAAAGTTTGCCCGATATCCAGACTCGCGCCAATGCGCCAACGGGCCGCCTGATCCGCTTCTCTCAATTATCCGCAGCGAAGAACTACACGCTTAACTGATTTAACCTTCATGATGAAACAGGAGTAACCATGTCCGAAACATTGAATGTTGTTACGTTACTGGGGAGCCTGCGCAAAGGCTCATTTAATGGAATGGTTGCCCGTACGCTGCCAAAAATTGCCCCGGCAGGGATGGACGTCAACGCATTACCGTCGATTGGCGATATTCCACTGTACGATGCCGATCTCCAACAGGAAGAAGGTTTTCCGGCAAGCGTAGAAGCGCTGGCGGAGCAGATCAGAAAAGCGGATGGCGTGGTGATTGTCACACCAGAATATAACTATTCGGTACCAGGTGGACTGAAGAACGCCATCGACTGGCTGTCCCGTCTGCCCGATCAGCCTCTGGCAGGCAAACCGGTGCTGATCCAGACCAGCTCAATGGGCGCGATTGGCGGTGCCCGCTGTCAGTACCATCTGCGCCAGATTCTGGTGTTCCTTGACGCCATGGTCATGAATAAACCGGAGTTTATGGGCGGTGTCATTCAGAATAAAGTGGATACACAAACCGGCGAAGTGATTGATCAAAGCACGCTGGATCACCTGACGGGCCAGTTGGCCGCCTTCGGGGATTATATTCAGCGCGTAAAAGCATAAAAGAAAAAGCCCGCCAGCAGTAATGCCGGGCGGGCTGTAGAGAATACCGATATTTTAGTGTGCGTCGATAAACACAATCTTCAGCACAAACAGCAGCGCCACAACGATCACGCATGGGCTGAGGTCGCGGAAGCGTCCGGTACCGATTTTCATTACACAGTAGGAAATAAAGCCCAGCGCGATACCTTCGGTAATCGAGAAGCTAAACGGCATCATCACGGCGGTAATAAACGCCGGGACCGCTTCGGTCAGGTCATCCCACTTCACGCGTGACAGGCTGGAGGTCATCAGCACACCGACATAAATCAGCGCACCTGCTGCCGCATAAGGCGGCACCATTCCCGCCAGCGGCGACAGGAAAATCACCAGCAGGAACAGGATCCCCACCACGACAGCCGTCAGGCCAGTACGCCCGCCAACTGAAACCCCGGAAGACGACTCGATATACGCAGTCACCGAAGAAGTACCGATAAAGGACCCGGCAACCGAGGAGACGCTATCCACAAACAGCGCCTGCTTCATGCGCGGAAACTTGCCTTTTTCATCGGCCAGACCCGCTTTGTCCGTCACACCGATAAGCGTACCGGAGGAGTCGAACAGGTTAACCAGCATGAAGGAGAAGATCACCCCCGCCAGCCCCAGGTTGAACGACCCGGCAAGGTCAACATGGCCCACAACGGTGGTGATGCTCGGTGGTGCAGAAACGATACCGTTATAGTGCACATCGCCCAGCATCCAGCCCAGCAGGGTGGTGACGATAATCGAAACCAGCACCGCCGCATGAATGTTGCGGGACGCCAGAATAGCGATAATGAAGAAGCCCAAGACCCCCAGCAGCACGCTGTGAGAAGTCAGGTTACCAATGGAAACCAGCGTATCCTTGTTCGCCACGATAACGCCGGCATTTTTCAGCCCCATCATGCCGATAAACAGACCGATACCGCTGGTGATCCCCACGCGCAGACTGACCGGAATGTTGGCAATCATCCAGTAACGCACGCGGAAGATAGTCAGCAGCAGCAGACCCACCGCACCCCAGAAGATAGCGCCCATACCTACCTGCCACGGCAGGCCCATTGCCTGTACCACGACGAACGCGAAGAAGGCGTTCAGCCCCATCGCTGGCGCCAGCGCCACCGGCAGGTTAGCGAATACGCCCATCAGGATACTGCCCAACGCCGCAATCAGACAGGTGGTCACGAAGACGGCACTGGTGTCCATTCCGGCTACGCCCAGAATTTGCGGGTTGACGAAAACGATGTAGACCATCGTCAGGAAAGTAGTGAAACCGGCGATCACTTCGGTCCGTGCCGTCGTGCCATGTTCGCGCAGTTTAAACACGCGTTCCAGTATGCCCCGGCCAGAAGCCTGGGTTGTGTGTTGTTGACTCATTATCAATTTCCGAACAAGGAGGGAAAATTCGTCGCTATCCTATACCAAAATGCGACAATAGGGTGGGTTATGAGCGATTTTTTTCCATTGATTTTGCTTATACGGCAACGATTGCGTCGCCCAATAATGCTGTACGTAAACGTTAAACTTGTTAAAACGGAAATGACATGTCCCAGATAGAAGCTGTATTTTTTGACTGTGACGGAACCCTCGTCGACAGTGAAGTCATTTGTTCTCGCGCGTATGTCAGCATGTTCCAGGCGTTTGGCATTACGCTCGATCTTGAAGAGACGTTTAAACGCTTCAAGGGGGTAAAGCTCTACGAGATCATCGACATTATCAACGACGAGCACGGTGTCGAACTGGCAAAAGCCGAACTAGAACCGATTTACCGCGCCGAGGTCGCACGCCTGTTCGATACGGAACTGGAGGTGATTGCGGGTGCCAACGCGCTGCTGGATAGCATGGCAGTGCCGATGTGCGTGGTGTCGAACGGTCCGGTCAGCAAAATGCAGCACTCGTTAGGCAAGCTAGGCATGCTGCATCATTTCCCGGATTTACTGTTCAGCGGCTATGATATCCAACGCTGGAAGCCCGATCCGGCGCTGATGTTCCATGCGGCAAAAGCCATGAACGTCAATCCGCAAAACTGCATTCTGGTGGATGATTCTGCAGCGGGTGCGCAGTCAGGGATTGATGCCGGGATGGAGGTGTTCTACTTCTGCGCCGATTCGCACAACAAACCGATCGATCATCCTAAAGTGACGACCTTTACCGATCTGGCACAATTGCCGGCATTGTGGAAGGCGCGGGGTTGGAATATCGTCGATTAAACAGTAGGCCTGATAAGCAAAGCGCCATCAAGCGGATGGCGCAGAATGCCGGATGCGGCGTAACGCCTTATCCGGCCTACAATAGCGACGCCGGGGATCCCGGCGAACGCAACAAGCCGCTTATTCCTTCGGGTCTTTACCCGCCAGCAGCTTATCCAGCTCATCGCCGCCGACGTGACGGAAATCTTGTCCCTTCACGAAGTAGAAGATGTATTCGCAAATATTCTGGCAACGGTCACCGATACGCTCGATAGAACGGGCGCAGAACAGTGCGGTCAGCACGCTCGGAATGGTGCGCGGGTCTTCCATCATATAGGTCATCAGTTGGCGTACGATGCCCTCATATTCCTGGTCAACTTTCCTGTCTTCACGGTAAATACGCACCGCTTCGTCCAGATCCATCCGCGCAAATGCATCCAGAACATCATGCAGCATTTGCACCGTATGGCGACCCAGTGATTCCAGGCTTACCAGCAACGGCTGATGCTGCAGGGAGAATTTCTCCAGCGCGGTACGGCAAATTTTATCCGCTACATCACCAATACGTTCCAGCTCAGCGATAGTTTTGATGATTGCCATCACCAGGCGCAGGTCGCTCGCCGTCGGCTGACGCTTGGCAATGATGCGCACACAGGCTTCATCAATCGCCACTTCCATCATATTGACGTTCTTATCGCCCTCAATGACGCGCTTCGCCAGCTCGCTGTCCTGGTTGTGCATAGCGGTAATGGCATCAGAAAGCTGCTGCTCCACCATGCCGCCCATGGTCATTACCTGGGTGCGGATGCTTTCCAGTTCTGCGTTGAACTGGCCGGAAATATGTTTATTAAGGTTCAGACTGTCCATAACGCGCTCCTGAATCAACCGTAACGACCGGTGATATAATCTTCTGTTTGTTTCTTCGCGGGCTTGGTGAACAGATCGTCCGTGTTGCTGAACTCAATCAACTCGCCCAGGTACATAAACGCCGTGTGGTCGGAACAACGCGCAGCCTGCTGCATGTTGTGGGTAACGATAACGACGGTGTAATCCTCTTTCAGCTCGGTGATCAGCTCTTCAATACGCCCGGTAGAGATCGGGTCGAGCGCCGAACACGGCTCATCCAGCAGCAACACTTCAGGGCGAATGGCAATACCACGCGCAATGCACAAACGCTGCTGCTGACCACCGGAGAGAGAGTACCCGCTCTGGTGTAGTTTATCTTTGGTTTCATTCCATAATGCGGCCTTGGTCAAGGCCCACTGCACGCGCTCGTCCATGTCTGCACGCGAGAGTTTTTCAAACAGACGGACACCAAACGCGATGTTGTCGTAGATGGACATCGGGAACGGCGTCGGCTTCTGGAACACCATCCCTACTTTGGCACGCAGCAACGCGATATCCTGGGTATTGGTGAGAATATTGTCGCCATCCAGCAGGATTTCACCTTCCGCACGCTGTTCTGGATACAGTTCAAACATTTTGTTGAAGGTACGCAGAAGCGTTGATTTACCACAGCCTGATGGCCCGATAAACGCCGTGACCTGGTTTTTAGCGATATCCAGGTTGATGTTCTTCAGGGCATGGAATTTGCCGTAGTAGAAGTTCAAATCACGAACCTGAATCTTACCTGGGGCAGTATCAACCATACTCATTTCAATCTATTCCTTATCATGCCTGATGGCGCGCAGCTTATCAGGCCTACAAATATGTTCGACCGTAGGCCGGATAAGGCGTTTACGCCGCCATCCGGCAATTCGTCTTAACCGTGTTTCTTCTTCGCGAAAATAACGCGTGCCAGAATGTTCAGCAGCAGTACGCACAGGGTAATAATCAGCACCCCGGCCCAGGCCAGTTGCTGCCATTCCACAAATGGGCTCATCGCAAACTTAAAGATAGTCACCGGCAGGTTGGCTATCGGCTGCATCATGTCGGTGCTCCAGAACTGATTGGAGAGCGATGTAAACAGCAGCGGAGCGGTTTCACCGGCAATACGCGCAATCGCCAGCAAGACACCGGTGATAATGCCGGAGACAGACGCCTTCAGGGTGATCGCTGAAATCATCTTCCACTTCGGCGTACCCAGCGCATAGGCCGCTTCACGCAGGCTATCCGGCACCAGTTTGAGCATGTTTTCGGTGGTACGAATCACGATTGGCACCTGCAGCAGCGCCAGCGCAATCACGCCCGCCCAGCCAGAGAAGTGCTCCATTTTCGCGACGACCACGGTGTAAACGAACAGACCCACAACAATCGACGGCGCAGACAGCAGGATGTCGTTGATAAAGCGGATAATCTCAGCCAGCCAGGACTTACGCCCGTACTCGGCCAGATAGATGCCCGCCATAATACCGAGCGGCGTACCCAACACGGTCGCCCACAGGATCAACAGCCCGCTGCCCGCCAGGGCATTCGCCAGACCGCCACCCGCCGTATTCGGCGGCGGCGTCATTTCAGTGAACAGCGCCAGCGACATACCGTCGATACCGCGAACCACCGTTGAGAACAGGATCCACACCAACCAGAACAGACCGAACGCCATCGTCCCCATTGAGAGCGTCAGTGCGATGCGGTTTTTCAAGCGGCGACGCGCCTGCATCTTACGACGAGACTCCGCCAGCGCGGCGGTGTTTTGCATATCAAGCGTAGCCATTAGCGTGCCCCCTCGTTCTTCGCAAGGCGCATGATCATGAACTTAGACGCTGCCAGCACGATGAAGGTAATCACAAACAGGATCAGCCCCAGTTCCATCAACGCAGCCACATGCAGGCCAGATTCCGCTTCGGCAAATTCATTCGCCAACGCAGAGGTAATACTGTTACCCGGCATAAACAGCGATGCACTGTCGAGCTGGTAGGTGTTACCGATGATAAAGGTCACCGCCATGGTTTCACCGAGCGCGCGGCCAAGACCCAACATCACGCCGCCAATCACCCCATTTTTGGTGAACGGAAGGACGATGCGCCAGATAACTTCCCAGGTAGTACAGCCGATGCCGTAGGCTGACTCTTTCATCAGTACCGGCGTTTGTTCGAACACATCGCGCATGACCGCCGCAATGTACGGGATGATCATAATGGCCAGGATCACACCGGCTGCCAGAATACCGATACCAAAGGCCGGACCCGCAAACAGGGCACCCACAAACGGAATGTTGGAAAGGATGTTACCCACCGGCTCCTGAAAGTAGGTTGCAAACAGCGGGGCAAAAATAAACAGGCCCCACATGCCGTAAACAATACTCGGGATCGCCGCCAGCAGTTCAATTGCAATGCCCAGCGGGCGACGTAACCAGTTAGGTGCTAACTCAGTCAAAAATAAAGCGATGCCGAAGCTCACCGGAACGGCGATCAGCAAGGCGATAAACGAGGTCACCAGCGTACCGTAAATCGGTACCAGCGCACCGTAGATGTCGTTTGGCGCATCCCACTCTTTGGTCCACAAAAATGAGAAACCAAATTTTTGAATGCTTGGCCAGGAGGAGATGATCAGAGAGACAATAATGCCACCCAACATCAATAGCACAATCAGCGCAGCCAGTTTTACCAGCACGCTGAATATCATGTCACCCTTTTTACCCGGTGGGTTAAAAGCAGGCTTGGTTGCAGCCATAAATCACTCTTTAAGTTAAACTCGTTTACTCAGTTGCCCATGCCGGATGGCGCTACGCTTATCCGGCCTACACTCTGGGCCTACGGTAGAAACCGTAGGGCGGATAAGCGTAGCGCCATCCGCCAATTCGTCAAAGATATTCTATTAGTACAGTGCTTTACCGCTGCTGTCTTTCACGTTGGTTTTCCATGCAGCACGAATCTGCTCAACCACGTTATCCGGCAGGCTGGCGTAATCCAGGTCATTCGCCTGTTTACCGCCATTTTTATACGCCCAGTCAAAGAACTTCAGCACTTCAACGCCCTGCTCAGGTTTCTTCTGCTCTTTGTGAACCAGGATGAATGTGGTGGACGTAATCGGCCACGCCTCATCACCTTTCTGGTTAGTCAGATCCTGGGCGAAGGTTTTGCTCCAGTCAGCACCTTTTGCCGCATTTGCAAAGTTTTCTTCGGTCGGGCTTACCGGTTTACCGTCAGCAGAAATCAGTTTGGTATAGGCCAGGTTGTTCTGCTTAGCGTAAGCATATTCAACGTAACCAATGGAGCCTGGCAGACGCTGTACGAACGCGGCGATACCGTCGTTACCTTTACCACCCAGACCGGTTGGCCAGTTAACGGTAGAGCCTGCACCAATTTTAGATTTCCACTCTTCGTTCACTTTTGCCAAGTAGCTGGTGAACACGAAAGAGGTACCGGAACCATCAGCACGACGCACAACGGCGATGTTCTGCGAAGGCAGTTTCAGCCCTGGGTTCAGTTTGGTGATGGCTTCATCATCCCACTTCTTGATTTTGCCGAGGTAGATATCACCCAGGGTCTTACCGTCCAGCACCAGTTCACCGGATTTCAGGCCAGGGATATTTACAGCCAGCACGACACCGCCGATCACGGTCGGGAACTGGAACAGGCCTTCCTGTGCCAGTTTCTCATCAGACAACGGTGCATCAGAAGCGCCGAAATCAACGGTATTTGCCGTAATTTGTTTTACACCACCGGAGGAGCCGATACCCTGGTAGTTGACTTTACTACCGGTCTCTTTCTGATAAGTATCAGCCCATTTGGCATACACTGGCGCAGGAAAAGTTGCACCTGCACCTGTCAGGCTCGCTGCGGCAAATACAGAGAACGCGCTCATGGATAAGGTCGCGGCGACAACAGTTGCGACAGTGGTACGCATAACTTTCATAATGTCTCCTGCACGGTTTTCGTAAATCATTGTTTGAGTTGCTACTGTGAGCAAAATAGGACAAACAGGTGACAGTTAAATGTACGAAATATGACAGTTTTATGACAATGAAAAAAAGTGAAATACAGAATTTAAAAAATACTGCAAAAACAAGTTATTAACGCATTTCATGACAATAACATTTCGCGAAAATTTTATTTTTATGACACTTAAAAGCGTAGCCAAGGATGACTATTTTTCATCAAAATGCCGTGATGTATTTCTTTTCTAACGGCTCAAAAAACAGGCTATCGTAATGTAAAAGACCACCTCCCGGTGGCCTTTCAGCAGCAGTTTACTTCCCGCTATAGACTTTTTTTCCGGCAAACATCGTCCAAAGCACCGTGGCATCCCGTAGCTTTTCAATACTCACTTTCTCAAGGTTGCGATCGAACAGCACCAGGTCAGCACTTTTCCCTACGGCAATTGAGCCCGTTTCTTTATCGCGGCCAATAACTTTTGCTGCATTCAGAGTGTAAGCCTGTAGCATCGCGGCACGGCTGATTTTTTCACTCTCAGGTGGCAGTTCGCCCTCTTCCCCCATCCGCGTAACTGCCGTGTAAATGGCAAACAGCGGGTTGGGGCTAGATACCGGCCAGTCACTGGCCCCCGCAATCAGCGCGTGATGGCGGAACAGATCGCCAGCAGGATAAAGGTGTTGGAGTAACGGCGCTGGCACTTTGCCATCCAGCAGAGTTGTCGTTGCACCGTCTTTACCCGCCCACAGCAACTGCATAGACGCTGCGACGTTCAACTGCTGAAATTGAGGGAGGCTCTGCGGGTTGACGATTTCCAGGTGGGTAATGCTGTGCAATATGCCGCTGTTGCCATTCTTTTCGCGCGCACAGGCAACCGCATCCAGTGACTCCTGCACGGCGCGATCGCCGATAGCATGAAAGTGGGCAATCAATTTTTCGGCATCCGCTTTGGCCACCAGCGAACAGAACGTCACTTTATCCAGCGAGTTACTACCACTGTAGCCAAGTCGATTCAGGTATGACTGACTCAACTTCGCCGTCTGGGACGGATATTCAATCACTCCGTCCTGAAAGATTTTAATCCCAGCCAGCTTGATATCGGGTATTCCGGCATATTTATCCCTGATAGCCACTACGTCATCAATGGCTGCTGGAGAAGCGTTAATATTGACCAATGCCAGACCGGTTACGTGGGCGGTGAGTTTTCCGTCCTTCGCCAGAGAACTGTACGCCGGAAGTAGCCCTTCATCGTTGCGTCCCGGGTGTGCATCAAATGACGGTGCCAGCGGGCGCAGGTTGCTCAGCGGCTCCATCCAGGCGGTGATACCATAGCGGTTCATCACCTTTGATCCAGCGATAATCGACTGCGCAACTTTGTCGTTATCGACGGGAGGAATGGCACCGAGCACCCGATCCCATGCGCCTTCGGAGACAAAGCCGTTGAGTTTTCCATTGGGGGTTAGCCCAACATTGGTTCTTATACTGTTGCCAGCGTCAGCAATGGCCTGGGGATCCAACTTGGCTTTACGTAACATGGCGTTATTAACCCAGCCGGTATGGGCATCCGATCCAGCCAGCACCACCGGCGTATCCTGATATTCTGACGCATTAAATACGCTATCCAGCAGGCTAATATTGTCCCAGTAATCCAGGGATACATTGCTGTAAAACTGGACACCATGGAGATCGCGCTGAGGGTTACGCTTATTTTTATCGACAAACGCTCTAATCGCTGCCGCTTTTGTCATCCCTTCAGGAAATTCGACGGTGATCGTTTTAAAACCGCCATCAGCAACATGGGCGTGGCTGTCGATCAACCCCGGCATCAGGTAATTACCCTGCAAATCAATGCGAATAGCATCAGAACCGGCCTTCTTCAGCACATCGTTGAACGTTCCCACGGCAATGATTTTTTTGCCTTCAATAGCGATGGCTTGTGGAGAGGGATTATTTGGATCGGCGCTGTAGATTTCCCCGCCAAAGATAATCATTTTATTACCTTCCAGAGCAGAGACCGTGGAAGACGTGACGGCCAGTGAACATGCCAGAAAGAGCATTGAAATTCTCATGAAAAATTAACTCCATTGCGTTGCGAATAAACGTATTCGATGCTGTGTAGATGGCTGTTTTTCTGGCGTTAATTCAAAGGGATGCAAATGTCATAGACATAATAATCATGTGCGACATTGGTTTCGTTGTAATACATTTCGTAGCAAGGTTTACCGCTTTTCATCAGCCCTTTCGTTCGCATCCAGGCAAAGGCGAGCGCCCAGGTGTTATCAACCTGATCTCCCCAAGCTGCGCACTTGCATACCAGATAATTTCCGGCGGCTATTGTCTGCACGGCGATATGTCGACTGACCTGCTCCCCCTCGCTGAGTTCAAAACCAACATCCGTGCGGCAATGCTGTTCTGCCGTCACATCTGGCGGATCCCAGTAAACACATAGCATTCCGGCAGGCTGTAACGGCGTTCTGGCGGGCAACGAGGTCAACAAGTCCTGATGCGTTTGTTGGCAGGTCTCTTTACCGTATGGTCCAAATCGGCGCATAAATGCGACCCTACGCGTGGGGAGCGTAATGACTTTTGCGCCCAAAAAGCCTGCTGTATGCCAGTGTGCTTGGGTAGTATCGCACTGAGAATAGGTGCTTTTTTGCTGAGAGACGTGTCCTGTCTTGCTTTTTATTGCCTCCCGAAGGGAGCGACGAAATTCGCCTGGCGATACGGAAAAATGACGGCGAAATGCCCGGGCAAAGTTTTGCGAACTGGAAAATCCGACCTGTAATGCCAGCCCGGTAATATCGCTATGCGGTGCGTCAATCAGGCTCATAGCGGCCTTTTCCATCCGCAGACGACGGGTAAATTCAGCGACCGTTTCGCCAACCTGTGCTTTGAAGATGCGATGAAAGTGATAGCAGGACACAGCGACCTCACGCGAGACCTCTTCCAGAGTCGGGTTAAGATCCAGATGCTGGCTGATGTAGTCCATTGCCCTGAACACCGACTTACGATAGTCCTGCGTCATCTTCTGCCTCATTTAATATACTGATTTTAGACATAAAAAAATCCGGAGTGCCGTAACAGCACGCCGGATTTTTAGCGCTATCTCCACGACAAATCGCGTGGCGCGTTACTCTACGGTAACCGACTTCGCCAGGTTGCGCGGCTGATCGACATCGGTGCCTTTAATCAGCGCCACGTGATACGCCAGCAGTTGCAGCGGAACGGTATAGAAGATCGGAGCAATCACCTCTTCCACATGCGGCATCTCAATGATGTGCATGTTTTCGTTGCTGGTAAAGCCCGCATCTTGATCGGCGAAGACGTACAGTTGGCCGCCACGGGCACGAACTTCTTCAATGTTGGATTTCAGTTTTTCCAACAGTTCGTTGTTCGGTGCCACGACGATAACCGGCATATCCGCATCAATCAGCGCCAGCGGGCCGTGTTTCAGCTCGCCAGCTGCGTAGGCTTCCGCGTGAATATAAGAGATCTCTTTCAGCTTCAGCGCGCCTTCCAGCGCAATCGGATACTGATCGCCACGGCCGAGGAACAGCGCATGGTGTTTGTCAGAGAAATCTTCTGCCAGGGCAGCAATGCGTTTGTCCTGAGACAGCATCTGCTCAATACGGTTCGGCAGCGCCTGCAGACCGTGAACGATGTCATGCTCAATAGACGCATCCAGACCTTTAAGACGTGACAGTTTCGCCACCAGCATCAGCAGTACAGTCAGTTGGGTGGTAAATGCTTTCGTGGAGGCCACGCCGATTTCGGTACCGGCGTTGGTCATCATCGCCAGGTCGGATTCACGCACCAGAGAAGAACCCGGTACGTTACAAATCGCCAGCGATCCCAGATAACCCAGCTCTTTTGATAAGCGCAGACCCGCCAGGGTATCCGCCGTTTCACCAGACTGGGACAGGGTGATCATCAGGCTGTTGCGACGCACCGCTGATTTGCGGTAACGGAATTCAGAGGCGATTTCTACATCACACGGAATACCCGCCAGCGACTCAAACCAGTAGCGAGACACCATACCGGAGTTGTACGACGTACCACAGGCGATGATCTGAATATGCTCCACCTGAGACAGCATCTCGTTGGCATGCGGACCCAGCTCGCTTAAATCCACCTCACCGTGGCTGATGCGCCCGGTCAGCGTATTTTTGATCGCATTCGGCTGTTCGTAGATCTCTTTCTGCATGTAGTGGCGATAGATACCTTTTTCGCCCGCGTCATATTGCAGACTGGATTCAATGTCCTGACGTTTAACTTCCACGCCAGACTTGTCGAAAATGGTCACTGAACGACGAGTCACTTCCGCAATATCGCCTTCTTCCAGGAAGATAAAGCGACGGGTTACCGGCAGCAGCGCCAGCTGATCGGAAGCGATAAAGTTCTCACCCATGCCCAAACCAATTACCAGCGGGCTACCAGAACGCGCCGCCAGCAGGATTTCAGGGTTACGGGTATCCATGATCACCGTACCGTATGCACCGCGCAGCTGCGGGATAGTCCGCAGTACGGCCTCACGCAGAGTACCGCCCTGCTCCAGCTCCCAGTGCACCAGGTGAGCAATCACTTCGGTGTCGGTTTCTGACACGAAAGTGTAGCCACGTGTTTTCAGCATTTCACGCAGCGGTTCATGGTTTTCGATGATGCCGTTATGCACCACCACAATGTGATCAGAAACATGCGGATGCGCGTTCGCTTCTGAAGGTTCGCCGTGCGTTGCCCAACGCGTGTGAGCAATACCGGTGCCGCCATGTAACGGATGATCTTCCACAGCCGCGGTAAGCATCTGTACTTTGCCCAGACGACGCAGACGGGTCATTTTGCCTTCAGCATCGACAACTGCCAGACCGGCAGAGTCATAACCACGATATTCCAGACGACGTAAACCTTCGAGAAGGATTTCAGCAACATCACGCTGCGCGATAGCGCCAACAATTCCACACATATTTTTAGATTCCGAATTTAGGCATTGTGCCTGTCGTTGTCGGTCAACCTGTTTCCCCTTCGTCTTTCACGCCGTAGCTGCGTTGGCTACACTTGCTCACTACGGTCACTTACTTTAGTAAGCTCCCGTAGATTCCCAAGTTTGCCGCCTTGCTACAGCGTGAAATACTTTGGGTAATACCCGTATTCCGGGCGCCCCGAGCCTTGTAGAGAGTGGGGTTATTTTTATGGTACTGCGTGTTGAGCGGAGGATTATATTATCCCCTCATCTCTTATCTGCCTGATGGCAATCACGTTTATCAGGCCTACTGAACGTCACCGCACGTAGGCCGGATAAGGCAAAGTCGCCATCCAGCAAAAATTAATTACTTCTTCTTCACCGGACGCTTCCAGCCCTGTTTATGGACCTGCGGTACCCGGCTGATAACCAGTTCGTTATCCGCGACATCACGTGTTACGGTGGTCCCGGCGGCAATAGTCGCGCCTTTACCCACGGAGACAGGCGCCACCAGTTGAGTATCAGAACCAACAAACACATCGTCGCCAATAATGGTTTTAAACTTATTGGCGCCATCGTAGTTGCAGGTAATAGTCCCTGCGCCGATGTTCACGTTATCGCCAATTTCTGCATCGCCCAGATACGTCAGATGACCGGCTTTGGAGCCTTTACCCAGACGCGCTTTTTTCATTTCGACGAAGTTACCCACGTGTGCGCCTTCCTGCAGCTCAGCGCCGGGACGTAAACGTGCAAACGGACCGATAGTACATGCCGCATCGAGGCGTGCATCTTCCACAACGCTGTATGGGCTAAGCTCACAGTCATCACCAATCACGCTGTTCTTGATGACGCAACCTGCGCCAATCTTGACGCGATCGCCGAGGGTCACGTGACCTTCAATGATAACGTTAGTATCAATTTCAACATCGCGCCCGTGAATAAGCGTACCGCGTAGATCAAAACGCGCCGGATCGCGCAGCATCACGCCAGCCAGCAGCAGTTTTTCTGCCTGCTCGGACTGATAAACGCGCTCCAGGCGGGAAAGCTGCAGACGATTATTGACGCCTTCCGTTTCGCTAATACGCGCCGGATGTACTGCGGCAATCTCACGTCCTTCATGATAGGCCATCGCAATGATATCGGTGATGTAGTATTCACCCTGGGCATTATTGTTGGTGAGTTTTGCCAGCCAGCGCTTCATGTCTGCACCGTTAGCCACCAGAATACCGGTATTGATTTCCTGAATCTGACGCTGCTCGTCGGTGGCATCTTTATGCTCAACGATGCCAGTAACCACGCCGTTTTCACGCGTAATACGCCCGTAGCCGGTTGGGTCATCCAGTTTCACCGTTAACAGGCCGATGCCACCCTGCGGTTTTGCATCGCGCAGGCGCTGTAAGGTGTCGGTGGAGATGAGCGGAACATCGCCATAAAGCATCAAAATGTCTTCGTCATCACCAAAGAATGGCGCCGCCTGCTGCATAGCATGACCGGTACCCAACTGCTCTGCTTGCAGAACCCAGTTCAGGTTGTCATCTTTCAGCGTTTGTTTAAGCAGATCGCCACCGTGTCCGTAGACCAGATGTACGCGAGTTGCGCCTAATTCATTAGCAACATCAATGACATGCTGGACCATCGATTTGCCCGCGAGGGTATGCAGCACTTTAGGAAGATCGGAATACATACGTGTACCTTTGCCTGCGGCAAGGATCACGACGCTCATAGCACTATTCAACATACACGTCCTGACTGTAATTTAAGAACGAATTTATACCGTTTCACATTGAAAATACTACATTTTTTTCATCGTGAAATGGGCCGAAGATAAAACGTTCAATAGGGGAAAATACCTATCGTTTAGCCCACTATTTTCGTCGATATCTACGCCTTTTGTCTTCCCAAAAACAGGAGACTGCTCTTATTAAAGCCTTAGGTTAATGTTTTTGCTATTTTTTTGCCCCATGAATAAAGAATTCAGTGTCCGGACTCAATTTTATTTATCGAATTCAGGGAGTAATAGAAGGAGTGGATCGAGGCGGGGGATAGTGCGAAAACGACAGGAGAACAGATGGCGCTAGCTTATAAATTACGCAAAGCATCGCGCCACATTAAAGCAGGTATTACAGGTTGAACGTGCCGAAAGAGACGTTCATGCTGCTGAAAAGGGCGATGATTTTGTTGATCAGTTTCATGTTGGTATCCCGTTTTTATCTGAGTTAATTATGTGACACTCATCACAAAAAAGAGTCTACGCTTCATTTTTTAATCGATCAATATTTATGTGATGAATATCACATAAATTTTAAAATACCTTTTCAGTTTCAAATTATCTAAAACACAGGCATAAAAAAACCAGCCTGAAATCAGACTGGTTTTTGTGTTTCAAGCCGGTGTTACATCGCTTTTTTGGTCAACTCGATAACGCGCAGTTTGGCGATCGCTTTGGCCAGTTCCGCAGATGCCTGAGCGTAATCCACGTCACCATGAGAGCTCTTAATGTGCTCTTCTGCCTTACGTTTCGCTTCCAGGGCTCTCGCTTCATCGAGATCCTGCCCGCGAATCGCGGTATCAGCCAGTACGGTCACGTTGCCAGGCTGCACTTCAAGAATGCCGCCGGACAGATAGATAAACTCTTCATGACCGAACTGTTTAACGATGCGGATCATACCAGGCTTAATGGCGGTGAGCAGCGGTGCGTGTCCCGGGAAAATACCCAGTTCACCTTCACTGCCCGTTACCTGGATTTTTTCGACCAGACCAGAGAACATTTGTTGCTCTGCGCTGACGACGTCCAGGTGGTAAGTCATTGCCATATCACCCTCCGATTAAGGCGTTAAAGTTTTTTCGCTTTTTCCACGGCTTCGTCGATAGAACCAACCATGTAGAACGCTTGCTCTGGCAGGTGGTCATATTCGCCTTCCATGATGCCTTTAAAGCCACGGATGGTGTCTTTCAGGGAAACGTATTTACCCGGAGAACCGGTAAATACTTCCGCAACGAAGAACGGCTGGGACAGGAAGCGCTGGATCTTACGCGCACGTGCTACCACCAGTTTGTCTTCTTCAGACAGTTCATCCATACCCAGGATGGCGATGATGTCTTTCAGTTCCTGGTAACGCTGCAGCAGGGACTGTACGCCACGCGCGGTGTCGTAGTGTTCCTGACCAACAACCAGCGGATCCAGCTGACGGCTGGTGGAGTCCAGCGGGTCAACGGCCGGGTAGATACCCAGGGATGCGATCTGACGGCTCAGTACCACGGTTGCATCTAAGTGAGCAAAGGTGGTGGCTGGGGATGGGTCAGTCAAGTCATCCGCAGGTACGTATACCGCCTGAACGGAGGTGATAGAACCGGTTTTGGTCGAGGTGATACGTTCCTGAAGAACACCCATCTCTTCCGCCAGAGTCGGCTGATAGCCTACCGCTGATGGCATACGACCCAGCAGTGCGGATACTTCCGTACCGGCCAGGGTGTAACGGTAGATGTTATCAACGAACAGCAGTACGTCACGACCTTCGTCACGGAATTTCTCAGCCATGGTCAGGCCGGTCAGTGCAACGCGCAGACGGTTTCCCGGCGGCTCGTTCATCTGGCCATATACCAGGGATACTTTGTCCAGAACGTTGGAATCGGTCATTTCGTGGTAGAAGTCGTTACCCTCACGAGTACGTTCACCTACACCCGCAAACACAGAATAACCGGAGTGTTCGATCGCGATGTTACGGATCAGCTCCATCATGTTTACGGTTTTACCTACACCCGCACCACCGAACAGACCGACTTTACCGCCCTTCGCGAACGGACACATCAGGTCGATAACTTTAATGCCGGTTTCCAGCAGTTCCTGAGAGCTGGACAGCTCTTCATAGGACGGTGCCGCGCGGTGGATAGCCCAACGCTCTTCTTCACCGATGTCGCCTTTCATGTCGATCGGGTGACCCAATACGTTCATGATACGACCCAGTGTTGCTTTACCTACCGGGACTTCGATCGGGTGCTCGAGGTCTTTAACTTCCAGACCACGACGCAGACCGTCGGAAGAACCCATAGCGATGGTACGTACGATACCGCCGCCGAGCTGCTGCTGAACTTCCAGCACCAGAACTTCATTACCATTCTGAACCTCAAGGGCTTCGTACACACGCGGTACGGCATCCTGAGGGAATTCGACGTCAACTACGGCGCCGATTACCTGGACAATTTTTCCAGTAGCCATCTTGAATCCTCTACGAATTAACCTGGTTATACCGCGGATGCACCACCGACAATCTCGGTGAGTTCCTGAGTAATGCTGGCCTGACGAGCTTTGTTGTATACCAACTGCAGCTCTTTAATCAGGCTGCCGCCATTGTCGGTCGCGGCTTTCATCGCCACCATACGTGCGGCCTGCTCGCTGGCCAGGTTTTCTACCACGCCCTGATAAACCTGAGATTCAACGTAACGACGCAGCAGGGTATCCAGCAGCGGTTTCGGGTCTGGTTCATACAGGTAATCCCAGGCTTTTTGTTTCAACTCTTCATCTTCTGATGCCGGTAACGGCAACATCTGAGTCAGGGTCGGAACCTGTGACATGGTGTTAATAAATTTGTTGCTGACAACGTACAGTCTGTCCAGACGGCCTTCATCGTAGGCCTGCAGCATCACTTTAACCGGACCGATCAGTTCGGACAGGGAAGGGTTATCCCCCATACCGGTTACCTGAGCAACCACGTTACCGCCAACAGAGTTAAAGAAAGACACGCCCTTAGAGCCGATCATTGCGATGTCGCACTGAACGCCTTTATCGGACCATGCTTTCATATCCGCCAACAGTTTTTTGAACAGGTTAATGTTCAAGCCGCCGCACAGACCACGGTCGGTCGACACCACCAGGTAGCCCACGCGTTTAACGTCGCGTTCTTCCAGGTAAGGGTGCTTATATTCCAGATTACCATTCGCAAGGTGACCAATCACTTTGCGCATGGTCTCTGCATAAGGACGGCTGGCCGCCATGCGATCCTGCGATTTACGCATTTTGGAAGCGGCGACCATCTCCATCGCTTTAGTGATCTTCTGCGTGTTCTGGACGCTTGCGATCTTACTACGTATCTCTTTTGCGCCGGCCATGAGCTTCTCCTCAATGCCTTGCGGTCCGCCCTAGGACAGACCGCCAGACGTTACCAGGACTGGGTTGCTTTGAAGGAATCGAGGATAGCTTTCAGCTTGCCTTCGATTTCATCGTTATAGCCACCGGACTGGTTAATCTCTTGCATCAGCGGAGCGTGATCACGGTCGACGTAAGCCAGCAGAGCGGCTTCAAAGCTACCGATTTTCGCCAGTTCCACATCTTCGAGGTAACCGCGTTCAGCCGCAAACAACACCACACCCTGTTGTGCAACAGACATTGGGGCATACTGTTTCTGCTTCAGCAGCTCAGTGACTTTCTGACCATGGCTCAGCTGCTTACGCGTAGCTTCATCCAGGTCGGAAGCGAACTGAGAAAACGCGGCCAGTTCACGATACTGTGCCAGCGCGGTACGAATACCACCGGACAGTTTCTTGATGATCTTGGTCTGCGCTGCACCACCTACACGCGATACGGAGATACCTGGGTTAACCGCCGGACGAATACCGGAGTTAAACAGGTTGGTTTCCAGGAAGATCTGACCATCGGTAATCGAGATTACGTTGGTCGGAACGAACGCAGAAACGTCACCCGCCTGGGTTTCGATAATCGGCAGAGCGGTCAGGGAGCCGGTTTTACCTTTAACTTCACCATTGGTGAACTTCTCAACGTACTCAGCGTTAACGCGGGATGCGCGCTCCAGCAGACGGGAGTGGAGGTAAAATACGTCGCCTGGGAATGCTTCACGTCCTGGCGGACGACGCAGCAGCAGGGAAACCTGACGGTAAGCAACAGCCTGTTTGGACAGGTCATCGTAAACGATCAGTGCATCTTCACCGCGGTCACGGAAGTATTCGCCCATTGCGCAACCAGCATACGGTGCCAGATATTGCAGTGCAGCAGATTCAGACGCGGTAGCCACAACAACGATAGTGTTGGACAGTGCGCCGTGCTCTTCCAGTTTACGAACCACGTTAGAAATGGTGGACGCTTTCTGGCCGATAGCCACGTACACACATTTGATGCCGGAGTCACGTTGGTTGATGATCGCATCGATCGCCATCGCGGTTTTACCGGTCTGACGGTCACCGATGATCAGCTCACGCTGACCACGTCCGATTGGGATCATGGCATCAACGGATTTATAACCGGTCTGTACCGGCTGATCGACGGACTGACGTTCGATTACGCCCGGTGCGATAACTTCGATTGGCGAGAAGCCATCGTTATCAACCGGACCTTTACCGTCGATTGGGGAACCCAGAGTGTTCACCACACGACCCAGCAGGCCACGGCCTACCGGAACTTCAAGGATACGACCCGTACACTTAACCTTCATGCCTTCGGCGAGGTCAGCGTATGGACCCATCACAACTGCACCTACGGAGTCGCGCTCCAGGTTCAGTGCGATAGCGTAACGGTTACCCGGCAGGGAAATCATCTCACCCTGCATACAATCGGCAAGGCCGTGGATGCGGATAACACCGTCACTTACAGAAACAATAGTACCTTCGTTATGAGCTTCGCTCACAACACTGAACTGAGCAATGCGCTGCTTGATCAGTTCGCTGATTTCGGTGGAATTCAGTTGCATGCTCCAGTCCCCTTAAGACTGCAAGACGTCTGCAAGGCGCTCAAGACGGCCGCGTACGCTGCCATCAATGACCATATCACCCGCACGGATGATTACGCCCGCCATTACAGACTTATCGATTTTGCAATTCAGCTTAACTTTGCGTGACAGACGTTTTTCCATCGCGGCGCTGATCTTCGCAAGCTGCTCATCACTCAGTGCATTGGCAGAAGTGACTTCTACCTCAGAGATAGCCTCACTGGCTGCACGCAGGTGAATAAACTGCTCAAGAACATCCGGGAGCGCATTCAGACGGTTATTTTCAGCCATTACCTTAATCAGGTTTTGGCCGCTTTCGTCCAGCTGCTCACCGCAGACTGCGATAAACGACTCAGCGAGCGTTTCCGGCGCCAGCGCGCCAGAGAGAAGCTCTGCCATTTGTTCGTTCTTCGTCACCTCAGCGGCGAACGTCAGCATATCCTGCCAACGGTCAACGCTCTGGTGCTCAACGGCAAAGTCAAAAGCTGCTTTGGCGTAGGGGCGAGCTACCGTAATAAATTCAGACATCAGCCCCTCCCTCCTTACAGTTCAGCGACAAGTTTGTCCACGATGTCGCTGTTAGCAGCTTCATCCACGGAACGTTCGATGATCTTCTCGGCGCCAGCAACAGCCAGGATAGCGACTTGCTTACGCAGTTCTTCGCGAGCACGTTTACGTTCGGCGTCAATTTCCGCCTGCGCTTGTGCCACGATTTTAGTACGTTCCTGCTCTGCTTCAGTTTTGGCTTCGTCCAGGATCTGAGCGCGACGTTTGTTCGCCTGCTCAATGATTACCTGAGCTTCCGCCTTCGCTTTTTTCAGCTGGTCGGTCGCGCTGGCCTTTGCAAGGTCAAGATCCTTATGTGCTCGTTCCGCAGAAGCAAGACCGTCAGCAATTTCTTTCTGACGTTTTTCGATGGCTGCCATTAATGGCGGCCATACGTACTTCATGCAGAACAGAACGAACAGGACAAACGCGATGGCCTGGCCGAGGATTGTTGCGTTAAGATTCACAGCACAATGCCTCTATCTAGTTAACGTTCTGATATTGCTCTTAATTCAAGCAACGCTTACTACGCGACAGCGAACATCACGTACAGACCCAGACCTACAGCGATCATCGGGATAGCATCCACCAGACCCATAACGATAAAGAACTGAGTACGCAGCAGAGGAATCAGATCAGGTTGACGCGCTGCGCCTTCCAGGAATTTACCCCCGAGGATGCCGATACCGATCGCAGCACCGATTGCCGCCAGACCCATCATCACAGCGGCAGCCATGTACAGCAGATCCATATTCAGGTTTTCCATGACAGTCTCCAGTTTGTTTCAGTTAAAACGTAGTAGTGTTGGTAAATTAATGCTCTTCAGACGCCATCGACAGATAGACAATCGTCAGAACCATGAAGATGAAGGCTTGCAGCGTGATAATCAGTATGTGGAAAATGGCCCATGGCACATTCAGGATCCACTGTGACCACCACGGCAACAGACCAGCAATCAGAATGAAAATCAGCTCACCGGCATACATGTTACCGAACAGTCGTAAACCAAGAGAGATTGGTTTGGACAGCAGGCTTACCCCTTCAAGGATTAAGTTGACAGGAATGAACGCCCAGTGATTGAACGGCTGCAGCGTCAACTCTTTCGTGAAGCCACCGATGCCTTTCATTTTGATGCTGTAGAACAGAATGAGGATAAATACGCCCAGTGCCATCGACAGGGTGATGTTCACGTCAGCAGACGGAACCACACGCAGAGCCGGCAGGCCAAAGATATGCTCGCCGATGTACGGCAGCAGGTCGATAGGCAGTAAATCCATCAGGTTCATCAGGAATACCCAGACGAAAATCGTCAGGGCCAGCGGAGCAATCAGCTTGCTTTTGCCATGGTACATGTCTTTCACGCTACCATGTACAAAGCCGATTACCAGCTCAATCGCGGTCTGAAATTTACCCGGTACGCCGCTGGTTGCCTTTTTGGCCACACTACGGAACACAAGCAGGAACAACAGACCCAGAACCACCGAGAAAAACATGGAGTCAATATTGAGCGTCCAGAAGGTGGCTGGGGGGTTGTGCGGATCCACCAGCGAGAATGTACGTAGGTCCAACTGAAGGTTATTCAGATGGTGTCCTATGTAATCCTGCGGCGTCATATTTTCTGAAGCCATGATGCCTTTACCCTTTGTTGTTAATTACAGCCGGTGCCAGTATCTGAACCACCAGCACCAAAACCCACGTAACGATCAGCGGCGTAAATACCGCCTTCAAAACCGCCAACGCCACCACCAGCAAAACCAGCATCGCTAACACCTTGAAGGCTTCGCCGAAGGCGAACGACCAGGCCACTCGACCTCTTGCTGGTGTATGTGCCTGGTGACGCCAGGCAAATATCATAAACAACATATTAGGCAGTAACACTGCCAATCCACCGCACAATGCGGAGATGCCCCAGAAAGGGTCTTTGAGGCTAAACAGCAATCCACTTGCCATTACCACCAGAAGCTGTGTGAGCAAAAGCTTACGTGCAACGTTTCGACTCAAGAGCGACATAGACATCACGTTTTTACTCCTGCTCCCTTCGAGGTACGCCGCGTGTCGTATAAAACGTTCTTTATGGCTTAGAGTCAAGCATCAAAAAGCGGACAAATTATACGGTGCGCCTTCGTGATTTCAAACAATAAGTAGCTAAAAAGTGAATAAATGTTTAAATATTTTTCTCTGGGCCACATTTATTACTTTTTGGCAAACTGTGAACGATCATGCAAAACTGCAAATACCGCGTAAACACTGGCTGCAAAGCGTGCGACAGATCACATATTGAACATATTCACCTTCGCATAATTAAATTGCGTGGCAAATGATGCCTTTTCATCTTTTTGATATTTAAGCCTAAAAATCATCACTCTTTTAAAAATAGCGCCTAACAACAAAAACACCACTCATTGACATTTATAATAAAAAATTAACACACACCGATGATTGTTAGGTTCTATTTTTAGCAGCCTGATATTTTCACAGTTGACTTGTTTCACTTTTAACAAAAAACGGTACGTTATAGTTATGATGCAAAACAGTAAGTCACCGGTGAAATGTAACAACATTTAACCACACGACCCCCCCTATTTTTTAACGCCTGACGCACCGTTTTATTTCTATTTTTTTTGACAAATATTAAATTTTGTTTGGCTTAATCACCACCAGATGACGTTCGCCATCCAGTTGTGGAACGCGTAATTTTTCAACCGACTCGACGCTGAACTCAGCAGGCAAAGAGGCAATTTCATCCTCAGGCAACTGCCCTTTCAACGCGTAAAAGCGTCCGTTTTGACCCGGTAAATGATGGCACCAGGTCACCATATCGTTCAGCGAAGCGAAAGCACGGCTGATCACGCCATCAAAAGGCGGTTCCGAAGGAAAATCCTCAACCCGACTTTGTACCGGGGTGATGTTTTCCAGCTTGAGTTCATGCTGCACCTGACGCAAGAAGCGTACGCGTTTCCCCAAACTGTCTAACAGAGTGAAATGCGCATCTGGACGTACAATGGAGAGCGGAATACCCGGCAGCCCAGGACCCGTACCAACGTCAATAAAACGTTCTCCCTGCAGATGTGGCGCAACGACAATGCTGTCCAGAATATGACGTACCAGCATGTCGTTGGGATCACGCACCGACGTCAGGTTGTACGCTTTGTTCCATTTATGCAGCATATCGACATACGCTATCAGCTGATTTTTCTGGTGATCGGTAAGAGATATACCGGCATCGGCCAGCAGACGAGAGAGTTTGTTGAGCACGGTCGTTACCTGTTGATGATAATTTGCCCGATGGCACTAACGCTGACCGGGCCTACAAATTTGTAGGGCGGGCAAGCAAAGCGCCCCCGCCAAAATAGTGTGTCATTAAGCGCTGCGGCGCAGCATACCTTGTTTTTTCAGCCATACCAGCAAAATGGAGATGGCGGCAGGCGTAACGCCAGATATGCGCGATGCCTGACCGATAGACACCGGTTTGTGATCGTTCAGCTTAGCAATGACTTCATTCGACAAGCCGGATACCTGGCGATAATCCAGGGTCGCAGGCAACAGGGTGTTTTCATTACGCTGGTGTCTTTCGATCTCGTCCTGCTGGCGAGCGATATAGCCTTCGTACTTAACTTGAATCTCAACCTGTTCAGCGGCCTGAGCATCGTCAAGGCCTGGTGCAAACGCTGACAACGACGTCAGTTGCGCGTAGGTCACGTCCGGGCGACGCAGGAGATCTTCACCGCTGGCCTCACGTGACAACGGGGTAGCCAGGTAAGCGTTCACTTCTGCTGCAGTCTCGGCTAATGGGTTCACCCAGGTCGATTTCAAACGCTGACGTTCTTGTTCAATGCGCTCCAGTTTTTCATTGAAGCGCGCCCAGCGTGCATCATCCACCAGACCCAGCTCGCGTCCTTTTTCGGTCAGACGGAGATCGGCATTGTCCTCACGCAGCATCAAACGGTATTCCGCTCGTGAGGTAAACATGCGGTACGGTTCTTTGGTACCCAGCGTGCAGAGATCGTCCACCAGCACGCCGAGATAGGCCTGAGAACGCGCAGGCGCCCAGCCTTCTTTGTCGGCTGACAGGCGAGCAGCGTTGAGGCCCGCAAGTAAACCTTGCGCAGCGGCTTCTTCGTAACCCGTTGTACCGTTGATTTGTCCGGCAAAGAACAGGCCCTGAATAAATTTGCTTTCCAGAGTCGGTTTTAGGTCGCGCGGATCGAAGAAATCATACTCAATCGCGTAGCCAGGGCGGACGATTCGGGCGTTTTCCATCCCCTGCATTGAGCGGACAATTTGCATCTGCACATCAAACGGTAGGCTGGTGGAGATACCGTTCGGGTAAATTTCGTTGGACGTCAGTCCTTCCGGCTCGAGGAAAATCTGATGCTGGTTCCTGTCGGCAAAGCGCATCACTTTGTCTTCGATCGACGGGCAGTAGCGTGGGCCGATCCCTTCGATCACGCCAGCATACATCGGGCTACGATCGAGGTTATTGCGGATCACGTCATGGGTTTTCTCGTTGGTATACGTGATATAACACGGCATCTGGCGCGGGTGTTGAGAGACGTCGCCAAGGAACGAGAAGACCGGCATGGGGTTATCGCTGTTCTGCTGACCCAGCACGCTGAAATCGATAGTACGCGCATCAATTCGCGGTGGTGTACCTGTTTTCAGGCGGCTGACGCGTAGCGGCAGTTCGCGCAGGCGGCGTGACAGCGGAATAGACGGCGGATCGCCTGCACGGCCACCGCTGTAGTTGTCCAGACCGATATGAATTTTACCGTCGAGGAAGGTTCCGACCGTTAAGACCACGGCTTTGGCACGGAACTTCAGTCCCATTTGGGTCACTGCCCCGACAACACGATCGTTTTCCACAATCAGATCTTCAACCGCCTGCTGGAAGATCATCAGGTTTGGCTGATTCTCCAGAGCAGTACGAACGGCCTGGCGATACAGCACGCGGTCTGCCTGAGCACGAGTGGCGCGCACCGCCGGTCCTTTGCTCGCGTTTAGTATCCTAAACTGAATGCCTGCATGGTCGATCGCTTTGGCCATCAGCCCACCGAGCGCATCCACTTCTTTTACCAAGTGTCCTTTCCCAATACCGCCGATCGCCGGGTTGCAGCTCATCTGTCCCAGAGTGTCGATATTGTGTGTCAACAGCAGGGTCTGTTGACCCATTCGCGCCGCGGCCATCGCGGCCTCGGTGCCTGCATGACCCCCGCCAATGATGATGACGTCAAAAGGATCCTGATAAAACATGGTAATTGCCTCGCATAACGCGGTGTGAAAATGGATTGAAGCCCGGGCCGTGGATTCTACTCAACTTTAGTCGATCGAGAAAGACCTTGGATCCTGGGTATTAAAAAGAAGATCTTTTTATTTAGAGATCTGTTTTATTGTGATCTCTTATTAGGATCGCGATGTTCTGTGGATAAGGGCGATCCTCTGAATAAGATCAACACGTTGCTGAGGATCATTAACTGTGAATGATCGGTGATCCTGGTCCGTATAAGCTGGGATCAAAATGAAGGGTTATACACAACTCAAAAACTGAACAACGGTTGTTCTTTGGATAACTACCGGTTAATCCAAGCTTACTACCAGAGTTATCCACACTCGATCGCACGATCTTTACACGTTTTTGAGTAAATTAATCCAGGATCCGAGCCAAACTTCTGCTGGATCTTCCGGAATGTCGTGTTCGAGGACGTTGATCTTGAGTGTTTCGCCTATCTGTTTTGCACCAGACGCGGTCAGTTCAGTCTGTAATTTATCGATCGCGCCACAGAAGGTGTCATATTCGCGACTGCCAATGCCAATTGCACCAAAACGAACCTGGGAAAGGTCGGGTTTCTGAGACTGAAGATCGTTATAGAAGGGAAGCAGGTTGTCCGGAATGTCTCCCGCACCGTGCGTTGAGCTGATCACCAGCCAAATGCCACAGCTTGAAAGCTCCTCGACCTGCGGGCCGTGCAAGGTTTCGGTTGAAAAACCTGCATCCTCCAGCTTTTCAGCCAGATGTTCTGCAACGTATTCAGCACCGCCAAGGGTACTGCCGCTGATAAGAGTAATGTCTGCCATGCTCGCCCACCTCTATAAAGAGTGCGTATTGTACGCTGTGAGCGAGCTGGGATCTACCTGTGGAAAAGTAGGGGATAAGAAATCAATAATTATCAGCTTGGTTTGTTGATCTCGTTCTAGTCATAGTGCTGCGCCTCAATAAGATCAGATGCTTTAATCTCCTATTATTTGAAAACGTAAATGAAGTGACAGGGGAGTGCTTGATGGTTACTGCTAGCTTCAGATGGGATCGACCTACCTGTTACCATTTAGGGCAATGGGGGAAAATGAAACAGCCATTATCAAACGAAATTGATCCCAATTATCAATTTATGCAGGCTATTAATTATTTGAAATATATGGATTAAATAGATCTGATATTCAGAATAGGTGATCTACATCAAAAAACAATCGTACAAAATATCCTCTACTTCTCCAACCAATTTGTCAGTTCCCTGATGTTACTCAGTTGGTGAGAGAAGCATCGTGGCGGTACGTACAGGATTATGATTTGGGGGAGTGGACTCTGGAAGACAAGTATAGAACTGCACTGTTATTTCATTGCCACACGTTAGAGAGGATTTTATGCCATTGGAAGGACTGCGCTTTACGCTGGAAGTGGACGGATTAGCGGAGACGGCAACCGCCGTCGTCAGCTTCACCCTCTACCAGAGTCTCTCCACCCCTTTTTTACTCCGTGTCGATATTGCCAGCGACCGGTCTGGCCTCACCGCCGTCAGCTTTCTCGAGAAAAACGCCACACTGACCATCTGGCAGGGTAACACCCCACTGCGCTACCTCCACGGCATCATTACCGGGATGGAAAGCGGGGAAAACAACCGCTGGCAGATGAATTATACCCTGACCCTTTCTCCCCCGCTCTGGCGGGCAGGGCTGCGCCAGAACTTCCGTATCTTTCAGCAGCAGGATATCCAGGCC